>JBBDSA010000025.1:0-48412 GCA_040905165.1 Cyclobacteriaceae bacterium | reverse complement strand
CCACACCAGGTATTAAAATCCAGGGTGGTAGGATGGCAGGCATAACCAAATAAAAGAGCGAGATAATGACCTCCCGGGGCTTTTGCCGCCAAAACCGGGACATAATGGTCCACCACACCTTTTAGCGGAATGTCATTGGCCAACTTATCCGGAACTTCTGCCTCTTTATTATCCCTCCTGTTTACGGCGAAAGTACATTGGCCTTCACCCCTAAGCAGTTCACAGTTTTGCCAACTGCCCAATGCCTCATTCACCGCCTCAATCACCTGTATTTCCATCCAGGCCGTATATTCGGCCACCAATTGTTTTTGCTGCTGATCACTGGGATAATAATCCACCAAATCATCTTCCAGACATGGCCCGCAGTGATTGTGGGAAAAAGTCAGCATAAACTGGGACCGGTCCAATTGGAACTGCTGCTGAACCGTTTTGAAAAGTCTTTCATAGATGGTTTTAGACATTCCCATATGATCTGTGGTGACCATGACCACCCGTTGACCATTCCTGTCTTTTAAGGCGATTACCTTGGCCCATAGATCATGAATTTTTCCATAAGCCACCCGCTTTTTACCATATCCAGCCAACCAGACTCCGTTTTGGGGGGTGATTAAAGCTTTACCAATTCCTATTTGCCAACCGGCATCCGGTGGATTAGAAGGATTTTCATTTTCAACCGCCTTATTTCCTGATTTTCCGACCATTTGGTCAAATGAAAAAACAGGTGCGGAAAACAGTCCAAATGTCCCTGTTGTAACGGAACTGATAAATTTTCGCCTCTTGATTGCTCCTGGTTTGGTCTTTTTCATTCTCACAGATAGGTATAGGTTACAAAATAAAGAAGTAAAAGATGTTTAGTGTTAATTAATAAAGATATCAAACCTCAAGAAATCCCCCCACTGCCTCCCTATCTATACAGAATAAAGGCAGTTGAGGGGATAATTATCTGGGGTCTATGCCATTTATTCTACTACTTCCAAAGGAGGAACATTATTGGCCGAACCGGTGTAACCCTTGTTTTGATTGATCCTTCCCAAAGTGTTGGAATTGACCATGTCATCATCAATAGGCCACTGAAAATGGTAAGGCATGATCCTTGGTCTCTGGCCTAAAAGGATGATTTCATCAGCCCTGTCGTAAAAATTGTTCAGGTTTCTAACCCGGTCATAATAATAATTGTTTTCATGAAGGGTTTCAAGACTATAGCCACCTTCATTCCTTGCGGCCATAATATAGGATACTCTGTTCAGTTCATTTTGTCTGGGTTCTTCCGCAAACAACTCTCTGGCCCTTTCGTCAAAAATGAAGTCAATGGTGACATCACCGGGACTTATGGCAGGCGCATTGGCCCTTTGCCTCACGGTATTGAGATCCATGGCCGCACTGGCCAGGTCACCTTTCCAATAATAGGCTTCCGCTCTTAAAAGATAGGTTTCGGCCAACCTAAAGATGTACCAGTCACCGTTACTTCCCATGGGAATGCTGGTTTGATCCGGATAATTTGGTGCATAAGTTTTATAAAATGGGGATGGATATATCCTGGCCCAATATTCGGAAGGAATATCCATGTTTTCCGGATCAAATGGTTCCATGTATTGGGAGGAGGCAGGATTGTTATAATAAAGTTCCTCTCGATCAAACCAGTTGATGTCGGCCCTTCTTAAATCAGGGGTAGTCATATAATTATAATTTTCATCTTCCCAAATGGAATAACTGTGCCAATCGCTCAGGGCTACATCTGGATTTCCTCTGCCCAAAGAATCGTATAAAGGTCCACTATCGATCGTTCCACGGTTTCCATCCTTATCTTTTCCTTGGGCACTGTGCCACCAGGAACAATTATACACCCTCATGGTATAAAGGCCTGGGGTCCTGGCCGTTGGAGGCGCTTCCCATCTGTCTACAAATGCCAATATCGTTTCTGTATTCTGTCCGATATTTTTATTGGCATGTCGGTGAAGGTCCCATATTACATTTTTGGCCGGATCATCCGCTTCTGCTCCAAAACGGTCTGTCATCAGGGCATAAGGTCCGTCAATCACTCTGGAAGCCACCTCAATGGCCTTGTCAAATTCCATATTGGCCAGGTATATTTTGGACAATAAGTGATCACCCGCACCCTTAGTGGGAATTCCTGGCGCAGCAGAAATGGGCATATGTTGTACCGCAAACTCCATATCCGACTGAATCTGGTCCAGAATGGCCCATCTGCTATGGCTTTGGAAATCCAGCCTTACGCCACGTACCTCTTCTTTTAAAAAGGGTAAATCACCATAATTTCCGATCAGTCTGTAATACCAATAGGACCGGTGCCAATAAGCTTCCGCCAGCACTTCATTACGATCATCCGGGTCAGTCCATTCCAGGTCATCAATCCTCGAAATGGCCACATTGGCATTTTTTACCATTTCATAAATGTCATTGATCTGGGTAACGAATTGTTGGTACCTGTCCGAGTTGGGTGTCAGGGCTGTATAATCCATTTGAAGCCAGGGAACGCCAGCTTCTGAGGCAGCCCATTGGTGGGCCATAAAGTTCTTCTGAGCCGTTTGTTCCCGCGTAAGATCCTTCCTCATGGTTACCAATAGTGCATCAAAACCTGCCCGGTCCACAAATATATTGTCAGTGGTAAAAAAAGACAAGGGTTTGGGCTCAAGGAAATCTTCATTACAGGCTGCCATCACCAAAATCAGCAGCGGGTAGACAAATATTGATTTTAAATATTTTTTCATTTTTTTGGCAAATTTATAGTGATAAATTGAAACCTACAGTGACAATTCTTGGCATAGGTGTAAGTCCTGATTCAGGATCCCAACCTGGCCAACTGGAAAAAGTATATAAGTTTCTGACTGATCCAAAGATTCTTAAATTTTGCATATTGAACCTTTGGGCCATGGCACTGGGTAAATTGTAAGAAAGAGAAAGATCCTGGATCCTTACAAAAGAGGAGGATTTATAAGGCATGACTCCTCCACCAAATGGAGAATCGTTTACACTCAGTCTTGGGTAATCATTGGTCCTGTTATCAGGTGTCCAGTAGGGGTAATTGGCTGTACCAATTCTGTCAAAGGTAGACCAGCCTGCAACTGAGGGAGGAAAGGCCCTCATGTGTCCCAGGTCGGCACGAATAAAAATGGATGCGGTAAAGTCTCTTAGAAAGGTAATGTCATTTCGAAATCCAATCCTGTGCCTGGGCTGGCTGAATCCAATAAATCTTTTATCCTGCAAGGCTTCATACACACCATTCTCATCCACATCATTCGCTTTGATGTCTCCCGGTTTAAGATTATATTCAGCAGCTTCCTGGGCCTCTTCCACCTGCCAGGTACCCAGAATATCATAATCCCAGACCACATCTATGGGCTGACCAATAAACCATTCGTTTTCAAAATCAGGTATTTCACCGGATATGGTTTGTCCTTCGAGGGTATATTCCCCTGTATCTCCAAATAAAGATATGATTTCATTCCGGTTCATGGAATAATTGATATTGGTCCTCCAATTGAAATTAGGTCTGTTGATAGTTACCGCACCTAATGTTGCCTCAAAACCTCTGTTGGCCAATTCCCCTATATTTGTAGTCACATTTTCAAATCTAGTGACCCTGGGCAGGGAGCGGTCTACCAAAAGATTGACCGTGCTCATGTCATAATAATCCAAAGTCAGGTTGATTCGGTTCGCCAATATTCCGATATCAAAACCGAGGTTATAAGATTCTGTTTCTTCCCATGAAAGCCCCGGATTGGAGAGTGTGGAAGTGAATATCCCCATCTGCACCTGGGTTCCATTATAGTATTGGTTGCTACCCATTTGGGCAAAGGATGAGTATGGACCGATATCCCTGTTTCCGTTTACGCCCCATGACAACCTCATTTTAAGCTGGTCAATCAGGCTTGAATTGTAAAACCCTTCATCGGAAATCTGCCAGGCAAAAGCCAATGCTGGAAATATGGCCCTGGGATTTTCCCTGCCAAAGGCACTGAAACCATCCCTACGTATGGAACCTGGAAACAAATATTTTTCCATTAAGGTGTAGTTTAATCTCCCCATTAAACCTTCTCCTGAATAGGTGATATCATTTGTTGAAATGGTCGGATCACCGCCAAATTGCATCCCGTGGTATCCCAAAATCGGGCTCGGCAGAAAGGTTTGGTTGGCCATGGAAGAACTAAATATCCTGTTCTTTTCCAAATTGTACAGAAAGGTGACGTCAAAATTGTGTACACCGAATTCCTTATTCCATTTTAACAGGTTATCCACCATCCACTCATAAGTATTCGATTCATACCTTGTAGCACGTCCCTGGGCATAAGTCTGCCCGCCGGTAATGGTCTCCGGTGACCAATAGTTATAATCCCTTATACTTTCTATCCGGGGCTGGTAGGAGGACCTGAAAGTGATCCCAAACGGAAGTTTAAACTCGGCAAATAAAGTATTAAAAAAGTTGTTTCTTTTATGAAACCGGTCCTGACCCAGGTAATTAATCAAGGGGTTTTGTCCCCCGATATATCCATGAGGGAACCACTTTATGGAACCATCTTCCTCGTACATTTGGGCATAGGGACTTGTCTGGTACATGCCGTTCAAATTGGCCTGAACTACACTTTCATCTCTGGAAGAGAACTGTGAATTCAAACCCACTTTCATCCAATCGGTCACCTGGAAATCCAAGTTGACCCTGGAACGGATGGTGGAAAACTTATCCCCTACGATGATCCCTTCATTGTCCAAATATCCCAGGGACCAATAATATTTCATTTTTTCCGTACCGCCACCAATGCTAAGGTCATATTCCTGCCTAATGCCAGGTTTCATTACTTCATCTCTCCAATTGATGGTTTCGCCCGCTAGATAGGCCGTTACTTCATCAGGGAAAAAGTTCAGCCTGGACAGCCATTCCCTGGTATCATCAGGATTGGGATTGTTGTTAGAGGCCCTCCACTGTTCGAGGGTAACTCCTTCCGGCAATTCATCTGGATTAAACCAATGATAATCCGGCTGGGCCTGTCCCAAAGTCCTGAAATAATCCCTTCGAAAATCAAGGTATCCCTGAGGACCGCGGAAGGCATATTCATCATTGGTCGGTCCGGCAACGCCTATCTTCGTGGTAAAATTAATGGTGGGTTTCCCTGTGGAACCTCTGGTGGTGGTTACCAGGATCACCCCTGATGCCGCTCTTGCGCCAAAGACGGCTGCCGAACTGGCATCTTTCAATATATCCACGGATTCAATATCATTGGGATTGATGTCCCGAAGGCTTCCATTGAAAATCACACCATCCAAGACCACCAGCGGTTCAGTACCTGCACTTAGCGATGTGGGGCCCCTTACTTCCAAAGAACTTCCGCCTGCGGCTGAGGTCCCTTGATTGGCGTTAAAACCAGCAACGGTTCCTGCCAGCATATCCGTAAGCTGGACATTGCTTTGATTTTTGAAAGTCTCGGGGTCCACCCTGACTACGGAGCCGGTAAGGTCACTTTTCTTGACTGTACCATAACCTACCACTACGACTTCATCCAATTGGGCCTGGGTCAGCGGAAAGGTTCACATCGATGTTGCTCTGGTTGCCTACCCTAATTTCCTGGGTAAGGTATCCCACAAAGGAAAAAACCAATACTGCATCTTCATTGGGAACCCGGATACTGTATGAGCCATCGATATCACTGACGGTACCTGTGGAAGTTCCCTGGATCAAAATGTTTACACCCGGTAAACTTTCCTGGGTAGATGCATCATAAATTTTTCCACTAACAGTTTGTTGGGCATAAGCCACATTGGCTGATATTGAAATCAGCAACAATACCAATAATAGGAGATGGGTGTGAGAAGCAACTAGCTTTCTCCAATTCCAGAAATCCTCCCAACCTTTTCTTCGGTTTTTCTGTAATTCGTAATTTTTTTTCATGTTGTTGTGCGTTTGAAGTTTATTTTATTTTAGGTTAGCTCGGGTTAAAACCATTTATCACGTGTACGTTACCATAAACATAAAATTTTACAACATGATATCAAAATTTTTTTTACATTTCCTAAAGCAATAAAAATAGTGATTTTTATTTTTATAAATATCCTAAGATCAAATTTAACCCATAAAGTCCTGCTATGGGTGTTTTATTCAGCGGGTAGATGATATTTTCTGTTTAAATAATTTACTATGCGTGGTATCAATTCTGTCTTCCCCAAAATTTTAGCCATCCTTTGGTTGATCAGTGCCTGCAAGGAAAACCAGACATTAAATTTACAGGATGACCTTTATGGCCATTGGGATTTTAAGGGTAATGCCCATGATATATCTGACAAGGAGAACCATGCCAAAGTCCTGGGAAATATCAATTTCAACACTACTGGTCCTAGGGGCGAAAATAATACGGCAGTTGAATTTCCCGGAAAAAAGGCATGGCTGGAAGTGCCCATGAAACCATCTTCCCCACTGGGAAAGGGAGATTTCACCGTTTCACTTTGGGTCTACCTGCAAGGTGAAGGGGCGGGGGTTCCCGGTGATCTTATCAGCCAATATGATTCTGTCAACCAAAATGGATTTCATTTGAGTCTAAAGACCAATGCCGTTACCACCAGCCTTGCCAATTACAATCAGGTCCACTTTGGTATTAATGATAACTATACCTCAGAATGGAAAGATTATGGGCGTCCCGACAGCACACTATGTGCCTTCTCCATGGCTAGTTTTGAGGGATCGCTTTATGCAGGGCTTTCCCACCCCGAAAAAGATAAATCCGGAAATGTTTACCGCCTGGATAGTTTGGATCATTGGGTGGATTGCGGTTCCCCTGATGGTTCCAACAGTGTGATGGCCCTGGCCGTATTCAATGACCATTTGTATGCCGGAACAGGTAAATACAGGTTTGGCGGTTCAGCCCTCCCTGAATCCGAAAACCTGTACAAAGGGGGCAGGATCATGCGGTACGGAAAAAATAAGGAATGGATATACAGTGGTCAATTACCCAATACAGAAGCCATTGGAGGTTTAATCGTATTCAAGGATGATTTATATGCCAGTTCTCTCTATCACCCGGCCGGTTTTTACCGGTCAGAAGGGGATACTACCTGGGTGGACTGTGGCACCCCCGATGGCAATAGGGTCGTTGCTCTGGGCGTCTATGAGGACCATATTTACGCTACCAGTTATGATGGTGGAAGAGTTTACCGATATGATGGTCAATCCTGGACAGATTGTGGACAGCTTGGCGACAATACCCAAACCTATTCCTTTGCGGTATATTATGGAGATTTGTATGTAGGTACTTGGCCCAGTGGCCGGGTATACCGTTTTGATGGCATAGACCAATGGACAGATGTAGGAAGGCTTGGTAATGAACTGGAAGTCATGGGAATGGTGGTGCATAACGGAAGATTGATGGCCGGAACTTTGCCGCTTGCGGAAGTTTATGCTTATGAAGGGGATACTGTATGGAAAAAACTGGCCCGACTGGATCATACACCGGATGTAACCTATCGCAGGGCCTGGACCATGGCAGAAAATGACGGAAAACTGTATTGCAGCACCCTGCCTTCCGGGAAAATATATGGTTTCGAACTGGGCCAAAATGTACTGAGCCCTGCCCCATTAAAAAGTGGATGGCACCATATTGCAGCCGTTAGATCAGCTTCCCAATTACACCTCTATATTGATGGAATTAAAATGGCGCAATCAGAATCAAGCGAGGGTAGCGCATTTAATCTGAATCCCAAAGTCCCATTAAGGATCGGGTTTGGGGCCAATACCTATTTTAAGGGTAAGATGGCGGATCTGAGGATTTACCAACGCAGCCTGGCAACAAAGGAGATCAAATATCTTTCCGATTTGGAAAACTTCTAGCCAACTATCGATTGCAATTACTTCACCTCACTATCTTGGCGTTTTATACCATTGAATTCATGAAAGTTAATTGTCTACCCCTCTTTACTGATGGTATGGAGCATTTTACTTACCTTTTCAGAAACCTTTTTCCTTTGCACAAATCCCACGGTGACAAAAATAATACCGGAAACCATGACGGGCATGCTGACCTCCAACGCAAGAGATAGGTCCATATTTTTGGTAATGATAAAAGTAATCAATCCACCTACGATGGATGAGATAGCTGCTTTTGGCCCACAAGACCGAAACGCAGGCAATACCCCGAATAAAATGGGGATGGCAATCGGCCCTAGCAAGGCCCCAAACCAGGAAATGATTAAGCCTACTACCCCACCAAATTTTTCATATTGAAAGGCCACCAGTATGGTCAATGTTGTAAAAACAAAAGTGGTAATTCTGGCGGAAGTAAGGGAGTTGACACCCTTCTTGAATTTTTTCGATGTCGCCGGAAGAATATCCCGGGTAATGACCGCAGAAAGGGTGTTGATGTCAGAAGAGGTCATGGACATGGTATTGGCGAAAAGGGAAGCAATGACCAATCCTATCAAACCTGCCGGCAATAAACTTAGGGTCAAAATCCCATAAGAATCCGAAGGATTTTCAATGTCAGGAAGTAGAATAGGCGCTGCCCACATAGGAAAGAACAAAATCAATGGCCAAACTAGGTACAATATCCCGGACAACCTAGCTGCTTTGCTGGCCTGACGCTCATCAGTAGCAGAAATATAGCGGGTGGCAAGGTTGAGTTGACCTCCATTATAGGAAAGAAAGTGGATGAATAAAAATGCCAGGGCAAATCCAACCGTATAAGGTTCATTAAACAACTGACTGTTCTCTTCCGGAAGCCTTTCCCACATGGTAAAAACTGCATCAGCACCGCCTAATTCACTGATGGTGGCGAAAAACATGACCAATCCGGCTATGATCTGCACAATGAACTGGGCAAAATCGGTCATCACCACCGCCCAAAGTCCGCCAAAGGTGATGTACAATAAAGATATACCACCGGATATTAAAATTCCGCTCTGCAAACTCAAACCGGTAAAAACATTCAACAATAAAGCAATGGCGGCCCATTTGGCCCCAATATCAAATAGCTTCAGTATGACACTGCTCCAGGCAATGATTTGCTGGGTCAGGAGATTGTACCGCTCTTCCAAAAATTCAAGAGGGGATTGAATGGAAAATTTTTTCCTGAGCCTTACCCAATACACCGGGAATATTTTTGCACTGACCAAAATAGTCAGGCCGATAGTAAAGGCCCACCAAATGTACAGGGAAAACCCTTCGGTATAAGCCAATCCTGCGTAGGCCACAAACACCGCTCCGCTGTATCCGGAAACATGATGGGATATGCCCGACAGCCACCATGGTAAATTCCCTCCAGCGACAAAATAATCTTCTGAATCTGTGTTTTTAAAGTAAGCAATAATGCCTATTACCAGCATTAATAAAAAGAAAAGGCCGATAACTATTAAATCCAGAACTTCCAGTTGCATATGGTTTTTATTTTAATTTCAATTTTTATTGGTTGCCTATGGTTTTAAATTGGAAGGAAAACCCAAAAGTATTGCCAATTTTTTCTATCTCTTTCCCGATTTGTTGTTAGAGGCATATACCACATCCAAAAATCGGTAACGTAACCGAATTAAAAAAATTTTAATGGATATATTTTGATTCATTTGGACGATCCCACTCTTTCCAGGGCCATATAATCCACTGCCAATTGACTCAAAGCTTTTACCCCCAAAACAAACCCACTTTCATCAAGGTAAAAATCGGGAGTATGGTGTGAGGGAGCGGTTTCCGGATCCCCGCTCTTTGGCATTCCACCCAGAAAAATAAACAAACCTGGCTTTTCCCTTTGGAAAAAGCTAAAGTCTTCGGCGCCCGTTACCGGATCATGAAGCCATAAATTCCCCTCACCGGCTACCCTTTCCAGGGTGGGCAACATTTTCTCCGTTAAATTCAGGTCATTGGAGGTAACCGGATACATTTTTTTGATGTTTACCTCTGTCTCTGCCCCTGCACTCCTGGCAATATGGGTGGCAATTTCCCTGATACGTTGGTGGATCATTTCCTGTTGGGGATCACTGTAGGTTCTGATGGTCCCGATCATTTCAACTTCTTCCGGGATGATATTATGGCGTACCCCACCATGGATGGATCCAATGGTCACTATGGCAGGCAATTCTATTATTTTCACATTCCTGCTGACAATGGTCTGTAGACCCATGACAATTTGAGAGGCCGTAACGATGGGATCTATAGAAGACCAAGGGTAGGCGCCATGGGCCTGTCTTCCTTTTACCAGGATCTGTAGATTATCCACAGCGGCCATTGCAGGGCCCGGCCTGTATTTTATGGTACCAACGGGAGTTTGGGAATTGATGTGCAGGCCAAAAATCGCATCCACATCCTTCATCACCCCTTCTTCCACCATCTGTTTGGCACCCCAAGTTTCTGCCTGGGCATCTTCTAAACCTTCTTCTGCTGGTTGGAAAATAAATTTAACAGTGCCCTGAAGGTCGGCTTTCATTTCAGATAAAACTGATGCTACTCCCATTAAAATGGCGATATGAGAATCATGACCACAGGCATGCATCACTCCGGATTCCTGCCCGTTATAATTGGTGCGTACCAGAGATTTAAAGGGCACATCCGTTCTTTCCGTCACTGGAAGTGCATCCATATCTGCTCTAATTGCCACCACGGGACCGGGTTTCCCACCTTTTAAAAGGCCAACCACTCCGGTGACGGCAACTTCCTCAGTTACTTCCATACCCAAATCTCTCAAATGCTTCGCTATGATTCCCGCGGTTCTGGTTTCTTCATTGCCTAATTCCGGGTGTTCATGAAAATCCCTGCGCCATTCAATGACCTGCTGTTCGATCGCGGATGCCTCTTTATTGATTTGTTCATAAAGTTGGGACTGTGCATTTAAAAACGGAACCCATAGCAGGGTCAGAAGGGTAAGGGAAATTTTAATCATTTTTTCTATCGTTAAAACCAAATTTAAAAAGTTTCAAACAAGAAAGGATATTATCCTGTCATTTTTTGTCAAATTCCTCTAAAATGGAAATATATCGACTTATTACCTGAGTTAGATTATTCCGAAAATCAAACCCCGGATGGGGTTAAACAATAATAACCACAGGTTTTAACCTGTGGTATTTGATCAAATTCTGAATGGTATTGGCGGCATTGTTGCCCTCTATAGCAACAATGATGACAAAACACCAATTTATGTGATTCGTGTTTGATCACTATCGAACTCAGGTTTAAATTTTACACCGAGCCAATTGATTTAAGGACAATTATTCATTTTATGGACAGTTCGAAAAGAGATCTTCAAAACTTTCAAAGGGCAGGCCCAAAATTCTAAAAAAAATTAAGACATTTTTATCTTTTTATATTAAATTTGCATATGATTCGAAAAACTTCATTGATAAAATGTATTTGCATTGCTTTCTGTCTGCTATCCGTTTTGAGCGGATGTGAAGATGAAAGTCAATCTGAACATCAAAATGACCAAATCGTCAAGGATTACATTCGAAAAATAGAAGGAAAAAGTGAACCAATCCCTCCTAAAATCGCTTCAAGAGGCGAAGTTTTGATCGCCTATTCGGGTTGTTATGATTGCCACAGATTGGATAAACGTTCTAAGGGACCTGCATTCCAGGACATAGCCAAAAGGTATCCAGCCAATCCTGTATATAGAGATATGCTTGCCAGGAAAGTCATTTCCGGCGGCTTCGGATCCTGGGGGAATCCAGTCATGAGCCCCCATCCGAATATCACCATGGAAGATGCTCAGAACATGGTTTATTTCATTCTTTCCTTGGAAGAAAACAGGTAAAACCTAAATCCCTCCGCGGAGGGAAAAGGGGGTTTTTTAGGGAATTTCCTCCTGTTTTCCTCGTTGGGACACCCACGTTAAATTAGGTTGAAAAGACTGACCAGATACCTTTGGCATGGTAAACCAATTGTTCAACCTAAGATCGTAAAGGTTTTAAAAACCTATATACCACCCGATTTCAGAAAAGCAATCAGATTGGCCATATCTTCTTTTGTCATGGTCTGTTCCAAGCCATCGGGCATTAAAGAAAGGCCGGGATTATGGATGGAAACGATATTGGATCTTAATATCGATTCATTGGTTCCGAAGGCCGTTCGAAGTGTCATGCTGTTTTCAGATTCGGCGGATATCCATCCAGATATGGACCTTCCATCTTTTGTACTGACGGTAATTGCCTGATAGGCAGGCAAAACTTCGTAATTGGGAACGATGGTATGCAAAAGCAGGGCATCACCAGGTTGGTTATTGACCCCGGTAAGATCCGGACCCACTTCGCCGCCCTCCCCTGCATAAGTATGACAGGAAGAACAGGTTTTATCAAAAACTCCTTTTCCCAAGGCTGGATCCGAAGGATTTTCCAAAACCTCAAGAAATTCTTCGTATACCAACATCCTACCCCCGCCTTCTAAGTCCTCAAAAAGAAGGTTGGCCTTATCACTTATTTCGGTATTGGCATCATTCATCAGTCTCTGCCGGATCATGGAAGAAATTTCTGCTGGTGCTACCACCTTGTCGTTGATGGCAGAAAACAACTGAAGCACCATCGGACTTCTTGCTACCATTGCTGAAATGACGGCAGATTTTACCCTTGGGGTGTAAGCAGACCAAGCCTCTTCAGATAGTAGCATCTCCCCACTCCTAGGATCATTTAACCTGGCCAGGGCCCTTACAGCCTCAAGTTGAATTTCAGGAGGGTTTTTGGCATCCAGCAATTCCTTAAGAAAACCCCCCGCTATTTCGAATTGGGTATACCCCAGTAGAGATGTGGCTACAACTCTGGTTGATAAGGAATTACTTTCATTCAGCGCACTTCCTGCCACCTGAACCATAAAACCCTTTAAATCCTCCATTCCTAAATTTGTAGCTTTATTATTGGTCAATGCATAAACTAGTCCATTATCCGATTTGATTTCGTTTCTTCCTTCAATACCTTTCAAAAGGCCTAAGGCAGTCGCCATCCTCCAATCCAAACCTCCTTCATTAGCAATCATGTCTTTCAAGAGAGCCTGACAATCTGCTATAGACGCAGCGTTTCCAAATAATTCCCCAAGGTCCTGCATCATTGCAGCATAGGCAACATTACCAGTGGGATCTGTTTTTCTGAATGTTTCCAAAAAAAAAGCAAGCTGATTCCCAATACTACTCAATACCGCGGCACGGGACCACTGATTATCTCCATCTTTGGCGGCTACCTGAGCCATGGCGTTGATCACCTTTTCTCCTTCAACCGATCCCAATTCCAATGAAGATAAGTACCTGACACGGATTTCAGCATCCCCGGTCGCATTGATCAAAGCATTCATCAATTCCGGATATTGCCCTATTAATTTTCCTGCCAATAAAACTGCCTGCTCTCTTACGCCTAATTCCTTATCCATCAATGCCTTTTTCAGAACCGACACTTTTAAAGCATCCAAAGCATAAAGAAGCCACAGTGCCCTTGCCCTACTTTCAGGAAGATCTCCATTTTCTGCCATACCAGTCAGCTGGGGGGCCACCGAAGGGTCCAACCCTTCCAATAACAACCGGTGAGCGGTGGACCTTACCCATTCTTCTTTTGACCCTAGTGCGAATACCAAATCCTTATTACTGGATGAAGAACCTAATTGGTTTGATTTTGAATTTTGGGAAAAGTCCTTTTTAACAATCCGGTAAATCCTGCCTTTGCCTTTACCGCTTTCAAAATCCAATTCCCCCTGAGCGGCCTCCGGTACATAGGAGGGGTGATCAATCACTTTCCTGTACATATCAGCCAGAAATAAGGCTCCATAGGGTCCATGGGTTAGAAAAACCGGATTGAACCAACTGTCGGAAGAAGCCAAAAATTCCCTGTTCTCATAAGCCAGTTCCGAACGAAAAGACACCCCATCAGGCTTCATAATCTGCCTTTGAACCAGGTTCTGGGCAGGTTCACATATAAATGCATTTCCAATGTGTTCCTTGCTTAATGCCGACCCATTATAGATGATGGGACCACAGGCAGAAGTAAAGGTGCCTTTATGGGAAAGTCCAATTAGCTTGGGTATGAAATCCGCCGAAGTTACTGCATTACTTATGGGGTAGACAATGCCGTCAGCCTCCGCTTTGGCCACATTCTGAATCGTTTGATTGAACAAAAGATGGGGATTGCGTTTTAAATACCACGGTTCGATAACGATATGTTGCAATGGATGTCTATTGGAAGATCCAAAACGTCTACCATAGGCGTCAAAAGTCAATCCAAATTGACTTCTACCTCCCGTAGTCTGAAATTCAAGGGTCTCCGGATGAAACCGGCCATCAGAGGGAGAAAAAGCCACAGGTTTCCGGTCCGGGTGTTCCGGAGAAATTACCTCACCCCCATTCAATCCGCTGGTAATATAAACCCAGCCATCCATGCCAAGGGTGGGATGGCTGGTTCTGATCTGTGCCGTTTTGTCGGCATTGAATCCAGTAAGCACCACTTTTTTCAAATCGGCCATTCCGTCACCGTTGGTATCCTTAAAATAATAAATATCCGGGGCACAGGTTACAAAAATACCTCCACGCCAAACCATGATCCCATTGGGATAGGTAAGTCCGGTTACAAATTCGGTTCTGTGATCAAACCTGCCGTCCCCATCCCTGTCTTCCAATCTGGCAATCCTGCCTAAATTGGTGGGGGCTCCCCCTTCGGCAGGGTCCGGATAGCCCCTGTTCTCGGCCACGTACATCAAGCCGTCCTCATCAAAAGCAATGGCAGAGGGATCCGCCACCAGAGGTTCGGCGGCTATTAATTCAATGCGCAGCCCGGGTTCCAACTGAAAGCTGGCCATGCCCTCCTTAAGGTCCAGACTATCTTCGTAAGTGAATAGGGGTGAGTTTACCGGATAATCCTGCAATTCAAATTCCACATCCTCATCCTCCTTTATTTCATTTGAATTATCCACGTTTTCACAAGCCAAAAATCCAATGAATATGGCAAAAAATAATACTACAAACGCCGATCGACTATATAATTCTAATATTTTCAAATTCATCATTACCCTTAAACAATTTAACAAGCTAAATTTTAATTTGGTTACAATATATATCGAAAATCAATTCCTTTCAACCATTTGTGGTTTCCTATTAGTCAAAAGAACAGACTTTCCCTGAGAGAACTGAAATAATGCCAAACCATTTCTACCCCTTTCGCCATAATGGTCTACTGGGGATACAAATGCAAAACCATCACTCCAGGGCACATTGGCCAAAGGCCATATCTTGTTTCTTCCCGGCAAAAAATCCACCCCGTAAATATTTAATGCCGGAAACGTAATTGTATCCAATAAAGGTAAATTGACTTTACATTTAAAAACTGGTAATTATTATATCTATTCCTATGAACTATTTAATGCTTTTGGTGAAATTCTCCAAGCATGCTTAGGGCAGCTTCTACCATCAATTCCCCACCACCTGGAGCAAGCCGGGAGTTAACTGTCTCATAACTTCCACCGGAAAAAGCTTCCCGGGTGGGGACATAGGCAATGTGACTGTTAGTCAATTCAATGACCCAAGTATTTTTAAAGGGGGAGTTTTCTTTAATGGCCAAACCCAGTTCTACAAACAATTCCCCGGGAAGCCCCACCAAAGCGAAATCCTCCCCTATGGTAAAAACCTGGATTTCAAGAGGGATCATCCAAGGCTGGTCCCCAATCGTCGGAGGAATTGCCTCTGTTCTTCGCATCCTTTCCAAGGAGCGGATTTTCAACCTTCTTCTCCTTTCCAAAAAGCTACTTTCCTTATATATTGGCGGCATACCGCTTTCCTTATTGGACCATTCCAATTCTTCTTGTGTAAAATGTTGAAGAGGTGCAAAGATCACCTTTGATTCCGCTTTAAGTTGGTCGGTTTGGATTTCCCGGGATTTTTGGAAATTCTTTCCAACGCTTGCTGCCAGCATTTCTCCAATTTCCTGAGAGCTGGGGCGGGGGATATTTCCAGTTACATCTACATGATTAATATTACCGCAGGCCCCGGCCGCAAATACAGAAACGAATTCCTTGTTAAATCTCGTTTGAAGATTTTGGGCCAGGAACCCCGGATAATCCGCACTAAAGGCGGTACCTCCAAAGGTATCTGCATGCAGAGAGAAATTGGTGAGGGTTCCTAAAGGCTGGTTATCTTTTTGGGATTTAAAATATAAAATTCCCAGCTCAGGATCAATGGGTCCAGTAGGCTTTAATATAGACTGATTCCCCACACCCGGGTTGGTCACCACCTTTCCGTCCTTCAATTGAAACCTTCTATTGAAAGCCAGGTCGGTAATAGCTTCACTGGCCAATTCAATCTGAATGATTTCCATTTGCCGGTAGGCCTCCAATACGGCATGGACAATATGTTTTTCCAATTCTTTCGGATAAGGATCCTCTTTTCCGGTATCCAAGGCCTGGTCAAAAGGAGGCCGGAGCGTTCCGGTAAGTTCTCTGATATTAGGATGATAAGCAGGGCTGGTATGGGTATGGGTACCGGCAATGATAATGTTTTGAAAGGGGATTCCTGATTCTTCCTCAATAAACATCCTCGATTGGGTAGACAAATCCCTTTCTATCCATAACAGATCACAAACCACCAAAGCCAGGGTGACATCGGCTTGTTGAAGTACCAAGGCCTTGGCAAATAGGGGATCATGGGCACCAGTGCTTGCACCCCGATAATGGGGATATCCAGCTTTTAATGGTGTGATCTCCACCTGTGCCATGCCTCCCATTAAAGGGGAGATTTGAGCCCAAGCAGGATTATTATAAAAATGGGTAAAAATCAACAACAACAACAATGTTAAGCCTATACCTTTCATTTTAATGAAGGATGGGGTGGTGCTAATTTTTTGAAAAATTTTCATGCAAGTATTTTCAAGTTTTTCTTTCTATGATTAAGGGCTCTGAGGGAAATCCCCTTTGGGCTATCGCAGGATTTAAGTGGAAGAAATGGCCTTTTGCAAGAGATTATGGGTGATTTTTTGAACCCTTTGATCAGGGCCATGTGGCCGGCTGAAATGAGACCAAGGCAAAGTATGGCCTGGAGGGCTGCTTAATCCCTGTGCCCAAAATATGGTGGAAGCATTGAAAATAAAATTTTTATTGGGACCAGGATAAATTACGGATTGCCATTTGGAGGGATTGACCCCTCCCTGCCAGGCGGTTCCCTCTGCCACCACCTCTAAACCGTCTATAGAAGCGGCATCACCATGAAATTCCCAACCTATGAGCCCGGGAATGCGGTCTCCCAATTGCATACCTGTTCCTTCAAACATCCAATGGTCAGGTTTTTTGACAATCCAATCCCCTCCGCCGTTGATGGGTTGAATGTTTCTGACCCCCATTAACAAACCTTCATCAGGCCCCCTTTCCGGAAATGGCCCAAAGGATTTTTCTCTGTTGAGGGCATAATCATTATTGGCCCCATAAGGGCCTGCCCTAAAGATCCTACCATTGGGATTACCACTTTTGCTTTCCGTGAAAGGAGACACCCAACAGACTGAATTCCCGGAAAAGAACATTAGGTTTACTCCTTTTTCCTTCAATACGGCCACACTTTTAAATTGCCGGATATCCCAATATTCATCATGCCCAATACTGAGAAAAACCTTCGTTTTTAGACCTCTGTCTGGGGTCAACATATCTGAATTGGAACAATAGGTGACATCATATCCATGTTGTTCTAAAAAATAGGAAAAAGGTCTTTCAAAGGATATAAATTCCCCGGACCCAAAGGAAAGGGGATCATTGACGATCCCTGTAAATTGTGCCTGCCTTCCATATGGCCTGTCAAAACTCACTTTTGCCCAGGGCCCCTGCACCCCCTTCGGGTGGGTATATATGGAATAGTTGTTGGGCCACCTGTTGTAGGCCTGCCAGGTATTGTCCGAACATTGGAAAAGCAAATCCGCCTCACGGGTATCTTTGACAATAAACAGGATGTAACTTTCCCAATAGGGCTCATTTTCATTTTCTGGAAGGGTGCGCAGTTTACCCAAATATACCCCACTCAACCAATCATCAGGAATCACCAAGCTTGTTGAAACTTCCCATTCACACTCATGAACATTCTTTTCTCCCGGAGAAGGAGTAGGCTGGGATTTTCCAGATAAAGGCCCTATCCGCTTCAACCACCTTCCCCCTTTTCCTTGGTAAAAACCTGTCCGGAAAATATCAATTTGAAAAGCCTTCGCTGGTGCCGTAGAAACCATAATATCCAATTTTTCCCCGGAATGGACACTTTGTCGGGAACAAAAGCCTTCGATAAAAGGGGACCTGTACAAATCCTGGTCATAGCGGACTCTGGTAAGCTGCCAATCTGTAGTTCCTTCCCGCTCATTTTCCAGCATGATGGGATTGACTTTTTTGGAAGCCAATGGCCGGAAACCGGTACCTGTTCCAAGGGTAAGGGCCAGACTGCTTCCTGCCCCTAATTTAATGGCATCTCGCCGGCTCAGTCCTTTTTTATTTTTCATCTACCAATTTTCCGGATTCGGGTTTCCTATTTCGCTTTCCAGTATTTCTATAAAATGGGATGAAGATCCACTCTTCTCACCAACATTACCGCCCCTTCGGACTGGATCTGAATTTTCCCCCTTCTAGGTTTTACATCCAAAGCCCTGTTTACCAATACCCCGTTCAGGTAAACCGTGATTTCACCATCCAAGACATGGCATTCCAACTGATTCCATTCCCCTACTGGATTCTCCACATCATTGGCTCCTCTAAAATCAATAGTATCTGTCCATTCTGGGTCTCTTCCAAACCAATTTACCCTTCCCCTGTGCACGGTGACCGGATCTCCGTCCGGTTGATAAACATAGGCTCCGGCTACCTTTTCAGGGGCAACCGGACTGGTGATGGCAAACTGGTCCGTTCCGTCACCTACCACAATAAAATCTCCTGTGCCTCCTTCAATGATCTGACATTCAATGGAGTTCATCCAAGTCCCTGAATAATTACCGTCTTTTCCCTGAGAATGCAGTAAAACCCCACTGTCCCTGGTTTTATCCAGGCGGGGTTCATAGGTTCCCCCTTCCCATTTAAATTCAACCACCAATTTATAGTCTTCAAATTCTTCCTCAGTGGTAATACAGCCCCACTCTTCCCCAGTGATATGAATGTTGCCATCTTTAACTGTGAATACATTTTTCGGGTCATTGTTTTTTCCTCTTTCCTTCAAAAAAGTATACCAACCATCCAGGTTTTGACCATTGAAAAGTTTCTGAACCTTTCCCAGATTCAGGTCATCGGCATCCAAGGGTTCAGTATACCTGGAGGTATTAGGGGTAGATTTCAGTTGATTCAATAAATCCAATACGTTTTCCGTGATCTTATTGGAAGCATCCACCTCAAGATAACTGGACCTTGCCCTCCAGGTTTCATACCCTCCCCATTGATGGTGTTTAGGAGTAGGCAGGTAACCGTTATATCCATTGGCCAGGGAGATGTTATAGGTCTGGTCAAAGGGGCTTTTCTCTTTTAATTCCAAACCAATTTCCACAAAAACCTCACAGGGAATGGCTGTAATGGCCAAATCTCCCAATTGAATGGCTTGAAGAATGATATCTTTTTGATCCGGGAAATCCTTTATCAAAACGGTCTCCCTGGCATAGATTTCTTCCCGCGAAACCATATTGGGGCCTTTTGCCTGGGCCATAATGTTTTCGGCCCTTGCCAATTCCTCTTTATTGGGCTTCCTTACATTCAAGGTTATTTCTTTTTGTTTGACGGCAAGTGGTACCCAATCCTTATATTGGATATTTTGATAAACCTTAAATGCCTCCGCTGCAACGGTATTGGCCACCATTTCCATCTTGGCATAAGGCGGCATAGGAGCAGGAGCCTCTCCCCCAAAATTAATGTTATTGATGTCACCACTGGTGCCATTGGACATCATGGCAACAAAGGAGGGAGATTGGTGATCGGCGCCTACCATTTGTTTGATTTTTTCGGCAAACATCCCGAAATAATCTGCGGATATTTCCCCATTTCCGGTTCCTCCTACATAATGTAAGGAATAATTGGCCATTAAAGCGATGGGTTTGCCATCAGTGGATTGGACAGCAACTACAGGCACCTCTGGATCAATGGGCCCTGCAGGTTCCAGTAAGTCAGGGTTACCGATCCCTGGATTCATCCTGACCTGGTCTTCTCCCTCAAAAGGGTTGGTTGAAACGGTTCCGGGTTTCATTTTCCATCTTCTGTTGAAAACCTGCCCGGGTTCATGGCCAACACCCCACCCGATTTTAGCTGGTTCAAGGTTGTTATGGGCACGGATAATGGCATCGGCAGCCCGTTGTTCCAAAAATGCCAGGTAGGAAGCATCCGGGTCACTTTGAAAGACTGAACAGGCCGTTCCACCCGAATGGGTATGGGTGGTGGAGATCAGCATGTTTTCAACAGGAATGGAGGTGAACTCATGCGCCCTTATTTTAGCCCTGTCCATGGTCTCCCGATAGGCCATACATAAATCCAGGGTGACGAATGCCAGTTTCGTTTCCCCATCATCCAACACAAGGCTTCTGGCATGGGTGTCATCATTTATATGAAGGACCTGATGATCCTGCATGTTACCATTTATAGAAGTTCCAATGGGAGGGGTGATGACGCTCATAGCCGCTCCTGCGCGAAAAACTTTGATGACAGGGGATTCCTCAGCTACTTGTTGTTGGGCAAAGGTTTCCGTATTGCCCAGGAAGATTATAAAAATTATAAATAAATAAATTAATCCCCGATTAGGAACAGATAAGGAATATTTAAAAGAAATCATTTGATTGTTTTTTTCCGGCTGATGATTATGTTTCATAATTATACATTAATATGAATGAATACAGGACATTTATTTATCCTACATCATTTAAATCCATTAAAAGGTTAAATCCCAAATTTCACAAAAATGGATGTCTCCACTTGCATTAATTTTCCAATTGGCCCACACACTCTATATGGGTTCAGTCCATGGAAGTAAGTAGTTTTAATAATTGGTCAACAATTTTTACCGAAGCTACCTCTTCTACCCGATTGGTAGAAAGCCATGTTTCATATCCTCCCAATTGATGTTGTTGAGGGGTGGGAAGGTAACCATAGCTGCCGTTGGCTATGGAAATGGTAAAGGTTTTGTCAAAGGGGCTTTTATCTTTTATTTCCAAACCTATTTCAGCAAAAGTTTCAAAGGGTATGGCAGCTATTCCCAGATCCCCTATTTTAAATGCCTGAATAATGACCTTGATTTCTTCCGGCCAAGATTCCATTTGAACCACCCTTTCCGCATAGGTTTTTTCCAACCTGTGCCGTCCGGTTTCCCCCTCAGGTCTTGCCAGCACATCTTTGACGAATTTTGACAATTCAGGACTGGGTTTTCTAACTTTTAGCGGCAGGTGTTCTTGCCTGGCATCCAAGTCTACCCAATCCTTATAGGTTATATCATGATAGCTTTTTAGAATCTCCCTGACTACATCCTCGGCCACTACATTCATTTTCCCATAGGGTGGATGCTTCACAGAGGGGCCTCTAAAATTAATGTTGTTTACATCTCCTGATGTACCATTGGACATCATGGCCACGAAAGGAGGATATTGTCCATCTTCCTGTAAAAGTTCCTGAATCCTGTCTGCAAAAACCCCAAAATAATCTGCCGAAATATGACCCTTTGGAACTCCTCCCACATAATGCAATGAATAATTGGCGAGCATGGCCAAAGGCCTTCCATCAATTGCCTGGACTGAAAGATAGGTTACTTCAGGATCAGTAGGTCCTGCCGGTTCTAAAAGATTGGGATTGCCAACACCAGGATTCATTACCGCTAAATCATCGCCTCCCAAAGGGTTGGGCATCGGCGTTCCCGGTTTCATTTTCCATCTTCTGTTAAAAACATGTTGTGGTACACTACCCGAGCCCCAACCTATCCGGGCAGGTTCCAGGTTGGTCAATGCCATCCGTAACCCGTCTGCTATCCGGGAGGCCATAAAAGATTGATAAGCATCCAGGGGTTCACCTTCCGTCCACCCTCTTCTCTTTGAACCCGTGCCTCCGGCACTAATGGAGGAATGGGTGTGGGTGGAAGCCATCAATACATGCGTTGCCGGTATCCCTGTTGCCTCATGGAACATCTTTTTAGCCGCATCAAATACCTCTTGTTTGATCCCTACATTGTCCACCAAAACAATTCCCAGCTTGGTTTCTCCATCATCAAGAACCAGGCATCGGGCAAAAATTTCATCGTGGATATAATCAGCTGGAGGAGAATCCCAATTTCCTACAATTGGCTCGCCCAAAGGCGGGGTAATATTGGTTTTGGCTGCTCCTGCCTGAAAAAAACGGTTGGGGCCGTTGTTATTTTGAGCCAACAGTGGGAAATGGCCTTGTCCCATCATCAATAAGGCCGCAATCCACCCATGCCATTTTACCTTGGGCAAAATGTAGCGTAACTTTGATGGAGTAACTAACCAGGTCCAAATATTTTTCATTTTGATTTTTTATTTGATTTATTAGAGGAAAACAAATTTTTAATTTGAATTTCAGGAGTAGGTCCCTGGTTGAGCGAGACCCATCCAAACATAATAAATTATTCCGGTCGTTACCATACCATTTATAAAAGAAATGAAAATTTCCTGACTAAAATAACCTACCAAAAACCCTACTAAGGGTTGAAAAACCGGAGTACTTTTCGGCACTATTACTCAAAGTCCATTCTTCCCCTCAACCATTTTCAACAGCTGCTGCCTTATATTTGCTTCTGCTTCTTTGGAGAGGTTGCTGATCCGGCAACGCCAGGTTTCATATCCCCCCCTTTCCAATTCATGCGCCGGTGGCACGTACCCTACGTTATCATTGGCAAGGCATATGGTGAAATAAGGAAAACCTAACTGCGATTTGATGTTCAGGCCGGTTTCCGCAAAAAACTCGCCGGGAAGGGCTCCGATTTTACCCTGACCGATATGCAGTACCTGAAGGGGACACAGTGCCTCTTTCTTGAAGGCGTAGAGCAGTAGTTGCTCCCGGGCATAGAGTTTGCGCCATCCTTCCTGGTCTGGTTGCAGACCTTCCAAACCTCCATGTTCCAATATTTCTTTGGCCAATTTGATCTCCGCTTCGGAAGGCATCCTCCTGGGCTGGCTGATTTCAGTATAGGTACTGCCCAGCACCGGGTCTGCGTCCCATTTCAGGGAACCCAATTCCCCAACCACTTTTCCTGCCAGGTCATGTCCTATCATCCGGCTTTTGGCCAAATTTCCAGGATTTTGGCTCCTTTTACCCCTAAAATCCCAGTTATTGATATCACCGCTGGTACCATTGCTCATCATCCCGACAAAACCCTTTCCTGCCTGGAGCTTTTCCCGCAGGGCTTCACCAAATAGCCCAAAATAATCTGCAGAGATAGTACCTGGTTCCCAATCCCCCACATAATGAAGCGAGTAATTGCCCAAAATACTGATCCATTGACCCTCCCTTCCCTTTACAGCCAGAAAGGCCAATTCAGGGTCCGGATCATTCACGGGGCTTTTGATTTGATCCTCCACCCCAAAGGGGTTGGTTTTGATTTGATCTGCCGATCCCGTGACCGGATTCATCGGCGTGTACTGTTCTTCCATCCAATACCGCCTGCAAAGCACATGCTCGGGTGCCTGAACCGTACCAAAGGCCAACTGAGCAGGCTGAAGGTTTTCCATGGCTTTTTCCACCGCCTGGGCGATCAATTCAGGCAGTTGCCTGCGGTAAACGAGGTCTGCCGGTACCATATGGACTTCTTCCACCGCTCCTGCTGCATGGGTATGGGTACTGCTGATCATGATATTTCCAGGTGGGATGCCCGACTTATGGTGAATGATATCCTTGGCCTCATCCACTAGTACCTTGCCCATCACACAGATATCTACCACCACCAGTGCCAGCGTTGTCGGGGCATTTCTTAAAACCAGGGCCTTAACATGTAGAGGGTCATTAATGCGCTGGGCATAATGGGTGATAAAATCACCATTGATGATTGTACCCAAAGATGGAGTGGTATCTACCGCAGCTGCTCCTGCCAAAAATTTCTTGTGGTTCATTAGAAAATGGGTTAAAGTGATTCACTATCAGGTTTCAGGCAAGGATTTTCTCAGAAAACGAAGCCAGTTGCCATGGAATAAATTTTCTACATCCGCTTCACTGTAACCCCTTCGCCTCAAAATGGCTTCATATTTTTGAAGGTCTGCAATCGAATTCATGTCCCAGGGGGACTGTTCAGTACCGAATATACCGTCCAGGTCACTGCCTATACCGATATGCAGGCTGTCCCCTGCCAGTTGGCAAATATGGTCCCAGTGGTCTACTAACTGTTCCAGTTTGATATCCAGTTGCCAGGGATCGGATACCGTATCAATAAACCGGATGTCCATGGCCCAGCAGTCCAGCATCCCTCCTATTACTGCCCCTCTTTCCAGCAACCTTTTTATCTGTCCATCGGTCAATTGCCTTTGGTTGGGTACAATTTTCCGCACGTTATGGTGACTGGCCCAAACGGGTCCCCCATAGCTGTCCAAGGCCTGGTCAAATCCCTGATCGGTCAAATGGGTAACATCCAGGATCAATTGGTATTGTTCCATGGCTTTCAGCAGGTCCTTTCCCAGGGAGCTAATAGGTCCTTCAGTTTTGGTTCCGGGAGCATACCTGCCGGGTCCAAAATGGGAAAGCCCCAGGGCCCTTAGTCCATAGGCATGGGCTTTTTCCAGGTAAGAAACGTCCACAAGGGAATCTGCCCCTTCCAGGTTAAGCAGGTACCCAATAGGTTTGCCCTCATCCGGTTGGGAATCGTCCTTCCACAGGTCCACCAGCTGGTCAAGTTCTGCCTTGTTGATGATTTGTTTCATTTCGCCCAGTGCCTCCATTTCCCGGTACCAGGCCAATTGTGCTTGGGTCATGGCCCAGGCTTGCTGGGGTGAATTCCAGCCTGCCAGCGCAGAATCGGGAGGGGAATAACGTGCCAATTGGGTGGCTACTACAATTCCAATTTTACCCTTCCTCAGTTCAGGAAGGCATACCGTCCCCTTCCCCCGATCCGGTTTGTCAAGCATGTGCATTTCCCCTTTCCGGATTTCAGCAAGGGGCAGGCGCAGGTCACGGTTCCATTCAATGGCATTCATGGCCAGGTCCAGGTGGGCATCAATGATCAGTTGCTTTCCCATATTTATTCAGGAATTTTGGCGATACAGTCAATCTCCACTTTCAAGCCCTCGGCAAGGACAGATTGTACGGTAATCCTGGCGGGTTTGGTTTGATGGAAATAAGAAGCATAGATCTTATTGTAACGGTCAAATTCCTTGATATCCGCCAAATGAACGGTGCATTTTACTATATGGTCCATGCTTCCGCCGGCGGCTTCTACTATAGCCCTGATGTTTTCCAATGTTTGGGTGGTTTCCTCTTCAATGCTGCCAAGCTTGAATTTGGAGGTTTCAAAATCCACCGATGCCTGGCCACTGACAAAAAGAAATCCGTCTACCAATATGGCGTCAGAATAGGCCCCGGTATCAAACCCTTGATCCCGTTTCGGATGAACAATTTTTTTCATGGTCATTTGATTTTTTGTTAAACATAAATTTTACCATTCTGTCCATCCTCCATCCACTACCAGGTTATGTCCCGTAATGTAGGAGGAAATATCAGACAGCAAAAAAGCAACAGGTCCCGATACCTCATCTGCATTGCCTGTCCTTTGTAAGAAGGTTTTCTTTTCCAGCTTTGCAATAAATTCCGGATGTTTTTCCCTTACTTTAAAATTGGGGAAAGGTCCCGGAGAAATACAGTTGAAGCGGACATTTTGGGGTCCATAGTACATGGCCAGGTATTTGGTCATCTGGATGATGCCTGCCTTTCCCACTCCATATTCTATGGGGTTGGGATTCATGGGCGGGGCATATAAACTGGGATCAGGGACCACCATCCCATACATGCTTGCAAAGAAAACCACGCTTCCCCCTCCATGGGCTGCCATGGCCTTGCCTGCTTCTTTTCCTAAAATAAAATTTGCTGTAAGCCCTGTATGGTTCACCGCATCAAATTCTCCTCCGGAAAGTTCCTCCATTTTCTTGGTTGTAGAATCATAGGACAGGTTTACCAGGCCATCCGGAGGGCCATGTTTTTCGATATGGGCAGCAATATATTCCGTAAGGGCACTTTCATTTCCTATATCCAGGGTTTTGGGAATCATCTTCCCTGCAAAATCATTTACTTCGGCCAGTTCGAAAGCCTTGTTATCCAGGTCAGCGCAAATCACCTTTGCACCCAATTCGGTCAAATGTTTAGTTATGGCTGCCCCCAGGTAACCTGCACCGCCAATAAGCCATATCCATTTGTCCTTTAATCCGAATTGATCGTTCATGGCAATAGGTGAATTATTATCTAAGCATTGAGTCCGCCATCCATCAGGATGTTTTCCCCATTGATA
The DNA here is from genome assembly GCA_040905165.1 of Cyclobacteriaceae bacterium. GTDB lineage: Bacteria > Bacteroidota > Bacteroidia > Cytophagales > Cyclobacteriaceae > Cyclobacterium. The sequence goes on along the minus strand of JBBDSA010000025.1, from coordinate 22,055 downwards.
TAGGCCCCTGCATCAGAAGCCAATAAAACAGCAAGTCCTTTGATGTCATCCCTGTTGGCCATCCTTCCCAGTGGTACTTTTTTGCAGTAATTGTCCAAGAAAGGTTTTGGCTGATGGTTAAACAGGCCCCCGGGGGAAATACAGTTAAACCGAATGTTTTTCCCGGCATGCATTTTGGACAGGTAGCGGCTGAGGTTGATCAGTCCGGCATTATGGAAGAAATAATCCGGTGGCAAATCACCCATGTCCGTCCCTTCATAATTGGAAAGATCGGGCCCCTTCATGCCCATCATGGAACTGATGCTGATGACGGACCCTCCTCCTGAAGCAATGATTCTCCCGGTCATGGCTTTGAGCAGGTCCCACATTCCTGTCGCATTTACCCGCATCGATTCGGCAAATTGGTCAAGGGGGCCATTGTAGCCTTTCATAGGGCGGGACACCGCATTGTTTACAAATACATTTAGCCTGCCATACTTCTCCAACAAGGCAGTATCCAACCGTTGAACCGATTCGGGATCACCCTGATCCAGTTCCATAGCCTGAACATCCAGGCCGCTTCCTTGAAATATACCAGCTGTTTTTTCCGCCGATTGCAGCTCTCTGGAGGTGGTAATCACCGTACCCCCGGCCTCTGCCAAACCTTCTACCAGACATTGTCCATAAAGTCCGGATCCTCCGGTGACCACGATCACCTTGCCTTTTAAGTTCAATAAATCTTTAATATGCATATTATCGTAATGAAATCACTTTTCCCTCATTTTCATAACTTTCCTGTGCGCCGATCACCGTCTGAATGATGGCTTTGGTTTTATCAAATTCCAATCTGGAAGCCCCTTCTTCCACAGACCTGATGAATTCGATCAGGTTGTCCCTGAACATGGCGTAGGAATTTTTTATTTCGGCGATTTTCCATCCTTCAGATCCAAAAAAGGAAAGCTGGAATGTTCCACTGATGTCCTTGAACAGGTGAACCGTGGCCTTGACCCCATTCTGAAAACCAATCACCACAATATCTTTATCCTTTTCACCCACGTGCTGTACCCATAATGGAGCGGGGTCATCCAGGGTGGCAAACAGGGCTTCCAGCAGGTGCACCCCATATTTTTTCCAGTCCTTTTTACCCACCGCTGTCACCAGGTGCAGTTTGCCAAACGATTTGATTTCTGTCTTGATGGTCCGGCATTCGTGGGCATACCGCATCGAAGAACAGGACATTAAAAATTTACCGGAACAGTGTTGACTGCTAAAATACTGTAAGTCGGCTTTGCTGAAGGCCAGGGGCTTATCAATAAATATCGGGATGCCTGCGTCCAAAAAGGGTTTAGCCATTGCTACATGGTTTTCAGGATCATCTCTGGCCAAAATTACGGCATCCACCTTTCCGATCATTTCTTCCAACTGTTCCACTACATGGTCGATTTGGGAGGATTTGGCTATGCTGATGCTGATTTCTTTTTCCTGACACCATACATGGGTTACCCTCGCATTCGGCAAGCCCAAGGTATCCCGATTGGCGTTCAGGTAATCGCTCACTGCGGGATACCCCAGCGCTGAGATCTCCTCTTCGTCAAAAGCCCCATTGATAATGGCAGACCAGGAATAGGGATGGGCATTGCCCGGACTCATACCGATAATTCCAATTTTGATCATTTCTATATCAGGTTAACCAGCCCATTTTGTCCCAATGGGGCAGGTTGATGAATTCAGGTTGGGGATAGGCCAGTGAATGGGCCTGCTTGAGTTTTTCCTCGGTCAAATATTGGCCATTTGCTGCTTTTACAGCATGGTCTAGGTAACTTTCCTTATCTATGCCTACCAAAACAGCTGATACTTCCGGAAATGACAAAGCAAATTTTATGGCCAAGGCAGGCAGGTCAAATTGACCGCCATTGGTCAAAGTCCCGTATTTTTTGATGTGTGCCTCCACTTTAGCAAGTGGTGGGGGCAGGTCCTTTCCCCTGTCGCTCAACAAGCCCTTTAGCAATACCGACCTTATGACAATGCCCACACCACATTCCCTGGCCTTACCGAACAAGGCAGCCTGCCGTTGGTCCATCAGGTTGAAGGGCAATTGGATAAGGTCCCAAACCCCGCTGTTGATGGCAATGGCCGTTTCTTCTACCGCATAGGTAGAGACACCTATGGCCCTTACCGTTCCCTTTGCTTTTAGTTCCAAAAATGTATGGCTGATTTCTTCATGCCGCAGAATCTCTACATCTGCCTGGTGAAGCATATAAACATCCAGGTGATCGGTACGCAGGCAGACCAGGCTTTCTGCCAATGAGGCCAGAATTTTATCTTTTATTTGTTTTGGTTCTGGTAAGTTGCCTTTGTTGTCCCTTAGGTGCCTGCATTTTGAGGCGAGGACTACCTGATCCCTTTTGGAAGCAAAAGCTTTACCGATGATGGTTTCACTGTCCCCGTACATGCGGGCCGTGTCAAAAAAATCTATGCCCCGGTCCAATGCATCGTTTAGCAACCTGATGGCCCCCTTCTCATTCAACATGTCTTCCACAGAATTTACACCCAGGCCATAAGGCATCCCGATTTCCACTGCCCCGAACGCAATTTCAGACACTTCTATGCCAGTATTTCCCAAGTGCCTTCTGTTCATGCTTTTTGGGAGGGGTTATAATAATCAGGCCTGTTTTGTGCTACCTTTTCCTCATTGGCCTCAGACAACAACTGTTTACAATATTGCGTCAGCCCCACCACATCAGCTCCAACACTCACAAATTGGTAGCCCATCCCATGCAACTTGGCCAATTGGTTTGTTCCTCCGGTAGTTCCTGCAAATTTACCGTACCTGGCAGCAACGGTGGCCACTTTTTCCCTGGCTTCCTGGATTTTTGGATGGTCCATGTCACCAGGAGCACCTATGGCCTGGCTGAAATCGCCCGGGCCGAAAAAAAGCATATCAAAGCCGTCCACACGGGCTATGGCTTCCACTTCTTTCAATGCTTCGGGGTCTTCGATTTGCAGGATGATGAAACGTTGCTGGTTGGCGTCCTTTAGGTATTGTTTAAAATCCGCTGCGGTGTAGGCCCCGTCGGCATTGCCCCCATCAATGGCCCGCATCCCCTGGGGATGGAACCGGGTCATGGCTACTACCTTTTCTGCATCTGCTACATTCATCACATGGGGCACCATGATCCCGCTGGCATCCAGTTCCAGAGGTTTGACATAATCGCTGTAGCTGCCCCGGGGCACCCTTACCAGGGTATCTTTGTTCTGGGATTTGGCAGCCCATACCTGTGCTGTAAGTATGGACCAGTCATGGCCAATATGTTCCTGATCCAGCCAGATGCAATCGAAACCGGCCAGGGCGGCGATTTCTACCACGCGGGCATCTGCAAGGTTTACTTTAAAACAAGTCACATTTTCGCCAGATCGTAATTTTTGCAGCACCAGGCTGGGTTTCATGGGTACAGTCATATCGGTTTTTTCTTAATCAAATGTAAGGCCATTGGTACCCAGTAACTATTACTTTTATTTGGAAAGATGGTACTATTTTTCATGGCCAATACGGACAAGCGACCTCCCTGAACTCCAAAATTAAGGGATCGACAGGGATAAAAATAGTTTAGGCTTGCCAGCCTGCCTACTTTATATTTCCAATTAGCAGGCGGATACAAAAATATCAATTTCAGCATCATTCCAATTTTGGCTCCTTTCATCATAAACTTCAAAGTCAAAACCATAATCCCTTTCGATTTCCGAACTCCAAATTTCTTCCCAGGAGGCTGCGATACAATTCGGCATCTTGCCTTTGGCAGTAAATTTTTGGTAATGCTGGTCTGGTATGATCAAGCTATGGAGTCCCTGGGGATATTCAGTTTGCGATTTCACCTTACAGCCAATAAAATAGGAAAAGGGTTGGGTGTGGTCCCCTTCATAATCAAAATAAACGGCATAGATTTTATCATCCAATTTGTCAGGAATTTTTTGGAAGAACTTCCCCTTTTCAAATTCCTGCCATAAACTCCCGCAATCAATCATTGACTTTCCGTTTTTGTTGGTGGTCTTTTCGGCAAGTTGAAGGCCAATGAGTTTGAATTCGGGTATTTTTACTTTTTCCATAATTTTCATTGATTTTTCATTTTTCTATTGGTCATATTCCAGGTAAAGTTCTTTTCAAAATAGGCAGTAGAAGAACATGTCCAATTACCAGCACCAACTTTAACTTCCAAACAAGGTATTAGGGCGGTTCCAGTGGATTTTGGCTACATAGACACTGCCATCGCTGCCGTGCTTTTCTACCCCCTTTGGCTGCATCCATTCAGAAACGGTCACCCAGGTTTCATCCGGGCTGACCTCTGTAACACCGAAATTGCCCAACCGGGCTCCCCTTTCCGGAACCAGAATCCTTTCGGTATTGCGGAGCACCACCAACTTTTCGGGGTCGACCCTTGCCATAAAAAGTGGTGCCCTGTGCCGAAAAACATGGTCGTTGTCCGCTCCCCGGCGGGTATAGACCAAGTAGAGGCCCTCGCTGTGCGTCACCCAATGCTGCTGGGTATTGTAATTGCCCAAATCCGTTCCATCATCAAATTTCCAGGATTTAATGGGTGCATAATGCAGGCCGTCCTCACTTTGGGTAACAAAACCCTGATTATCATTCCGAATGGTCAAGAAGAACTTGCCCTGAAATCGGGTCAGGGAAGGTTCGTGAAGGCCCCTGCTATCGTCGGTGATGGACAAATCATTGCCCTGCTCAAGGTACCTGAGCTTTTTTCCATCAAAAGCGCAGCGTGTTACCGTGACTTGGGAGTTGCTTTCCGGAGGCATAAAATAGATGGGCAAAAGGATATTTCCATCCGCTTCGTCCCACCGCTGCACGCAGCCTGCTCCTGCATTTTGAAATTTTTCATCGTCTCCCATATCCAATTTCTCCCAATCGGACCATTGGTTTCTGCGGGGGTTATAGGTAGAAAATGCGGTATGCCGGGGTCTTGGGTGGGCCACTTTCCAGTCCTTGGTATAGACAATGGTATGCCCGGTTCCCAATAGGGTCTTGCTGTTCTTATGCCATGCAGGCCAAAAATCACTGGCAGCAACAGGGCGCTCCTCCCCATCTATCTGTTCGGTCCGAGGGGACAGGGAAGGCAGGGCTTCCGGATCGGTCCAACTGGCACCTCCATCATCCGAATGCATGCCGAACATCCCTTTAAACACATCGCTTCCAGATAATTCCAGCGTATTGAGGGTCATCACCATTCTGGGAATCCCTCCTTTTCCTGCTCCGGGAACGATTCCCGCTCTTGGGTGCACCCAGCACTTTTCCCCATCAAACATGCGGGTAGATACCTGTAAGTCGAGGCTGTATTTCAAACCATCCTGTCTCGGAGAGGGCATGCCCTTACCTGCCAACAAGGAAAGTGGAGCAATTCCAGAAAGGGTTATTCCTGCGATCAGGCCATCCTTTAAAAAGTCCCGTCGAGATGAAGAAGTAAAATGGTCCATGGGGTATATTGTTTAGTGAAAGCGTTAAAATACAATATTTATCAGTTTCCTGAAAGCCAGCTTTTGTGTTGGTCTTTTTTTTTAAAGCCTTTGCAGCTCCAATTCACTTTAACCTCGCAGATTTTGGCATTAAGAATCAGGAATAGGTGGTCAAAATCAAGCACCGCTTTTTCCAATGATATATACCGTTCCTGCAGGATCCATTATCCAATGGTGATCATCCGGAATTTTTTCCAGTTCATCACAGGTGTCGATACCTTTTCGCTTAAGGTATTCGGTCGCTGCCGGTACGTCAGGCGTTTTCAGCTCCAACCAGGTTTCCGAATGGGTGTAATTGTCCACACAGTCCAGCCAAACCATGTTATTGCCGAACTTTACCTGGTGAGTTCTTGAGATGCTGGGGTTGTCAATAGGCTGTTCGGTGACTTCCAGTTGCAGAATATCCTTATAGAAAGCCACTGTCTTCTCGTATTTTGATTTTGGGATTTTAATGGCGATATTCAGTCCGCCTTCAAATTTGATATTACTCATAATGATGGGTTTATAATATCCAGAACTTATCTTTTACATACCGCTCCCACTGCCTTTCGAATTCCTTCTCCGTCAAACCAAAGGTGGAATACACCTCTCCACCATTTTTTATCAGTTCTAAAAGCTGATCTTTTCCCCAATGATCAATGATAAAACCAACAATGGTATAACCTACGTTAAAAACAAGATTATCGGGTTTATTCAGTGCTGCTAAGGTTAGGAAAACCATCTTTGAGAGACATGTATAAGGAAAATCGGTTCAATTGGTTGGCTTCGTAGACAGCGATAGATTCCCATAACCAGCGGGGATAAACCTCTTCAAACCGCTTCCCCTCCCGGGAATAAAGGCCATCAAAATCTTGAATAGCCGAAATTTTTCCACTGCTGATGGCATCTTGTACCAAGAGATTTAAAGTTACATTATGCGTAAATTCATGTATTGCAACCTCCTCCATCGGCATCATCCAGCTAATTGGAAATCCTGAATACATAAGGTGCAAGGTATCTATTCCTTTAATGGCTCCCAAAGCATCAAATCCGACAATATCCTGAAAATCATCCTTATTGGGATGTATGTATACATGAACTTTCGGATGCGCCGGTGCTTGTAGGTCCTCGGTTATACGGCGATAATTATTTTCCAATTCATTCGCGGTTTTTTCGGCATCCCAACTGCTGACCCCATGAAAATGAACATTAAAATGATCACTGGATAAAGTCTTTTTTTCATCAGGGATAAAAAATCCCTTGATGATTCCCCTACTTATCTGGTAGGTGAGAAACACCCCAACAACAATAATTAATAATTTAAAAACGCTTTTCATCCTTAATCATGGTCCGCAATGCCATCTTGCCGAACAGCTTACCCAACCATGAAATACAATTTGCCCTGTCCGCTAATTTCACCACTGTCGTATAAATCAACGCATTGTAAATATCCTTTACGGTCTGAAAGTTGGATTGCCGACAGTTCTTTTTTCCCTAGCGCTTTCGACCATTAGGGAGTCAGGGTAGTATGCGCCGAACCTGTTACAGGGTCTTCGTTAATCCCTGATTGTGGCGCAAAAAATCCTGAGACAAAATCAGCCTTATTTTGTAAAACAGCATCACTCAACCATCGGTCAAGCGGGCATACTGCTGCCGGGTTTCCTGAAAACACTTTGTCCGAAAACGCATCGATCTGATAGATTTTTATTTCATTTAAGTCAATAAAATCTCTGCGGGTATTTTTAGTCCTTTATATAATGATTTTATCATTCCTAAAGTCAGGCTACTTTTTCTATTGAGCACCTCACTCACCCTGTTCTGGCTACCTAGGTATTGAACCATATCAGCTTTTGTCATTTCCATTTGCTCCAAACGAAATTTAATTGCATCGATCGGATCAGGGGGTGCAATAGGAAAATGTTTCAACTCATATGATTCCACTAAGGTAATCCATAAATCTAATTCATCTCCTTCTGTGCTGTCTTTTTTTACTCCCCACAACTCCTCAATTCTTCTAATTGCAGCTTTGTAATCTCGCTCTGTTTTAATGGGTCGGATATCCATATTCATATTGTTTTTGCATTAATTCCTACCTGCCGGTAGGCAAGAAATCAAACTGTTCATGTGTTCCGATAAATCTGATGAAAACCAGTTGAAACTTAAATTAATCTTTCCTCCAAATGATCTTTCCAATTGACAAATCCTTTTCTTTCCTCGGTATAGTCATGGAGGAGTCGGCTGAAACTTTCAGGCTGGTTTTCAAGAAAGGATTGTCTGCTTTTATTTCCCTTTTCCCAGCGGATGGCAAAAACATCCTCCCTGCCTGTGAAGAGGCTTTTGAATAAATTCAGTTTGTCATTGGCCAAATTTAGATTCATAATGGCTTGGGAATAATCTTGATATTTTTTTTTACAGTGGCTATCACCCTTTGATTAACCATCGTCTTATATTTTTCGATCAATAAAGGTACCGGTTGCTATTGGCTCATATTCCAAGTACCTGCTTTCTGGTATAATGGGAAACCAACATGGCCAATTTCCCTACCATTTCCTCCCTACTTCTTATAGACCCGTCGACAACCTATTTCATGATGGCCGGACCGCTGTTCAGGCGGGACAATTCCTCAAAATCCCCTTCAACTATATGTTTTATATCCAGCCTTTTGGTTTCCAATATTTTCATGGTAATTCTGTTACAATTGCTATAGGGACGTTTTTAATGACCTGAAGGCAAAAGTTTTTACCACTAAATTTTCTATTTTTTGAGAACACAAACCCTTATGAATGCAAATTAATAAAAACTGGTCCTGCTTTATTGATTTGGGTTAAAACATTTTTGGCTAAGGATCTGCCTCTTTAATCGTCGTCTTTCGTTTTCACCTTTTGCGTTCATCATTTAATATTGAGTTCAATTAACAGACCATCGAATCATCATACCATCAAAAATATCCCAAGCCTGAAGGGCTTGAATTTCATTAACCAATTATGCCAATCCATGGTAAAAAAACGCATTACTTTCAGAACCCTGGCAGGGTTTCATGATGAGCATGCAGCCCATACCCCTGGCCGGACAAAATTAACCCACAAACTTCTTCTTATATCAATTTATTTTGCATTCACGGAACCAGGGTTGCAAACCCTGGTTATCTGGATTCGGCATTACAAATACCGAATAGCGGGATGACTGGGGCCCATAATAAAACAAAGCATTTCCTTAAAGGGGGTCCAATAACCCGGAGGAACCTTTCGAAGGCACTCTGCCATTTGCCCTGGAAGCAAAAGTAGATGTCCTTATGGCTGAATTAATAAAATTCCATAGTGACTATTTGGAGCGGGGCGGCTTTCAGGTCCCTCTTTTTTTACTATCGCCCGGGTTAATTCTCCTTTCTATAGGTTTTTTATGCAGGTTTTTGTTACATTTAACCATGTTTACACCGCCCATTTCCCCGAAATTTCTACTATTCACCACGACTGCTTTCCTGACCGTGTTCCTTTCCTGGGGACAGGAAGCCCGCATCACCCAAGAGCCCGTCACCTATACCACCTATCCCTTTTCGGATCCAAGTCCGGTACCATCTCTGGCTTACAAACGAGACATCTATCCCTACTTCAAGTTCGAAGGATACAGCGTGGACCCGGTAAATAAAGAATGGAATCGGGTAACCCTCGAGAATGAATACCTAAAGGTAACCATCATGCCCGAAATTGGTGGCAGGGTTTGGGGCGCTGTGGAGAAATCCACCGGATTTGACTTTATCTATGAAAATGAAGTGGTCAAATTCCGAAACATTGCCATGCGGGGCCCATGGACTTCAGGTGGGATTGAATTTAATTTTGGAATCATTGGCCATGCCCCTGCTACCGCCTCGCCTGTTGATTTCATTACTTATGAAAATGAAGATGGCAGCCTTACCTGCGTGGTGGGAACGATGGACCTACCGTCCAGAACCCAATGGCGTGTGAAGATCAACCTACCGAAGGACAAGGCTTATTTTGAAACGGAAGGCATTTGGTACAATCCCGAACCTTTGCGGCAACCCTATTACAATTGGATGACCGCAGCAGCCCACGTTGGAGACGATCAGGAGTTTTTTTACCCGGGACACATCGCCCTGCAACATAGCGGGGACCTGATGGATTGGCCGATGCAGGATGGGAAAGACGTGAGCCTTTATGCCAACAATGCCTTTGGCTCCAGCAAATCCCACCACATGGCGGGTTCTTTCCAAAATCACTTTGGCGGGTATTTTCATGATCAGGGATATGGTTTTGGACATTTTTCCAGTTACGACGACATGCCCGGAAAAAAATTGTGGCTATGGGCGCTGTCCCGCTCCGGCGGTATTTGGGAAGACCTGCTGACCGATGAAAACGGGCAGTACATGGAATTTCAGGCGGGCCGAATGCTCAACCAGTTTTCGCCCTCCCCCCGGCAACCCAGTCCCCTCGCCAAGGCCGGTTTTGCCCCTTACACCATTGACCGCTGGACGGATTACTGGTTTCCCGTCAAGCAGATCGGAGGTATCAGCGCAGTGAGCCGTACCGGCGTTTTCCATATAAAAGAAGCCAACCAAATGCTTTCCCTGTCCTTCAACCCTTTTGAAACCATTCAGGAAGATTTGCAGGTGCATATCAATGAAAAACCGGCAAAAACCATTACCCTTAGCGGTGAACCCATGGATGTGATCCGCAGGGAGCTGCCCCTGGACGCTCCCCTGGAAAAACTGGAATTGGTTTTGGGAACCGAAAAAGTCTATTCCTGGGCAGTCGAGGACCCGATGAAATTGAGCCGTTCTTTTGATAAAGAAGCGGCTGCACCGCTTTCAGCTATTGACAAGTTGTATTACAGTGCCCGTCAGGATTATTACAGTAGGGCCTATCCTGAAGCCCAGGCCAAATACGAAGAAATCCTCAGGCAGGAGCCCGGACATCAGCAGGCCAATATTGACTATGCCGAGCTGCTCTTTCGCTATGGGCGATACAAGGAAGCCTTGGAACCAATTGCCCAGGCCCTGGCCACGGATTTTTTTGATCCTCAGGCCAATTTTGTTGCCGGTGGCATTTACAGGGCAATGGACCAACCCATAGATGCCCTGGAAGCTTACGGCTGGGCTTCACGGTCCATGGAATTCCGTTCTTCCGCCCACACCGCCATGGCCGAGATTCATTTGGCCGAAAATAATCTGGAGAAGGCAGATGCTTACGCCCAAAAAGCCCTGGATTTTAATGTTCACAACATCATGGCTTATCAGGTACTGGCTGTAAAACACCGGCTAGCCGGAGAAAAACAGCAGGCTGCAGATGTATCGGAGCAACTATGGGACATCGACCCATTGAACCACTTTATCCGGTTTGAACAGTACTTGAATGACCCAAAACCACAGGCACTGGAAGAATTTCATTCATTGATAAACAATGAATTTCCCTACCAGACCCACCTGGAACTGGCTGCCAGCTACCTAAAGTACGGGCGGACAAGCGATGCACTGCAGGTGTTGGCACAAAGCCCGGAACATGCCTTGGTAGCCCTTTGGAAGGCCTTTCTGGACGAGAAGCAGCAAGCGCCTGCCCTGGACGCCCTGCTAGAAAAACCCATTGCCTTTGTCCTGCCCTACCGAAAGGAAACGCTGGAAATGCTGAAATGGGCCCGAAAGGAAAGGACTCACTGGAAACTGGATTATTACCTGGCCCTAAACCTGATGGCTTTCAATGAATCGGAAGCCGCAAAAGAATTATTGACCGGGATCGGCGAAAAGGCAGGCGATGCCACTTTCTACCTAAACCGGGCCCTGCTGCTCGCTCAAAACGAAGAAACAAATCCCCTGGCAGATTTGAAAAAGGCATGGGAAATGGATCCTTCTCAATGGAGGCATTGGCAGCAACTGGCCCGGTACCAGGCCGAAAATGGTAACGACCAAGAGGCCTTTTCTTTATTGAAGGAAGCCACCAAGAAGTTTTCCGGAAGCTACGTATTGGAAATGGATTATATTCGGCTTCTAAATAGCCTGGGCCAGTACAAAAATGCCATTGACCTGCTCGACAAAATCCATGTTCTGCCCCATGAAGGAGCCGGTGAAGGCAGGGCACTTTTTGAGACGGTGTACTTGAATGCGGCATTGGAAGACATGCAGGCCAGGCGATGGAGGGCAGCCCGCTCCAAACTGGAAAAATCATTGGAATGGCCCGAAAACCTCGGGGTAGGAAAGCCTTTCAACACCAACGAGATGATGCAGGATTATTTGCTGGGGCTGGTAGCAAAAGCCCAGAATCAGGAGGAGCAGTCCCGGTCTCATATGCAGCAAGTAGTAGCCGCTACTGCCGACATGTCCCGCAACCGATCTGAGCAACTGCTGGCATTATTTGCCCTGGAAGCGTTAGGTAAAAGTAGTGAAGCTTCTGCGCTCTGGGAAGAGATAAAAAGTGAGGGGAATGAAGAAACGGTGAATTTTATAGGCCGGCTTTATGACAGTAGCAGCCAGCAGGCTAAACCCGAATCGGGCAATTGCCGGGAAGCTTTATTGGAAAAGATAGCCGGGGTAAGAAATGGCCTGCGGTAATTTGGTACAGAAGAGATCCTGACAAATTAAATACAAAAACGAACGAAAAAGGTAATGCCGGGGGTTTTGATTTTACAAAGCGGAAAGGTTCGTGATCAGCTGGACCAAAGCTACCGGTGTCCAGATCCGTTCTATTGTAACAATTCCGGTAATACGGTAAACACGATAGCTGATACGGTTACTATCATTTACAATGCGTTTAATTCATGCAAAATTACCGAAATCCTCATTTTTTATGGCATTTCAGAGAAAATTTCGTAGCCAATAATTCGATCCGAATGGCTCATGATCATCTCAATTAGGTACCGGATTCCCTTCTAAGAATTTTAACAATCCGGTTGTAAACCATTTCCGATAAACCCCAGGTATATCCGTCAAAATTTGTTGTATTGACAAATTGAATGACCACGGTGTCGATGTCTTCGTGGTACTTGGCAATACTCTGGTAACCGGGAATCAGCCCTGTATGTTCGTACACATAAAGGGAGGAATAGATTTCCTTCTCGCCTGCATCAAACAAGGCTCCCTCATTTAATGCCCGCAAGAAGGTGCCCACATCTTCGGCGCTCGCTAGCATGGAGCCATAGTCAGCCGTCTTGATATCTTCGGCTATGCCCACATAGTAACCACTCATCACATCGCCCATATTCACCTCCTGCATGGAGCCGAAGGTATTTTTCAGTCCAAATGGCAGTAAAAATTGCTCCTGCATGTATTGGAATTTGCTATAGCCCAGTACCTTTTCAATCAGTTCGGAGATCAACACGTAATTTGTATTGGAATATTCATAAGCTTCACCTGGATCAAAATTATCCGGGAGATCGAGCACGCGTTCAAGCGCTTCTTTGGTGTTTGCAGGTGGGTCGGTCCAAAAATTCGGGGTATCCGTCAAATTGGGAATGCCGCTTCGGTGCTGCACCATCATTCCTAAGGTAATGCTTTCTGCATTTTCGATTCTTCCAAGCAGTTCGGGAAAGTAATCGGCAAGTGTTTTATCCAAGGATAAGCGGTTGTCGCTGACCAATTTCGTGATGACTACCGCGTCGTACAACTTATCGATACTGGCGATCTTGAATAAAGCATTGGGTTTGGCCGGTAGTTTCATTTCTCTGTTATGCCAGCCAGCTGCATAGTATTCGGGCTCCTTTCCTCCCTGATCCACATAAACGATGATGCCATCAAAATCATGCTGGATGGCGGCATTCACTTCTTCCCCAACGGTATCCGGTAGCGGCGCTAGCCAGGCAAATAAAAGCGTCCACGGTACAAAAAACAGGGAGATAGGGGTGGCAATCAACAAGACTAGTCGAAGGATTTGCTGTGTTTGTTTCTTTGACATACTGATACTGTTCGGTATGGGCACTGTATTTTTCCTGAATGACCCTTAAAGTAAGGTTGGTCTAATGTATCCAATCCTTTTAGGTGGCTGTTCACAGAAAGCACGGTTCTCCATTATTTCCGTTCCATCACGCCTTAACAAAACCCATTCAATCCTTTTAGTAGAATTGTTCTGATCCAATAGAAGATTCACGTGACAGCAATCAATCTTCGTTCTTTATCTGCCGCATATGCCAGACAAGCATCGATCATTTCATCAGTTAGTTCCTCAAAATCAGATTTAATATCCTCTCGACTTATCCCGTTAGGTAGCCAGTTCATTACATCGTAAACGGTAATTCGGGTTCCCTTGATACAAGGTTTCCCAAATCGCTTATCTGCTCTGATTTCTAAAAACTTTCTATAGTCCATAGGCTAAATATACGAAAATATCCCGATTTGGATAGGCCCCATAACGGCACGTCGTGCGTAATGCATGCAAGCAAGACCATTACACTCATAATTCAACGCAACAACCGAAAGTTAAAGGCCACCATTAGTATATTGCTCCTAATCAAATTCTTATAATTAGGAGCAAAATACGTAAAATTTACGGAAGGGTTAATAGCTGTCTCAATTCAGCGAATCCCTTAATCGAAAAGAACCAAAAAGGAGGTTCCCGGGTTTGCCGGTCCTATCGGCCAATTTGAAGAACAAATCAGGATCAAGTCGTATTCAAACAGTCTAAAATTTACTCCAAAACGATACTATCAGCCCTCATTCGAACCAGTCAGACATAAAATAGATCAACCCAACAAGGTAAAGCCGTCCATTTTTTAAACCTCTTAACACTAAAAATACAAGGAGGAAAACCTTTCGTCCCTATTCCCAGTACCCCTTCGCCTAGCAGGGGATCAAGATAAGCATGCAGCCCATAAGCCTGGCCGGAAAAATTAACCTACAAACATCTTCTTATATCAACTTAATATTTCAAACCCTGGTTATCAGGGTTCAGCATTACAATACCGAACAGCGGATGCGTGGATAGGTTGTTAAGGGTTTAGTGGTCGGGACCGTGCTGGGTTTATCTGAATGGATGCTTGGTATTTGGGTTTGTTTTGGAAGGAAATCGTGGTTGTTAAGGATTAAAGGGTAGGTACGGTGGTTGATTGCTCGGGCTTATTGTTGGGCATTGGGCCTTTTTTTGGAATGGAAACGTGGTGGTTAAGGGTTAAATGGTCGGTACCGTGTTGGCGGGTTCCACAATGCTTCTTGGCAGTAGGGCTTGATTTTGGAAGGGAATCGTGGTGGTTAAGGGGTAAGGGGTCGGTACCGCATCATCCATATTTTATCATTCATCAATCGTACCGAATTGGGTTATTCAGCCCTTCTTAGCGAAGCGATCAGAGCCGGAGCGGAAACCTAAGGCCATAACCTATCCAGCCAGAAAAAAGAGCATTATAAAAAGGTCCGGTTCAACAATTTATTCTATTTTTACCTGAATAATAATCCGAAACAAAACTGTATAACCCAATATTTTAATGCAGCCAGCCCACCAGCCTACTTCCAGAATCCTCTCGATTGATGCGTTGAGAGGATTTGATATGTTAATGATTATTTTTGCCGACCGGTTTTTTGCTTCTTTGCACCGAGGGGCGGATACCGCATTTACGGGATTTCTTGCCAGGCAATTTGAACATCCCGAATGGTTTGGATCCACTTTTTACGACATCATCATGCCTTTGTTCCTTTTTGTGGTGGGTGCGGTGATTCCCTTTTCGCTTTCCCAGCGCATGCAGCAGGAAAGCAGCAAGGGCCAACTTTACCGCAAGCTGATCAAACGATTCGTTATTCTTTTTATTCTGGGCTGGATCGTTCAGGGAAACCTGCTGGCCCTGGATGCCGGACAATTCAAGGTGTTCAGCAATACCCTGCAAGCCATTGCTGTGGGTTATGTATTTTCCTGTCTTGCTTTCATTCACCTGAGCCGTACCGGCCGCTACCTGCTCTTTGCGGCTTGTTTGGTGGCTTATGCCCTGCTGCTCACCGTTCCTCATGTGCCCAATATAGGCAGAAGCACCCTTTTGCCGGATCAAAATTTTGCGCTATATGTAGACCGATTGGTGTTTGGTCGATTTGACGATGGGTTGCAATACACCTGGTTACTTTCCGGATTGGGCTTTACAGCCACTACCCTATCCGGCTTGTTTGCCGGGGAGTGGATCAAATCCGGACTACCCCGCCAAAAAGTAGCGCTCTACCTGGTAGCAGCAGGTCTGGTGGCCCTCAGTCTTGGTTTGATCTGGGGCATTTGGCATCCTATTGTAAAAAAGATATGGACCAGTTCCTTTGTCCTGGCTTCTTCCGGGGTTTGTTACCTGCTGTTGGCGGCCTTTTACTGGATCATCGATGTCAAAGGAAAAACGGGCTGGACCTTTCCCTTGAAAGTTATTGGCATGAATGCCATCACGGCTTATGTGCTCTCCCATGTGATTGATTTTCCGGCCATCGCCAATGACCTGCTTTTCGGATTGGAACAATACAGTGAATCCTGGTATCCGGTATGGGCAAGTATTGGAGGATTTGCTATACTTTATACCTTACTCTGGTACCTTTATGTGAACAAAACTTTTATTAAGGTATGAACCATTCTACCTACCGGAATTGGAAAAAATTAACCCAATGCCATTTACCTGGCTTACGATTATTACAGGCACCCAGCTATGCTTGCTTCACTAATGGACTGCGGTCCCGGAGACATTTCAGGACAACGGTTGGCCCTCTTCGGCAGGCTAACGCGTCCTATACAAGCTGATAATTAGTAGAAAAAAATTTAAAGCTGACTAAAAAGGTTGGGTTCTAAAATTACTCTTTTATTTTTCATATCGTGCTTTACGCAAAGCTTCAACCTCAGTAGTTATTTCTTCTAAGCTAGTTGCCTTATCAGCATTTTTTCGGAAATTTTTAAGCTGTGAGCTTATGGCTTACGATCCTACCCATTGGCAGTTCTGCTTATATTTCTATGTTTGTCACCCTATATGAAAAGTATTTGTCTATTATTTTCATGGCTACGCTTGAAGGCATTGCCTTAAAAGCAAAGTTTCGTAATCCAATAAGTATAGGGTTGGTAAGTTGTCCCATTCTTCCCAATTTTAAACTATTATTAACTATGTTTTCTGAACGTGGAAACTGCAGTTCTTCATACCTGTCAAATGCTTTAGGAGTTAAACCGTATTTTTGAATTGATTTGGCTAAAATATAAGCACCTTCAATTGCCATACAACCACCTTGACCCAAGTCAAACTGTTTTTTAGAATGTGGTCCGTATTGTTGATCAAATCAGAAATAGGATAATGCCAATCTCCAAATAAACGGTTTAATTTCTCCTTAGTGCCTTCCGGACTATCATTTTGCAAATATCCTTCATTGCAAGTTGCCCACCAACCATAAACTCCATTTTTTATGGGAACTATCCCAACTCTTTGTCCTTTTCCGAAAGTTTCACTGGCATAGCCTATATCAAAGTTGGTCTTTACCACTCCTCGCCAAATATTGTATCCCCTGTAAATGGGTTTTCCGTCATTGATAATATGTTGCCTAACTGCCGAATGAATACCATCTGCTCCAATTACCGCATCAAATATCCTTTTTTCACCGTGCTCAAAACCAATTTCGATTTGTCCGTCAGTTCGGTAGATAAGCTTATTTAATACATAGTCGGTATATAGTTGAGCGTCTATATTGTTTAATAGGATACTATGTAAATCTGCCCTGTGAATGCAAATTACCGGATAATCACTCTTGGGTGCTGATTTGCTGAGTAGGGTTCCTTTGCTTGTTTTAAGATATCGCTTTATATTTTACGAACCACCGGCCACGTTTAACCAATTCCCAAAACTTCAGGAAGCTTACCGACAACTACTAACCGATCGAAAAACGCTTTTTTTATCGGTGTTTCAAGAGCTGATAAACATCGGTTTTTTTACCCTGGATTTCACCCCTAACCGACAAGAAAAAGTGTTTTATGGGTTGTTTGTTTTTTCAGACTCTTGGATCCGCTATTACACCATTATGAACAACAAAGCTCCTGATGAACAATCCATACTTTATCACAGTGAAGTAGCCTTTGGGTTATTGGAAGCCTATGTGAAGGATAATGTTGGGGGATAAAATGGAAAGATATGGTGGGGTGCATAAAATAAATCCTTCAAATTAAAAAACGGTTAAAGGAAAGGACCAAAACGACCAAAATTATAATTGATTGTGCTTTTGTCATGGATAATAGTTTTTAACGGATTAGGTTGGCGGCGGCGGACTTTCGTAGCCATTCTCTTCCCCGCTTTCCCAAACTTCCTTTATTTTACCAAAAATTAATTTTAACCGAAAATTGTCCGCCTGCCTAAGCAAACAGGAATTAACACGGAAAAAAAATTTAAACAAAGGATCAGCATAGATCAACCCCTATCTGCGCCATCCGTGTTCAATCAGAACGGGTCGCGGATCTGACTGATTTAGCGGATTCCCACTGATTTTTTTTTAAAACAAACTCAGTGTAGATCTGCGGTAGATGGGCTGCTCCCAAGGTTTTGTTGAGTGTTTAACCTTCTCTTATTATTAAACCAGTTTAACAAAGTTGTCTTCCATTTTTACATGAAAGTTAACTTCGGCCTTCAACGCTTTAAAAACTTTCATAACGGTGTCAATGGTGGCGCTATTGGCACTGCTTTCCAGTTTAGAAATTTGAGATTTTTGAACACCGATAAGCTTGCCTAATTGTTCCTGGGTCATATTCCGCTCTTTACGGGCAGACTTAATCATTTTGCCAAGTACTTCCATTTTGAGTTCGTACTCGTAGGAATCCCTTTCTAGGGTTCCTTCTTTGCCGATATATTTGTCCTTCATCTCGGCCAAAGTTGTCTTTCTCATTACCTTATTAGTCATATCATTTTTTGTATTTCTTGTTTTCAAAGTATGCTGCTCAAATGGCAGCTGTCTTATCAATTACCTTTTTCGGCACCGTATCGGTTATAAAAATAGAGAAGGTTTCTAAATTTAGCAACTTTTCAAACTTAGATAGGTCAGTTTGTGGTGGCTCTTTTGGCTGGCGGTTGACAATATGAAACGGTTGGGTTTTCGACCTTCGTTCCTGTCCACCGACAAGAATGCTTAAGCGGGAGTCAAACCCTCGTAAACCACTGAACCCCAATTGTTTTATATTGTGTGTTAGCCAACGTATTTTATTATGTTTTCTTTTATTTTCAATAATATTCTGTTTTCCTTATACCGTTCATTAAGATTAACATTCTTCTCATTTACAAGAATATCAACAAAATTCGCTGTTATCTCTCTATTGGGTGATTTACCAGTTACAAGCAAAAATATATCATCATGCAATTTAACAGCTTTCTTTAAAAAATCTCCTGCTTTCAGTCCATATACATACTCCCTTGATTCATTAAATTTATCAGATGGAATTATGCCAATTTTAATTGAAGAACATTTTGGTGCATTAATATAATTTTCAAGTTTAAACTCATTATCTAACTTGAACATTGACAGTTTCATTGCTTTAACATGTCCATATTTAGAATAAAAGAAAATATAAAAATCGTTTATTATCAATGAATATGGCATTTGTAAAAAAGGACTTAGAAAAACCAGGTTTTCAGGTAATTATCTGTCTCCTTAGCATATAGAACTCCTATTGTTTCTTCATTTATTGTATCGTAGTTTTTAGTTATTAATTCTCTTGTATCTTTAACATTATCACCTAAGGAATTATGAATAATATTTTTAATTCTATTTTCTGATTTTGTATCTATTTTAAAGGTACCAAAATTTGCAACTGAGCAACGCCATATTATCGAAAGCCAAAACAATTTAAAAGTACAAGTCATTTTTGTATCTAAAATGATACTGTTTACTTTAACATCTATTGTGTTTAAATTTGTCATATATATCTGTCTTGAAAATAGTTTCTAAGTAAGAAAGTCTTTTTTCCCATTGAGTACAAATCAAGTTATCTACTGTGTAATGATTTATGTTGTTTGTCTTTTCATCTTCGGTCAGGTCTCTGTCTAATAATTTTCTAACTTTTTCTTCGTCTATTTCTCTACCAAGAAATAAATCTGTACCCAATGTGTCAATACGATTACTTACAATTTTATCTGACCGTTTACTTGGATTTCCATCCACAAGCATTGAACGTAGAATAAAATCCGAAATTAAATGAGACCCTTTAAAATCAGCATTCTTTATATTGCATAATCTACATTTATCCATTGCTTGTGTGTTTCTTTAATATGTTGGCTAACGGTTTGGCGCTTGGCGAAGAAGCGGATTTCGAAGCACTAAACTGTCTGCCACCACTGAACTTGATACGAAGCACAAAGCTTCATTTAAGCACTGAACCTGCTTTTTTGCCAAACGCCTGTTATAGGGCGTTTTTCTTGTCCACATAGCTCATTCGTTTTAATAATTTCAGGTGTGATACTAGTCCACCCCAATAAGTTGTCTGATTTGGTTTGATATTGTTTTTGTTTAAAATGTCATACAAGATTCTGTTGAGTTTTGGGTAGTGAATATGATGAAAATGCGGAAACAAATGATGTGCAATGTGATTGTTGAAACCGCCAAGTATGAAGTTCGCTGTTTCGCTAAATGGGTGCATATCATTTGAACTTTTAATTTGGTTCATTAGCCAAGATGTCTTGATATAACCGTTATCGTCTGTCATTGGATATTCAGTTCCTTCAACGTGATGCGTCATAAAGAAAGTGAAAAGTAAAAATAAAGACTGTGTTAAGTGCATTAGTACAAACCCAAGCAACACAACATACCAAACTTGTCCCGAGAACAGTAATGGTAAAGCAAGTATGAAGGTCAGGTAACAAGTCTTTTGCGTCCAAAATGAAAGATGATATTTTAATCCTTTCTTTTCTGTGTATTCGTCTTTTGAAAATAGAATTACAAAGTCCTTTATAAAAACCCAAAAAAGCGAATAAGTGGTATAGGCTAACGGAGCATAAAAGTGTTGAAACTTATGATACCAAATATGTTCACTGTTTGGAATTACTCTAATCAGCTTTGTTATTTTCAAATCAGAATCATAGTCTTCCACATTTGGTGCATAATGATGTGAGTTGATATGTCTTTGTTTCCAAGCTTCTGCGTGTGCACCAACAATGGTATAAATGAAAATAAAACAAATGTTATTCAGCTTTTTATTTTTGAAAATAGTGTTATGAGAAAAGTCGTGTGAAAAGTTGAAAGCAAATAGTAACGACACAAACCCATATAACACAAAGCTAAGTATGAAATAAGTCGGATTATCAACCAAATACAAAAGTGAGTAAGCAAAAATCGAAAATGAAAAGTAGAAAATGAACTTAGCCCAAATCTTCAACAAAAATACTTTGTTGTCGATAATAAGCTGCTCATCTACTTGTCTGTAAATGGTTTTTAGCATTTCGCTGTCTTGGGCGATATGTATATGTTTATCTCGCAAAGGGTATTGGTTTAAAAGTTTGTTGTGTACCCATTCCTTTTAAAAATCGGAAATGAGATGCTAATGATTTTCTGTATGGCATTTCCATATAGTTCAGACCGTGCTTTTGTGCCAATTCTCTGAATATCGGAAGAATTTCTAAATAGTGAATGTGGCAAATGTTGGGCAACAAATGATGTAAAGCGTGAGCATTGAAACCGCCCAATGTCCAATTGAAAAATTTACTGTCTGCGTTATAGTCAACCGAAGTACACATTTGTAATTTTGGCCAACTCATATCCAATTTGTTATTCTGGTCAGGAACTGGATGTTCCACAAAATCAGATAAGTGAGAAACACCTAACACACCAACAAATAGTATTGAAACCATAAAGTGATTTAATAAAAATGCCAATAAAACAGTTTGCCACCCAAAAGGCAACAAGTAAATTGGGAGTATAATCATATACCCGATGTATAGAAGCTTGTATATAACTAATTTGACTACTTCATTTTTAGGAATTTCAATTTTGATGGTTCTGCTTGAAAGATTGAATAACATCAAGGTCTCACGAAAGAAAAACCAATTGATAGAGTAAAGAAGATAGAGGAAAGGAGCATAAATAAACTGGTACCGATGAAACCATTTTAATTCTTGACTTTCAGTCATTCGGAATAATGGGTTATTTAAAACGTCTATGTCGCTTCCTTCAACATTGGTATATAAATGATGTGATTCGTTATGATTTTTTCCCCAAACGTAAGCGTTGTTTCCTTGAAGGTTAAAACTTAATGAGAAAAGTAATTTGTTCCAAAACTTACTTTTAACAGCAACTCCGTGTGCTGCATCGTGAGAAATGTTAAAAGCTGTCAACAAAACAGAAAGTCCCATTAACAGATAAAAAGTATAAAAACCTAAAGTCGTTGTGCTTGTAAGCATAAGTCCATAAAACAAGATGTCAAGACTGAAATAAAGTATGATTTTAAAAATCATTGTCTTGTTACCTGTCTTACGAATTCCTTTTTCCGAAAAGTACTGTTCGATTCTTTCGTTCAGTTCTTTGTAGAAGTCAGAACCTTCGTCCTTTGAGAATTTTAATTTATTCATTTTGTCAATGTTTGTCTTTGTCGGTTGGGTCGTCTTTTAAAATGCCCTATAACGCAAAGTGTTTTAAACGCAATCTACGAAAAAAAATAACTAGTGAATTAATG
>JBBDSA010000024.1:0-1534 GCA_040905165.1 Cyclobacteriaceae bacterium | reverse complement strand
GTTTAATAATGAAAATCCAATCCCTTTTTTTAAATAAAGCCCTTCTCTCTTTCCTGCTCATTTTCAGTATCCTTACCGGATACGCCCAGAATGCAACCATTAACAGTGAAAAAAAGGCCAATCATAAATTAACGCTCACCTGGGATGGGCCTTTGGTAGATGAATCAAGCTCAACGTACAAAGATTACAGATTGGAGGTGACCTTTACAAGTCCCGGTAATAAAGTATATAAAGCGCCTGGCTATTTTGCTGCAGATGGCAAGGCAGGAGAATCAGGTGCCACCAATGGCAATAAATGGCGGGCTCATTTTGTGCCAATCGAAGCTGGAAAATGGCGTTATGAAGTAGCTTTCCGTACAGGTTTAAATATTGCGGTCGATACCTCTGCTACCTCAGGATCAGCAACAGCTTTTAATGGTAGTACAGGAAGTTTTATCATTGAAGACACAGATAAGGCGGGGCTTGACTTTAGAGGAAAAGGAAAGCTTCAATATGTAGGGGAACATTTCCTTCAATTTTCCAATGGGGATTATTTTCTTAAAGTAGGAGCCAATTCGCCTGAGGTATTTTTAGAGTATGCTGATTTTGATGACACCCATACTGGCAGGACCTATCCCGAGCATAAAAGTAACTGGAACAGCGGTGATCCTAGCTGGAAAAACGGTAAGGGAAAAGAAATAATTGGAGTGGTGAACTATCTTTCTGAGCAAGGCATGAATACGCATTATTTCCTTTTGATGAATGCTTATGGTGACGGGAAAAAGGCTTTTCCCTGGACTGGGGCTGATGATTACTACAATTATGACGTTTCAAAGCTTGATCAGTGGCAAATAGTTTTCGACCACATGATGAAGAAGGGGATTATGCCTCAATTCGTATTGACAGAGCAAGAGAATCAATCTTATTTTGAGCATAAGGAGGGGGGGATATTTGCAGATAGCCGTAAGGTTTTTTATCGTGAAATGGTCGCTCGTTTTGGATACCTGAATGCCCTTACATGGAACATAGGGGAGGAGAGTGGATGGGAAAAGGATGACACTTATGGGAAAGCTATTACCGCTGCCCAACGGAAAGATTTTGCGGATTGTCTGCAGGGGCTGCTCTACTATAATGATCATGTAGTGGTGCATAATGGCCCATCCGATACGGATGCCATATTTTCCGAACTAGTGGGAGGTGAGAATTATACTGGAATCAGTTATCAGGGCAATTTCGAAAACCCTTATTATGGTCATGACCGTATTGCCTACTGGAGAAAACAATCGGCTGACAATGGATATAAATGGGTCGTTTCTTATGATGAACCTTACACAGGCCCTGAGAAACCAGATTTGGATACCTGGAGAAAAAACGCGGTATGGGCTTCATTTTTGGCCGGAGGTGCAGGGGTTGAATTTTACATTGGATCGGGTAAAGACCTTACCATTGAGGATTATAGCCTTTATGACAGCTATTGGGTTACATTAAAAAACGCGCATGATTTTTTTGTAAATAACGAGGTGCCATTCATCCAAATGTCGGCCGCAGACCAATT
>JBBDSA010000023.1:0-48913 GCA_040905165.1 Cyclobacteriaceae bacterium | reverse complement strand
GCCTTGGATAAAGCATCCTGATTGATATTTTGATCTTTGAGTTTGGCCATGAGCAGGTTTTGGCTGAGAAATTATGCCACAAATTTAATTAAGTTTATCAGAGTTTCATGTTATCAAATTGTTAACAGACTCCCAACAATGTACTTTCATGAAATTCACACTATACCTTTACTGATGATTCATTTTGCCAAAAATAAAAATATTTTGATTCTACCTTATAAAATTCCCTAATTTTAAATGATTATTATTTACCTTTTATTGTATGATAAATTTTAACATAAGATTTACCTTCAATTAAGTGTATTCTCTTTAAGGTGTGCGTATTTTGTGGGCAAATCTTTTCAAATTTCCATAAAATATTTTGAATGACTATTAGTGGACAGGTCGGAACATATAATAAAAACCTGATTTTAGCCATAACCGCCATTTTCGGTTTATTGCTTTTCATGTTCTCCATAGATTTTCTGACCTATTCTTTGGCAAAATTTAACGGTGAGGTGGCCAATGAAATATTCAGGTCCACAGTCAATCCCTTTGTCGGGCTTTTTATAGGTTTGTTGATGACCGCCCTGATCCAGTCCAGTTCTACCGTGTCTGCCATGATAGTGGCCGTGGTGGCTTCCGGCAATATTACCCTGAATCAGGCTGTCCCATTGATTTTGGGAGCTAATATAGGAACTACCTTGACCAGCACCCTGGTGGCTTTTGGATACATCATGAAAAAACGGGCTTTTCGAAAAGCCCTTTCTGCGGGGGTTGTTCATGATTTTTTCAATATTATTTCGGTGATTATCCTTTTGCCTCTAGAGGTGTATTTTGGACTACTCAGTCATGCTGCCCAGTTTTTGACCCAAAATCTTTTTATGGATAATAATGCTTCCGATGACGGATTTGAATTTCAGGGTTCCTTCTTTAGAGAAGGAAGTATTATCTTGTCTCAATGGTTGGTTTGGCCTCTTCTGTCATTGGTAGTGGGGATTCTGTTATTAATAGGTTCCATAAAAATTCTTTCTTCATTGGCCTTCAAATCATTGATTTCTCCAAAATTCAAAAAGATCAGTAAACACATTTTTAACTTTCCATATCGTGCTTTTGGTTATGGGTTGTTTTTTACCGCGGCCGTCCAATCCAGTACCATCACCACTTCCCTGATGGTCACCGCAGTAGCAACCGGAAAAGTTGCACTCAAAAAGGTATTTCCGTTTATCATCGGAGCCAATATCGGAACAACGATAACTGCTTCCATTGCCGCATTATATAAAACGGAAGCGGCGATCAGCGTGGCCATAGTCCACTTGCTTTTTAACCTTTTCGGAGCGATGGTTTTTTTACCCTTTCCCTCCATTAGGCAGATTCCGGTGAGATTGGCTAAGAATTTCGGAAAGGAAACCGTAAAAACCAGGATGGTGGGCTTTGCCTATATATTATTGACATTTTTTATTATTCCTTTTTTTCTGATTTATTTTAACCAATCCGATTCATCCGTTAAATCGGAAAAGGAATGGCAGAAACCGGTAAAAAAGGAAGTAGTGAACAGGGGGAAATCTGCCCCTTAGGCCCCGGCCATAATCAGGTTTCCTGAACTGGTTCCAATCCGGTCAGCTCCTGCCCGGATCATTTCCACCGCCTTGGCAAAAGTGTTAATGCCTCCACTGGCTTTTATTCCTACTTGGCTTGGAAGCTGGGATCTCATGAGTTGTACGGTTGCTACTTGGGCACCCTCCCCTGAAAATCCTGTAGACGTCTTGACGAAATCCGCACCCGAATCCGTGCAAATATCACAGGCCTGTATTAACTCTTCGTCATTTAAAAATGAGGTTTCTATGATGATTTTGATGATTTTTTCTTGTTCATGACATAGGCTGGCCAATTTGGCAATTTCAATTTTTGGCCAATTCATACCTGATTTAAAAGCCGTTAAGGACCATACTACATCCAATTCATCCGCCCCGTTTTTAATGGCCTGCTGGGTTTCAAAAACCTTGGTTTCGGTGGTGCTGTGCCCCAGGGGGAAGCCTATTACTGTTACCGTCTGTATATTTGTTTTCATCAATTCCCTTTTGACTTTCTTGACCCAAAAGGGAGGAATACAAACACCCCTAAATTGGTGTTTTTTTGCCAATATTATTAATTCTTCTATTTCAGATTGCCGAATGTCGGCTTTTAATAAAGTATGTTCGAGGTACAGGTGTAGGTTTTTCATAAAATTTAAAACTATTTATTCATGGTACGGATAATTTGAAGCCAAACGGTTCCTGTTCTTCATAACTGATCCATCGGCTATCGGTTATAAATAATTTAAAGGTAACCTTTTGGTAGAAGCAAGTTGGAAAATCTGTTTAGGGCTAAAAATTAACCCTTCTTTCCCAAGAATTTTTCCCTCCATTAATCCAAGCTATTTTCATATCACTGTCAAATTTTAGATATTGCCCCTCAAATGGCGTATTGGATTTTAAGTTTGGGTTGGGTTTTGTTTTACAGCAGCCATACCTTTTTAGCTTCCTTGAAGATAAAAAGAAAAATCCACGCTATCCTGGGTAAGGGATACATTTGGTACCGATTGGTTTATAGCCTGTTTGCTTCCTTGTTGTTTTTAGCCATTTTCCTGTATGCAGGATTGATTTTGATATTTATAGGGTATTTCTTATATATCCCCAGCCTGAGTTCCCTAATTCATTTACTCGGCTTGTTGGCTTACCTTCCCTTTGGGATTGATTATGAGGAAAAGAAATTAATGGAAATATATGGGGCCGAATACCGTGAATACCGGTCAAAAGTTCCACCTCTTATACCGCGAATTATAAAATGACAGAACTCAGGTATCTACTACTAATTGGTGACCAAATCCTTTACACATTCCACCCAAGTATCCCCTGAATTCAGGCTTGGCACTAGGTCCCATTCTTCACCACCCGACTCTAGGAACTTTTCTCTGTATTCTTCTCCCACCTCAATGGTCGTTTCCAAACAGTCGGCAACAAATGCAGGAGAAAAAACCAGCACTTTTTTTACCCCTTTTTCGGCCATTTCAGTAATCAAATGATCGGTGTAAGGTTTGATCCAAGGGTCATTTCCCAGTCTTGATTGGAAGCTTGTAACCGTTTTTTCTTGGGGGATGCCCAGTTTCTCAGCAATCAGACGGGTGGTTAGGAAACATTGGGCCCGGTAACAATATTGATTTTTTTTGGTATAGGTAGCACAGCACCTGTCACTGAGCTGGCAATAATTATCTACAGACCCCTTTTTTATTTGTCTTTCGGGTAAGCCATGATAGGAAAACAATACTTTGTCATAATGTTTTTTTTCCAACATGCTTTTGCCAAGAACTGCCCAGGATTCCAGAAAAAAGGGATTTTCCACAAAATTACTGATCAACCGGAAGGAGGGGATGATCTGCCAGGTGCTGGCTACTGCCATGACCTTTTCTATCACTGAGCCCGTGGAGGCAGAAGCATATTGAGGGAAGAGTGGCAGAACAATGATTTCTTTAACATTTCCTTTTTGGAGGATTTTCAGGCCTGTTTCAATGCTGGGGGATTGGTAACGCATGGCGATCTCTACCTGGTATTTCTCCGGATCCAACTGAAGAACCAGTTTTTCTTTTAAATCCTGGGTATGGAACAATAAGGGGGAGCCTCTATCGGTCCACAACTTCCGGTATTCCTTCGCCGATTTCGGTGCCCGAAATGGGGCAATGATCAGGTTGACCAACAGCCACCGAGAAAGAAAAGGAATGTCGATGACCCTACCGTCCATTAAAAACTCCCTTAAGTATTTTCTAACATCTCCGGTGGCCGTGCTGTCAGGCGTGCCCAGGTTGACCAAAAGGATGCCTGTTTTAGCTTTATTTGTTTTCATTTGGAATTGAGTTTCTTACCCTGACTTGGTTAACCAAAAGTACACCCGAATGTTAAAAAAAACCAAGGTGAAAAGTTATTTAGAATGTTTTGGTCCTTTCGGCGGATATAGTAAGGTGGAAACTGGTTGGCCGCCCAAACGTTTTTTACCAGTATATGATTTGGACAGATTTATAGTATAATCTCACCTTTTTTCTGGTTGTTGTCATTGTCGCCATCATCGGTATGGATGATCAATCTGAATTTTAGTTTTTTACCGGGATCAACGGGGTTAAACCTTTCCTGGGAGGTGTACATAATGCTTTTTTCCGGTTCCAGTGCGGAGGTTTTGTAATCAAAACTGATCATTTTACCATTTACCTTTAAGAAAACCCTATAGCTTTCAGCGGGGGCTGTTGCTTTGCCAACATTGGTAATGACATAACTAAAATACTTGTATCCGGAGTCTCCTTCTTTGAAAATCACCTCTGAGGCTTCCAGGTCAAAAGCAATTTCTTCCTGTACCGGATGGATGACATCAGGAGAATAGTTGTTCCAAATGGCTGAAATAAAAAGGGAAATGATGAGTTGTAAAAGCATAATGAATGGGATTGGATGAATTCAAATATAAAAAGCCCGTAAAGCATAATTGGACTTTACGGGCTGTATTTAAGGGTAATACCCATTTAATTAGGGTTGACCCGGACCTTGTTGTGCTCCTGCTCCTGGCAAGGGTTGGGCAGGTTGCCCTCCTACAGGTGCTTCTACACCTAACTTGGCCAATACCAATGTTGTAAAAGGGTCATCGTCTTTGGTGTACAATAAAACCGGGGCCTGCCCTGCTGACTCAGAAAGTACATGGGTGTAATTGTTTTCTGCGGCCACTGTGTTGATGGCATTGTAAACCTTGGTTTGTACCGGTTCTAAAAGCTCCTGGAGTTTTCTCTGATAGGAGGTTTGTGCATCCTGCTCAAACTTCTGTATTTCCTGTTGGAGTCCCTGGAGCTCCTGTGATTTGGCATTCCTTGCTTCTTCGGTCATGGTTTCAGCAGATTGCTGGAATGTCTGAACCTGCCTTTGGAAATCCTGGCTCTTGGTCTGGATTTGCTGACCAAGTTGATTACTATAATCTGTGATATCAGCATCGATTTGTTCCATTTCAGGCATCAGACTCATAATATATTCCACATTGGTATATCCGATTTTGATGTCCTGAGCATTGGCTATAAATCCAAAGCAAAATATTGCTAATACTGATAGGATGATTCTTGCTTTCATAATGTTAATCTTTGTTAATTTTTAATTGTTTTCTTCTAATCCTAATTCTTCAATGATAAAATCTGAATAATCATGTCTTGGATCCGTGTAAATAATGGATGTCGGACTTGATGCTTTGTCGAATAAAATGGCCAGGCTGTTTCTCTTCGAAACCCTGTCTATGGCATCAAATATTTTTGACTGCAAGGGTTGCAGGAGCTCACTTTGCTTCTGGTACAATTGACCATTGGGGCCAAATATCCGGTTATTGAAGGCCGTAGCCTCTTTTTGTTTTTCCCGAATCAATTGGATTCGCTCTTGGTACATTTCGTCTGTCAGTAAAACCTGCTCTCCCTGGAGGTCACTATACATTTGATTTATCTCTTCCTCCAATTTTTGTGCCTCTTTTCTCCACTCATTACTTAGGGCTTCGATTTCAACCTGAATTTTCTTATAATCAGGGTGTTTGTTCAGAATGTACTCGGTATCCACATAGCCCATTTTTTGCGCCATTAGGGCAAATGGGAAAAGGGAAAGCAAAAGTAACAATTTCAGGCATTTTTCCATAATTATCTGAACTGTTGTCCGATAGTAAAGTGGAACATTCCACCACTGGGTCCGGGATTGGGGTTGTCCAAAGAAGGTACCCCATCAAATCCGTAACCCCAGTCTATCCCCAAGAGACCGAAGGCAGGCATAAATATCCTTGCCCCAAAACCAGCTGATTTTTTAAGATCATACGGGTTGTAGTCAGCATAGTTGCCCCAGTTGTTTCCGGCTTCGGCAAAACCCAAAAGGAAAATGGTGGCGGAAGGGTTGGGTGATACCAGAAAACGCAATTCCATGACATGTTTATTATACACTACGCCACCATAGGGTATGGGTGCATTGGCCTGCCCTCTGAAATCTTTACCGGGAGTAATGGATTGGTTTTCATAACCTCTCAAACCTACGATTTCCTGCCCTAAGGCAAAATTCATCATGTTCATTCCATCACCACCCAAAACAAACCGTTCCAAAGGAATGATGCCTATTCTATCCCCGTAAGATCCTACAAAACCCAAATGGGTTCTTGCGCTTAATACTAATTTGGTAGATCCAAAAACCGGCGTGTACAAGGATGCATCAAACATCCACTTATGGTATTCCAGCCACTGGTATTTTTCCTCATCGGGCGATTCCCTGTTGATATTGGGATTCATGGATGCATACGGGGGTGTGAAACTGGAACTCAGCGTTATGTTTGATCCAAACCTGGGATAAATTGGATTATCTATGTTATTTCTGGAAATGGTGGTATTCAGAGAAACACTTCTGGCTACCCCGGTATTATAGCTCAAACCAAAGAAATTCCCGTATTCGTCAAAATCGTAAACCTGAAATTGCAGGTTGTTGCTGACCTGAAAATAGTCATCCGGCCATGTCACTCTCTTGGCCAATCCTATAGTGGCACCGGTTATTTTAAAAGATCCCAGTTCCTGGCCAAAATTATTTCTGTTAAAGAAATCAATTTGTCTTTGAACTGAATGATTGAAGCTAAAGCTTAGTGCATTGGGCTTCCTGCCGCCAAACCAGGGTTCGGTAAAGGACATGCTGTAATTCTGGAAACTTCTACCGTTGGCCTGCACCCTGAGCGAAAGCTTTTGTCCGTCCCCAACCGGCAAGGGGCGCCATTTTGAAAAATCCTTTATGTTTTTGATGGAGAAATTGTTGAAAGTAAGTCCGACCGTTCCCACAAATCCAAACAAGCCGCCCCATCCACCGGAAAGTTCAATCTGGTCATTGGGTCTTTCCACCAATTTGAAGACGATGTCCACTGTTGCATCTTCAAAATTCGGGCGCATATCCGGTTCTATATTTTCCGGGTCAAAGTAACCGATCTGTGAAAGTTCCCGGATGGTTCTTACCAGCGCACTTCGGTCAAATTTCTGACCGGGAAGGATCCTGATTTCCCGCATGACCACATGGTCGCTAGTTCGCTCATTCCCCTCAATGGACACACTGTTTACCGTAACCTGAGGACCTTCAAAAATCCTCATTTCAATGTCAATAGAATCCTCCTTCACATTGACTTCCACCGGGTCAATGGTAAAGAAAAGGTAACCGTCATCCTGGTAGAGGGAGCTTACATCATCTCCCCTTTGTGGATCATAATTCAGCCTTTTATCCAGTTTTTCCTTATTATAAACATCTCCTTTAGCGATGCCCAATTTGGCCAGTAATTCCTCATCAGTGTGGATATAATTACCGGAAAAACCAATATCTCTATAAAAATACTGTCTTCCTTCCTCCAATTCGATCTCAATGTTGATCCTGCTATCATCAAAATTATATATGCTGTCATTGAGGATTACTGCATCCCTGTATCCCTGGCTATTATAAAAATTGATGACACTGTTTTTATCATCGCGGTAATCATCTCTGACAAACTTTGAACCATTAAAGAAATTGAGCTTAAAGTTCTTGTTGATATACTCCCTGATCTGGTCTTCTGTGACAGGGTTTCTTTCCGCGATGGCCAGGGAAACATTTTTAGGGTTGGCGTTGAGTAGTCGGGAAACCAAATCTTTGAAAATGTAAACGCGGGCATGTTCATTGGTCCCCTTCATTTTCTTTTTGATCCTTGGAGCAGTGATATTCTCGTTTCCCCTTATCTTTATTTCATTGATCCGGACTTTGCTTTTCCGCTCTACATCAAATCTGAGTTTTACACTATTGGGAAGGGTGGTGTCCCTTTCCTGGACCACTTTTACTTCTGCATTCAGGAATCCCTTATCTACAAAATAATCCTTGATGTTCCTTTGGGCATTGTTCAATACATCATCCCGGACCACTCTGCCTCTGATGGAAACTTTGTCTTTCAATTCACCCTCCTGGGTTTTATTGATGCCTGTATATTCTACCCGACTGAACCTGGGTCTTTCTGTAAGATCTAAAAGTAGGTAGATGTCCTCTTCTTCTATTTTCGTGACCAGGATCTTTACATCACCGATAATGCCCTGACCCCATAGTTTTTTTAAGGCATTGGAAACAGCATCCCCTGGAATTTTGATTTCATCATCCACCCGAAGTCCCGCCAAAGAAATAATAGCCGTCTCGTCCAGGGTACTTAATCCCACCGCTTGAATACCCGCAATTCGGAAAGTTTTCGGATTGGAATAATCGAGGTCGATAATATCTATAGGCTTTTGAACCGTATACCGACTTTGACCCAATCTGATTTGGGCTTCTGCCATACCGGTCAGCAGCAGCAAATAAATGATCAATAAATTTCTTTTCATTTTAAATAATTAATTTTCACCCTCGGTTGGTTAAACCGGTATTTTATTGGGCACCATCCTTGTCCTGATCATTTTTTAATGATCCGGCTGGGATTTCAATAAGAAGATTTAACCTGGGCTCCGGTTTTCCCGAATCGCCTTTCCCTTTTCTGAAAAGCCAAAATGGCTTCATGTAGGTGTTGTTTTCGGAAATCAGGCCATAAAACTTCAGTAAAGTAAAGTTCTGTATAGGCCAATTGCCATAACATAAAGTTACTGATTCTGACTTCACCGCTTGTTCTGATCAAAAGCTCAGGATCCGGAAATTCAGCCGTATTGAGGCTATGGCTAATCAAATCCTGGTCAATATCTTCTTGCGATATTTCCTTGTTGACTACTTTTTTGACAATATCCTTAACCGCCTCTGCGATTTCCCATCTTCCACTATAGCTTAAGGCCAATACTACCGTCATTCCTGTATTACCCTTGGTGGTTTCCTTTCCTTTTTCCAAGGGCTTCTGGCAGGCTTTTGGTAAACTTTTAATATTTCCAATAGTGGCCAGTTTGATGTTGTTTTTCATCATGGTGGGCACTTCATCTGAAATGGACTGAACCAGGATTTCCATTAAAGCATCAATTTCTGCCTTAGGCCTGGACCAATTTTCTGTAGAAAATGCATACAGTGTGATGAATTTCACTCCAAGTTCAGCCGCCCCTTCAATTGCTTCTCTTACAGCGGTGATGGCATTCCGATGGCCAAAAATGCGCATAGCGCCTTTTTTTTGGGCCCATCGGCCATTTCCGTCCATGATTACCGCGATGTGTTGGGGGATGTTTTCCTTATTGATCTTTTCCTTCATTCCAATATCCAATCCAAACTTAATTTTTTTTGAAACACAAAAATGACACTTCTTTTTCAGAAATTCTATCCTGGGGATCAATTATTATAGTTGTAGCACTTGACTTGATGAAAAGAATAGCTTAAAGTAAGGCCTAAAAAATAATACCAATCCCGGTCATAAGGATTTCCATAATTTAAGGAAGAAGGGTCCAATACCTGATTACCGGTATCCGGATCATTCTTAAACCTGGGAAGGTAGGTTGGATCATTGCTGATTTTATCGAGGTTGTCGGAGAATGTGGCTTTGATTCCACCTTCCAAAGAAAGGAACAATCGGTCCTTTAATTTGTATTTTATGCCCAACCCAAATGGAATCAAGGCGGTGTTTACATTATACCGCCCCGCAAATGGGTCCCCTTCGTAAGCTTGCCCATTGCCAAAGAACATGGCATATCCCAGACCAAGGTAACCAAATGGTGAAAGCCGGGTAGGGGATTGGTGGCTTAAATAATCCAGAAAATGAAATTCCATGATGGCGGCCGCCTCCAATAAGGTGCCGTTAAAATGGGCATTTCTGGATAATGCCACCGGATCAATGGGACGTAAACTGTCGGTTGCATTTAACCTTGCTGCCGACAATCCCGCCCGAAGGCTCCATGCATTGTCAAAATTTCGTCTGCCAAATAACGTTCCTTGAATTCCAACCTGGGTGGGATCTATCCTTCGGATGATATCTCCCGTATAGGAAGCCCCACCTAACCCTAATCCGATTTCATATTGTTGCGCCTGGGAATCGGTGTTAAAGAAACCCAATCCTGTTCCCAGTGTCATGGTCAATATAATCGTATAAAGCTTGGTAATATTCAAGTCGTTGCAATTTATAAACTACCTAACGAATAAAAAACCCAATGCAGTATTAGCTGGGTTAAATAATGTTAAAACTAATTTCTCATATCGTATCCCCAGTTTAGCTTTTGCCTTAAGGTATCAAAGAAGCTGTAATTGTGGAATTTAACCAGCTTGGCAACAAATTTTTCTTTTTTGATTTTCAGGGCGATGCTGGCATCAATAGGAGTGGACCTGGAGTCTAAAGATACCAGAAATTTTTCACTTCTGCCCTCAATCTTAAAAGATATTTCACTGTCGTCGGAGACCACGATGGGCCGAACATTCAGGTTGTGGGGACTTACCGGAGTGATGACAAAGTTTTTGGCCAGGGGAGAAATCAATGGCCCACCGCAGCTCAGAGAATAACCGGTGGAACCTGTAGGGGTGGAAACAATTAATCCATCTGCCCAGTAACTGTTGAGGTATTCTTCATTGATATAAGTATGCACCGTGATCATGGAAGAAGTATCCCGCTTATGGATGGTAAATTCATTTAACCCGAAATTAAGTCCACCAAATAATGGAATACTTGAATCCAGACAAACCAGGCTCCTGTCTTCCAGGGAAAATTGGCCTTCTACCAAATCTTTGGCCGCCAATTCTACTTCTTCCTTGGCAATGGTGGCCAAAAAACCCATTCTACCGGTATTAATTCCAATGACAGGTGTTTCATAAGATCCAATATAGCAAATCGTATCCAACAAAGTACCATCACCTCCAATGGACAGTACAAAATCCATTTCAACCAGTGATTGCCTGCCCTCGAGGATACTAAAATCATTTTCCCGAAGTTGGGTTTTCTTGATGGACTTGTAAAAGCCAGCCGTAAGAAAAAGGGTGACCTGGTGCCTTTTAAAGGTTTTTATGAGTTGTTCAATATAAGGATGAAATTCCGGTAAAATATTGATGCCATGTAAAAGGATGTTCATGAAATGTCAGATATCTAAAAATCGCAATAAATTTCCAAGCCTATCCTGTTCACTGCTGATACCCTCTTCTTCTTGATAATGGTCCAGGACTTTGTATCCAAACCGTTCCAAGGTGGCCTTTATATGTCTTAATTCGGTTTTATCAATTTTCAGGGTGACTTTAATTTTACTGTCATCCAAGGGATCATTGGATATAAAGCTACTGAGAATTTTTGCGTTTTCTGATTCTACAATCCTGGCGATGTCATAAAGGCTGTAATCCGTCATGAACATGGACAAAATCATTACCCCTCCCTGTGATTGGATGGAAATGGTATCGGTAAAGGCCGTGATGGCATCTTCAACGGTCACTACTCCCAAATATTTCATTTCCCTGTCCACGACAGCAACCATGGATATTTGGTTTTCGCTGGAAACCCTTAGCACTTCATAGATGTGTTTATCCCTTTGAACCACGCTGGAAACAGCCATGAGTTCTATTTCTGCTATAGTAAGATCGGGATTATTGATCTCGTAGATCATGTCATCCGTAATAAAACCTTTAAAAGTTCCTTTTTCCACAACAGGCAAAACATTGGTCCTGATTTCCTCCATCCAGGAAAGCGCCATTTTTACCCTATCGCTGAATTTCAAGGGGGGAATCAGATTATTTATAAATTCATAAGCCTGCATGTAGATAAAGGTATTAAAAGGATTCGAAAAATAAAACGCCTGCATACCTTCCTTGGTTCAAATAAGCTGAGATTAGCCTTATTTTAAATCATATTGTGATAAATTTTCTATTATTGGACCATTTCCTTAGCCTCCCCCCTGCAGAAACACCGGACCCAATTGCCGATTATTTCCAATCCATGTTCTGTTAAATGGGCTTCCGGGTGAAATTGCAAGCCCAATAGGGGTAGGGATTGATGGGCTATGGCCATAATTTCTCCCTCATTGGTTTCCAATAGGATGGATAGTTCTTTTGGTAAATTTTTTAAGACCAAAGAATGATATCGCGTTACCTTAAAAGCACCAGGCAGGCCGGAGAAAGTTTCATGGTATTGCGTTTGACGAACTACTGATATTTTTCCGTGCATGGGCTTTATTCCTTTGCACAATTGGGCGCCAAAATAGGTGCCGATCGCCTGATGGCCTAAACACACCCCTAAAATCGGAAGTTTATCGTGATAATGGTGAATGATTTCCATCAGCTTCCCTGCCAAGGCAGGGGTTTCCGGCCCCGGAGAAATCACCAGGGCCCCAAATTCCAGGGATTTAACTTCCTCCAGAGAGACATCATTGCGAACGATCTGTACGGTTACACCTGTCCGGCGAAAATAATCCGCCAATATATGGGTAAAAGAATCAAAATTATCAATCAGTACTATCACCTGTGGTGTTGTTTACCAGTTCTTTGATGGTGGCAATGGTCGCATCAATAATCGGGGTATAATTGTCCAGTACCGAAACTAAAGTAGGCGCTACAGGTACAATCATGGGATAAATAACAGAATTGGCCAAAAACTCTTCCGGAATATTAAATTCGAATGAATGCCCCACCCAAATCAATAGACTGATCATGATGACCCACTTGAATATTCCCAAAATACCTCCGGCAAAACTGTCGAAAGCGCCCAGGATAGTGAGGTCCAATGCCTTTTTTACCATAAAGGCCAAAACCCTGATGGTAATGGTGACGGCAAGGAAAATTAAGATAAAGGCGATAAAAGGCAACATGAAGGTCAGGCTTTCCACTTTTTCGGAGAGTAACTCTGCACCCCAATGCATAAACCGAAAGGCCAAAATGATCCCAATAAAAAAGGCCACTATAGACAATAAACCGATAAAGAGACCCTGCCTGTATCCGCTGAATCCACCGATTCCCAATAAAACCAATATAACGATGTCTACAGTGCTCAAATTTTAGGGTGTCAACAATGATTTAACCTTTTGAGAAATGGCCTTGCCATCAGCTTTACCTGCCAGTTTTTTGGTGGCAGCACCCATTACCTTACCCATATCCTTAGGACCTTCGGCACCGGTTTCCTGGATGATTTCCTTTAAGGCAGTTTCCAATTCGCCTTCACTCAGCTGTTTGGGAAGGAATTCGTTGATGACTTCCAGTTCAGCGATTTCCATCTTAGCCAGATCCTCTCTGTTCTGTTTTTCAAAAATTTCTATCGAATCTTTTCTTTGCTTGGCTGCTTTAGTAAGAATTTGGATTTCATCTTCCTCAGAAATACCCTGACCTCCCCCGGATTTGGTCTCTTCCAATAATATTTGTGATTTTATGGCACGTAATGCCCTGAGACGGACTTTGTCTTTCGATAACATGGCCTGCTTAATTTCACTTTCTATTTTTAATTTTAAACTCATGGTAAACGGGTTTACGTTGGAATTTTTATAGCCTGGGATATTCATTACAATAAAAACATGCGGTTGACAAAAATTCTAAAATGGTATTTTATTGGATATTGTCATAGTAAATGCTTTATATGTAATTTTATAGCAAAATTAGGAGATATTTAGAACATGACGAAATTAAGTGTAAATATAAATAAAATTGCTACCCTCCGAAATGCAAGAGGAGGCAACAATCCCGATGTGATCAAGGTGGCCATGGATGCCGAAAAATTTGGGGCACAGGGTATCACCGTTCACCCCAGGCCAGATGAAAGGCACATCCGCTATGAGGATGTTGTGGCCTTAAAGGACAAGGTGACCACCGAGTTCAATATTGAAGGGTATCCGGACAAAAGGTACATGGAAATCATCAAACTGGCCCAACCTGCCCAGGCGACATTGGTACCCGACCCGCCTGATGCCATTACTTCCAACACGGGCTGGGATACCATCAAGCACCGGGATATGCTGAAAGATATCATCGCCCAATTACATGAATTAGGGGTGCGAACATCCATCTTTATCAATCCTGAACCAAAATATTTTGAACCTGCAAAAGCAACCGGTACCGACAGGGTGGAACTGTACACCGAACCGTATGCGAGCCATTTTCATAAGGACAGGGAAAATGCCGTTAAACCTTATGTGGAGGTTTCATTATTAGCCAGGGACCTGGGATTGGGTTTAAATGCGGGCCATGATCTGGACTTGTACAACCTCAAATTTCTAAAGGAAAATATTCCTTTTTTGGATGAAGTGTCCATTGGCCACGCCTTGGTATGTGATGCGCTGTATTATGGACTTGAAAATACGATTCAAATGTACAGGAGACAGTTGGAATTGGGTAAATAATTTTAATTGATATGAAATTAAATTTTAAAAAAATGGGGCAGGGAAGCCCACTGATCATTTTACATGGCTTGTTTGGGTCTTCAGATAATTGGATGAGTGTTGCCAAGGACCTTGAAAAGGATTATTCTATTTATCTGATTGATCTGAGAAACCATGGAGATTCCGGCCATAGCGATGAATGGAACTATCAGGTAATGGCTGAGGACCTCCAAGAGTTTATGGCCGATCAAAAACTTGAAAGTGCTTTTATTCTTGGACATTCGATGGGCGGGAAAACCGCCATGTTTTTTGCTGTAGATTTCCCGGAAAAAGTGGATAAGCTCATTGTGGTGGACATTGCACCCAGGCCATATCCTGTGCACCATCAAAAGATTTTGGAAGGATTAAATGCCATCGACCTGGAAAATGTGAAATCCCGAAAAGATGCAGAAGATCAGCTTCTTCCTTTCATTCCAGAAAAAGGAATCCGACAATTTTTGTTGAAAAACCTAACCAGGAAAGAGGGGAAATTTGCTTGGAAAATCAACCTGCCGGTGATTTCCCGGAAAATAGAAAATGTAGGTGAAGCCATGAAAAAGGATAAAACTTTTGAGAAGCCGGTACTTTTTATGGGAGGTGCCCATTCAAAATACATCCAGGATAAGGACAAGGAAGACATTGACCGGATTTTCCCCAATAGTCACCTGGTTTATATAAAAGATGCTGGCCACTGGTTGCATGCCGAACAGCCCGATGCAGTGGTCCAGACCATCAAAGCTTTTCTGAAATGAAAAAGAGAAAGGTTATTTCAGTTTGATTTTTGCTAAACGGTTCAGGAAGATAATGCTAAATAAAAACGAAATTTATCCATTGAATTTTCTCCATAGATAAAGTGCAAGGGTAAGCAGGATACTGATCAGGATGCTGGTTCCCAGAGGGAAATAGAATGTAAAATTTTTCTTTTTGAAAACCATATCTCCAGGAAGACCTTTGATTCCCGGGAACTTATCCAGTCCCCAAACCAATAGCCCTATGGCCAAAAGGAACAGTCCGGTAAAAATCAGTATTTTTGCAAGTCCTGGTAAACCATTTTCCATAATCCAAAAATAATGAATTCAAAAGGAATACTCTATCTAATACCCAATGTTTTAGCACCTGATACCGCATTGAAAGTAATTGCCCCTGCCGTAAAAGAGGTGATATCCCAAACCAGCTATTTTTTGGTGGAGGACCTCAGGACCGCAAGGCGTTATATCAGCAGCTTAAAACTGGGAGTGGATCTGGAGAAGGTGAGGATGGAGGTATTGGATAAAAAGACCCCTGGGCATGAAGTAGAAAAATGGATGGAACCCGTATTAAAGGGTGAAAATGCCGGGATTATATCGGAGGCAGGTTGTCCTGGAATTGCCGATCCGGGGGCCATGGCCGTTGCCTATGCCCAGATAAAAGGCATCCGGGTAGTGCCTTTGCCCGGCCCTTCATCCATGTTTCTCGCCTTGATGGGATCCGGGTTAAATGGCCAGTCGTTTTCTTTTAGCGGGTATCTACCCATAGACCGGAAGACCAGGATTGAAGCCATCAAAAGTTTGGAGGAGCGGTCCAAGCGGGAGAATAGTACCCAGATGTTTATGGAGACCCCATTCAGGAACCAAAAATTGATGGAGGACCTTTTGCATCATCTTCACCCGGAGACCCTGCTTTGTGTGGCCAGCAACCTGACGGCCCCTGATGAATTTTTAAAAACAAAACGCGTATTGGAATGGAGAAAGTCAATACCCAACCTGCATAAAATTCCAACGGTCTTTTTATTATTGGTAGAAAGGTAATTTGAAGGACAAGGGAAACATTCGTGTCATATTTCTGGCAGAATACTTTTTGATGCTTATCTTTATGAATCGGGGCAAACTATAGCTCCCTTATTTTGTTTATTCCTAGAAAACCTCCCGTAAATGAAAGTTGGATTGTTTATTCCCTGCTATGTTGACCAGTTTTATCCCGATGTAGCGATTTCTACCCTTCACCTTTTGGAAAAATTTGGTGTAGAGGTGGAATATCCGATGAACCAAACCTGCTGTGGACAACCCATGGCCAATTCGGGTTATGAAAATTACGGTAAGGGTTCGGCCGACCTTTTCATTAATAATTTCAGCAAATTTGAAATCATTGTTTCCCCCTCAGGCAGTTGTGCGCTCCATGCCAAAGAGCATATTCTTTCCAAGGGAGGGCCAAAAATATATGAGTTGTGTGAATTTCTTACCGATGTCCTCCAAATTGAGGCCATAGATGCTTACTTTCCCTATAAGGTTGGCCTTCATGCAAGTTGTCACGGTCTTCGGGGTTTAAGACTGGCCAAGCCTTCTGAAATAGTAGGCCTGGAATTTAATAAACCTTTAAGCCTATTGGAAAAGGTAAAGGATATAGAATTGGTTACTCTGGAAAGAAAAGATGAATGCTGTGGATTCGGAGGAACATTTGCCGTATTCGAAGAAGCCGTATCGGTAAGCATGGGAAATGACCGGATAGAGGATCACCGAAGTCATGGTGTAGAAGTAATAACAAGTGCGGACATGTCCTGCCTTATGCACCTCGAAGGGTTGCTTTCCCGACAGAAAATTCCAATCAAGGTCATGCATATCGCAGAAATTCTTAATGGTAATCTACCAGAAAAAACTTAAAATATCGCTTTGAAATGAAACCAATCACGACACATGCTGAAGCAGCAGAAGAATTTCTCAAAGACACGGAAAGGAGTCATTGGCATGATGATACCCTATGGCATGTAAGAACCAAAAGAGACACCGCAGCACAGAAGTTGCCGGAATGGGAACAACTGAGAACCTTGGCCTCCCAGATAAAGGACCATGTACTTTCCAATTTAGATACACTTTTGATCCAATTTGAACAAAACGCGATCAAAAACGGCATTGAAGTTTTATGGGCCAAAGATGCTCAGGAGCATAACGACCATGTTTACAGGATCCTTCAGGAAAACCAGGTCAAGCAGCTGGTTAAAAGCAAGTCGATTTTAACGGAAGAATGCGGTCTCAACCATTTTTTGGAAGATAAGGGGTATGATGTGGTAG
This sequence comes from Cyclobacteriaceae bacterium, assembly GCA_040905165.1. Classification (GTDB taxonomy): domain Bacteria; phylum Bacteroidota; class Bacteroidia; order Cytophagales; family Cyclobacteriaceae; genus Cyclobacterium. Next base: position 31,603 of record JBBDSA010000023.1, on the reverse strand, counting down.
ATACTGATCTGGGAGAACGGATTATCCAATTCAACAAACAGGTCCCCAGTCATATTGTGTTGCCTGCCATTCATCTAAAAAAGAAGGAAATCGGGGAAATATTTCATCAACACCTTGGGACAGAAGAAGGAGCAGACGATCCCAAGTACCTTACAGAGGCAGCAAGACAACATCTCCGGCAAAAATTTGTTCAGGCCCATGCAGCTATTACCGGGGTTAACTTTGGGATAGCTGAAACTGGAGGATTTGTGGTCTGTACCAATGAGGGGAATGCCGACATGGGTACTCATTTAGCCGATATCCATATCGCCTGTATGGGAATTGAAAAACTTATCCCCCGGGCTGCTGATTTGGGTGTGTATTTGAGGTTATTGGCCAGGAGCGCCACGGGGCAAAGCATAACCAATTACACCTCCCATTTTCATCGGCCAAGGAAAGATAAAAAAATGTACCTCATCCTGGTAGACAATGGAAGAACCGATCAGCTTGGAAGAGAAGATTTCAGAAATTCCCTAAAGTGTATCCGTTGTGGGGCCTGTATGAATACCTGTCCCATATATAGAAGGAGCGGTGGGTTTAGTTATCATGCTACCGTTCCTGGCCCAATTGGTTCTATCCTTTCTCCTGGAATGGATTTAAAGAAACACAGTACCCTTCCCTTTGCCTCCACCCTTTGCGGCTCATGTTCGGATGTCTGTCCCGTGAAAATCAATATCCATGAGCAACTTTACAAATGGCGGCAGGTGATTACCAAAGAGGGACCTGCCCAAAATTCAAAAATGTGGGCCATGCGATTTGGGGGAAAAGTAATGTCAAAACCCCGATTATTTGATTTTATGGGGAAAATGGCAAGAAAATCCCTTAGCATCAGTCCCAGGGGGATGGTTTACAATGGCCTAAATGTATGGGGAAAACACCGGGACCTACCTGATACCCCAAGTGAAAGTTTCAAAGATTGGTACAGAAAGAACAGGAATAATGGAAAGTAAAGAAAGCATTCTCGCGGCCATCAAGAAAAACAAGCCGGAGGCTAACCCCCTGCCCCTTTTACCGGATTTTCCTTATAAGGATAATTTGATCGAACAATTTCAGGAGAGCCTAACCCTCAATGGGGGAAAGTCTTTGGTAATTAGTGATTTGAAAGAGGTGATGGCATACCTTAAGGAGAATTACAGTGATACCCAAATGTTGGTGTCCTTAGTGGAGGGAGTAGAAGGTAATTATGACATTTCCTTGGCAGAAGACCCTCATGACTTGGAACCAGTGGAAGTTGCCATTTTAGAGGGAGTTTGGGGTGCTGCGGAAAATGCGGCCATATGGCTCCCCGAAGAAAACCTTATCCATAGGGTGCTGCCATTTATTGCCCAGCACCTTGTTGTCTTATTAAAGAAAAGCAGGGTGATGGGCAATATGCATGAGGTATACCACGCCATTGATGTTGCTGCTTCAGGTTATGGTGTATTAATTGCCGGACCATCCAAAACCGCAGATATAGAGCAATCACTGATCATAGGTGCCCATGGGCCCAGAAGCATGACGGTATTTTTAATAGAAGGTTAAATAGAAATTGTAAAATCCTAAGATGATTGAAGAGCCGCCTCAGCAGCAATTAATTGGTCTCTTACTTCTACAATGCTTTCCCACTCTCTGCCAGACTCACCATGTTCGATGCCACAATAGGAATGATAACCTGCATCCAGAACAATGCGCATCATTTTTTCATAATCCAATGGGGATTGGTTTCCTTTTCCGTCCCATACGGTAGGTTTTACGCTTACGCCTTTGGCGAATGGCATCAGTTCCTTCACGCCTTGATAGGAATCATAGGAAATGGGTTGATCCCCCCCTTTGTTGGGGCTGATCTGAAAATTGCCAAAATCAGGCAAAGTGCCTGCCCCGGGATGTCCCGTCTTTTCCATCACACCCACCAGCCATGCGGCATTGCTTGAATAGCCCCCATGGTTTTCTATGATTACATTGATATCCATCTTGGCTGCAAATTCGCACAATTGCCCCAATCCATCAGCCACCAAATTCATGGTTTCTTCAAAATCTTCTTTTTTGGGACTCCAATCAATCGATGAATAGCCATTTACCCGGATAGAATGACAGCCCAAAAATTTTGCTGCCTCAACCCATTTTTTGTGGTTTTCCACGGTTTGTTGACGCTCATTGGCTTTTTCGGCACCCAGCCTGCCCTCTCCATCACACATGATCAAAATGGATTTCACCCCTTCTCCATCCGCTCGTTTTTTCATTTCACCAAGGTAACTGTTGTCTTTTGCCTTATCCATGAAAAATTGGTTCACATATTCCACCCCATGGATTCCATGTTTTTTGGAAAGTATGGGAAAGTCCAGATGATCCATTTTGCCTGAAAACAGCAATTTGTTAACGGACCATTCGGCCAATGAAATTTTAAAAAGTGGTGCCTTGGCGGTTTTAGAAAAGGAATGTTGGGCAATACCACTGCTTAGGAAGGCAGCAGCTAAGCCAGTTTTTTTAATGAAGTTTCTTCTGTTATTCATGGATTTTTCTTTGGATGGTGCAATAAATTTGGTAACCCATTGATGTCAAAAATCAATTAAATTAAAATTTCATAACATCCTTGAAAGCTGCCTTTTGATTTTTTCATGTCTTTGTGGAGGGGAAGATAATATTTAAATCCTAATGATACAATTTGATTTTTTTTCCAAACCCTGTGTTAGGGTGCCGCCCAGCAATGGATCCAATCTGGTTTTTCCCATGCTGAAACCATCCGAATATGGTTAAAACCATTCAACTGCAAAGCTTCAATTTTTTCGGCCACTAATTCAATAACGCAAAAATGACGGTCATCCATGGGCGTCTGCCAACGATAAGCTTTCTCAGGATTATCGATAAGGCTGCCTGAATTAAGCATGGAATTATATGCCTTCCTGCCTTCTCCCTTTACATTTAACCAGTGTCTCCGGGAAGTTTGATTGTGTTGATGAAGTAAGGCCTTTCCTGTTACTTTTACCTGAACCTGCTTTTCGGGATGATAAAACAACAGGGCCATTTGAGGATTTTTTTTAAGATCTGCCGCTTTTTTAGTACGGGCATCCGTATAAATGTAAAACCTGTTTTCCCATTCCAAACCCCTAAGCACCACCCAACGGAGGTCCGGTTGGTTATTTCCGAGGGTAGACAAAGTTACCAACCGGAAAGGATGGTCAGGTTCCGACACCCCCAAATGCAATTCCTTCATGACTTTATTGAAAGCAATTTTTAGTGTATCTTCCAATGATAATAACATCCCTCTATGATTATTAAAAGATTTTATTGATACGGATGGCGTTCAGAATGGCCAATAATGCTACTCCTACATCCGCGAATACAGCCTCCCACATCCCCGCTATTCCTGCAGCACCCAAAGACAAAACCAGGAATTTAACCCCAAATGCCATTCCTATGTTTTGCCAAACAATGGATTTGGTGGCTTTGCCAATCTCCATGGCCTGGATTATTTTTGAAAGTTGATCTGTTTGTATCACTACATCAGCGGATTCAATGGCCAAATCACTGCCCATGCCCCCCATGGCAATTCCAATATCTGCCAGTGCCAATACCGGTGCATCATTGATACCATCTCCCACAAAAGCCGTAACCCTGGATTGATCGGTTTTCAATTCATCCCATAAACTTACCTTCTGCTCCGGTAATAATCCTCCATAGGCCCGGTCCACCCCAATGGTGTTTCCAACCAGTTCCGTTACCTCTTGCTTATCACCTGAGAAAATGAATATTTCCTGAATTCCATTGTTTCGAAGTGCAATCACCGTATCCTTTGCATCCGGTTTGATTTGATCGGCAATAAGAAATTGACCACAATATTTACCTTCTACTGCCACATAAATGAGGGTAAAGGCATCATTTTCTTCCCCAAATGGTAATGCGATCCGGTTTTCTTCAAGGAGAAGTTGATTTCCTACGAGCACCTTCTTGCCGGAAATGGTACCTGCAATTCCTTTTCCGGGAATTTCTTTCATTTCCTCTGTTTCTAAAAGAGGGATTTTTTTTTGAAGGACGAATTTTACCAAGGCCTTTGCAATGGGATGATTGGACTTCTGTTCCAAAGTGGCAGCCAGGGACATCCAGTCCTTTGCCCCCTGTGGATTTTCTTTTACTTCCTGTACCTCAAATGGGCTTTGGGTAAGTGTTCCCGTTTTGTCAAATATAACGGTGGTAATTTGGGTGATTCTATCCAGAAAGTCAGACCCTTTAAACAGTATGCCGTTTCTTGAAGCGGCACCTATGCCCCCAAAGTAACCCAAAGGAATAGAAATTACCAAAGCACAGGGGCAGGAGATCACCAAAAATACCAATGATCGATAGAGCCAATCCTTGAATTGGTAATCCTCCACAATTAAATAGGGGATACCCACGAGGCCTATTGCCAAAAAAGTCACAATCGGGGTGTATATTTTGGCAAATTTTCTGATAAACTGTTCTGTTTTGGCTTTTCTTGAACTGGCATTTTGTAGGGTCCTTATGATTTTTGCCAGGGAACTGGCTTTAAATTCTTTGGTGACCTGAATGGTATTGAGACTTTCCAGATTGACCATACCTGCCAATACTTCTTCTCCCACGTTTTTGAAAAGGGGTTTGCTTTCACCGGTTAAGGCCGAGGTGTCAAAGCTGCCACCTTGTTGGACCAGGACACCATCCAAAGGAACCCGCTCACCGGCTTTTATTTCAATGGTTTCTCCAACGGATACTTCTTCCGGATTAAGGATAATGATTTCATCCCCTCGGATAACATTCGCTTTATCCGGACGCAGGTCCAGTAAGGATTTGATATTACCCCTGGCCTTGTTCACTGCTTGATGTTGAAGCAGCTCGCCAACCGTATAAAAAAGCATTACGGCCACTGCTTCGGGAAATTCCCCTATGAAGATTGCGCCAAGAGTGGCCAATCCCATTAAAAAAAATTCGGTAAAAACTTCCCCCTTTAATATCAAATTCCATCCCTTATTAAGTACTGGTAAACCCACAATAAGGTAGGCAAGCAGGTACGCCAGGACCCATATGTTACTTCCCAAAACCACAAATGGAAACCAGGTTTCGCCTAAATAACCTATTACCAAAAATAAAAAGCTGAAAATACTGCTTCCCCATTTACTCATGCGCATTTTTAAAGAAACTGGAATTGTAGATTTTGGAAGTGGGGTCTGTTTTCCTTTTTGCATGATTGAGTACCTGGCAAATCAATAATCATCTGTAAAACCTAACCATCATTCAAAATTAAATGTTGTGTTGGCGATAAATCTCAAAGTTACAATTAAATAGTGTGCAGCGGTATTGCAAAAATTAAAATGAGGATTTAAAAATTTCATTCGGCGGGTTTTTATTGACTGATGGTTCTTTTCATTTGGTCGCAGGTGCTGTTTTTGTGGTTTCTGTAATACACATAAGTTTTGAGATTGAGCTTACCTACTTTAAATTTCTTTTTTGCGGCCTCATAGAAGACGGCATCAGATCCATATCCCTTTTTGAATTTCAATGAATCAAAAACTTCTTTTCTGCCAAATAAAGTGGCAAAAAGAATACAATTATCCACATGGATTAATTGGGATGGGATATTTCTATCAGGCACCCAAAGGTCAGATGGGGTATTAATTATGGTAGTGGTGGTGGAGGCTATCAAATCATATTTTGACATGTTGGCCATGCAATATTCCAGGTGTTGGGGCCGGTACTCATCATCGGCATCCAGAATGGCAATAAAATCACCTTTACTCAGCTGAACTCCGCGGTTAATTGCTTCAGACTGGCCAGCATTTTTTTGACGCAGGTATACTATTTTATCTTCATGCTTTCTGCAGAAACCAAAAAGTCGGTTATGGCTGTCATTATCTGACCCATCATCAATAATGATGATTTCAAAATAGGAAAAACTTTGTGCCAATACCGATTTAATCGCCCGTTTTATCAAAGGGAAAGTGGTATTATAAGTTGCGATAAGGACACTGATCTGAATGGGTTTTGCCATCGGTTTACATTAGATGATGTAAAAATTAAACTTTCATCAAGGGCAATTGTTCTTTGTGGTTTAAATATAAAAATAAAGCCTGAGGAATCACCCCCAGGCAAAAAATTTAGTGTTGGCAAAACAAGTCTTGATCATTTAATTGAAATAAAGGAATTTATGTTTGCCTTCTGCATCCATCACCCTCATGTAGACTTCATCTGTTCTTAAGTTTTTCAATAAATAATTTCTTGAAAAACTACCTACAACCTGAATATTATCAGATGCGACCTTCTCGTGGTTTTGGTCAAAAAGTGTAACCGAGATGCCTGGTTTTTCAATTCCCTCTACTTTCAAATTAATAGTATGGTCATCCAGTGCCTTTCCATAGGCCAACAATCTTTTTTCTGCTTTCTTTTTGGTAGTTACCTCAAAGCTGATCGTCTCCTCTTTGGTTTGCAATTTGACTTTGTATACTCCTACAGGCAACTCACCTAAATTAAAAGGAATATTTAGGCGGGATTGGATATTGAAATGGGTTCTATCTACCAAATTTCCCTTGCTGTTGTAAATGGATACTTTTACTTTTCCAATTCCTTCTTCCAATCTCAGCATGAACCTTTGTTCTTTTATTTCTATGCTGCTTACCTCTGCCAGGCTTTTATCAATGGTTTCCTTAGCGTAGGTGCTGAAGATGATACTTAGGGCTAAAACGGTTGTCATTAAAGTTTTCATGATTGTGCGATATTAAGTTTTTGTCGTTGTTTGATAACATCATTGCCAAAGACATACCATGAATTTTGATGGAGGAGTAGAATGAAAGTGTATAAAATTTTATGGTTGATCAAGCAACCCGCAAAATTTTGAAATGGACGAAATCTGTTTCAAATGTGAACACTCAATGGCTGTTTTGTTCCACTTCTGAACACTTTTGTAAATATTTTATCCCTTGGGATAATTTCATTCTAAGAGAAGTCCCAGTATTTTTTTTGATAAAAAAATATAATTGCCTTTTAATCTGAATGTTATCCTAGAAATACTGTTCGGTAATGAACGGGTAATTGTTGGTTTATGGACGAAAAAACCCTTTTCATCAGCGCCGAAATGATTTCTTTCGTCTTTTAAACCTGCCCTGTCTGCGTTTATTGGTGGTATAAAAGTTATACAGGAAGTTAACCGCTACCAAGGCCAGGGTAAGGGGTACAAAAAAAATAGGAAGCATGCTTTTGATACCAAGAAGAATAAAAAAGGCGGCAATAATACCGATTTTAAAAGAAGTGTGGCTTTCCGGATAAAGGCTGGAAACTAAGGTCAAACTGACTATTTCCACTACAATCAATGCAATGATCAAAACGGTAAAGGTGTAGGAGGCAGTGACGCCATCCGCAACATAATACCAAGCCAATATGGAAAAAAAAACGGCCAGACTTAAGCCGTGCAAACTGGTATTGATTTTTTCTTTCATGGGTCCTTCGCTTAATTCCGTTCAATAAGATATTACATTGGCCGGATAAAACAAAATATTTTTTTTCCTTTCAATGAAAGGTCTGCTTTATAATTCAATCTTCAGACTGGATTATAAAGGTAGTTTTGAGATAGATGGTTAAAGATTCTTTTTAATGTAATCCGTCATCATGGAATAAAGGTGCCAGGAAGTATTTCCACCATATAGACCATGATTTCTATTGGGATAGAAAAATGTGTCAAATTGCTTGTCTGCGGCAATGAGGGCATCTACCAAGTCAACGGTATTTTGGAAATGTACATTATCATCACCTGTACCATGAATTAAAAGAAAGTTGCCTTTTAATTGATTGACATGATTGATGGGGCTGTAGTCGTCATATCCGGAAGCATTTAATTGAGGCGTCTTTAAGAACCTTTCCGTATATATGGTGTCATAATACCTCCAAGTGGTCACCGGAGCTACAGCAATGGCCGTTTTAAAAACATCATTCCCCAGCATTAATGCCAGTGAAGACATGTATCCGCCATAAGACCAACCCCATATTCCTATTCTGCTTTTGTCCACATAGTCCAGGTTGCCCAAATACCGGGCTGCTGCGATTTGGTCCTCAGTTTCCAAATGTCCCAGTTGGGCATAAGTGCTGTGTTTGAATGCTCGACCTCTGCCTCCTGTTCCCCTGTTGTCAACAGAGACTACCATATAACCTGCTGCTGCCAGATGTTGGTGCCAAAAGTCCCTGGTACCCCCCCAGGCATTATTCACATTTTGAGATCCCGGTCCACCATAGACGTACATTAATACCGGATATTCATTCTCTTCTTTAAAACCAACCGGCTTGATCATGTAACCGTTTAGGGAGGTACCGTCTACGGTTTTAAATTCAAAAAATTCTTTTTTAGACAGTTTATATTGCTCCAGCTCTTCCCTAAGTGCTTGGTTATCCTCCAAAACCTTTATTAAATTGCCCTTGGCGTTATGGAGGGTAACCTTTAGCGGTTGGAAAGCCGTGCTATGCGAATCGATATAGAAATAATAATCAGGACTCATATTGATCTCATGGGTTCCATGCGCTGAGGTCAACCTTTTTTTCTGCTTTCCATTAAAATTGATTACATAAAATTGTCTTTCCACCGGAGAGTTTTCCGTGGACACATAATATACTTTTTTGTTTTCCTGATCTACACCAATCAGCTCCGTTACTTCCCATTCGCCATCGGTGATCTGCCTGATGACATTGCCCTGCAGATCATAATGGTAGATGTGTTTGTAGCCGTCCTTTTCTGAAGTAGACATGAACCCATTCTTATTATCCAGGAATACCAGGTTATCATTATAATTCAAATCGACATAGGTATCGGAATTTTCAGTTAGGGTAAGGGAATTTGCACCTGTGTGGGCATCGGCATGGAAAAGGTCCATTTGGTTTTGCAACCTGTTTAACCGGATAAAGGCCAGCGAGGAAGCTTCTCCTGTCCAATAGAACCTTGGCAGGTAAATGTCTGTCTCTTTTCCGGAATCAAAGCGGATAGTGGTGTTATCAATAAGGTGGTAAACATGCAGACTTACCGTTGCGTTTCTCTCCCCGGCTTTTGGGTATTTAAATATATTATCTTTGGGATAAAGAGATCCCCAAATGGGCATGTTGAATTCTGGAACTGCTTTTTCATCAAAACGGATGTAGGCGATTTGCTGGCCATTTGGAGACCATTCAAAGGCTTTGGCCATAGAAAACTCTTCCTCATATACCCAGTCCGCTGCCCCATTGATAATTTTGTTGATTTCTCCATCCTGGGTAACTTGGGTCACCTCACCAGTTATAAGGTGGGTATAATAGATATTATTATCCTTTACATAGGCTACGTTTTGGTTATCGGGAGACAGGCTTGCAAAGGAGATTTTTTCACCGTGCATGATAGGCGTCAATGCTCCGCTGGCCAAATCCAGAACATGGTAAACCCCCTTGGTGGATCTTCTATAGATGCTTTCCACCTCTGAAGCCAGCAAGGCTTTGGATTCATCAGCATTAAAGGAATATTGTGAAAAATTAATTCCCAGTTGACTTCCATCAATGAGTGTTTTTTGTCTTTCACCGGAGGATAAATTAACCTGTATGACTTTTGGCGCCCCGTTCTCCCTTATCAGGGTACTGTAGTATTGTCCATCTTTCATCCAATTGATTCCTTTGACGGATTTTTGCTGGAAAATCTCCTTCTTAAACACATCTTCCAAGGTGACTTTTTTGCCATCCTGGGCCAAAGCAGGAACGATCAATAAAAATAGTAGAAATAATCCGGCAGAATTCAGTTTTAACATGGGTATTGATTTGTTTTTTGCGCCTAAAGATAATTAAAATGACAAATCAAAAAAACCTGTCAAATGCTCATGGTATAGGAAGAAATAAGACAAATTCATAAAATTAAGCATGTATTGGTTATTTTGGTTTTATTGTTTATATTTCGGTTGCGTACCCGCAAAGAATAACAGGAATATGAATTTTAAAATTACCTTCCTTTTTGTTGGCAGATTTATTTTAAGACCAAATCAGATCAGAACCTAGGATATGATGGAGACGAAAATAACATTCCCCCGCTCGAAACCATTGACGATACCATTTAATAAAAGGACATGCTGAAAAAAAAATATGCCGTCGGTCTGATTTTCATCTTTTTTTGCCTTTACCAATTTAAGGTAAATGGCCAAATCAAAGAAAGGGTCCGCCAAAACTACCTTAAGGAGCTGATCCTTTTGCAGGAAAAACCCTCCAGCCATGACAGCTTTGTTAACTATCATGATAGCACATGGTTGGATTGGATCAAAAGAACCGGAGAATTGCCCCCTGATTATGGGGGGCTTCCCTCGATTCCTTTTTTGCCTGATCCCCTGATCATTGGAGAAGGAAAAGAAAATGAACCGATTACTACGATGGCCCAATGGGAGTCCCAGCGGAATTATTTCAAGCAACAGGCGAAACATATCCTGTCAGGGACTTTTCCGGGTCCCCCAAAAAATTTGCAGGCAAAGTTCCTGGAGGAAAAGACGGAAAACGGGGTCCGGATCCAGATGATTGAACTCAGGTTTGGAGAAGATCATAAGGCCAAGCTGACCTTGGAGCTGTTTACCCCACCGGGCAATGGACCTTATCCGGTATTTATGACACAGTGGAACCACAGAGGATGGGCACAGATAGCCGTTAGAAGAGGTTATATGGCGCTGGTTTATGCTGGTGCTGATGATAAAGACGATACCCGGGAATACTTGGAACTTTACCCTGAACATGACTGGACTACCCTCATGACAAGGGCCTGGGGAGCGCACCGGGCGGTGGATTACCTGTATACGCTGGATGAAGTGGATCAATCCAAAATTGCCATTACCGGTCACTCCCGTAATGGAAAGCAATCTCTGTTTGCAGCTGCTTTTGATGAACGGATTACGGCCACGATTACCAGCAGCGGGGGAACTGGAGGGGAATTTCCATACCGGTATACCGATGAAAGGCACGCCAATGAATCCATTGACTATCTGGTTTCCAGAAGAACCCATTGGTTGCATCCCCGTTTGCGGTTTTATGCGGGTAGAGAACATAAAATGCCCATCGATCAAAATTCATTAATGGCCCTGATTGCACCCAATTCTTTGATGCTGAGCACTTCCATCAGGGAAGGTGGTGGTGGGGATCCCTGGGCTATCGAGCAAATGTATACCTCACTATCCAAGGTTTATGAATTTCTGGATGTTCCTGAAAAGTTGGGCATACGATTAAGGGACGGAGAGCATGGGGTTTCCGAAAGGGATATTGAGGCGTTTATGGATTGGCTGGATATACAGTTCGGAAGAAAAAATCTTCCTTGGGAAAATCACCTGGCCTACAACTATGACTTTGAAAAATGGAAGATAGAAAGCGGGGAATCCATTGAACTTATTCGATTTCCCAACATTTCGACACAAAAGGTCCCTGCCAATTTAAGTGAATGGGAAAAGGCAAGGGAAAAAACCAAAGAAGACATCCAATGGCTTTTAAGAGAAGAACCTGCAGGGGTACCTGCCAGTGATATCCAAAACCTCAGTACCAGGGAAGATTATGTCAGCAGCTTTATCAATCGGCCCAGTGTAAAAAACGGTGAAAAAATGAATATTGCACCTTATAATGCCATGGGGGATTATTTATATGGATCGTTGTATATCCCGACCGATAAAGAGGGTCAAAGGCGGACTGGAACCGATGGGAAAATACCTGTCATGATATTTTTACATAAATATGCCAACACGGGCTACGATTCTGATTTAAACGACTTTTTTGATGCCATTTTGGCCAAAGGAATGGCCGTATTGACTTTTGACTTAATCGGGTATGGAGCCAGGATAGAAGAAGGCACCTTATTTTATCAACGATATCCCCATTGGTCAAAGATGGGGAAAATGGTCACCGATACCAGAGGGGCAGTAGATGCATTGGAAAGTCTGGATTTTATCGATAAAGATAAAATTTTTATGGCCGGGTATGCTTTGGGAGGAACTGTAGGTTTATTTACTGCTGCCCTGGAACCCAGAATAGCAGGAACTGCTGTTTCCAGTGCTTTCACTCCCTTAAGAAACGCATCTGAAAATGTGGAAGGGTTGAAAGCCTATTCCCACTTATATGGGTTGATTCCACGATTGGGATTTTTTGATGGCCAGGAAAGTAAAATTCCCGTAGATTTTCCTGAACTGCTCACCAACCTTGCGCCAAGGCCCTTGATGGTCATCGCACCGGAACTGGACAGGCATGCAGATCATGACAAAGTCATGGAGGTCTTGAAAGGAGTCAAGCAGCTATACCAAAACCTGGATGTACCCAATGGTTTAGAATGGCAATCACCTCATGGCTTCAATCATTTTACGGAAGCCCAACAGGAGGAGATGGTAAAATGGCTGGAAAAGGTAACAGAAAAGTAGGCTAAGTCCTTGTTCTGTTATTCCGGATGATTGCACATATTGCTGGAAATTTAACCTTGAATGAAATGAAGAAGTTTTATGGATTGTTTGTGTTTTTATTGATCTCTTTGGCGATAAGCGCCCAGACGGAGGTGACCCAAGTTGAAGGTATTTTTTACCTTGATCAAAGTCCAGTACGTGTGGAGATTTTTAATGGTAAAATTAAAAGCCTGACCAGAATTTCGGAATTGTCAGAAAATTCCAGCAGATTATACATTGCTCCCGGGCTCATTGATAACCAGGTAAACGGATACTATGGGGTGTCCTTTGTAGATATGGGTGGGGAATTAACCATGGCAGGGATTTATAAAGCCACCAATGCCTTGTGGCGCGATGGGGTAACTTCTTATTTACCGACATTGACCACCAATAAAAAGGAGATTTATCTGAAAAACCTTGCCCTTCTGGCCAAAGCCAAGGTTGACCCTGCAATCAGGGGGGCCATTCCGGGCTTTCATATGGAAGGACCTTATATTTCACCGGTGGACGGATACAGGGGAGCTCATCCCCTTATTTCTGTTCGCAAACCGGATTGGGAGGAATTTATGGAGTTTTACGAAGCGTCTAAAGGTAATATTTTGCAATTTACCCTTGCTCCGGAGGTGGAAGGGGCCATGGATTTTATTTCCAAATTAAAGGAAATGGGTATCGTAATTGCCATCGGTCATCATAATGGTTCAGCTCAGGAAATTCGGGAAGCAGTGGACAGGGGTGCGAAGATGTCCACCCACCTGGGGAATGGCATGGCGAACAGTATCAACCGTCACCGAAATCCCTTATGGCCGCAATTATCAGAAGACCGGCTCATGGTCAGTATTATCGCAGATGGTTTTCACCTTCAGCCCGAACAGCTCAAGGTTTTTTATAGAGCAAAAGGATTGGAAAACACAATTATAACTTCAGATGTAAGTGCATTGGGAGGGATGCCTCCCGGGAAATACCTCAATGTGATCGGAGACACCCTTGAACTGACCCCTGATGGGGCGGTGGTCTATCCGGCTCAGAATAATTTGGCGGGTTCAGGATCTCCCTTGAGCAAAGGGGTAGGGAATATCATGAAAGCGACCGGGTGTACCCTGGGAGAAGCCATTCAAATGGCCAGCAGCAATCCCGCTCGGTTGAACGGCCTCAAGGACAGGGGTGCCATTCTGCCGGGAATGAGAGCGGATTTGGTTTTATTTACCTTGGAGGATTTTGAAATGAAAATAAAGAAGACCATAGTTGCTGGTGAACTGGTATATGAAGCCCATGAATGAACATAAGGATAAATTTGATGGAAACATGAGCGCATCTAAGTTTATTAATTTAAGTCGTAGCGATAATCAAAATTGAATTCAATCATGCCAATTGTCAATATATTATTTTATGGTTTACTAGAATTTCCCTCCCGAACCAATTCTTTTAAGAAGAAGGGACTGCCCGTTCATTATCATCTCGTTTTTGGGTTGGTTTTTCTGGGGATGGTGGTGGAAGCCACGGGACAATCACAACACCAATCAACACACATTACCTATATCGAACCGAATGATGAAACGGGTTCATCCTTGGCAACCGTAGTGGGAAATGTACCCTTGGCTTTTACCGATCAAATTTTTCCATTGGATAAATCCGGGAATTTGGTAGGTGGGACCGACATCGAAAGCCAGGTAATCCAGGTTTTCAAAAATATGGAGATGATGCTGGAATCAGCAGGAACTGATTTAAGTAATTTGCTTAGGATAAATGTTTATCTTCAACATGAAAACCATGCTCAACAAGTCCTGGAAGAAATCCGGGAATTATTACCAGAGGGGGCATTCCCGGCCATAACTTTGATCAATGGCGGGCAACCCAGAGAGAAAGTATTGTTGACCATGGATGGGGTTGCAACCGCACCCCATTCTTCAAATAGTGAAGGAGCCGTCAGTCTCCACTTGGCAGAAGGGCTGAATGGAAAAACCAACCGGTCTGGGGTAGCCATTTTACCATCAGGCCGGAAGGTATTCATCTCCGGTCAGGCTGAACCTGGAGATGACCTTTTGGAGGCCAGTGACAAAACCATGCAAAACCTTTTTGCTACCCTGGCTTATATAGGGGCCAGTGCCAGGGATGTGGTCCAAATCAAGGCTTTTATCAATCCTATTGAGGATGCTGCAGCAGTAGAAGAAGTGATAGTTGCCTTTTTCAGGGGGCAGAAAGCACCGCCAATTGTCATGGTGGAATGGTTGCAGGAGGAAAGTAAAGCTGAAATAGAATTGATCGCCTCTGCCCCTGAAAACACAAATGATAAGGAAGCAGTTAGTTATTATGCACCACCCTGGATGAGCCAGGCAACCACTTTCAGTAGGGTGGTAGATGTAAAATCAGGAGGTCTTTTTTTTACTTCCGGATTGTATGCTGAAGAGGGATCGGATGAAGAGGCCAAGGCTAGAAATTTGTTCCGAACACTCTCCCGGCTTCTTCAAAAGGCAGGATCTGATTATGACAATTTGGTTAAGGCGACTTATTATCCTTCCCATGAAAAAGGAAGAGAAGGACTGGTGAATGTAAGGACCGAATTCTATAATCCTGAAAGGCCACCCGCAGCCTCCCTGATAAGGATCCAAGGGACCGGTCGTCAGGGGGTCAACCTGAATGTTGACATGATCGGTGTGGTGCCGAACTGATTGATAACTATCTTTTGAAAAATTATTATTTCAATCATGAAAGATTATTCTATTATGAGGCCTATTCCCATTTAAAGGTGCCTCCTTTGGACCCGGAGCATGCCTTGGAAAAATTTCAATTGGAAGAAGGGTTTAGGATTGAAATAGTAGCCCATGAGCCCATGGTGGTAGACCCTATCGCCATGGATATCGATGCGGACGGTAGGCTGTGGGTAATCGATATGCCTTCCTATATGCCAGCACATGATTTGGATGTTATGAAGACTTCTGCTTTGGAAAGGGTGCCAGAAGCCCGTGTTGTGGTATTGGAAGACACCGATAAAGATGGCAAAATATCCACAGCTATCCCGGGGGGCTCATGTGGGGCATGGACAATTGGGGGCGTCTTTATTCCTCCAATAATTCCAGACCTTTGCAAGCCCATTTAGTACCCTATGGTTATAGCAGTCGTCATCCCCATTTCGCTGTGGAGGCAGGAAAAAATGTTGCATTAGGAGGGGATACGGTCTGGCCCGCTAACCCAGCAGGAGTAAACCGGGGATATAGGGATGGGGTATTGAGAGAAGATGGCACTTTGATTAGGGCCACAGCTGCCTCTGGTACAGTCATTTACCGTGGTGATCAATTCGGTGAAGAATATGTGGGCAATGCATTTTCACCCGAACCAGGTGCCAACCTGATTAAAAGATACGTTATTGAAGATCGTCCTGGGGAAATAGAGGCCGAAGCACGGTATGCTTATGAGGGAAGGGAATTTCTTACCTCTACAGATGAAAGATTCCGCCCGGTAAATATTTATAATTCCCCTGACGGATCCCTCTATGTGGTGGACATGTACCGGGGTATTCTGGAACATGCATCGCACCTTACAGAATATTTAAGAAATCATGCGGTAAATCATGATTTACATTTGCCAACGGGAAAATATGGAAGGATATACAGAATTGTACGGGAGGACAAAAATATCAATTATGATGTGCCCCAATTTAGTCAAATGAACCCGGAAGAATGGGTAAAATTTCTATCACACAAAAACGGACTTCTTAGAGATTTGGCACAGCAGGTACTTGTACAAAGTTCTATTTCAAGCTTGATCCCAAAAATTGAAGCCATCGTCATCGATGAGGCCTATGTCCCTTACGTGAGGCTGCATGCACTTTGGACCCTTGAAGGGTATGACCGAACGGTTTATTCCTTGAAATCACTGTCAGATTTGGCCTTAGAAGCATTGAAGGACCCAGGGTAAGAGCTGCTGCCATCCGGATGCTTGAACCTGCTTTATCGGATAAGTCAGAAGAGGTATTCAGTAGGTTGGTTCAGATGGCAGAAAATGAAACTTCTCCTTATGTTAATCTTCAGTTATTGGCCTCATTAGGAGAATCTGAAGATCCTGCAGCCCTTGATTTGATGGCCATGATTCTTGATGAGAATCATGAGTCGGTTTATTTCCGGGAGATGGCCTTAACAGGAGTATTCAAAAGAGAAGCCAAATTTGCTGAATTATTGCGAAATGAATACCACTGGCAAGAGGAAAAAAAGGGCTTTTTCAGTCAGGTACTTACCAGTTTAGCGGAAGCTGAAATAATGGATGATAAAATGGATTTAAGTCATTTGTCGGCTGCAGATCAGGATCTATATGTAGAGGGAAAAAAGCTATTCAATACCTGTAGCACTTGCCATGGGGTAGATGGAGAGGGAGTGGTTGGTGTTGGCCCCCGTTTAGGGGGAAGTTATTGGGCACAGATGAAGCCTGAAATTGCAGTTCGTATCGTGATGCAGGGTTTTGCTGGTGGCGTCAAAGAACGAAATGAGAATATAGCAGGGGTGATGCCGGGTCATGGCTATCTTTCTGACAAAGAAATTGCAGGGGTATTGACCTTTATCAGGCAATCATGGGGGAATAATGCCGCACCCATTGATTCGAAAATTGTGTCAAATATCAGAGAGAGGACCAAAGGCCGTACAGAAACCTGGACTCCAGATGAATTAAGGAAATTACCTTCAGATACCTCGATCAACCCACCCCAGAAAAAAAGTCTTTTTTAACTGGGGAAGGGGTTTTATCATTCCGGCCCATTAATGGAATGAAATGAACCAGTAATGCCAAGAAGGCTGTTTATTTCGACTTTAATTTAATTCCTTTTTTAATCTCTATAAAAATCATTAGATTTGGTTACGTACACGATAGCGGTATATATTGTGAAGCAAAGGTGATTAATCGATTTGCCTTACAATACCTGACTAATAATAGTCCCTATGGGGAATGGTCTCTTTAAAATAATCTACTTAGCATTTATTATAGTATTAACTCAAAATGGAAAATTCAAGAAGAGATTTTGTGAAAAGGGCGGTTACCGGTACTACCGCTTTAACGTTTGGAGGAATTCTTCCCGGCCTAAGTGCCAAAAGTTATTCCCGGGTTCTTGGTGCCAATGAACGGATCAATGTGGCCAGTATGGGTGTAAACAGTCGGGGGCATGCGGTGGGCACCAATTTTGCCAATCAGGCTAATTGCGAAGTGATCTATGCCTGTGATGTGGATAAGCGGGCCACGGCAAAATTTATTAGTTCGGTAGAGCATCTTCAGGATACCAAACCCAAAGCAGAAGAAGATTTTAGAAAAGCATTGGAGGACAAAGACCTGGATGCCTTGCTGGTAACCTGTCCCGATCATTGGCATGCCCCAGCGGCTTTACTGGCACTTCAAGCCGGAAAACATGTTTACCTGGAAAAACCCTGCAGCCATAATCCCCATGAGGGGGAATTGCTGGTGAGGGCTGTAAATAAATACAAAAAGGTAGTGCAGATGGGTAACCAGCGCCGGTCTTATCCCAATTCAATCAAAGCGATGGAAGCGCTTCGTTCCGGTATCATCGGTAAGCCCTATTTTGCCAAAGCCTGGTACACCAATGACCGCCCGCTATTGGAAGAAGGAAAGAATACCGCTGTACCCTCTTGGTTGAATTATGAATTGTGGCAGGGACCTGCACCAAGAAGACCTTATCAAGACAATATCATTCATTACAACTGGCATTGGTTTTGGCATTGGGGGACCGGAGAAGCATTGAACAACGGAACCCATACCGTGGATCTTGCCAGATGGGGCTTGAATGTGGATTATCCCATAAGGGTAAGTTCGTTAGGAGGAAGGTATTCCCAAAAACATTGGGAGACTCCGGATACACAAGTGATCAATATGGAATTTGAAAACAAAACCATGATTAGTTGGGAGGGAAGAAGTTGTAACAGTCGGCCCATAGAGGGGAGCAGTGTCGGTGTAGTATTTTATGGGGATAAGGGATCTCTTGTAATGCCAGGAAGCAATCATTATAAAATTTACGATGCCAGTAACAATTTGGTGGAAGAGGTAAAAAATGATAAGGTTATTGATGAAACATTGAGGCTATCCAATCCTTCCCAACAATTGGATGCCTATCATATCCAGAATTTTTTTGATGGGATCAGGAATGGAGCAGTCTTGCATTCTGATATCGAAAGCGGGCATAAAAGTACCTTGTTGGTTCAGTTGGGAAATATTGCTTTACGGTCAGGATCTACTTTGGATATCAATCCCAAAAATGGAAATATAGTCGGAAATAAAGAGGCCATGAATTATTGGGAGAGGGAATATGAACCAGGTTGGGAGCCTGCTCTTTAATATGCACCCTAAGATTTGTAAAAGGACATTCCAAAAATGCAATGGAAGACTATACAATAAATATCAAAAAGACCAGTCTTCCACCTGGACACCGGAATCGCTTAGCAACATCACTAATTAATAGCTATACCTCTCCATGTTTAAAAAAATAATTGCAAGGTCGATAAACATGATTTCAAGGATAGTTTTAGGATCGGGAGTATTTCTACTCATTCTTTTTCCTGGTTGTCAAGGAAAAATGGAGACTGCAGATACTATTTTATGGAATGGGAGGGTGATCACCGTGGATAAAGAATTTTCAATTGTAGAAGCTGTAGCAATAAAAGAAGGTAAGATTTTGGAGATTGGTGATTCCGCGACGGTATTAAAGAGGAAGGGTGAAGCTACCTTGTTAATAGACCTTGAGGGGCATGCGGTTATTCCCGGAATAATCGAAGGCCACGCCCATCTGATAGCAGCTTCGAAAAGTGAGCTATTTGATCAAATTCCTGTTGTGAATAATGTGGGGGAATTGTTGGATTGGGTCGCTTCTGAGGTGCAAATCAAAGCGCCGGGCGAATGGATTATTCATCCCAAATTTTTTTTCACCCGCCTAGCCGAAATGCGGCAGGTAAAAAAAGAGGAATTGGATAAAGTAGCACCCGATCACCCAGTTTTTTTAAATGGGAGTTATGGTGGGCTAATCAATACAAAGGCACTTGAATTGTCAGGTGCCTCTACATTGGATCACCCTGGAATACTACGGCATGCTGAATCAGGTGCCGCCTCAGGAGTGATCAGAAGTTCAGCCTTCTCACTATTGCCCCTCGAAGACAAATTGGGCAACATTCCGATGCCTCATCAATTAGAAGCCCTTCAATCATTGATTCATAACTATAATAAAGTGGGTATCACTTCGGTAGTTTCAGGGAAGGGTACGCTGGAGGAATTAAAGTTGTTCAGGCACTTGCAAGAAGACAAATTGTTGAATATTAGGGTTTTTCATAATTTAACTTTTCCCTTCCATCAGGGAGCCACGAAAGAAGAAGTTAGGGAAGCTGTAAAGGGCCTTGGAACGGTAACAGGCGATGGGGACGAATGGATAAGGATTGGAGCGCTGAAAACAGTTTTGGACGGAGGTGTTCTTACCGGCACTGCTTTTTTGCGCGAGCCTTGGGGAGAAGTTGCCGCTGAGGTATACGGAATAGATGATGACTTGTACCGCGGTGAGTTGTTTCATTCTAAGGAAGACCTGATAACAATGATTGCCGTTGCTGATGAACTTGGCTGGAAGTTTACTGCACATGTTACTGGAGGTGGGGCGGTGGATACCCTCTTAGCGGCCTTTGAAAGTGTAAATAATTCAGGTTCGATTAGTGATAATCGATTTTCTATCATCCATGGAAATTTTTTCACCCCAGCGGCTATTGGGCAGATGGCTAAGCTTGGTATCTATGCAGATATGCAGCCGGCTTGGTTCTATAAAGACAGTCAATTACTTTTAAAGGTGCTTGGAGAAAAACGAATGCAGAACTTCCACCCTTACCTTTCACTGTTGGAGGCTGGCGTTAGGATAAACGGAGGTTCGGATCACATGGTAAAATTAGATCCGGATACATCCATCAATCCCTATCATCCTTTTTTAGGCATGTGGACCGCCATTACCAGGAAAACTGAGCGGGGAATGGTTATTAACCCAGCTGAAGCCCTTTCGAGACAACAGGCGTTGGAGATGTATACCATCAACAATGCCTATGCCTCATTTGAAGAAGAAATTAAAGGATCAATTGAAGCAGGAAAATTGGCAGATCTGGTAGTTTTATCAGATGATTTACTTAGCTGTCCCGAAAACGACATTCGGGATATTTACGCTATTATGACCATGGTTGGAGGCCGGGTGGTATATGATGACGGTACCTTGGCCCAGCAAATCACAAAATAGACCAGATGAGTATAGCCTTTGCATTAAAGTTAGGAGCTCAGGACAGGAAACCGGAAAAATCCTATATAATTTAAAGAAAAAATACATAGATTGGGACCAAAGCAGGATTTTCGTGGCAGGTTATACCCATGGAGGAAACGGAGGACTGTAACCGGTTTTCAAAAACAATATGAGATGAAGTTAAATAATGTTTACGGTAAATTTTAATTGGCCGAAAACGGAATGATATTCGAGAATAAAGCTTTTTTTTTAATCAACAGGCATCCATCATTCCAGATTTAGGCATAGGCATGAGGGTATTCACCATATAAAAATCTATCAAATTATGGTCACTAAACATATTTTAAGCCTTGGGTTATTAATTATTGCGGTTCAGGCATCTGCTCAAAACCATGATGAATCCAAGGTGAAACCCTATACCTTACCGGAGGTATTGGAAACCTCGGACGGCGATAAAATTACCAGCCCCAAGGAATGGGAGGGCTCCAGAAGGCCGGAATTATTACAATTGTTTGAAGATCATGTTTATGGACAAATGCCGAGTGAATATGATAGTTTGGGGATTTCCCTTACCAATGAGGACCAGGATGCTATGGGAGGTAAAGCCGTTTTAAAAGAAATTGCGCTGAACATTTGGAAAGGAAAAACCTCAGTTAAAATTAACCTCACCCTTTTCCTTCCCAAAAACGTAACGAAACCTGTACCGTTATTTTTATTGATAAACAACAGGCCTGAGTACAATACCGACCCTACCAGGTTCATTAAAAGTGAGTTTTGGCCGGCAGAAACCGTCATAGACAACCAATATGCAATCGCCGCCTTCCAGGTTAGTGATGCTGCGCCTGACCACAAAGAAAATTATCCAGATGGCGTTTTAAGACTTTATCCAGAGCAATTAAAGGCCGATAATGGCATGAAAGCCATTGGTGCTTGGGCATGGGCAGCTTCCAGGATAATGGATTATTTTGAAAAGGAAAACGACATTGATGAGAACAAGGTGGCATTGGTTGGCCATTCCCGTGGAGGCAAGGCCTCCTTATGGGCAGGGGCCCAGGACCAACGTTTTTCCATTATCATTTCCAATAATTCCGGAAATACAGGTGCTTCCCTCTCCAAAAGGAATTTTGGTGAGTCCGTAAAAATGATCAATACAAATTTTCCCCATTGGTTTGCTGACAACTATAACAAATACAACGATAATGAGGCGGCCCTCCCTATAGATCAACATCAGTTAATTGCACTGATTGCCCCCAGGCCTGTTTACATCACCAATGCAACAGAAGACCTACATGCTGATCCGAAGGGATCTTATTTGGCCTTGTTTCATGCTCAAGAAGTCTATGGGCTTTACAATATACCCACCACACTTCCTAAAGAGCTTCCTGCCGCTCAAAATCCAGTGGATCATCCCTATCTTGGGTACCATCTTAGAAAGGGAATTCATAATCTGGCCCTGTTCGATTGGGAGCAGTTTATCCGCTTTGCCGATATCCATTTTAAATAATTCCCAAAAAAGGGGAGCAATAGGTTAAATATTGCTCCCCTAGGGTTTATGCTTCAGCGTTTTGAAGGGCCAAAAACAAGGTTCTGTAATTATTCATCATCCTTATGGGTTCACAGCTCTGTTCTGATAGTTCCGCATCCAAATAGCCGTTATATCCGGATTGACGCAGGAGGCTAAAAAATTGACGCCAGGGATAACCATTGAACAGTTCCCTCAGATGAACGCACCTGATCCTATCTTTTACCATGTTGAAATGCGCCTCTAATCCTTCTCCCAGGACATCATTGGGAGATGAATTCCAGATTACGTATACGTAAGGGCTGTCAGCGTAATCAATTATCTTTTTGATAACAGGAATATTATCCGTCCCTTGCCCATGTTCTTCCAGTCTTACTTCCACGCCTAAGTTATGACCGAATTGCCCTAATTCAGCCACCGATTTTCCAATTTGTTCCATGGTTTTTTCGCGGTCCACTCCCTCAGGTAAGGCATTGGGAAACACCCGGATGCCTTGCCCACCTACATCTGCTGCCAACTGTAAATAGGCTTTGGTCCCTTCAATGTGTTTTTTTAATTCGCTTTGGTCCGGATGATGGTAAGAAAAGGCACTTGCGAGGCTAATGGCTTCAATCGGGGAATCCTCAAAACGCTTTTTTACCTCGTTTCTTTGGTTTTTATTCATGCTTACTTCCACGCCATGTTTATGGGTAGTACGTAATTCAATGTGTTGGAAACCCGTTTGGGAACAATTTTCAATTAGCGTTTCAATATCCCAATCCTTTCCAATATTGTAGGTCATCAGCCCCAATTTCAGTGGTTTGGGGTCAGCCGTAGGGTCAGGGTGTGTAAATCTGGGCTTTTCCGCTTTGGTGGGAGAACCGGGCAACATGGCTCCTGTTAAAGATAAGCCTGCCGCTTTCAAAAATTCTTTTCTTGTAAATTTTGACATTATTAAGATTAGTTTAGAGCGCATAAATTATTCGGGCCTTACCGGTTGAGTCCAGGCAAGCTGGTGGGTCATACCCTCAACCGGGTTTTCCTGAGGTTCGGAAGAAGTGATCCGGCATCTGACAAAAAGCAGGTTTTCGTCCAGGGTGTATTCCCCCATATTCCCGTTTACAGTTTTTAATACCTGAGTTTCTTTTTCCCCCTCCTTACATCCTATAAATTCCAAGGTATAACTCACCCCCTCTTTGGGCAGGGCAGCCACCCGAAGTAGGTTGTTATCCAAACCCACCTCTTTCAGTTCTACACCGGTGGTGGCATAAAAATTTCCTTCTTCTAAAGCATGAATCAAAGGACCAGGTTTCAGGGTATCGGCTTTTACCATGACCCATCCCCTTCCGGCATTGCTGAAAGTAGCCCCTTTTCTATGGTAGTTATGACTGTCATCAGTGGCCAGCCCAAATAGCAGGGGTTGCCCTTTTTCCAAATAAGCAATATTGATAAAATCCCACATTTCTTCATAGCCCAAACGGGAGGAGTCTCCTAAATTATTAACTTGGGGATGACCGTTATACACCTCAAAAAACCGTTCACCTTTCAACCTGATCATGTCTTCCAGGCTAATGGCCCACCTGAAGTTCGGATGGTTAATATGTACCATCATCGGCTTGCCTGTGGCCTTCCTTTGCTCCAAAACCGCATTAATATTATTTTGTAATACTTCAACGATGCTTTCTCCACCTTGGGGAGTGATGAGTTTTTCAAGGTTGGTGGCGTTAAGGTGCAAGGGTTTCCCGTCATACCCATCTGAAATCTCTTCTGCAGGCATCATTAAAAATCGATTTTCTTCTGTAAATAAGGGGGTGTATTCTTCAAAGGTTTTTAGCTTGATTTTGGTTATACCTTCTTCTTCAGTATAATCTACCCAATCCTCCCCATATTCACGCAAATAGTTCTGAAAGCCTTCCTGATAAATGCTGTCCTCTCTAAGTGTAATCCATTTTTCTCCCTCAGCAAGAATGTTATGGTCTGATAAGGCCACAAAATGGTAACCCTGATCCTTGTACCAACTCATGATCATTTCGGGAAATTCATCCCCATCACTCCAATAGGAATGCGTATGGAGGTTGCCTTTATACCAGTTGCTAGTATCTTCAATTTTTTCCCCACAGGAGTACAACAAAGTGGGACAAATTAAAATAAGGAGTAAATGGGATTTAAAAAAGTGGATTGTGCGAAGGGGAAATTTCATGGCGGGTTTTCAGGATAAATTTTTAAATTGTTTTTAGGAATAAAAATTATTGGTTGAATTTTTATGGTGAATATATTTAAAACTGAATGAAAATCCAATAATTTGCAATTAAGTAATGCGGCATTTCCAAATGATTGCTGCATGAAATTTGTTATATTGAAGGTTCATTTTACCTATCATCATTAAAAACCTACACATGTCTCTCAATACCAAGGTAATTAAATATTTAAATGAACTGCTAAAGCATACATTAGATGCCGTAAAGATGTATAAAGATGCAGCTAGAAATATAACGGACCAGGAGCTTAAAAATTTTTTTATAGAAAGAGCCAAGGAAAAGCTTCTATTGGAGGAGGCCTTGAAGGCAGAAATAAAAGGCCTAAAAGGTAAAGCCATTGAAGCGGGGAGTTTCATGAACATTTTTCAAAGGTCCTGGACCAATTTTAAAACCTCTTTGGACCATAATAACGTAAAAGAAATCTGTGATTTCTGTATTTCCGAAGAAAGAAAAGCCATCAAGGAATATGGGATTATTTTAAGGAATGAAAAGTTGGTTTCAGATAAGTTTTACAGCATCTTGGAAATTCAAAATGAAAAAAACCTTAAATCAATTGAAGCGTTATTAGAGAAAATGGAAAAGTCATAGTGGCTTATCATTTAGATATTTGTAATTAAAAACTGATCATTAAGCTTAAATATTTAATCGGACATTGGAATTTGCCCTTCATTTATTTCCAATTACTTTTGAAAGCTGAATTGTCAGGAAGAAAGTCAAATCCAAACTTATTATCTCACATATATGAAAAGTTTTCTTTCATTGTTATTGGTAGCCTTATTGGTACAGTCTCCGTTAATCGCCCAAAATGAGATCAAATTCAGGGAATTCACTTTGGACAATGGGTTGCATGTCATCCTGCACAAAGACAACAATACCCCCATCGTGGTAACTTCTGTGTTATATCATGTCGGATCAAAAAATGAAGATCCGGAAAAAACGGGCTTTGCCCATTTTTTCGAGCACCTCCTCTTTGAGGGATCGGAAAATATTGAGCGGGGAGAATACACGGATTTAGTAGAAGGAAACGGAGGGGTTTTAAACGCATTCACTACGAATGATATTACCTATTATTATGAATCCATGCCTTCCAATTATTTGGAATTGGCACTATACCTGGAAAGTGAAAGGATGCTTCAGGCAAAAATTGATGAAGTTGGATTGGAAACACAGCGGGAAGTCGTAAAGGAAGAAAAAAGACAAAGGATAGACAATCAGCCTTATGGTAGCATTTTGATTGAAACCCTTTCCAGAGCCTATACCCAACACCCTTACCGATGGGCGCCCATAGGCTCTTTGGAACATCTGAATGCGGCCAATCTTGAAGATTTTAAGCAGTTTTATAAGGATTTTTATGTGCCTAATAATGCTGTATTAACGGTTGCAGGCGACATCGATTATGAGCAAGCAGAGGATTGGGTGAGAAAATATTTCAGTGAAATCCCGGCGGGTAAGGAAAATATTTACCGGCCCGAGGTTGAAGAACCAAAGAAAAAGGCGGAGGTTCGTGATATCATTTATGACAATATCCAGGTGCCTGCCGTTATTCAAGCTTACAACCTCCCTCCTAAAAACCACCCTGATTCCTATGCCTTGGATATGCTGTCAACCTATCTTACCGGAGGGAAATCTTCTCTCATGACCAAGGAGCTGGTGGACAACCAACAAAAAGCCCTTTTTATGCAGGCCATGCCATTGGATTTGGAAGATGGAGGCATATTTATCATGTATGGATTTACCAATATGGGCGTAGAACCAGCTGACCTTGAGACCGAAATAGATAAGTTGATCAAAAAAGTTCAGGATGAGGGGATTTCAGAATATGAATTCCAAAAACTTCAAAATATCATTGAAAATGATATAGTCAGTAAAAATGCATCCATAGCTGGAATCGCTCAAAATCTTGCAGAAGCTAAATTGTTTTACGGTAAAACGGATTATATCAATCGGGAACTGGAAAAATTCAGGGAGGTTACCCTCAGTGACATCCAGGAGGTAGCCAGGGAATACCTGACGTTGGATGGAAGAGTGGTCATGTATTATTTGCCCAAGGCCCAACAAACAACGGAAAACCAATAAAGAGCTTTTATCTTTTAAGTGAATGAGATATGAAAACAATTAAAATAAGCATCCTACTCTTTTTTGCTAACCTAATGGCTGTTAATGCCCAGGTGGATAGAACAGTTCTACCAGAACCCGGACCAGCTCCTGCCATAGATATTCAGGATCCGGCCACCTTCGAATTGGAGAACGGATTGAAAGTATTTGTCGTACCGAATGACAAATTACCCAGAATCACCTTTTCGCTGATATTGGACAGAGATCCCTTGTTTGAAGGGGAAAATGCCGGCCTGACCAGCTTTGTAGGACAAATGATGATGGGAGGAACCGAGTCCAGAACCAAGGAGAAACTGGATGAGGAAATAGATTTTATCGGAGCTTCCTTAAATGCCAGTTCTACCAGCATGTCAGGTTCTTCCTTGAAGAAACACCAGGAAAAACTATTGGATTTGATGACAGATGTGTTATATCATCCGGTGTTTCCACAGGAGGAACTGGAAAAACAAAAAAAGCAGACCTTAACAGGTTTGGCGACTACTAAGGATAATCCGGATTACTTGTCCAGCCTACTTACCAATGCGCTTGTATACGGCAAAGGCCATCCCTATGGAGAAAACATGACGGAGGAAAGCGTGGGAAATGTGGAATTAGAAGACATTAAAACCTATTATAAGACCTATTTCCGTCCCAATATTGCCTATTTGGCCATTGTTGGAGACATCAGTAGAGAAGAAGCAGAAAACTTAGTAGAGAAAAATTTTTCCCAATGGGAAGCAAGCGAAGTTCCTACCCATAAATATGAAAAACCTGTTTCTCCCGAAACTAATCAGGTAGCCCTATTAGACCGGTCCTCTGCGGTTCAGTCAGTTTTGAAAATGAGCTATCCCCTAGAGATGCATGTTACCAAGGAGGATTTTTTGAGTACACGGGTACTGAATTTCATATTGGGAGGGGGGTTTAATTCAAGGTTGAATGCCAACCTACGGGAAACCAAAGGCTATACTTATGGGGCAAGATCCAATATTGGTTCCGATCGATTGATGGCCAGCTTTACAGCAAATGCATCAGTAAGAACCGAAGTAACGGACTCTGCAGTTCATGAAATGTTATACGAAATCAGGTATTTGGAGGAAAACGGTATTGATGAGGCTGAGCTCGAAACAGCCAAGGCGAATTTGAGCGGAAGTTTTGCCAGATCCCTGGAAAGCCCAACGACCATAGCCTCATTTGCCATCAATATTGCCCGGTATAATCTCCCAAAAGACTTTTATGCTACCTACCTGAAGCGGTTAGAGGCTTTGACTGTGGAAGAAATCAATGCCGCAGCCAGGAAATACCTCAAACCTGAAAACCTTTATATTACCATTGTTGGAAATGGATCAGAAATTAAAGAAGGATTGAAGCAATTTGGAGAATTGAAACTGTATAACAACAAAGGAGAGGAAGTGCAGGAAATGAAGCTTACAGATGCGGATCTGACTGCTGATGAAGTTCTGGAGAAATATGTGGAAGCCATCGGTGGTCAATCTGCTGCCGAAAACATTCAATCTGCCAGGATTGAAATGGCTGCTGAAATACAGGGAAACAAACTGAATTTGATTACCATCCATGATATTCCCAATCAAAGAATGGTTCAAAAGGTCATGATGATGGGTAATGAAGCTTCAAAAACCATCTTAAAAAACGGAGAGGCCACCGTAAGTGCCATGGGACAATCCCAAACCCTTACGGATGAACAATATGAAGATGTAAAAATGGCTTCCTTATGGATCATCCCGGAATTGCATTATGAATCTCTTGGTTATGGGCTGGAATTGGACGGTGTCCAAGAGATGGATGGGGAGGCGGCTTATAAGCTGATCATTACCAATCCTACCGGGGGAAAGGTAACCAATTATTATAGTGTATCTTCCGGACTTAAAATTAAAAGCGAAAATGAGATTTCCGGAGAAATCAGTTACCTGGCCTATAAAGATTTTGAAGGGATAAAGTTTCCGGTTGAATTGTCCATGAAAAGTCCCATGCTCCCTGTCGTTTTGAATTCTAAGGTGGAGGAGATTGAGGTAAATATTGTACTTAGTGACGAAGACTTTAATTAATTGATGATTTACAAGTGATCGCCCTTTATATGATGAATATATTCCTTTCATTTAATATTTGTTTTTTAGCAGTGGGCTTATTGGTAAACCTGCCTGGTGAAAAGGAAGCGGTGGGTGATACCTTAAAACCTGCAGCAATCATTGAGCGGTACATCAAGGCGGTAGGCGGAATGAAAAACATCAACAAAATCAAAACCATGATGATGGTGATGGAGGCAGAGGTGGAGGGGATGGAAATCGAGATGAGCATCGGTAGGGATATTGAAAGAAAACGTTTGATCGAACAGACCATCATCAATGGCAATGTGGTGCAAAAAACCGTTGTTAAGGGAAACCAGGGATACATTAATGCGATGGGCCAAAGCCAGGGCCTTAGAGGTGATCAATTGGAAGCGGTGAAAACCAACCTCTACATCATCCCTGAAATACACTACGAAAAACTTGGATTTAGCCTGGAATTAGGTGAACCTATTGAAATAGGTGGGGAGAGGGCGCACACCGTTGTGGTCACCACTCCTACCGGTATTCAATCCAGGGAATATTTCAGTATGAAAAGCGGCCTAAAACTAGGGTCCTCCTCGGAATTGACCGGGGAATTTGAGTTTTCTGATTATGAGGAAGTAGAAGACGTTTTGTTTCCCATGACAATCCATGTAATCAATCCCCAATTGCCCTTTCCATTGGAAAGCAGGGTGGTTTCCATTGAGGTGAACGGTCCTATGGATGATTCCTTATTTGAATGATATCCCAACAAAGCCATCCGCGAGAAGGATTGTTTTTACCAATGTGGGTGTCTTTTCATGAAGCTATCCACAGAAAATTTTCCTGATCCATATACCAGAAAGACAAACAACAGTATCAAAACCGATAGGGAAATCTCAAATTCAAGGTTATTGGTAGCTGATAGAAAACCCTGTTCAATGTTCACGAAAAATACGGCAACCAATAAAATGGGGATTTGGATGATCACGGCCAATCTTGTCAGTAAGCCCATTGCGATCAAGAGGCCTCCGACCAAATGGGCGAATGCAACATAATGGGCAAGTGCCATATGGAAAAAACCGATATCTGCTTCCCGTATCAGGTTCATTAGGGCATCCGTATTGGATATGAAAAGAATGCCCTTGTAAAGAATAAATAATCCTAAGGCAACCCGAATAAAATCGATCCATTTTGGATGATGCAAATCTGCCCAATGTTCTATTTTATGGATGGTATCCATGGTTAAGTATATTTTGGGTTCATGTATTTATACGGATTGGTTCAGATCAATGTTTCGGATATTCGGATGATCATTCTTTCAGTCAGGCTTCCGTTTGTATTTACTATTGCTGAAGGAACTGATCCAGCACATCGGTATTTTTTGGTATGGTCAGGGAATAGGATTGGTAATAGGTGTTTCCATATTCCTCCAATTGAAGACTAAATACTTCTTCAAACCGCAATATATCCAGTTTTAGATATTTTTTTTCAAAAGCATAATGCTGTATATGATCCCCTATCATTAAATTCTGGTAAGCAGTGGCATCAGGGTGGATTTTTACAATCCTACCACTTGCGTCGGTGACAATGCCGAAATTACCTTCTAATACCTTTTCCCTTGGTTGAACAATTAACCCAACTTGAATTATTTGAAGTAGGTTGATTAAAACGGGTAATAAATTGTCTGTTCCCCAAACGAAATCATTAAAAAATCGGGTGATTTTTGGGTTTTTCCCTGATATTTCCAAGACCAGGTTTTCAAAATCAGAGAGTGTATATCCGATTGCTTTCTCTCCATAATTTACCCACATAGCATTCATTACTTTTTGAAGGCATTGTCCTTTTTCAAATAAGATCAGGTCAATACACAAGCACAATAATGCACCCCGGTTATATATACTCACTTTTTTTTCCGGAACTCCGGGTTTGTAGCCATCCAGCCATAAATTCCAACTGGACGCTGCCACAGATTGGTTTTTCCACCCTAAACTTTCAAACTCCCGGTGGATCATATTTTCAAGAACCTTTAGGTAGGCTTCCCTGGAATAATACTCCCCTTGTTGGAGGTATCGATCACCCATATAAGTGGTGACGCCTTCTGCCACCATCCCTTCCTGGAAATAAGCTTCCTTAGAAAAATCATAGGGCAATAGACCGGAGGGGCGAATTCTGCATACATTCCAGAAGTGGTATAATTCATGAGAGCATACCTTCATTAATTTATCAATGTTGGCCTTTTCATCCATGGATTTTGAAGGTCCCAAGGTGATTACAGTTGAAAATTGGTGTTCCACGCCATGATAGTGGGGATAAGGAAGCAGCTGAATCAAGAAATGAAAATCGGCTGCCGGAAAGGAACCAAAGGCCTTTACCTGGACCTTGGTGAAATTTTCAAAGTATTGCATCACATGGTTTAGATCAAAATTAATTGCTCCATTGATCCAAACATGGAAACGGCTACCTTTAACAGTGTAGGATTCATGACGCAATTCTTTGGCAGACATTAATGGGGAGTCCACCAAATGTTGGAAGTGGTCTGCCTGAAAAATGTTTTTTCCCTTTTGGGGCAAGGCAGTGGCAACGGTAAAAGAATGCGGAATATCAAGTGAGATTGTTATAGGCTGATCTTCTTTTCCCATAATTTCAAAAATAAAATTGATGAAATTAAGATAAAACTGGGAGGGGTCAACCCAACTTCCCCCGGCATCCATTTGACCGGCAAAAAATGAATAATGCACCTCATAGTTTCCCTTTGCAGCGGCCTGAAACGACCAGCGGTCTTTGGTGATTTTAGTAAGAGGTACTGTTTTTTCAGCCGACCTGGCTTTTATTTCTTTAATATATTGGGCATAATTGGCCAATTCGTACCTTCCAGGCCGCCATGATGGCAACTGTAAAAAAACAGTTTCACCGGAATCACAGTCCAGGGAAAGGACAATATTCAACAATTGGGAGGCTGGATTGGATGAAGTTAAGACATATTTGATCATCGGAGGTTCTAAATAGTGTTAAACAAAAGTAAGCCACTGATTTGTAAATAAAAAAATCCT
>JBBDSA010000022.1:0-9628 GCA_040905165.1 Cyclobacteriaceae bacterium | reverse complement strand
AACCGGAGCCTTTGGGTTCCAGAATATCTGAAAGGACAGCATGTTCATGAATGTTGGCCATGAATACTTTTCCCTTTTCTTCTTCAGGAAATGCATCTGATTGGTAAATTCTTGCACCCCCATGGGCAGAGCGGTGGCGGTGGTCGGTGATGGTTTTGATGTCTTCATAGACATAAGGATTAAAGTGTTGTCCACCCTGGCGGTGGTAGATTCCGCCCGGTACGACATGCCATAAATGAGGAATGACGCAGGCCGACATGATCAATTGCCCTTTGGCATCATAATCTATACCCCATGGATTACTGAAACCATGGGCCACCACTTCAAATCGATTTTTGGTAGGATGGTACCGCCAAACCCCACCATTGATATCCACCCCTTCTTCTTCCAAAAGGCCGTCCGGAAAAGGATCCTTATGGTAATACAATTTCTTTTGTTCCTCTTTATTGGGTTGGCGGATTTTGGAAGGGGTGGCGAAACCTTGTAATCCGTACAGCCAACCATCGGGACCCCAGTGAAGGCTATTGAGTGTTTCATGACGGTCCCGGATGCCCCAACCGGTAAGCAAAACCTGGATGTCTTCCATATCAGCTTGGTCATCACCGTTTTTATCGGGGATAAAAAGCAAATTGGGGGGTGCTCCGACATATAACCCATCAAAACCTATTGCGATGGCAGCCGGAAAAGCCAACCCTTCCATAAAAATCTTTTGGCTGTCGGCTTTCCCATCTCCATCGGTATCCTCCAAAATCAATATTCTGCTGTCTCCGGCATTAGAAAAACCATGGCCTCTCGATTCATAATCCCTGTTTTCAGCTATCCATAACCTTCCCTTGTCATCCCAACAAAAGGCCATGGGTTGGGTAATCATTGGCTCAGCAGCAAAAACATTCACCTCAAAACCCTCCTTCACAGTCATGGCTTCTATGGCAGCTTCGGGGGTAAGAAATTTTGCTTTCCTGCCTTCTTCCCGGGCAATATTCCATAATGCAGTGGTATTATACATCCCATTATTGCCGGCAAAAGTACCCCAGGTTTTGGTCAGTTCCACATCATTGAACTCCCTGCTGGATATCACCAATTGATGTCGGAGCACCAATCTTTCCCCTTTTTCCAACTCCCAGTCCTCATCCCGGGTATAGGCCGGACCTAGGCCAAACTGACCATCTACCCGCCACTTTTGAGGATATCCTTTATTGTTAGGGTGATCAAAAACAGCAATATTAACCCGATCTTTTCTGTCTTCCACCTGCATGCCAATGTTGATCCACATGGCTGGTTGGCCTTCTGCCATTTGGTTTTTTTGCCTTGCGGCATTGATGATTTCCGCATCCAAACCTTCTTTCCAGGGCATTCTGAGAAACAAGCCGCCATAATCATATTTCCCAATAGTTATGGCGGTTTCAGGCATTCCGATCCACTCCAAATCGAGCAGGTAGGAATCGTTTTCTACTTTTAAGGACCAGTTTTGGGTTTCCGTCATTACCGGATGGCCGGACTCATCCAGTAGTTCGTAAACGGTCTGCCATTTAACCGATTCCCCTTCTCCCTCAATAATATTGGCAGCCACTTTTTTCCAGTAATCTTCCCCGGGGTTATGGAAATAATCAATGGAATTCAAATTGGTAAAACCCCAATACAAACCGGTCTGGTGAAGGTGGTGTCCCGGACTGTATTCCGTTAAAACCCCCTTGCCATCGGGGGCAACAATAGGGTGGATGTAAGGGCGAAAGCCTTCTCTGACCACTTGGGTAAGTATTGGTTCGTTGGGATGGGATAAATTATAAATTTCGATTTTATCTGAGTTTTCCCCTTCCGCAATTTTCAGTTTGGCAGGCCCGTTCTGGTTCTGTTGGCTTTTTTTATTGTCCCCACAACCGAAAACGACCAGCAAGAGGATGATGGAGCCTATTTTTTGTAGCATCATAAAAATGGATAAGATCAAAAATTACTTTTAGGTTCAATTACCCCATACTGGGTCTTGATTCTTTTTAACCGGTCCCTCAGGGTATTTTGCAATTCTTGATGGGCTTCCAGACCATAAATGTTGTTCATTTCCATGGGGTCTGTTTGTAAATCATACATTTCCCATTCGTCCAATTCATAAAAATGGATCAATTTGTACCTGCCATCTGTGACGCCTTCGTGTTTTTGTACACTGTGTACGGCAGGAAATTCATAATAATGATAGTACAAATATTCTCTCCAATCGTTCGGGGTTTCTCCCATCATCAAAGGAAGCATGCTTCTTCCCTGCATGCGGTCCGGCGCCTCTATTCCGGCTATATCTAAAAATGTCTGCGCAAAATCCAGGTTGGAAACCAAGTCATCGTTGGTGGTTCCTGCGGGAATTTTCCCCTCCCAGCTCATTAACAACGGTGTTCTGAATGATTCTTCATACATAAACCGCTTGTCGAACCAACCGTGTTCACCCAGGTAAAACCCCTGGTCAGATGTATACACAATCAGGGTATTTTCTTCCAGTCCATTTTCTTCCAAATAATTCAAAACCCTGCCCACATTATCATCGACAGACCGGATGGTAGCCAAATAGTCCCTCATATATCGCTGGTATTTCCATCTTACCAATTCATCTCCTTGGAGGTCTTTTTCCTGGAAATCTTGGATAATTGGATCATAAACGGCATCCCAAGCTGTCCTTTGGGATGCATTCATCCTTCCATAAGTCCGGGCAAAACTTCCCTGTTGGTTGTTTTCTTCCGTCCAGATTTTTAAGTCTGATCCCATTTGCATGGTCTCTTTGATGGTCATGTCCTGTTCCTTGGCGGCCGTTCCCCTGGTAGCATAGTCATCGAATAAATTATCTGGTTCTGGAAAAGTAATATCTTCATACAAAGACAGGTGGTCAGGTCCTTTTTCCCATTCCCGGTGAGGTGCTTTGTGCTGAAGCATCAAAAGAAAAGGTTGGCCGGAATCCTTGTTTTCTTCCATCCAGGCCAGGGATTTATCGGTGATCAGATCGGATACATAGCCTTCAACCGCACCGGTATCCGATGCCGAAATAAAATCGGGATTGTAGTAATGGCCCTGTCCGGGAAGGATCTCCCAATGGTCAAACCCTGTTGGAGCCGACCTGAGGTGCCATTTTCCTATGAGTGCAGTAACATAACCATTTTCCTGTAAGAGTTTTGGAAAAGTAATCTGGCTTCCGTCAAATAAGTCTCCATTGGTCCTATGGCCATTTACATGACTATGAGCACCGGTAAGAATGGTGGCCCTGGAGGGAGCGCATATTGAATTGGTAACATATGCCTTGTCAAATCTCATCCCATTGCTGGCTATGCGATCTATATTTTTTGTGGGTGCCAATTCCGCCAACCTGTCCTGATAGGCACTGATGGCTTGAAAAGCATGGTCATCTGTGAAAATAAATAATATATTGGGTTTTTGAAGCGACTGTGAATCTTCCTCGGATTTTTCTGAACAAGAAATTAAGGCAAGGAATACAATTGAAATTAGAAAGTTGGGGTAAATTGTCTTGGGATATTTTTTTTTCATGGCTTTAATAAATGATTGAAGGGCAAAATTTTAAGGTCATTACATTTAATTCTATTTGGGATAGCTAAATCAAAATATAGGGCATAATTTTAACATTTTGAATATATATATCTTTTATTTTAGAAAATGAAAAATAAATTATTGTTTACCATCTTGCTGATAAGCTCGGTATTTTCAGCCTGCCATGAAAAATCAATTTCCCATTATCTTCAGGAAAAAGAAGGCTTGGTCGCATTATGGGATTTCAAAGAAAAATCCGGATCTCCGAGAAGGGCATTGGGCTTGGCCGACTTTCCACTACAGGAAATGAATGGCCCGGTATTGCGGGCCGAGGAAGGTCCTTTATCCGGATATTCTGCAGTTTTAAAAGATGAGGTCTATTTTTCCATTGCAAATGCAGCAACGGGTGAGTTGAATATTAACGGTAAAAATCAGGGTATTACCCTGCTGGCCTGGGTAAAATGGGAGGGAAAAACCGGTTTTGTTGGAGGGATGTGGAATGAATATACAGATGGGGGAAGAAGGCAATATGGACTTTTTGTTGATTTACCTCATTACAATGGAGCAAATCAAGTATGTGGACACATATCCTATTCCGGTGGTCCTACCCCCCCTTTTCCTTACAGTTGTGATTATTCGGCAAGTAAACAGACTTTGCAAAAGGGAAAGTGGCATTTCATAGCTTTCAATTATGATGGGAATTATATCAAATCCTACCTGGATGGGGTCTTTGAGGAAAGAGCACCGGAACCCATCCGTAACACTTCCGGTTTTGAGGGCTTACCGGAGGGGTTGATCCATTCCAAAAATCCCTATTATTTTCCCGATGGTATGGGGGATAACGGGCCGGACTTTACAGTAGGCGCAGTGGTACTGCGCAGGGGAATGGGTAATTTTTTCAATGGCTTAATCGGGGGACTTGCAGTTTTCAATAGGGTTTTGGATGATCGTGAAATCCTGGAAATTTATAAGAAATCCATGGGTTCAAAAAACTTATCAGAGTGAAAAAATACTTCATAACCTGTTTAGTACTTTAGTTCCTGTGAAATAAAGGGGTAAGATTGCTTCCTCTAAACATCCTCCCAAATTGAATCCTAATTCAGATAAAAAGACCTGGTCATTGAATCTGATAATTATATTCTTTGCTATTCCAGAACCTTTCCTTGTATTGGAGACATTAGGTCAGCTGTAATATGGTCAATGACCGACGAATCAGGTTCTCCCTGGTGAACATAATACCTGAACTTACTTATAAATCTTTCTCCCGGTGCAATATTGAACGCACCATCAACCATAGGAGCATAAACCCAATAGGGCATGCTGGGGTGAACCCTGATAGCTTGAGGATACCGGTAATTATCCGGAAATCCGAATACGGTCAGACCCGCTGTTTCTCCCTCTACTTTGCCGGTAGCATCCACCCATGCGGCGTGGGTATGATTGGCGTTTTCATTGGAATAGCCTTCGCTGGTCAATATCTTCCAATCATTGGTGTAATGGATACTGTCTTCTTTGTTCCATTCCTTGCTGCCCCTTAATCCCATTCCCCCATAGTGATAGTCTACGATAAAAAGGGTATCCTGGGTAGTATTTACCTGCTCTGAAATCAAATCAAGCAGAAAATATTCTTCCACAGGATAGGCAATTATCTGCCATTCTTCTTCCAACACTTCTCCATGTTTTAGGCTGATGTGACTTAACATACTCTTAAATCCGGCCATAACCGGTCCTGATATGGTGTCTAGTATACCCACATGTTCCACCGTGCCAGTTCCCTGGTGTTGGTTCCAAAAATCCACCTTCTCCCCTTTGAATTGGGTATTGACCCAGGCATTGAAAATGGCATGTTGGTGGGTGTGACCCATGGGAAAATCATCGGTAAGTACCTGTCCGGATGGGCTATATAATGGATGGATCATGCCACTTCTTTGATAATATTCCGGTAAGCCCTCCGGTGGCATGGCGGTGGCAGCTTGATAAAATAGTAGGGGTTTATCCCCAACTTCAATGGCTGTTCCCTCTTCATTTTGCAACACGCTTAATTTCTTGTATTCCCTGTCCTTGATTTTCCCTTTTCTCAATCCGAAGGTTGAGTGGAAACCTGCTGGCATTTCATCGATAAAAATAGCAAGATTGCCGTTTTCTAAGATTTGTGCAGGGTAAGCTCTTTGGCTTTGGTCATCCAGGAGGTGATAATCACTACCTACAGGGACATCCTGAGTTAAAGGAATCATTATGGGGCTATTCTTCCTTGCATGATTGCCTGCATCGAGTTCAATATTTAAAATCGGAGGAGAGGTACAGGAGATCACAAATCCGTAGCTTAACAAAATGAAAAATACCGACAAATTGGGGAATTTTTTAGGAACCATCGAGGATAAGGGGTAAAGGTAAAATTGAAAATTAAATACTCCTGTAAAATAAGGAGCGTGCAAATGGATGCCAATTGTGTGGTTTAAATATCGCATGCTAAATTCAATTTTCCAATTTAAATGGAGGCCTTTAATTCCTGATTCCAGTGACCTGCATTTTAAAAATATGACTCAAATAAAGGAAACATACGCAGACACCATCCTATCATCATACCATCGGTTCATCAAATCATCAGCATATCATCGATCCATTAAAAGCATTTTCCATTTAATATTGGGTTCACGTAATCAGGGTTGCAAACCCTGTTTATCTGGGTTCGGCATTACAAATACCGAACAGCGGGTTTTTAAAATTGTTTCTTAAAAGCAATTTGGAAAAGCTCTATTGTATCTTTTTGTAAAATTATTTTTCCAATTTGGATAATAAATAACCATATTGACCCCTTTGTTAACAACAGATCCGACGTTATCATGGTAAAAAAATTTTCTCTCTCCCTTGTTATATTTCACATTTTGGTTTTTACCGGTTTTGGTCAACTTATTCCTACCGATACTGTCACTTTGGATCCCCGTGTGAAGGTAGGTAAACTGGAAAATGGCCTACAATATTACATACAATACAATCCTAAACCGGAAAACAAACTGGAAATGCGATTGGCCATCAAAATAGGGTCTGTTCAGGAAAAAGAAAATCAATTGGGATTGGCCCATTTTACAGAACACATGGCCTTCAATGGATCGGAGCATTTTGAGAAAAATGAATTGATCAGTTACCTCCAATCCATTGGGGTGACCTTTGGTAGTGATTTGAATGCCTATACCAGTTTTGACGAAACAGTGTATATATTACCTATACCAACTGATGTTGAGGCGAAGCTGGATACCGGTTTTTTGGTGTTAAAAGATTGGGCAGGAGGGTTGATGTTGAAGGAGGAGGACATCGATGAGGAAAGATCCATCATTGTAGAGGAATGGAGAAGGGGGCAAGGCCCCAGCCAAAGGATGCGGGACGAATATTTCCCGGTATTAATGCATGAGAGCCTCTATGCGGAGCGATTACCCATTGGTGATATGGATATTATCCGCAATTCGGATTATCAGGAAATCCGGGACTTTTACAGGAATTGGTACAGACCTGAATTAATGGCCGTGGTAGCGGTAGGGGATGTCGAACCTTCTAAGGTGGAAGAGAAAATCAAAGCATATTTCGGAGAATTGACCAATCCAGATGATGCTCCGGAGAGAACCTATCCCGAGGTCCCGGTACATGAGGAAAGCCTGGTGAAAATTGTCACGGATGAGGAGGCGCCTGGAATTCAGGTTCAGCTGTTTTATAAACATCAGCCCAGCGGTACCCACACTTACCTGGATTACCGCAAAAGGATTTTGAGAACGATGTATGGTGGTTTGCTTACCCAACGCCTGGATTTAATCAGGCAACAGCCGGATGCGCCTTTTTACTATGCCGGAGCAAGATATGGGAATATGGTCAAAGGACTGGATTTTTTTACAATTTCTGGTAGCGTGGGGCCGGGAAAAACCATAGATGGATTGGAATCGTTTTTAAAAGAAAACCACCGGGTACTCCAACATGGTTTTACTCAGCCGGAATTGGAAAGAGTCAAACGTTCTTTGGCCAACAGTGCAGAAAGGTCATTTAAGGAAATGGAGAAGATAGAGTCCAGGGCCATGGTTGGAAGGTATGTTTCCCACTTTTTGGAGGGAACATTTGCCGAAGGAGAAGCCCACAGGTACCGGATTTATCAGGAAATTTTACCTACCATCACCTTGGAAGAAATCAATGAATTGGGAAAGGAATTAATCCGGGAAGACAACCGCGTAGTCATCGTTACTGCTCCGGAAAAAGATACTGAAACCTTGCCTAAGGAGCAAGAATTACTTGCCCTGTTTGAAAAAGTAGAAACCATGGATCTGGCCCCATACCAAGAAAAAGAGCTGGGAGAGGAATTATTATCCACCATTCCTGAATCTGGGGAAGTCCTTGAAAAAAATCACCTTAGTTCTGTTGATATAACTACCATCACCCTTTCCAATGGGGTAAAAGTGCACTTTAAACCGACGGATTATAAAAATGATGAAATCATCTTCTCAGGAACCAGTAAGGGAGGCACTTCCCTTTACCCGGATGAAGACCATTATTCGGCCAGTTTTTCCAGTGTTATGGTGAATGTAATGGGTATTGGGGACTTTGAACCATCAGATTTGAAAAAAATCCTGGCCGGCAAAAATGTACAGGTGACGCCCAATATCGGTACTTATTCGGAAAGCATCTCGGGAACCAATTCCCCGAGGGATTTTGAATTGGCCCTCCAATTGATCCACCTTTATTTTACTGAACCCAGGAAAGATGAACAACTTTATCAGGTTTACCTTGATAATTATAGGGATCAACTGGAAAGCGCCCAGGTAAACCCTGATTTTCAGTTTAATAAGAAAGTCAATGAAATCATCAGCAACGGCAACAAAAGGGCCATGGGAATGTACGATCCGGAACTTTTAGATCAAATCAATTTGGACCGTAGTTTGGAAATATATGCTGACCGGTTCAGTAATGCCGGCGATTTCGAATTTTTATTTACAGGAAATCTTGATTTGGAAAAAGCGATTCCTTTAGTGGCCTTATACCTGGGGAGTTTACCGGGAGAGCCATTGAAAGCCGAAAATTATAGAGACCTTGGAATCAGAGCTCCCCAAGGAATAACGGAAGAAATCAATGTTGGGGTGGATGATAAAAGCGAAGTAGTGCTTTATTTCAGTGGGGAGACTGATTATGACCTGGAAAAATCCCAGCAGATTTCTTACCTGGGTGAAATTCTGACAATTAAATTAATTGAAACCCTGAGAGAAGATATTGGCGGTGTTTATGGGGTGTCAGCCAGGGGAGGGTTGAATAGGGTACCCGGGGAAAGGTTTAATTTTATGGTTAGATTTCCATGCAGTCCCGATATGGTGAATGACCTGATTGCTGCCACCTGGCAAGAAATCGCTACAATCCAGGAAAATGGTCCAGAAGAGGGGGATATGGAAAAAGTCAGAGCATCCAAAAAGATATCTTTGGAAGAAAACATGAAAAGAAACGGTTTTTGGCATGCTCAACTCAATGCAGCCATAAGTAATGATATGCCTTTGGATACCGTTCTTGGAGCAAAGAACAGGGTTTTGGGCGTGACGGATGAAGAAGTGAAAAAAGTTGCCAATGAGGTACTGAAAGAAGAATTCTTATTGGAAATTCTCCGGTTTCCTTTGACCTACAGTAATGTTGAAGCCGATTAATTTGGGCTTAGCTACTTATCTGTAGCTGCAAAGGTTAAAACCGACTGCACATGAAAGGTATATAAATTTACTGGGCTTAATCCAATAAAACCCAGAATGGTCTATTCCTTTTCTAAAAGCAACTGCTCCATAAATACGGCTCTGGGTATAGAATGGGTTTTATGAAGAGGGATTAGCTTACCGGAGTCCTGGTCTATCTTGAATAGGGTAATGTTTCCACTTTCTCCATTGGCTACCCAGACCAACATTCCCTTTTCATCTATTTTTATATTCCTGGGGTGTTCGCCCCCTGAAGGTACATGGCCTATTAAGGACAATAGGCCATCTTTTTCATTGATTTGATACATGGCAATATTATCCTGCCCAAATTATGTAAAGCTTTACATAACACATGTTATGCATAGTAGAGTATTATGTAAAGGGTGCAACTATCCGTCAGGTTT
>JBBDSA010000021.1:0-51031 GCA_040905165.1 Cyclobacteriaceae bacterium | reverse complement strand
TTTTATTTGGTTATGCCTGCCATCCTACCACCCTGGATTTTAATACCTGGTGTGGGGATTATCCGGGATTCGCCCAGATCAACCTAGAAAAAAGCCATCCTGGTACAGCCGCCATGTTTTTCAATGCCTGTGGGGGCGATCAGAATCCTTTGCCCAGAAGGAAGCTGGAGTTGTGCCAAAAATATGGAAAAATGCTTTCCAATGCAGTGGAAGAGGTACTGGAAAGTGAAATGGAATCCATTTCGCCCCAATTAACGCCAGCATTCAGTTTTGTGGATTTGGAATATGAGGAAATGATCTCAATGGAAAAACTGATCCCTATCGCCAATGGCAACCGGCCCTTGCAGGCAAGGTGGGCCAAACGCATGATCGGTAAAATCAAGGATGGCGAAACATTTTCCGATCGGTATCCATTCCCTGTGCAGGCCTGGAAAATGGGAAATGAACTGATGTTTATCGGAATGGGAGGAGAAGCGGTAGTGGATTATTCTCTACGCTTTAAACAGGAATTTTCTCCAAGAACCTGGGTTTGCGGCTATGCCAATTATATGGCGGCTTATATCCCCTCCAGGAGGGTATGGGAGGAAGGCGGCTATGAAGGTGGTCCCCATCTGGATGAATATGGTCATCCAGCATGGAAATGGAAAGGTGATATCGAAGACCGCATTGCAGGTGCCGTCCAAAAAGTGGTCAATCAAACAAAAAATAAAGTTAGTTCCTGAAACTCAACTAAACCATCCATGAACCCGGTAACCTCGTAAAAATTTAGCAACATGAAAGCAATTACACCCCTATTTTCTTTATGGCTTATTTGGGCCTCATTATTGTTAGGAACCAACCATCCTGCCTTTTCGAGACAGGTTCAATCCGGCTGGAAGGCAAGTGTGGCAAAAGTGGACATTACCCCCCAGGAATCCATGTGGATGGCGGGATATGCTTCCAGGGACCATCCCTCTGAAGGAGTAAGGCATGCCATTTGGGCCAAAGCCCTTGTCATGGAAGACGGCTCGGGAAATCTGGCTGTTTTGGTGACTACTGACTTGGTAGGCATCCGACAGGAACTTTCCCTTCGGGTCCGTGATCGGCTGGAGCGTCAATATGGTTTGTCGAGGGACCAGGTCATACTCAACAGTTCACATACCCATACGGGTCCTGAAACCGATTATGGGAGGTATCAATTCCAATTGGATGAAGTCCAATTGGGTAAAATTGAAAAGTATGCTAAAAATCTGGAAAATAAAATCGTGGAACTGGTGGGTACTGCCATGGAATCACTGAAACCGGTTCAATTGTTCTCTGAAAATGGCGTAACGCGTTTTCAAGTAAACCGACGAAATAATAAAGAAGCTATCTTAATTCATCAAAATGAACTGAACGGACCTAATGACTATGCGGTGCCGGTGATAAAAGTAATTGGTCCTGAAGGAGAAATGATGGCTTTGGTATTTGGATATGCCTGTCACCCTACCGTTTTGAGCGACTATCAGATTTCCGGTGACTATGCGGGTTTTGCCCAATTGGAACTGGAAAAGCTTTATCCCGGAACCACCGCCCTTTTCTTTCAGGGCGCAGGTGCTGACCAGAATCCATTACCCAGACGATCTGTCCCCCTGGCCCGGCAATATGGTAAAGAATTGGCCGCTGCTGTGGAAAGGGTAATCTATGAAGAAATGAAGCCTTTGGAAGGAAAATTGTCCACCGCCTATTCTGATATTGACCTTACATTTGCTAAAGAGACTCCTACCCTGGAGGAATTAGTTGAGATTACGGGTTCTTCTTCAGGTTATCCGGAATACTTAAAACAAAATGCCAAAGTTTTGATTTCCAAACTGGACAAAGGCGAATCCTTGATCACTTCCTACCCATATCCTGTCCAGGCCTGGAAATTGGGGGATCAGGCCATTTTTGCTTTTGGAGGCGAACTGTTGATCGGTTATTCAATTGCCCTTAAAAAGATTTTCGGTCAGGATACTTTTGTAATGGGATATTCCAATGATGTAATGGCCTATATTCCCACCAGGACCGTATTGGAGGAAGGGGGATATGAAGGGACCCGCTCTCCGATTTTTACGACACCCTGGGCATTCAATATTGAAGATCGGATAATTGCAGAGGCAGTGAAATTAGCCGAAAAGGTGGGGATTGAACCTCAGGAATACCCAGTTACAGATCAATAAACCTGATAAAAATGAATGTAAAATTCAACTCTTGCCTGTTTTATTTTGGTGTTTTGGCCTTTGGCATATCAATTTTTTTCCAAACCCAGGCACAAAACCTTCAACCTGTATGGAAAGCCGGGGTGTCAAAGGTGGATATTACGCCTGAAAATACCATGTGGATGGCAGGTTATGCCGGAAGAATTGCTCCTTCCCAAGGGACTTTACATAAATTATGGGCAAAAGCCTTGGTATTGGAGGATTCACAAGATAACCAAGTGGTGATGATTACCGCTGATTTATCCGGTATGCCCAAAAGCATGACCGATCGAATCAAAGGAAGGTTGGAAAAACAATGGTCACTTTCAGCTGCACAGGTAATGTTGAATCTTTCCCATACACATTCCGGCCCGGTCCTAAAGGATTATCTGTACCATATTTACCCTTTGGATAACCAGGAAATAGAAAAAATCAATCATTATTCTACCGTTCTTGAAAATAAAATCGTCAAATTAGTTGAAGAGGCAATGGCTTTGTTAAAGCCTGCAAAGGTTTTTGCAGAAAACGGAGTGACCAGATTTCAGGTGAACAGGCGG
The DNA here is from genome assembly GCA_040905165.1 of Cyclobacteriaceae bacterium. GTDB lineage: Bacteria > Bacteroidota > Bacteroidia > Cytophagales > Cyclobacteriaceae > Cyclobacterium. Next base: position 48,279 of record JBBDSA010000021.1, on the reverse strand, counting down.
AATAATCAGGAATCCAAAATTTTAGAAATAAATGATTTGGCCGGGCCAAATGATTATGCAGTGCCTGTATTGAAAGTGGAGGATCTGGAAGGAAAATTGATGGCCATTGCTTTTGGATATGCCTGCCATCCCACGGTTTTAGGGATCAACCAGTGGTCCGGTGATTATCCGGGCTTTGCCCAGTTGGAGATTGAAAAAATGTATCCGGGCGTAACCGCTCTTTTTTTACAGGGAGCAGGTGGGGACCAGAACCCCTTGCCACGGAGAACGGTTTCCTTGGCCCAACAATACGGAAAAGAATTGGCTTCAGCTGTGGAAAGAGTGCTGCTTGAAGAAATGCGGCCCCTTTCTCCGGTAATGGAAATGGCCTACTCAGAGGTGGACCTACCTTTAAATGACCCTCCTTCAAAAGAAACCCTGGCAAAAATGATCCAGGAAAGCACGGGCCATTACCAAAGCTGGGCAAAAATGATGGATGAGCAGATAAAAAATGGAGAGGTGATCAGGTCTTATCCTTTTCCCATACAGATATGGAAATTGGGAGAACAATTCCTGATTGGCTTGGGGGGTGAACCGGTAATAGATTATGCTATCCAACTAAAACGCCAATATGGAAAGGATTTATTTGTTTTTGGCTATTCCAATGATGTTATGGCCTATATTCCTACCAGAACCGTTTTAATGGAAGGAGGGTATGAAGGCGCTACTTCTCAGATGGCCTTTGGACTTCCTGCCACCTGGAAATCAACGATAGAAACATTGATTTTCACCAAAATTGATGACTTGTTGGCTGATTTTGAAAAATAACTGGGTGGATATAGCAAGAATATATATAATCATGAGCCGATTCCAATGACTGAAAAGCCCGAAAATAGAAGAGAATTTTTAAAGCAGAGTGCGGCGTGGGGTATGGGTATGTACCTTGGAACTCCACTGGTTTCCAGGGCTCTTAACCCTGTTCGGAATTCATCTCAACCTGACCCTCTTTTGGATTGGAGTGATTGGGAAAAATACCGGACTACGGTTAGTCATCCCTGTTTGACCATTAAACAGGAGCATTTGGATTTTGCCAAAGAAAACATTGAAAAGTACGACTGGGCAAAAGCTCATTTTAATAAAATCCATGACATCATCAAAAATCATGTAGGCCGGATTTCTGCTAATTTTTTGGAGATGATGATAGAAGAAACCACCCCGGGCGATCCGCTATGGACGCCTTGTCCTTCTTGTAGGGATAAGGGTAAACCGGTGCATCCCCATGGCTTATGGCGTTGGGATGTGGCCACCCCCCAACAATTGGAATGTACTGAATGTGGTATGGTTTTTCCAAACAGTCAATATTCTGAAAACATTGTCCTAAAAACAAAATGGGGGAAACCACAGAGCATAGCATTCTATGGGGGTGAGCCTTTTGTGATTTTTGGATATAAAGAGGGAAGACCCAGTTTCACTGCCAATATCCGGTCCAGGAAGGTACAATGGATCACCGGTTTTAGCAGGACATTGGCTGAAGGGTTCATGCTTACCGGAAATCTGAAATATGCGGAAGCCTGCCGCAGGATTTTGCTTCGCCTGGCCAAATGCTATCCCAATTGGCTGGTTCATGTGGGTTATGGTGAATATGCAGATATGGACCCAAAAACTGCGGCCATGAACATCAATAACCTTCCCAGCCCTGAACTTTGTCCTCCCCCCAATGAAGCGGATCACCGCCTGTGGACAGGATATTGGAGTGCGGGAAGGGCAAGTGGTGTAGGTTTGGAATCTGATTTTGTAAGGAAAGTAACTGCAGCTTATGACCTGACCTGCACGGCCAAGTATCCGGATGGCAGCCCCTTGTATTCCGAAAAGGAAAAGTTAATTATTGAAAAGGATTTACTATTGGAAAGTACTGTTTTGTTGGTTGGTGACAAAGGCTTAAACAATAAATCCGTAAGTAACGGGACTGCAGCGGCTTTGGTAGGTATGTGTGTAGGACATCCGGGTTTGGTCAGGTTTGGGCTGGAAGGCTTTCAAATGACAGTAGATGGTTGGTATTTGCCAGATGGCACCACCAGTGAATCTCCATTTTATGGGCTGATGACTTTGGGAGGAATTTGGGACATGGCCCAGGCAGCACAAGGCTATTCCGACCCCCTCCCGTATAGGGATGAAGAGGGAAACAGGATGGAGGACCTTGATCTTTACCATGGAACAAATTATCAGCTGGTTTGGGAGGCATTCTTTAACGGTTTGCAGGGTGATTTGGCTTATCCCCCTTATGCAGATTCATTTCGTAATACCCGGCTTGATGTAGCTTATGTGGAGTTGATGGTTGCCAATTATCCCAGTAAAAGTCCCTACCTGGCCCTTTTGAAAGAAATTTGTGGACCACAACTCTTCCTGCATAGCGGTTCTGCGGACTTCAACCATGCCTTCAATGATTCAGCGGTTGATCCGGTACTCACCCTTCCCTATGATCTTACCAAGCCCAATGGGTCTTCCTCATTTTCCCTGTATTACCGAAAGCCGGGTCTTGAAAACAAGCCTGTAGAGCAATTGCATTTACCTGACTGGTGTCCCGCCCATCTTAGGATCGGCCATTTGCGCACAGGTACTTATGGTAGAGAGAGTCTTTTATTGTTGAGTGCCAGCCATTGGGGGATTCACCATGAAAATGACAGCCTTAATCTTTATTATTGGAAAAATGGTGAAGAAATGCTTTCTGATCTAGGTTACTTATGGGACCACCCATTGAAACCCAATAATATAAGGGCTTTGGCTCATAATACCGTCCTGGTGAATGAAAAAAACCAGATCAGAAATGGTAGGGGTGGTGAAGTAATTCATTTTAAAACATTTGAAAAGGTAAAGGTAATGGAGATGGCTTCTTCCGCCTATGCTGAAACAAGCCTTTATAAACGTACCTCCGTGTTGATTGATCATGGTAATGGTCAAAATTATGTCGTAGATTTCTTTCGGGTAGAAGGTGGGGAAATCCAGGATTATGTATTTCATGCCTCCGGAGAAATTCAGGAAATAAAAGGAATCACCCCAACACCGGAGCAGGGAAATACCATCTATGATTTTTCTGAGGTAAAAATTGCCCAAGGAAATGGGGTATGGCTTGCCAAATGGAAAACTGGAGAACATTTTACTGCTGCGGCCTGGTCGGTAGGGCAAGAGGAAGAAAAGGTTTTTATAGCAAGAGGTTGGGGTCAAAGGGATTGGAAAAATGAGGATATTGGAACTACAATTCCCTACATTGTCAGAAGGAGAAAAGGGAATGGCCTAAAAACTTTTATTTCGGTTTTTGAAGGCCATGAAGGAAATAACCCGTTTGTCAGAAATGTGCAGCTAATTGACGGATCGGGAATCATTGCCATTGATACCCTACTTGGTAGGGATTATGTAATGTCCATGAATGATTCCGGGAAATTAAAAATTGAAACCCCTGAGGGAATTAAAAATATAAATGGCCATTTTGCAGCCGCATCGGTTCAAAAAGATCAATTGGTCTGGTTGAAATCCTTTTCTTAGGAATATGATGGTAATGGGAGAGGCTTCATTGAAATTTTTCCTGAAATTAAAAAGAGTTGAATAAGTTCTTAAAATCTTTAAATACAAAACAAATACAAATATGATTCATCAACCCGATCGACGGAAATTCCTGAGTACCCTGACTCTTGCCGGAGCAGGTGTTACCCTGGCAGGGCCAACTTTTGCCTATACTCATAACATTGTGAAAAAACCAGCTCTTCTTGGAGGACCCAAAGCCCATCCGGACCAATTCCCAGGCTGGCCTGTTTCCGGAAAAAGGGAGGAAGACGGATTGGTGGAAGTATTGAAAAGTAAAAAATGGGGCAGGTTAAACGGTAATGCCGTGGCCAATTTCGAAAATAAATACAAAGAATGGACAGGCGCCAAACACTGTTTGGGAGTATCCAGTGGCACCAGTGCTTTGTATACTTCATTAGGGGTGTTGGATATTGGGCCCGGAGATGAAGTCATCATACCTGTATATACCTTTATTGCCACCTATAACGTGGTCGTTTTGAACTATGCATTACCTAAATTTATAGATACAGATTTAGCCTCTTTTCAAATCGATGCCCATAAAATCGAGAAAGCAATTACCCAAAAGACCAAATTAATCATGCCGGTACACATTGGTGGATCCCCGGCAGATATGGATACGATCATGGATGTTGCCGGAAAACACAATATTCCAGTCCTTGAAGATGCCTGCCAGGCCCATTTGGCCGAATGGAAAGGGAAAAAAGTAGGGACGATTGGACTGGCGGGTGCATTCAGTTTTCAATCCAGTAAAAACCTCAATTCAGGTGAAGGGGGCGCGATCATCACCAATGATGATATGTTCGCAAAGAATGCTTATAATTTTCACAATCAGAGCCGGGGAAATGATGATGAAAACAGCAGTTATCGTTCCACCAGGGGTACCAATCTCAGACTGACAGAATTCCAGGGCAGATTATTAACTGAACAGATGAGCAGATTGCAGGAACAGGCCAACCGTCGGTCGCTTAATGCCCAATACCTTACCGATCTATTAAATGAAATACCTGGGATTTATCCTGCAAAGCTCTACCCGGGAGTCACCCAAAGTGCTTATCATCTTTACATGTTCCGTTTTGATGAGAATGAATTTTCTGAAATGCCAAGGTCCAGATTTTTGGAAGCCCTATCTGCAGAGGGTGTCCCTTGTTCGGGAGGATACGGTATGATGAACAAGGAAAATTATGTTCAGGATTTGGCCAAAAACAGGCATTATTTGAATTTATATGGTAAAGAAACCATGCAGGATTGGTTGGAAAGCAGCAGCTGTCCCCAAAACGACCAACTTTGTGAGCAAGCCGTATGGTTTGGTCAATCCATGTTGTTGGGAACAAAAAAAGACATGGACCAGATTGCAGAAGCCATAGTAAAAATCAGGAGCCATGCCGGAGACCTGGTAAAATCTTAATCAACTTATAATGATGAAATTAAAAAATAGAGGTTTATTGATAGGTTTCTTTGGGTTGGTGCTTTTATTGGGAAAATCCTCAGCTCCGGTATGGGCCCAGGATACCGATGAGAGGGAACCGCACATGGATGTTGGGGTCAGCACCATAGACATAACCCCGGATCATCCCATCCGGTTGGCCGGATACGGTTCTCGGGAAAAAAAACCTTCGGAGGGGATTATCCATCGGTTAAATGCCAAGGCGCTTGCTTTTGGCAGGGATGATCAGGGGCCATCTATTCTGATTACGGTTGATTTGGTGGGTATTCCCGCCATAATCACAAAAAGGGTGACCAAAAGAATTGCCGAAAAAACCGGCATTGAAGCTTCCCAACTGGTGATCTGCGCTTCCCATACCCATGGGGGCCCTGAAGTGGGCAACCTGCTTAATATTCTTCAATACCGGGGAGCAACTTTTAGTGATTCTTTGCTCAGGTTGGAAGAATTGGTGGAAATTTCCAGGTATACCGAACGATTAACGGATCAACTGGTTGAGGTAGCGCTTTCCTCTCTTGAAGACCGGGCTCCTGCTTTGGTGTCCTGGGGACAGGGAAGTATGGGATTTGCCAAAAACAGAAGAACGGAGGGAGGTCCGGTGGACCAATCATTTCCCTTGATGAAAATCACCGATCCATCCGGTAATTTAAAAGCCGTTTTGGTGAATTATGCCTGCCATGGTACCACCTTGGAAGGTGGGGTGAATCAAATTCATGGGGATTGGATGGGAGAGGCTCAATTAATGATTGAGTCGAACCATCCCGGAACGGTTGCCATGGTCGCCATTGGTTGTGGAGCGGATGCCAACCCCCATCCACGGGGCAAAATGGAGCACATGCGCTTACATGCCCAAGAGGTGGCGGAAAATGTTGATCAATTACTATCGTCGAAACTGCAAACCATCACCCAACCACCGGTCGGAAAAATAAAATGGATCAATCTGCCATTTGCCCACGTTCCTTCGGTACCTGAGCTGATTGCCCAAACAGAGGATAAAACGGTTAAAGGTTATTATGCCCGTTTGGCTTTGGACCGGATTGCCAGGGGTCAGGAAATTCCCAAGGAGCTTTCCTATCCTGTGCAAACCTGGACTTTTGGAAATGAAATGGCCATGATCAACCTTGCGGGTGAAGTGGTGGTGGATTATTCCCTGCGCTTAAAAAAAGAGATAGGTGCTGAAAAACTCTGGATCAATGCCTATGCCAATGATGTGCCCTGCTATATCGCTTCCTGCAGGGTCATCCGGGAAGGTGGATATGAAGCAGAGTCGAGCATGTACTATTATGACCAACCTTCTCCTTTTAAAGAGGAAGTCGAAGGTTTAATCGTAGATGCAGTACATGAACTTCTTCCAGCCTCTTTTTAGGTAAACAGGATACCGGGCAACCACTCCTTGGAATCTCTAAGAATACCTGTCTGTGCATGGCAAAAAATGCGTGCCCTTGCATGCCCCCCGATTTCAACTGTTCAAGTATTATTCTAAAAAAACTTTAATAAAGCAAATTTGATTAAAAGATTTTGTTTCTATGAATAATTTTAATAGATTAGGGTTACGTAACCGTAAAGTTTATTATTCTGTTCAGTCTTTAAAATGTTTAATTTTATTTGTTTTTTTAAACATTTTGGATGATTTTATTTACTTAAAAAATGTATATAAAATCTATGTTTAGTGTAAATTATTTAACCAATCAATTTTGCATAATGAAAAAAAACTACGCTGGCAGTAAGATGAGTCTTTCCTTTCATCTGGGCATCAGAAAATGGAAATCCGTATTTTTTAACGGATTCTTACCATTTATTTTGTTAATGAGTTTTGGGTTTGTTTCGGTGGCCTTGGGCCAGCAGCAAACAGTTACAGGTACCATTACTGATTCGAGTAATGGTGAAACCCTCCCCGGGGTGAACATCCTTATTAAAGGAAGCAATATGGGAACGGTAAGTGATCTTGATGGTACTTTTCGTTTAAATGTTCCCAATGAAGGCGCAGTACTGGTTTTTTCCTTTGTAGGATTTCTCACCGAAGAGATACCGGTCAGGAATCAACAGGTCATTAATGTTAACCTGAACCCTGACCAGTCTGATCTGGAAGAGGTGGTAGTGATCGGATATGGAACGCGGAAAAAATCTTCGGTCACCTCGGCAATCTCCAAGCTGGAAAATGTAAAATTGGACCAATTACCTGAGGGCAGGCTTGAAAATGCCCTTGCCGGGAGAATGGCGGGAGTCAGTGTTTCCAATAACCGAAACCGTCCTGGGGATGCCCCGGCCATCAGGGTTCGTGGATTGGGTTCCATCAGTGCAGGTAATGAACCATTGGTGGTGATCGATGGATTTCCAGGAGGGGATTTAGGTCAATTAAACATGAATGATGTGGAATCGATTGAAGTTTTAAAGGACGCCTCTTCTACAGCCATTTATGGTTCCAGAGGAGCAGGAGGGGTAATTTTGGTAACCACCAAGAGAGGTTCGAGTGGAAAGCCGGATTTAAAAATCAACTCCTTTTTTGGTGTTTCCAAGGCCATGCTACATGATGATTGGATGACAGGAGATGAATGGTACGGTTATTTGGAAAGATACCAGAACAGGGAATTTGCCTGGGCAGGAGGGGATACATCCATTCCTATCTGGGGCGATCCCCGCAGACCATTAACCTATCAGGTCAACCCATTGGCCAAGGATTTGCCCCAAACCATCTGGCAGGATGAAATTACCCAAACCGCCACCATTCAGAACCATAATATTTCCTTGGCAGGAGGAACTGATAACGCAACCTATTATATTTCGGGAACCTACCTGGATGAAGAAGGGGTATTGAAAACTTCATCCTATAAAAAGTATAGTTTTAGGGCAAATGTCGATGTTAAGGTCAACGAGTCCATAAGCCTGGGAATGGAGCTTAGCCCTTCCTATTCAAAAAGAAGAATTGCCGGTTCTAATATGGTTTCACTGGTGAAATACCCCCCATTTGTAAGTCCTGAATTGATGGATGGCAGGTATCCCCGGACCTATGACTATATACCAACCGGACATTCAGGTCAGGCCAGTCCTTATGTGTATTTATATGGTACAGAAAATTATGAAAACGTTTTTACCAATATTGGGAGGGCTTTCCTGAATTTGGAAATTGTCGATGGATTAAGTCTTAGAACATCCGTAGGTACCAATATTGCATTTGTCAACAATGATTTTTGGAGTGGAGGTATAGGCGATGTCCAGGTCAATGTAAACGGCCGGATGAACGATTCAAAAAGCATTAACCTGATCAATGAAAATGTATTCAATTATAACAAAACCTTCAATGAGGTCCATAATATTGGGGGTATATTGGGAGCATCCTATCAAAACGCCACTTCCCGTTCTGTGGCCATGAGCGCTGTTTCCAATTCCTATAATAATGATAAGGTGAAAACCCTGAACAATGCCATTATCAACCCTGCGAGTACTTCCCAATCAAAATCCGAGTGGGGACTGGTATCCTATTTCGCCAGGGTAAACTATGCCTATAGGGATAAATATTTGTTAGAAGCATCCTACAGAAGAGATGGCAGCTCAAGGTTCGGGCCTGAAAACAAATGGGGTAATTTCCCTTCTCTTTCTGCAGCATGGAGGGTTTCTGAAGAGGAGTTTATTAAAAATATCCCTAACCTGACCGAATTAAAATTAAGGGCGAGTTATGGGGTGACGGGCAATTTCAATATTGGAAATTTCCAATACCTGGGTACCGTTGGGAATGTGAGTTACTCTCCCAATAACAATAGGGTCAATGGCATTGCCCAGTCTTCCATGGCGAACCCAAGGTTATCTTGGGAACTGACCAAAGGATATGATTTTGGTCTAGAAATCAGCTTCCTTCAAAATCGCATTGGTATCAATTTAGATTATTATGACAGCCATACTACAGGAATGCTGTATAATGTAAATACCCCGGCGATCACTGGTTTCAGCAGTATTATCGACAATGTGGGAGAGGTCCGAAACAGGGGAGTTGACCTCGAAATCGATACCAGAAATCTCGTAGGGGTGTTTAAATGGAATACCTCCTTTAATATGTCCGTCAACCGCAATGAAGTCACAGATCTTGGAGGGGTGGATGAAAGGATCAATACTTATTGGTCCATGGATTTCCTGCTTAGGGAAGGGGAACCTATGTTTTCCTATTATGGCTACAATAAAATAGGCATTTTTCAAAATGAGGAACAGATTTCCAATACCCCCAGCCTGGCAGGAACCAAACCGGGTAATCCCATTTTTGAAGACATCAACGATGATGGAAAAATTGACCCGGATGATAAGGTGATCCTGGGAAATTTTCAACCTAAAATGCTATTGGGAATGTCCAACGAATTTTTCTGGAAGCAGTTTGACTTAAGCATTTTCATGCAGGCTTCCTTGGGAGCCAAAATATTCAATGCAGAAAATCAATATTATGAGGGAAACACCTTGGGAGCGATGAGGAGGTCACTGGCTGAAAGGCAATGGTGGTCTGAAGCAGAGCCTGGGGATGGAAGTACGCCTGCTGCGGCACTTAGTCAATTGTTCGGTTACAATACCAACAATGATTTTTACCTGGAGGATGCGTCATTTTTAAACATAAGAAGCCTTAACCTGGGTTATACCTTTCCATCTTTCATGGAAGGGAAGGGTATCCAATCTTTAAGGATCTATTCTTCTGTCAACAATCTTCTGGTCATTACACACAAAGACAATCATTCGTACAATCCGGAGGGTTCCACCCGCGGGGAGATTTCCGGTATTAACAGTACCCCGGGGGTCAACCTGGGGTCAGAGCCCTTAAACCGAACCTTTGTCCTGGGTATCAATTTGGGATTTTGATGGAACCTTTCACTAAAATATTTAAGAACATGTTTAAATTCAGATATAATTTGATCGGTCTTTTGGTTTTGACGATGACCTTGGGTGCCTGTCACGATGACCTGTTGAATCCAGTGCCAGAATCTATATTAACAAATGCCAATGCCTTTGAAAATGCCAATGACATAGATTTGGCCGTATTGGGGGTTTACAATCGGTTACAGTCCAGGGTACCTACCGACTATGAGTTAATGGAAATTCCCTCAGATAATATGTATGGTTATTATTTTGCCACGGCCCCGGGAATGGCGGAAATCGGGCTATTGGATGTAAGTCCAGAGAACCCAAAAATCAATTCTTTTTGGAAGGATACTTACAATGGTATTTTTCGGGCCAATACGGTACTAGCAAATATTGATGTGCCCATAGACTACACCCAGGGTTTAAAGGATCAACATATTGGAGAAGCCAAATTTTTGAGAGCTTACAATTATTTTGACCTGGTCAGGTTATTCGGAGGGGTTCCTGCCATTACCAGCATAATAGAAGTAGAGGAATCCAGACAGACCCCTAGAGCGACAGAGGAGGCCATTTATGATATAATCATCAGTGATCTTACCGATGCGGCCAGCAAATTGCCGGTTCCGGGAGACGCTGATCATGGAAGGGCATCCAGGGGAGCAGCTATTGCCCTTTTGGCCAAAGTATATGTATATCAGGAGAATTGGACCGCTGCAAAGACACAATTGGATCGGCTATTTTCAGAATTCAATTACAACCTTTTACCCAATTATGGTGACCTGTTCGAAATTGAAACCGAAGTAAATGACGAGGCCATTTTTTCTCTTGCTTATGTAGGAGGAACCAATGGTCATGGGCTTACTTATTCTCTGGCTCCCACAGCAGGAATTTACGGCGTGATCAATGGTGGAAGCAGGGTAGGCAGGCCCACCTGGGACCTCCATAGGGCATTTGAAGAAGGGGATTCCCGCTTTGAGGTCACCATTACAGAAATGCAACTGACCTTTGCCTCCGAACCTGACGATGAGCCATTTTGGTTTCCCTATTTCAATAAATACATTATTCCTGCCGAAATCTCAAATAATTCAGGACTTGACCTTCCCATCCTGCGATTAGCGGATATGATTTTGCTTCATTCAGAAGTATTGTACCAATTAGGGGATACCGAAAATGCTCTAGGAGAGTTGAATAGAATAAGAGAAAGGGCTTTTGGAAATGAGGAGCATAACTATGCCTTGGAAGATATTTCTTCTCCGGAATTGTTTATGGACAAATTACTATTGGAAAGAAGGTTGGAATTGGCCGTAGAAAACAACAGATGGTTTGATTTGGTAAGGACCAATAGGTTTACAGGAGCGTTGACTCAATTAGAAAGTGAATACAATCCATCTTCAGGAAATGCGGTGGTCCTTGACCTGAATGCCCAGCCCTTTATGCGATATTTCCCTATTCCTTATGAGCAAATCCAACTGGCAGCTCCGGATGTCATGGTTCAGAATGATGGTTATTGATATGAATCGGCAATTAAATACAAAAGGTAAAGGATGAGTAAGAAAGGCATGACCAGGAGAGAATTTACCGCCGGCAGTGCCATTTCGGCCTTTGGATGGTTAATGGGATCTCCCATTGCCGCGAATGCAGCAAAAGGAGATCCTATACCTTTCTCCTCTTTTGACCTCATGCATGAAGTTCGGAAATACCGGAAATTGGATGCCTATGCGACATCGGATTTTTCAAAGAAGAATCTTCAAAACCAGATCGATTTTGCCGACCGATTACATATAGAAAAATTCTTTATGGGAATGCCCATGAGGCCAATTAAAGCGACCCCTGACGAATTCCGTGCCATCAATAATAAAGTGATCCAGGGGGTCAGGGCTTTCCCGGGAAGAATGGTAGGGGAATTTACAGTGAATCCCATTTACCGCCAGGAATCATTGGATGAGATCATGCGCTGTGTAGATGAAGGGATGGTGGGCACCAGGTTATACAACCAGGTAAAAATCAATGATCCTATGTATTATCCAATAATTGAAAGGCTAACTGAGCTTAAAATGATTGTATTCATGCATGGGGAATGTCAGTTGGGAGTAGGCGGATACCGAATGAAATATGATGCCGGAAAACTTCCTAGTACATCCACACCTGAAGATTTTGTGGAAGTGGCCAAAAGATATCCTGAAACCAATTTTCAGTTTGCCCATATCGGCGGTGGAGGAGATTGGGAATGCATGTGCAAAACTTTTGAAAATTATCCCAACATATATGTAGATACCGGCGGAAGCAACAATGAGGAAAATTTAATTGATTTTGCCATAAAGTATCTTGGAGAAGACCGCTTGTTTTTTGGTACGGACAATAGTTTTTACCAAAGTGTAGGCAAAGTCTTGTCATCCAAACTTACTGAGAAACAGAAGAAAAAGCTCTTTTTTGAAAATTATAACAATATATTGAGAAAAGGAGGGTATCATGTTGATTGATATCAATGCCTATATAGGTCATTGGCCGTTTAAGCAATTAAACTACAATACCTGCGAAGCTTTGGTTGGCAGAATGGATGAATTTGGTGTGGATTTTTCCGCAGTGACCAATTTGAATGGGATTTTTTATAAAAACACCCAGGCTGCAAATGAGGAATTGATGGAAGAAATCAACAGCCATCAAAATTTCAAACAGAGATTGATCCCCTTTGCTATCATCAACCCGGTTTATCCGGGATGGAAGAGTGATTTTAATTACTGTGTTAAAATGGGTATTAAGGGAGTCCGCCTTTATCCTCAATACCATGATTATGAACTTTTACATCCATCATGTGTAGAACTGGTGAAATTGGCACGGGATCAGGGAATGGTCATCGCACTGACCATTCGAATGGTGGACAGCCGACAAAAATCATGGTTGGATTTGGACCATGTGGCAGGTACTGAAAAATCAGAATGGACTCTAAAAGACATGATGCCGATCATTAAAGCTGTTCCGGATGCCAAATTCTTTATTTTGAATCTGGCCAACGGGTTTCAATTAAATGATGCGGAAAAAGCACTTATCCTGAACGGAGATGTATTAATGGATACATCTGGGAGATCCATTTCCAATATGGCAGAAACCCTGGATGTCTTTGGAAATGATAAATTTGCTTTTGGGACTCATGCCCCCATATTGGATTACCTTACAGGTTTGCTGAGGATAGAATCCCTTCGCCCTGATGAAGTGGACGAAGCAACAAAAACCCAATTGAGGTCGGGAAATGCCATAAAAATGCTGAACTTATGAAGGAATTTAGAAAATTTGGTTAAATAGATGAGTTTTATTTAAAATGTAAGGAAAGCATGGCGATTTTAAAATCGGCTGTTTTTGCACCCTGAGGTACCCAGATACTTTACCTATGAAAAATTATTTTAGCAGACGAAAATTTATTTCCAAAATGTCAACCAGTTCCCTTCTGGTTGCCGCGACAACATCCATGCCGGCCTTTGGAAATATTTTGAACAAACAGAACGATAAATTGGCAATTTTTGGGGGTATGCCTATCCGCGAAAGAGGAAGGTTAGGACCACCTTGGCCCTATGTAGATGATAAAATGGTGGAGGGGATTGTAAAAACTACCAGAAGTGGTATCTGGAGTAGAATACAATCTCCAAATGGCAATGTTCCGACCTTTGAAAAAGAATTTGCCAGGGAAATCGGAGCCGCCCATTGTGTGGGTACCGGTTCTGGAACCCAGGCATTGAGTACTTGTGTGGAAGCCCTGGGTATCGGGCCAGGGGATGAGGTCATTACCTCTCCTTACACCGATATGGGTACCATTTCCTCTATTTTGACAAGCAGGGCTTTACCTGTGATGGTAGACCTTGACCTGGAATCCTTTCAATTGGACCCGAAGGAAGTCGAAAAAAAGATCAATAAAAACACCAAAGCCATCATGCCTGTACACATTATGGGTGTACCAGCAGATATGGAAAAGATAATGAAACTGGCAACAAAGCATGGATTAAAAGTGATTGAAGATGCTTGCCAGGCTCCCTTTGCCAGGTATCAAGGCAAACCGATCGGGACAATTGGGGATTTGGGTTGCTTCAGTTTTCAGGCAAGCAAAGCCATTGCCTGTGGAGAAGGCGGGGCCGTGGTGGGAAACGATGAAGCATTGATGGAACAATGTTATACCGTTCAGAACCGTGGGGCTTCCAGGAAAGGCAGGAATGAAACGATCGGTCCCAAGTACAGGATGAATGAATTCGAAGGGGCGATTTTATTGGGGCAATTGCCAGGTGCAAAAGAAAGGTTTCTAAAAAGAAACGAAAATGCGCAATACCTGTCTGCGCAATTAAAGGATTTCCCGGGACTGGTACCCCAGAAACAATACCCTGGAACAGAAAGTGGATCTTATTACCATTATGCCCTGTCCTATCATAAGGAATATTTTAGTGATGCAGACAGGAGTTTATTTCTTAAAGCGCTTAACGCGGAGGGAATCGGAATGGGTTCCTACATCAAAAACGGTTTACACCGGGAGCCCTGGATCCAACATATTCTGGGCCTTGATGAATATAAAACCATGTATGCCTCATCCAGGCTCCAGGAATACCAAAATGGCATGAACCTTCCTAACTGTGATAAAATATGTGATGAAACTTTGGTTTCTTTTTGGGGTTCAGGGACTCTTCTTGGCACGAAAAATGAAATGGACCAAATCCTGGCAGGAATAATGAAAGTTTATGAAAATAGGGATAAGTTAAAAGAAATCGAATTAATCTGAATCTTCTGGTTTATTTTAATATTGCACCCGAATCAAAAATTAAAGCTATCATGAAATCGACACGATTTAAATAATCATTAAATACACAGGGTAATGATTATTTTAATCCTCAAAGATTCCCTGTCTGCCGACCAGGCAAGCATCCCGACCTTCGGTACGGGACAAGTTATGACCATTAAAAATCAAATTTTAAACAGATGAAATCGAGCATGACGCAAGCGACACACGGAGGGATGATTATAAAGCATGCGAGATTCCATATGACCGATAAGTAAAAAATTATAATCATATGAAAAAAGTAAACCGACGGACCTTTTTCAGTACTTCAATTAAAGCTGCCGCTGCTGCTTCATTACCTGTTAGCTTCCCTAGAACAGCTCTGGCCAATCCAGAAGGGGTACCAGGCAATAATCGGGACCATCCAAGTATTATCGACACCAACATCAATTTATTTGATTGGCCTTTCAGGAAACTAAAATATGGAGATACAGAGGCCCTAATTTCTAAACTTAGAAAACACAGGGTGGAACAAGCCTGGGCAGGAAGTTTTGAGGCACTTTTTCATAAAGACATCAATGGTGTCAATTCCCGTTTGGCAAAAGAATGCCGCACTTTGGGAAAAGGGATGCTGGTGCCTTTTGGAACAGTAAACCTCGCCTGGCCGGATTGGGAAGAGGATTTAAGGAGATGCCAGGAGGAATTTAAAATGCCTGGAGTACGAATTTATCCTATTTATCAGACTTTCGATCCCGATCATCCTGATTTCACCCGATTGGTAGAGCTGGTGACCAAAAGGAATATGATTCTTCAGATTGTAGGTGATATGGACGATATTAGAAACCATCATCCGATTGTCCTTATCAGGGAGTTGAATATGCATCCTATTGTTGATATATTGAAAAAATTCCCCAAAGTAAAAATTCAAATGCTTTATTGGAACCACCGGGTGGGTGCTGACGTCCTTGAAAGATTGGTCAAGGAAACCAATACGGTTTTTGACACAGCCAGAATTGAAACAAGTGGCGGAGTAGGTCGCCTGATAGAGGGTAAACCATGGTCTGGAAGCCCTGATATTCCTGTTCCTGTGGAGCGGATTTTGTTCGGTTCCCATGCCCCCTATTTTCCAATTGAAAGCAGTTTATTGAAATTAATTGAAGCCCCGTTGAATGAGGGTCAGGCGAAAGCCATCATGAATGAAAATGCAAGCAGATTTTTGGGCTAAAGAAAAAAAATATACATCATAAACCACTTAAAAATGTGGGTTTTTCCACAAATTATCAAAAATGAAGGAATGAGAACTCAGTTTTAAAGCCTCAAACCTGATTTAAGAAATTATTTCCGTTTACTGAATTTGACCGATCATGAATAGACAGCCATTTGCCATTGATCCAAAATATTACGGATTACCTACCTTGGAAGAACTAAAAGCTTTTAGGATTTGGGATTCTCATTATCATGGCTTTTTAACGGGTTCCGCACCTATCAAACAGCACCATGAAATGATGTTTTATGTAGATAGAATGGGCATAGAAAGGATCATATCCGTTGATATAGGGGGTACTTTAAAAGATCCTTTGGAACCAAAGCCTCATGATGAAGAACAACGATCCATTCTTAACAATAATCCGGAAATGATTTCCGGTATCACTCCCATCGACCCGGGATTTCCGGAGGAAAGCTGTGAGAAAATGAAAAAATGGATAGAAAATGGGCCATGTATCGGAATAAAATACGTAGGTGGAAATAAATTGGGGGTTACCTGTGATGACCCCAGGAATGATCAGATCATCCAATATGCTTCGGAATTGGGGGCTGTAATTTATATCCATACCTGGATTAAAATTGGAGGTGATCCCCGAAGACCAGCCGGAGGGAATTATGATGGAGAATCCACACCTATGGATGTGGCTGTTTTGGCAAAAAGATTCCCTAATGTGCCACTCATCTGTGGGCATGCAGGCGGAGACTGGGAATTGGCGGCCAGGGCAATTCGGCCATTCGAAAATATATTATTTGAATTTAGTGGGGCAGATCCACATTCCGGTTCGGTAGACTATGCTGTCAAAGAATTGGGTGCCGACCGGATAGTATGGGGTGGCCATGGGCCCAGTCGTTCTTATTCTACCGAACTCTCTAAAGTATTGGATGCTTCCCTTTCCACCAAAGACCGGATGAAAATATTTGGAAGCAATTATAGAAAAATTGCTAAGACGATATTCCAGAAAAAGGGGATGGAAATCGAGGTATAAACATTTCGCAAGATGATCAATTCACAACCAAAAAATCTCATGAGGAATTATTCCACCTACTTTACATTAATGCTGGTTTTTTTCAGTTTTGCAGCCTTGGCCCAAAAGGCCAAGCCAAACATCATATTGATCATTTCGGATGACCAAGGGTATCATGATCTGGGTTCCTATGGAAATGATGAAATCATAACGCCTCATTTGGACCAACTTGCCACGGAGGGGGTCATCCTAACTAATTTTTATGTTACCGGCTCAGGATGTACGCCGTCCCGAAGTGGTCTGCTCACCGGGAGGTACCCTCAGCGGAATGGAACCTTTGAACTTTTTCGAAACAACATGGTCAATTACGGCCATCATTATACGGAATATGAATACAGTGTATCTCCGGAGAGAATATTGGGAACAGATTTGAGGGAGATTTTCATATCGGAGGCATTAAAAGAAGCCGATTATACTAATGGATACTTCGGGAAGTGGGATTTGGGTCAACTTAGAAGGTACTTGCCTCTGCAGCAGGGATTCGATGAATTTTATGGATTTGCCAATACAGGGATCGATTACTTCACCCATGAAAGGTATGGTAGTCCATCAATGTTGGATGGAAATACACCTACGATCAAAGATAAGGGGGCCTATACAACGGATTTATTCGAAAGGGAAGCACTGAAATTTATCGACCAAAATGCCGATTCCCCTTTTTTCCTTTACCTGGCCTATAATGCGCCTCACAACGCCTCTAACCTGGATCCTGAGGTAAGGGGCACCGTACAGGCAACGGAAAAATATTTGCAGATGTATTCCAAGGGAGATACGCCTCGTGCCAACCGGCAAAGGGGATACAAGGCTGCAGTCACCCACATGGACCAATCCATAGGAAATATTTTGGCAATGGTCAAAAAGAAAGGATTGGATGATAATACCCTGGTTATATTTTTGTCGGATAACGGCGGCTCCGGACTGGCCGATAATTATCCATTAAGGGGAGGGAAAGCCCAATTTTTTGAAGGAGGAATAAGGGTGCCCTGTATGGTAAAATGGCCGGGCATTATAGAACCTGGCCAAACCAATCATGATTTTTTATCTTCCCTGGAAATATTTCCGACGATAATTGCAGCTGCCGGTTTGAATTTACCCGAGAATGTGGTGTATGACGGATTTGATATGCTGCCGGCTTTGCAAGGTAAACCCTACGCTAAAAGAACCCATATGTTTTGGGAATTCAGGGGAGATGTGGCGGCAAGGATGGATCATTGGAAATGGGTCCGGTCCGCCAGGGGCAATGGGCTTTTTGATTTGTCCCAGGATATTGAAGAACAAAGGGACCTGTCCCTGGAATACCCGGAAATTCTGGAAAAAATCACCGGGGAATTTGTCAATTGGCAGGGTGCCATGGCCAATGCAGAACCTAGGGGACCTTTTAAAGATTTTTAAACAACATGGCATTCTTCATAAGAAAAAAAAATCAGGGGCTGTTTTTATTGGCCATTATATTGATAAATTTTACCCTTTCAGCACAGGAAAATTCAAGGTCGGTTACCGAAATTGCATTAAATGTAATACCGGGACTTCAATTTGATAAGGTCCGGTTTTGGGTGAAGCCAGGGGAAAATATCAGATTGACTTTTTCCAATGATGATGATATGGGACATAATCTACTCATAACAACCCCGGGATCAAGACTGGAAGTGGTCAATGCCGCCCAAGAATTGGCTGAAGATGGCCCAAGGATGGATTATATACCCCAATCTCCCAAAGTATTGTGGTCCATGCCCGTAATTTATTCAGGGGAAAGTAAAACCATTGAATTTAAAGCTCCCAAAGATCCGGGTGCCTATCCTTACGTTTGTACTTATCCCGGACATGGATTCATCATGTATGGGGTGATGTATGTTTCAATGGTGGAGAATATGCCTCCGCTCAGCAAAGATGAAAATATTCCACCCTCGAGACGGGAAGCACAAATGACCGAAGAAAATCCTGAGGTAGCCCATTCCCATCATGCCGAAAAGTTGCATCCCTACGAAACCATACCACCCTATCTTTACCGGGTCTTTATAGAGGGATCGGGTTTGGCCAGTATTGCGGTACATCTTCCCCACCAATTATCCTATTGCTGGGATGCAGGGGCCTGTAAACTTCAATTTGCATGGGAAGGGGCGTTTTTGGATAATTCGGATTTATGGCATGGCCATAAAAATGCTTATGCCCATGTCCTGGGCGAAATATTCTACAAAGATAAAACAGCGTTTCCGTTTAGAATCGGAGATTTACAACAAATTCCTGAAACTGAGTTTTTGGGATACCGATTGATCAACCGGTATCCGGAGTTTAAATATTTGCTTTCCGGTGTGGAGGTTCAGGAAATCATCCATCCCAAAGAGGATGGTACAGGCTTTATCAGAACCATTAAAATGCCAGGTGCCAACCAAACCGTATGGTTTTTATTCCATGCTGATGATGGGGTGGAATACCAATTCAGTAAGGGGGAAAGGATGGAGGGTAAGCTAAAACTTAATCCTGAAGAAGCCAGGGAATTTACCATTACCATGACAAAATTAGATATAAAATGAGGAATTTGACCCAGTATATTTCCATCCTATTTATTTGTATCTGTATTTTGGCAGGTTGCAAAAATAATCACCCATCCATTGGATCCTCCTACCAGGTAGATTCCATTCCTATTCCTCAAGGGTTATTGGCAGAAACGGGAGGTTTGGCATTTTTACCGGATGGAAAGTTAATTGCCTGTTTTACCAGGGGAGAAGTCATGGTTTTTGACCCCGAAATCGAAAAATGGGATTTGTTTGCGGAAGGATTACATGAGCCTTTAGGGATTCAAGTAGTGAATCAATCCGAAGTGATCGTTTTACAAAGGCCGGAACTTACCAGAATCAAGGATACTGATGGCGATGGAAAGGCCGATTTTTATGAAAAAATCACTGATGATTTTGGGATCTCGGGCAATTACCATGAATTCAATTATGGACCTGTTTTGGATGATCAAGGAAATGCCTATATCGCCTTGAATACGGCCTCTTCCGGGGGGGGGATCAGGGAAAATGTGCGCGGGGAACTCAAACTGGAGGGAAGGGATGGGGAAGATGGCCGAAGACAAATGTTCTCCGTGGTTCCTTATAGAGGCTGGGTTTTAAAAGTCAACCAGAAGGGGGAGGTGATCCCTTATGCCTCCGGTTTCCGTTCACCAAACGGTTTGGGTTTTGATGGAAATGGTAATTTGTTTGTCACCGACAATCAGAGTGATTGGGTGGAAACCAGTACGCTTTACCACGTAAGGCAAGGCCATTTTTATGGTCACCCGGCCAGCCTGGTTTGGGAGGATGATTGGGAAGGGGGAGACCCTTTTTCCATGCCTATCAAAGAATTAAATCAGTTAAGGACCAAGGCTGCTGTGTTGTTTCCCCATGGTATCATGGCCAATTCTCCTACCCAGCCATTATATATTGGAAACAATGACCATTTCAGGGCATTTGAGGGTCAATTTTTGGTAGGAGAAATGAACAGGGAGCGAATTGTGAGGGTGATGTTGGAAAAAATAGCCGGCGAATTCCAGGGGGCCTGTATTCCATTTATGGATGAACAGGGGTTAAGGGTTGGCAATAACCGGTTGGCATTTGGCCCGGACGGACGTCTTTGGGTGGGGCAGATTGCTCATGGATGGAGGGGCGATCAAGGAATTCAACGTATTTCTTTTACGGGTAATCCACCCATGGATATTGCCACTATGAATCTTACCCATGAAGGTTTTAACCTCACCTTTACCCAACCTCTGGAAAAATCCATAGCCCTACAAAAAGACAATTACCAAATGAGACATTATTTTTATGAATATAAAAAGAAACCCTTTGACGAACCGGTGGATAAATCCACACAAAGTGATCTGAAAACAGTCCCAATCACAAATATTGAGATTTCATCCGATCAAAAAACCATCAGTTTAACCCTTGGGGAACTGAAACCCGGGTATGTCTACGAATTGAAACTGAACAACATTTTAAGTAAGGAAGGAAGGCCGCTTGACAACAGCTTAATATGCTATACATTGAATAATTTAATACCTGAATAAAATGATAGCCCCATGCCAATTTCGTAATAGGACTAACCCGGTACAACAAGTAGGAAAAGCCAAAAGGGAAAATGGGCTTAATTCCTGTCTTAAAATACCCTATTCTTATTCTAGGTTTTTCTAAAAAAATCCCGTAATTTACGTGTACGTACACTTCATTTCGGCAATTGGAGTAAGAAGATTTGATGGTAGATGGGAAATCCAGAAAAATTAATGGAAAACTTATACCGTAAAATAGAATTTTATATTGTAGTAGTGACAACCTGCATTGATAATTGAGGATGATGTCTAAAATGATGACCCGAAGAAAATTTTTTTCAAACACCGCAGTCTCTGCGTCAGGCATTGCCATAGGTGCTAATTTGGTTGGTTTTTCCAGTAAGGAAGAAAACCTGGAGGCAGCTAGTGATTTAATGGCAGAAGTAATGAAATACAGGAAAATTGATTCCCATGCCCATGTATACTTTACCGGGGACAGCCCGGAAGTACAAATTGATTTTGCCGATCGGCTGGGCATCGATAAGTTGGTTATTTCCCGCCCCATGGCGCCGGGAAGCAAGGGATTACCGGAAGAATTTATAAAATGTAATGACCTGATCATTGATGCCATTTCGAAATTTCCAGACCGGTTTATTGGTCAGCCCACTATTAATCCCACTTACCCAAAAGCATCCATGGATGAGATTGATCGTTGCATGGACCATGGTATGGCTGGTTTGAAATTATATAATCACGTTAAATTGAGCGACCCCTTATTTAATCCTGTTATTGAAAAATTCATAGACCTTAAAATGATCATTTTAATGCATATGGGAATAGGAAAATCCAGGGTGATTTGGGATGCCAGGGAACCTGAAAAAGTATCCACTCCTGAGGATTTTGTAATTGCCGCCGAACGCTACCCCGAAGCCATGTTTCAACTGGCTCATTTAGGTGGGGGTGGGGATTGGTTGGATGCCTGCAAGGCGGTCAGGCCATATCCCAATGTTTATGTGGATGTATCCGGTAGCAATAATGAAGGGGATATCATACCTTTTGCATTGGAGCAACTTGGGGAGGACCGGTTATTATTCGGTTGCGACAATAGTTTTTATCAAGGTGTAGGCCATGTTTTGGCAGCAGATCTGAACGAAACCCAGCGAAAGAAGATATTCTTTGAAAATTATAATAATATTTTAAGAAAATCAGGTAAAAATGTGGATTGACAGTAATACTTATGTAGGACATTGGCCTTTTCGCCAGGTAAAGGATAATACCTGTAAAGCTTTAGTGGAAAGAATGGATGAATTTGGGGTGGAGGCTTCCTTATTAACCAATATCAATGGAATTTTTTATAAAAACACCCAAACTGCCAACCAAGAACTTTATGATGAAATCAATTCAAAGAGAAAGTGGAAAGAAAGATTATTACCTTTTGCAGTGATCAACCCGGTTTATTCAGGTTGGAAAGCTGATCTTGAAGTAAGCACCTCAAAATTAGGAATGAAAGGGATCCGTATCTTTCCAAAATACCACCGGTATGAATTGGAAAATCCAAACTGTATCGAATTGGTAAAAAGGGCCAGGGACTTGGGTCTGCCCATAGGCCTTACTTTACGGATGGTGGATAGCCGGCCCAGTTCCTGGCTGGATATCAGCAATGAATGGAACCTGAAGGACACCTTGCCCATTATCAAAGCCGTCCCTGACGCCCATTTTATGATCTTAAATATTGCCAATAGTACCCAGATGGCAGAAGAAGATGTTTCTTTGTTTAAAAAAGCCAATATCTTTATGGACACTTCAGGGAGGAATATCATCGATCTGGGAGCATTGATGAAAACATTCGGAAAAGAAAAATTCGGGTTTGGCACGCATTCACCCATTTTGGACTACCGTACCGGGGCCTTAAGGATAGCTGCCCTCCGGGAAGATGAGGCCGACAATACCACCCGTGAAAATTTAAAGTCCGGAAATATAAAAAGGTTTTTAAAGCATTAAGAAAGGCAGAACCATCAAATCACCTTATATCTTGATGGAAAGTTATAAATACCACATTAAAAAAAACATCATGAAAGCACCTATATCCATCATTTTGACCTTTGTTATGGTACTACTCAGTTATTTGACAGGTCAAGCCGGGGTTGTTGAAGCCCGAATTTCATTGCAATGGAAAGCAGGCGTATCCAAAATTGACATTACGCCGGAACACCCTATCTGGCTGGCAGGTTATGGAGGCAGGGATCATACTTTTGAAGAAGTGATTCATCCCATTTGGATAAAGGCCCTTGCGTTGGAAGATGCTTCTGGGAAGCAATCGGTTTTGATCACTACGGACCTTTTGGCCATGCCAAAAGCCCTATCTGACCAAATCAGAGAGGGATTGAAAGAAAAGCATGGGCTCAGCAAATCCCAGATCATTATCAACAGTTCTCATAGCCATTCCGGTCCGGTTTTGGAAAATTCCCTCTCCGATATCTATCCCATGAACGAAGAACATAAGGAGCAGGTAAGCAGGTACTCTGCTGCCTTGGTAGATAATATGTTTCGGTTAGTGGAGGAAGCCTTCGGATCGCTTCAGCCGGCCCATTTGTTTGTGGAGAACGGGGTCACCAGGTTTCAGGTAAACCGCAGAAATAATGCGGAAAACGCATTGGAAAGTATCTCTGACTTAAATGGACCCAATGATTACGCAGTACCGGTAATCAAGGTGGCCAATGAAGCCGGTGATATCATGGCCATAGCTTTTGGCTATGCCTGTCATCCAACCGTACTGGGAGATTATAAAATTTCTGGGGATTATCCGGGTTTTGCCCAAATTGAATTGGAGAAAAATTATCCGGGAGCGGTGGCCTTATTTTTTCAGGGTGCAGGGGCAGATCAAAATCCCCTTCCAAGAAGAACGGTATTCCTAGCCCAGCAATATGGCAAAAGTTTGGCTGCTGCCGTTGAAAGGGTTTTAAGTGAGGACATGAGACAATTGGAGGCAAGTATCCAGACCGCTTATGCAGAAGTAGATCTAGCTTTGTCTGAAGCGCCAAGCATGGAGGCACTTTCTAAATTTATTGCGTCTTCTTCGGGCTATCAGAAAAGATGGGCCACCCGCATGAAGGAAGAAAGAAGTAAGGGATTGGGTGTTACCGAATCTTACCCATTTCCGGTTCAGGTATGGAAGCTGGGAGATCAGCCCATAATGACTTTGGGAGGGGAAACCGTGATTGAATATGCTGTTCAGCTTAAAAAGATTTTTGGGCAACATATTTTTGTGATGGGCTATTCCAACGATGTGATGGGATACATCCCTTCTACAACTATTCTTAGAGAAGGGGGGTACGAAGGTGCTTCTTCCCAAATGGTATATGGCATGCCAAGCACCTGGGGATCTAATATAGAAATTGACATTTTGCACGAATTGCTTCGCATTGCCGATCAGGCAGATGTTCCCCAGTTACAGTCCAATTTGATTCCCGAATAAAGCCAAATATTAACTATTTCATTTTCATTCAATGACAAGTCTTAAAGAATCTTTATTTAAAAATGCCGACAGGCCCAACAAATATTTGGAGGCGAAAAAATATTTTTCAGGATTTAAACTGGCTCATGATACCTATAATGCCATTTCCTGCGCAAGTGATGGCAATATCTATTATATTTTATCCTCAGAATCCCTGGATGCGGGCGGCCAATTTTATGTTTATAAGCCTAAGGAAGACCAGATCAAATTTATAGGTGATTTGACTGAATTGTGCGGAGAAAAATCCTCCAATGCCATCCCTCAAGGGAAAAGCCATGTTCCGTTTTTTGAAAGAAATGGCAAATTGTATTTCAGTACCCATGTGGGTTTTTATGAATTGATAGATGGGATGGACCGTTTGCCCGAAAATCCTCCAGATGGATATGAGAAATATCCTGGCGGCCATATTTTGTCCTATGATTTGGCCACCAAAGAAGTAAAGGATTTGTTTTTGGTTCCTGGAGGCGAAGGGGTGGTATCCATGACCATGGACCTGGAAAGAGGCCATATCTATGGAATTACCTGGCCCACCGGGCATTTCTTCCATTATGATCTCGAAATGAAAACCTTTCATGATCTTGGATTGATTTCAGGTAGAGGGGAAGCTGGTACACCTGGAAAGGATTTCAGGACACTTTGCCGTTCCCTTTTTGTGGACCCCAGAGATGGAAAGGTTTATTTTTCCACGGCTGAGGGAGATATTTATAGCTATAATTTTCAACATCATTCCTTAAACCTGCTACAAGAGGTGGACCTTCGCCTGGATTACTTCGGTCAGTACGATCCCAGCAGGCCTGGAAGCATGGTTTATAATTGGAGAAAAATATTTTGGTATGAACCTGAGCAAATTGCTTATGGGATCCATGGAAATTCCGGGTACCTGTTCCGGTTTGATCCTTTGAAAAAAAATATTGAAATCGTGGAAAGGATTGTTTCTGAACCTTCCCGAAAAAGTGGAATGTTTGACCAATTTAGTTATGGGTATTTGGGTTTTGAACTTTCCGGAGAGAAAGACACCATCTATTACCTTACGGGAGGGCCCATTTTCAGAGACGGAAAATTGGTCCGTGGGGTGGAAAAAATTTCAAAAGGAGCAGCCAAAGGGATAGAAAACCTGCACTTGGTTACTTTTAGAATTACAGATCAGCATTATATGGATCATGGTCCAGTGTTGTATCCGGATGGCTCCATCCCTACCTATGTCAATTCAATTGCCATAGGAAAGGACGGTTACATTTATACCCTGGCAAGGTTTGAACATGAAGGAAAAATTATTCAGGATTTAATTAAAATTAAAGATCCCTTGCAAGGTTAATTTTCATAGAAGAAATTATTAATGGATGGCAATAAGGTAAGAAAAAGGGTGAAATAAAGCCAGAGTTGGTTAATCCTTAATTTTTATAGGGATACAATGGAACAAAGGGGGAGGGTAGCATTAATTTGGGCAGAAGTAGGATAGTTTTGAAACCCAAAAGGAATTATGAATTTAAAAGCTTTTAAATCCCGTTCAGAAATGGGGGTTGCGGCCGGAAAGGCGGTGGAAAAGAAAATATTGGAAATGTTAAGGGAAAAGGATGCGCTCAGGATCATTTTCGCAGCTGCACCTTCCCAAGCAGATATGTTGGAATACCTTAGGAATTCATCCAGTATACCTTGGGAAAAAATTACGGCTTTCCATATGGATGAATACATCGGACTTTCACCGGAATCACCGGCATTGTTTTCTAATTTTCTAAGAAATCACCTTTTTGATCACCTGCTATTTCATAAGGTCCATCTTTTGGACGGAAACCAACCAACTGAAAAAGAGGCAGAAAGGTATGCCAGCCTACTTTCAGAATCACCCATTGACCTCGTGTGCCTTGGAATTGGTGAAAATGGGCACATTGCTTTCAACGATCCTCCCGTTGCCGATTTTAATGATGCAAAATTGGTAAAAAAAGTAAGCTTGGATTTGGCTTGTAGGCAACAGCAGGTAAATGATGATTGTTTTGAAAACATCAGCGAAGTGCCTTTGGAAGCACTTACGCTGACCATTCCCTGCCTAATCAATGCCGCTTACCTTTGTTGCGTAGTGCCAGGGGAAAACAAAAAGAATGCCGTTTATGAAACCTTGTTGGGAAAACTGGATACCACCTGCCCGGCAAGTATTTTAAGATCCATTGACCAATGTGATCTTTTCTTGGACAGCGAATCTTATCCAATGGCCCTGGAAGGGGAAGTAGATGCCAATAATTTTGTGGTTAAGGATTGTATATCTGGGCAACATTTGCTTTTGCACTTGTGGGAAAATGAATTAATTTCAAAAGTGGAGCTGCCGGATGATCATTCCAATGGGGATCAGTTTATCGGCCCCGGCCTGGTAGACCTTCAAATAAACGGAATCAATGGAGTCGATTTTAACGATACTTCATTGACTGCTGTTGATGTTTTGGAAGCCACCAAATATTTGATCAGTTTAGGCGTCACTTCTTTTTACCCAACTTTGATCACCAATGAAGACTCATCCATCCTCCAACTGATTAAAACAATGGTGGAGGCTTGCAATAAGTACCCATTGGTGGAAGCTTGTATGGCCGGCATTCATTTGGAAGGCCCCTTCATTTCGCCTGAAGATGGGGCCAGAGGGGCACATGGAAGACAATTTATAAAACCACCTTCGTGGCCCTTGATACAAAAATACCAAAATACTTCCGGTCAGCGGATCAAACTTCTTACGCTAGCTCCAGAGTGGGAAGGAGCAGTTGCATTGATAGAAAATTGCCGCAAATCAGGGATTAAATTGGCTATCGGCCACAGTCTGGCCAACATGTCTGAAATCCATCAGGCTGTGGAAGCAGGTGCTGCCCTCTCCACCCACCTGGGCAACGGGATTCCTTTAATGCTGCAACGTCATCCCAATCCGATTTGGGACCAGTTGTCAGAAGATGGATTGTACATCAGTTTAATAGCAGATGGCTTTCATCTTCCTGATTCCTTCCTAAAGGTGGCCATAAAGGTAAAAGGTGAAAAGGCGATTTTGGTGAGTGATGCTACTGGATTTTCAGGCATGGCCCCAGGGGTATACCACTCCCATATTGGTAATGAAGTAGAGTTGTCGCCAGAGGGTAAATTGTCGGTTAAGGGTTCAGATGGCATCCTGGCCGGAGCCAGCAAAAACCTCCTTGAAAATGTCAACTATTTATTGAAAAGTAGAATAAGGGATCTTTCGCAGGCTTGGTCCATGGCTTCTGTTTTTCCGAATAGATTGATGGAAGTAGATGAAATAAAATTTCCCCGTACCGATTTGGTTAGGTTTCTGTTTGAGGGAAATCAAATAAGGGTGTTACAGGTGTATAAGAAGGGAATATTGCATTTTGACCTTAATGGAAATACAATTACCACCTGGCTATAATGTTCAGACATTAACTGATTTCTAATAACTGGACGTTTTATCTTTTACATTTAGCGGGATTTTAGGAAAGTTGTTGTCAAGCAGCGACCATCAATATGATGGTAAATGGGAGCTGATCAGCGATAAAAATCCTGGTTTTCTTTGGTGACGATATCTATAGGCATAAAATAAATCTGATCCACCTGTAGATTAAGGGCAAGGTGATGATAAAGGCTCATGAGTCCCTTATATCCTTGTTCTTCAGGTTTATGACAAATCAAAAAATTAATCATACCTTTTTTTAAATAGTGTTGGTTTTCCTTTAAAAAATCATAACCAACCAGATGAAGGTGGGAAATTTTTTTAGATTCAAGAAACCGTGCCACCGAGAAAACCCTTGAGTTTGTCACAAAAATGACCTCAATATCAGGATGTTGAATAAAGGTTTTTTCCAGGTTTAAAGAAACGGATTGGTTTTCAGTGTCGTTGATGACCAGTTTAATCAGTTGGTGTTCTACATTATTTTCAAAAAAATAATTTTTAAATCCTTCTTCAATTTGGGAATAATTATAACTGTTACTTTCCTTTGAAATATTGACAAATAAAACTTTTTTGGTTTCATTCATCCCAAATGCACATAGTCGGGCACCCAGAAACCCACTTTGAAAGAGGGGAGGACCAATATAGGAAAGGCTTTCCTTTACCTCAATATTACTATCTATAAAAACAAATGGTATCGAATGTTCCTGGCAGTAATGAACGAATTCAATGGATTCTTCCACAAATGAAGGGGCCATTAAAACCCCATCAATGAGTTTTTGCTGTTTAATTTCTTCGGTAGCCTCAATAAAAGAATTATTGTTGTTCAAATCAAAGAAAAATAGATCTACAGAAATACCATATTGCCTGATTTCCTCTTCGGCCCTTTTGATTCCCTTAAGTGGGGCATCCCAGAAATCGGTTCTTTCTGAACCTCTGGGAATCAAAACGGCCAAGCGATATACCTTTCCCGAAGCCAACCTGCTTGCTAAAATATTTGGTTGGTAATTTAATTCCTTAATGATCGTCTCAATCTTTGATTTTGTCTTGGGGGATACTCCGGTTCGGTTGTGAATGACCCTATCAACAGTTGCAATGGAAACATTGGCCAACCTGGCTATTTCTTTCACGCCAGATAAATTTCTTTTTTTCTTCATGCCAAATTTAAACTAATAACTTATTTTGTTATACAATTTATCAATTATTTTCATAAAACCTTCGATATTCAACCCTCAATAGTACCATCTAAAATTAGAAAATTCAAGAATTTCAATATTTTATAATTTTTCAGGAATTATCTCCAAAAGTCATTATAGGGATAGATAGCACCTATTTTAATTAAAAATTGGGTTTAATAGGTAAGTAATATTCTGATTGTCAGAGAAATGTTCCAAAACGGTAGTTTTTTAAGTATACTTGATCCCAATTGAATATTCTATGAAAGAAAATATTGGAATTAAATAAATATAACCCAGAATATCAAAAATTAAAAAAATATATTTGGGTAAATAATTCAATAGGCTACTTCAGTTAAATGAGCTTGATGTCAACCAAAATTTCGTTCAGAACCCAGATTAAAATTAATGGAATCCGGATAAGTCTGCGTAAACTGAATAAAAAAATCAGAGCGATTCGGTTACCGCATTACCTTATCGTGGTGTGGCAACCGTTTATCAAATTTATCTGCTTTAAAGCCATTAGGAACAATGCCTTGTTAGGCAGTTTGGGGAAATATGGTTAATTTAAATACTTGGTAAATCCATCTTTCACCAAAATGTCATGACCCTAAGTTGCGGTTCAGCATTTGAGCATAATTTAAACTTGATGATGATTCTAAAATCTTTTAATTTTTCAGTTTGTTTATTCTTTTTGTTGGGTTTATTGGCCTGCAATGAAAAACCCGCCTCCGAGATCAAGGATTTGGCCGCTAATGAAGATGTGGCCCAATTTATGGAGAATTATGAAGGGAGGGGAGTTCTTACTGATCCCAATTCGAACCCTACACCACCGGAAGAGGTACTCGAGCACTTTACCTATCCCAAAGATTTGTCCCTGGAACTCGTACTCTCCGAACCGAAAATATCCCAGCCCCTTCAAGTCAGTTTTGACCATAAAGGAAGATTATGGGTAGTTCAGTACCAGCAATACCCCTATCCGAAGGGTTTGAAAATCACCGCCATAGACAACCATACCCGGGTAAAATTTGACAAGATACCAAAAGCACCACCGGAAGGAGTACAAGGCGCTGACCGGATTACCTTTTTTGAGGACACCGATGGGGATGGAACCTATGATAAAGGGACAGATGCCATTACCGGATTGAATATTGCTACCGGAGTAGCATTGGGAAGAAATAAAATTTGGGTGTTGAATCCCCCTTATTTATTGGCTTATCCAGATCATGAAGGAAATGGACTTCCCGATGGCGATCCAGAAGTTCATCTGGAAGGTTTTGGCCTGGAAGATACGCATGCCGTGGCCAATAGTTTGAGGTGGGGACCTGATGGCTGGCTGTATGGTGCCCAGGGAAGTACGACCACCGCCAATATTAATTCAGAGGTTTCGAAAAACGTTTCTTTTTTAGGTCAGGCTATCTGGAGGTACCACCCTTCTTCCAAAGTTTTTGAGATTTTTGCAGAAGGGGGAGGGAATAATGCCTTTAATGTGGAGTTTGACAGAAAAGGAAGGATTTTTTCTGGCACTAATGGCTATGATCGCGGCCCTTATTACAAACAAGGCGGCTATTATATTAAAAGTTGGGGAAAGCACGGGCCACTAACCAACCCTTATGCTTTTGGCTATCTGCCCAACATGCCTCTGGAGGGGGAGAAAAAAAGGTTTACCCATTCACTGATCAAATACGAGGGAGGAATTTTACCCGAGAAATACAACGATTTAATGTTTGCAATCAATCCACTTCATAATTATGTGCAGCTCACTAAATTTGAACCTAGGGGTTCTTCCTTTAAAAATGTGGATGAAGAAATTGTTTTGCAAACCGATGATAAATGGTTTCGCCCCGTAGACATAAAGCTGGGACCAGATGGAGGAATTTATATTTCTGATTGGTATGACAGCCGCTTGTCACACGTTGATCCGCGGGATACCTGGCATAAATCCAGTGGCAGGATTTACAGATTGGGCCCTAATACAGAAAAGGAACGGCTTCCGGATTTTGATCTCAGCACTTATTCCACATCAGAATTGGTGGATTTGCTGTCTCACCAAAACAAATGGTTTCGTCAGCAGGCCTTAAGGCAATTCGGTGACCGAAAGGACCCCAATGCCATGCCGCTTTTGATAAATTTACTCGATAAAGGTAATGGACAAGAAGCTTTGGAGGCCTTGTGGGCGATCCACCTCACCCAAGGATTAACAGATGAAATAGGAAACAAAGGCCTGAATCATTCAGACCCTTTTGTGCGGATGTGGACCGTAAGATTGTTGGGAGACGAGAAAAATGTAAGCCCTGCCATGGCTCATGGACTTCAACAACTGGCAAGTAACGAAAACCATCCAGAAGTCCAGGCCCAACTTGCCGCTACAGCAAAAAGGCTTCCTTCACAAGAATCCTATAAAATAATTGAGAACCTTTTAAGCCGACAAAAAGATGCCGAAGATCCTGATATCCCACTTTTGGTTTGGTGGGCATTGGAAGATAAGGTTACCGTAGATAGGGAGGGAATATTGGATTTATTGAAACCGGCCAACTTGTGGAGCCATCCCATTATGGAAGAGGTGGTTTTACACCGGCTGATGCAAAGGTATATCATGGAAGGGGGAGAAGAAAATTTCAATACCAGTACAGCACTTCTGGAACTGGCTCCTTCCCCAAAACATGCCAAAATCCTACTTGATGGGCTGCAGGAGGGATTACTGGGAAGGGAAATGGTAGAACTTCCGGTAAAACTTTTGGATGCATTAGAGGCGCACAGCAATGAATTAGGAGAAGCCCCCTTAACACTTGCACTCAGAAGGAGAGAAGAAAAAGCCTTGGCGGAGGCAATAAAAATCATTTCAGATGCCGAACAAGATGTGGGTTTGAGGCTTTCTTACATTCAGGTTTTGGGAGAGATCAACCAACCTAAAGTGGTGCCTGATTTAATGAATTTGGTAAAAAATGGGCAATCTTCGGCGATCATAAAACAAGCGGCACTCCATGCTTTACAGTCATATGATCAGGAAGAAATCGGTGAGCAAATGGCAAAATCCTATCCTGCATTCAGAGATAATTCTTATGTGAGGGAGGCGGGTATTTCCCTTTTTGCCAGTAGAAAATCATGGGCAAAGGATTTTTTTAGGGAAATAGAAGAAACGAAAACCATCAGCAAGAATGACATCCCTTACCATTATGCACGCAGGTTTAGGTTACTCCAGGATCCTGAGATAGATAAAATCGCCGATAGGATCTGGCCCGAAACCAAATTGTTGACCGCTTCAAAAAAAACCGAAAGGATCAATTCATATGGAAAGGTAGTAAGCTCAGGCAAAGGAAACCTGGAACAAGGAAGGGCAATTTATTTAAGCCACTGTGGTTCCTGTCACCAACTTCATGGTGAAGGGGGATTGTTGGGTCCCGAACTTACAGGTTATGACAGGAGTAATCTGGAATATTTGTTATTGCATGTAGTGGATCCACATGCTGATATTCGCGAAGGTTACGAGGTACAGCGCATACTTACCACAGATGGACGGACCTTGGAGGGAAGGATCAAAACCCAGCGTGGAGGCACTATCACCATTGAACCGCCTCTTGGCGGAAAGGCGACAACTTTGTCTGAAGAGCGGATAGAAAAAATGGAAATCCAGCAGACTTCATTTATGTCGGAAAGGATACTGGAGGATCTTACCGATCAGGAAATCCGTGATCTTTTTGCCTACCTCATGAAAGAAAATTAATCCTTTAACCCTATCCAAATTTATGAATAACCCTACCAAAAGAAGAAAATTCCTGACAGTGGCCACATCAACCCTGGCATCAATGGGTCTGACTTATACCGTTTTTGGATCGAATTTTAAAGATCAAAATTCCGGTTATTTGGGGGAAAACAATAATGTGAAAAATTTCGGGGCAAAAGGAGACGGGCAGACCGATGATTCCCAGGCCATACAGCGTGCCATAATTGAAGGAAAAAATGGTTTGTTTTTTCCAAAGGGTCATTATAAAATTTCGGAGACCATAGAAATGGATCTTGATAAATTAGGATATGGCAGCATTAGGGGAGAGGGAACGGCACAGATCATCATGACGGGTTCCGGGCCCGCTTTTAAAATTAAGGGAACTCACTTCCAATCAGCAGATCCCCAGAATTTTGATCCTAGGGTTTGGTCTTCCGAAAGAATGCCCATTGTAGAAGGCTTATCCATAGAGGGACAGCACGAAATGGCGGTGGGTATTGAAGCGGTAGGGACCATGCAGCTGGCAATAACAAGGGTTCAGATAAGGAAAACGCTCCATGCGATTCATTTGACTGGAAATAACCGGAATTTGATCATTTCAGATTGCCATTTTTACGAAAATCATGGCATCGGTATATTTTATGATGAGGTCAATCTGCACCAATCCAATATCACAGCCTGCCATATCAGTTACAATGATGGTGGAGGCATTGTGACCAAAGGAGGTAATATCAGAAATATTCACATTACAGGCTGTGACCTGGAAAGCAACATGGGGAAAAATAACCCGCCTGCAGCCAATGTTTTAATAGATTGCTCGGACAGTGAAGGAGGTACGGCAGAGGTGGCCATTACCGGTTGTACCATCCAGCATAACCGTAACGCGCCCCACTCTGCCAACATCCGGATTTTGGGCAAGAGTAAGGTTCCTGGCACCAATTCAAAACAACCATGGGGCAATGTGACCATCACTGGTAATGTACTGAGTGATGTCATGGTCAATATTGATTTACAACAGTGCAGAGGGGTGGTGATTACAGGCAATACCATTTGGCAGGGGTATGATCATGGTTTGGTAATGGATGGGTGTAGCCATGTATTGCTAGGGGCCAATTTGTTTGACAGTAACCCCAATTACACACCAGGTAGGACGGCATCCAATGGCCTTTTGGTACACAATTGTGAAGACTGTACCTTCAGTGGAGTGCAGGTTTTTGGGGTGAAAGATGTCGCAGGAATCAATATCCGTCATTCCAAACGGATGAATATTGGGAATTGTACCATTTTGGACTGCGACAATATAGGATTGTCATTGGAAAATGTTTCGCATAGCAGGGTGTCTGGATGCTTGATCAGCAATGAACAGGAAGGTGAAGCATTTATTCCTGTGAAAATATCAGGGGGCGAAGGAAATGTAATTTTAGAATAGAAGGGAGGACTTGTTTATCTATCCTTTACCCAACCATTAACCTAATCTATGAAACTGTATCAGTCCCCCATTTGTGCTCGGAAATTTTCAGCCATTTATATTTTCTTAATATTTTTTTCGGCAATATTCAACCCCAATCAAGGCCAAACCCCTGACCAATTCCCTTTTTCTGCAGACCCATTGGACGAAAAATTTGATTTACCCAATGGGATGATGAATGGGATAACGGATTTTTTGAACCTGAAACTTCAGAAGACAGGGGAGCAAAGAGAAGATTTGTGGCAAAGGGATTTCAGCAGCGCTTCTGCCTTTAATATTTCCATTGCCTCCCAAAGAGAGGCCTTGACCAAAATTTTGGGCGTGGAGGGACCTCGTTCTGCCCCGGAAATGGAAATTATTGGGGATGGCCACCTGGGGCAATTTTTTATGGAGGATGAAGACCTTGTAATAAGTGTCGTCAGATGGAAGGTATTGGAAGGTGATTTTAAAGATTTTTATGCCGAGGGCCTATTGCTTCAGCCCAGAAAAGAGGTCAGGGCAAGAATGGTATTTATTCCTGATGCTGATGTCATACCGGAAATTTCAGCTGGTTTAGTGGAAAGGGAAAATGCGGCCTTTGGATGGGCCAGGCAGTTGGCTGAGTCCGGAATAGAGGTCCTGATACCGGTATTGGTAAGCCGCCAAGATACCTTTTCAGGCAGTCTGATTTTGAATAAATTCACCAACCAACCCCATAGGGAATGGATTTATCGGCAGGGGTTTATTCTTGGTCGGCATGTAATTGGATATGAACTTCAAAAGGTATTTGCGGCCATTGATTGGTTTGAAGCTCAGAACCAGCGGGAAGGCCTGGATTTAAAAATCGGGATAGCCGGGCATGGTGAAGGTGGTTTATTATCGCTTTATGCATCTGCCCTCGATACCAGAATTTCATCTACCCTTGTCAGTGGCTATTTTAATGAAAGAAGCCAAATTTGGAAGGAACCGATCTACAGAAATGTATTTGGCCTGTTAATAGGTTTCGGCGATGCTGAACTGGCTGCCATGTCATGGCCCCGAAGACTGATCATTGACCACTCCCTTTATCCCGAAGTAACTGGTCCTCCAGAACCTTCCAATGGACGGAATGGTGCTGCCCCAGGTCAGTTAACTGTCCCGGAAGTTTCCAGGGTGAAGTCGGAATGGGACCGTGCAGAAAAACTTTTACCGCAAGGGAATAGTCATCTTAGCTGGTATGAAGGAAAAAATTCCCTTTCCAAGAATGCCATGAAGGAGTTGGCTAAAGTGCTGGGAACAACATTTTCCGAAGATCTGGATAATCAATCAGCCTGGGAGGTTCCCGCAACTTGGCCGGAAGCTGACAAAAAACAGCAGCGTACTGTGAAAGACATGGAGTTTCACTTGCAGCAACTGATTCCCAAAAGTGAAAAAATCAGGGAAAATTATTTTTGGGAAACCCTTAATGAGGATGCCAAAGGAATTGAATCAGCAAAGGATGAACATAGGGAAAGGCTTTGGCAGGTTATCGGTAGATTGCCTGACCCTGATCTCCCTCCAAATCCTATGGCCAGGAAATATGCCGAATCGGATAATTGGACGGGATATGAGGTTAAACTGGATGTTTGGCCCGGCATCTATGCATGGGGAATTTTATTGGTTCCCAAAAATATTAAGAGGGGAGTGCAATATCCGGCCGTGGTATGTCAACATGGCTTGGAGGGGCTGCCAGAGGATGTGGTGACCAGGAATGAAAAATCGAGAGCCTTTGCCCCTTACCAGGGATTTGCAGCGGAACTAGCAGACCGGGGGTATGTGGTATTTGCCCCGCATAACCTCTACTGGGGAGGAGATGATTTCAGAGTCATGCAAAGAAAAGCCAATCCCCTGGGATTATCCCTTTTTTCAATCATCACCGGGCAACATCAACGGATTGTGGAATGGTTGGGTCAGCAACCTTTTATCAATGCCCAAAGGATCGGGTTTTACGGCCTTTCCTATGGAGGGAAAGCAGCCATGAGGGTACCTGCCCTGGTGGAAGGCTATGCCCTTTCCATATGTTCCGGGGATTTTAACGAATGGGTCCGTAAAGTGAGCAGTACCGATCATGCGGCTTATAACAGTTATCCTTTTACCGGGGAATATGAAATTCCGGAATGGAACCTGGCCAACACGTATAATTATGCGGAAATGGCTGCCCTAATCGCACCTCGCCCCTTCATGGTGGAACGTGGCCACAAAGACGGTGTGGGCACGGATAAATGGGTGGCCTATGAATATGCCAAAGTACGGCTTCACTATGCAAATATTAACCGGAAATATGCTACTGAGATAGAGTTTTTTGATGACGGACATACCATCAATGGGGTAGGTAGTTTTGAATTCTTGGACAGGTATTTAAAAAATCCATAAAATATGGTGAATTCAATTTTTCCACAAAGATGGTGGATGGTATCGGGGAGTATCTGGATGATAAACATCAAAGAAAAATCTCCATATGGCTCCACTTTTGTCGCAGGGTATACCAAGGGATACATTTATTATGCCCCTACCGCAGAACAGCTTAGAAATAAAGGAGCGGCACAGGAAGACAGCGAGACGGTTTTGGCACCTGAATGGCAGGATCTCTTTGAAAACTAAGTGGTTGAAATATTACAAGAATTAAATTAAAAACCGGTCCAGGTTATCTTTTACAAACTGGTCATCGTTCAGATGGGGATAGCCTTTGTAAACCCTGTCTATTTCTTCCATTTGGCCAGGCGAAAGTTCCTCCTTGGGATTCAAACACCATCTTCCTTCCAATAAACCCTGCCTTCTTAAAATTTCATGAATACCGGGAATACATCCATGGAATTGGTTGTGAGGATCAAAAATAGCGGCATTGGCATCGGTTACCTGAATGCCCAGGGTTAACAGTTCGGCCATGCTGGGCGACCCGGTTTTTTTGCATTGGTGTACATCTTCCAATAGCGACACTGCTTTTTCTGTCCACACTGCCCAATGTCCCAAAAGACCACCCACAATTTCTTTTTCACGGATTTCGCCATTGATATTAAACCGGTAACGGGTGAGCAAATCAGGAATAATATTATCGTCGTTGCCGGTATACAAGGCGATCTCTTTGTACCTGCTGGAAGAAATTACAGCCCTTACTACATCCAGAGATTGGTATCGGTTAAAGGGGGCCATTTTTATTGCTTGGACATTGGGGATTTCAGCAAAATCTTTCCAAAAATCATAACTCAATAACCTTCCGCCTGCGGATGGTTGTAAATAGAAGCCAAAAAGCGGAATATGTTGGGAAACTTTTTCTGCCCTTTGGATCAATTGATGTTCGGACCAATCACCCAGACCCCCTGCACTGAGAAGCCCCAGGTCATAGCCCAAATCACTGGCCAATGTTGCCTCAGCCACTGCCTGATCAGTAGGTCCCACGATTCCGGCTACTTTTACAAAAGGCCGGGTTATCGACGCTTTTTCGATTTCTTCCATGGCCATACTGAGTACAGGCTCCAGTAATCCGATTTCTTTTTTCCGGATTTCAAATTGGGTAGAATGTACCCCAACAGCAATACCCCCAGCGCCGCTTGCAATATAATATTTGGTTAGTGCCCTTTGCCGATTTTCATCCAACATCCGTTTTGCATTCAGGGCCAGGGGATGAGCAGGTATGGCCACTCCTTTTTGTAAAATCGCTTGGATTTCCTTATCCAGTTGCTTCATGATTATAAGGTATTAATATTTACCTGACCTTTCCTGAAAATGGGTGGGTTTGTCAATGGTTTTTCCGCCATACATTACCCATTCCGCTGTCATTTCTATCATTTCTTTTAAAGTAACCTGAGGATAACCAAAAAGCCTGTTGCATAATGCGGAATTGTTGAGTAAAGCATTTGGTGCCTCTTGGTTTATAAATTTCGGTTTTTTTCTGAATTTCTCACCAAATTCCTCGGCCACCCACCTGATAGCGATCGTTTCCGGTCCGGTTACATTGAGAATTTTGGCTGGCACCTCACAATGAAGTAATGAGCGGAGTGCCACTTCATTGGCATCCCCTTGCCAGATCACGTTCATATGGCCATTGGTTAAATCGATTTCCCTTTCCTCATGGACCATTTTTCCAATTTCCAACAAATTGCCATAGTGCATGTCAATGGCATAATTCAGCCGGTACATCAACATGGGGATATTAAATTTATGGCTGGTATACTGGAATATCCGTTCTCTTCCCAAACAGGATTGTGCATATTCGCCCAGGGGTTCGGGTGGAGTGGTTTCAGAAGCTCCACCCGAACCGATTGGTACAAAAGGATAAATGTTTCCGGAAGAAAAAACCACGATCCTGGAATTTTGAAATTTTTCACCTACCATCCCCGGTAGAAAGGTATTCATGGCCCAGGTAAAATGCTCATTTCCTGTAGTACCGAATTTCTTACCGGCCATAAAAATTACATTTTCCACATCAGGCAGGCTGTTCATCTCCTCCTGATTTAATAGGTCAATTGCGATGGTTTCAACACCTTTGCTTTCTAAAAACTCCCTCGTCCCTTTTTCCGAAAATCTGGAAACACCAATGATCTTTTTTTTAATTCCTGCCTCTTTCACGGCATTTACTGCTAACTGGGCCAGGGAAGGTCCCATTTTACCCCCAACACCCAGGATGATAATATCACCGTCAATTTTTGCCATGTCTTGGATCAATCTCTCCGATGGGGTGGAAAGTTTTAATTCCAATTCTTTTTCCGTACGCATTTTTGAGTTATTTCTTATTGAACCAATCGTTTATAAATCCTATAAAAATAAATTTTTAATATTTCCCAGGGCCAAGAGCACCAATACCAATACCCCCAATATACCGATGACCTTGGTTCCTTTTCCATTGGCCAAATTCCCCATTAAGGAAACATTGTTGGCAATGACAAATAGCCCAATGCCAATAAACGGAACCACAAAAATGGTTACTCCCTGGGCAAACACGATTAACTCCAGAGGGAGTCTACCAAAAAGCAAAGCCACTGTTGCTCCTAGAATGATAATCAGGGTAATCAGTAATTTTACAGGTTTGGTATTGAGGTCCCTGCCCAGACCAAGAGCATCTGCAAATAAGGTGCCGCCAATGGTTGCATTTCCAATCAGGGAAGAAAAAGAAGCGCCGAATAAACCCAACATGAATACCGAAGTGGCAAATTGGCCAAAAAGGGGCTCTAATGCCATACCCATATCAGTAGCAGCATTCACCTGAATTCCCTGAGGGTTCAATATGGCTGCGGCACTGATCATGATCATCCCTGAAATCAGCCCTAATACCATAATTCCGGTAAAAGATTCGTTGGTCACTTTTTTAACATCCTCATTTCTCCATCCTTTTTCCTGGACAAGATAAGACTGATAAAAAGCACCTGCAATGGAAAAACTGGAGGCCACCAAAGCAATTACCAATAACAAGGAACCCTCAGGGATACTTGGGACCAATCCATTTAAAACCGCCCCTAAATTGGGGCGTGAGATGATCACCGTAAAAAGAAAGGAAACCAGCATGAGGGCCACCATGGCGATCATTACCTTTTCAAGGATTTTGTAAAAGGATCTGGTAAAAACCAAAGAGATGGCCGCAATTGAAATAAAGAGAATCCAGGGAACCGTGGAAGTTCCAAAAGATTCGGCAAAGGCTAGACCTGCTCCGATGGTATTGCCTGCCTGAAAAGAAGCCGTTACCAGAAATATCCCAAGGCCTGTCAGTAGAGCCGCCCAATTGCCCCATTTTTTTCTAAAGGTCTCCAACAAAGATTGATCAGTGGCAATTCCTATTCTGGCGCCCATTCCAGTAAAAACGATCATCAAAAAGGTGGTAATAACCAGTACCCACAATAAATCAAAACCATAAACCGCTCCTAACTTGGAAGTAACAGTCAAACTGCCTGGTCCAAATACCAAGGCAGCGATGATGATGCCGGGCCCTAAAGATTTCCACCATTTTTTGGTGCCTTGAAGTAAGGTCGATTGATTGTTTTGGGAATGACTCAAAATATTTTGTTTTGTAAAAGATTAAATTAAACCATTTTCATGAAAAAGATATTAAATGCATTTTATTTTTTTACCTGGCTTTATCCATCACCTTTTTCAGCGCTATTTTTTTACCTTTTTTTCTTTTGCTTTCATCTGCCGCCTCCATAAAAGCAAACATTTCCAAAGTTTCTTCAGGGCTCACAGGAACTTTCCCGGTTTCAAAAAAAACAATAATTTCCTTTAATAAAGGTTCGTATCCATTATAAGGCCCCAAAACCTTCTGACCAGATTCGGTATGTACGATGCCCCCGTAACCTGAGTTACCGGATCTTGTCCCTCTAAAGGTGCCTACCCTTCCATCCTTCCAGGTACCCACCACAATGTCCGTATCCGGTGTGTTCACCCTGACGACGCTTTCACAACCGGTACCCATTACGGCAAAAAGGGTTTCAACACCATGGACCCCATACCACATCAGGTCTGGATGGGTAGGCTCAATTTTTGCCGGACTGAAGGTGTCAGCTCCAACGACGGTCGATCGATCCAGGTCCTCAATGCCTGTAATGTATCGCAGGGAAGAGGCTGAAAAAACAGGAACATCATATTGCTTGGAAGCTTCAAATATGGCGATAGCATCTGATAGGGAGGCGGCGATCGGTTTGTCAATAAAAAGCCTTTTACCTGATTTCATTACTTCCAATGCCTGTTCCAGGTGCAACCTGCCATCATTGGTTTCCAGAAGCACCACATCCACTTCCTCCAACATTTCCTGAATGGACCCTGAAATTTTTACCCCGTATTTTTTGACTTCCTCAATATAGCCTGGAATTCTACTCGTGCTGGATTCGATGTCCTTGCTGCCATGAGGATAGGCTGCTGTTATTTTATATCCTTTATAGGCTTCATTTTGATTTTTGGCATTCAAAACCTTGGTAAAGGCAATGCTATGAGAGGTATCCAGACCGATAATCCCCACTCTTTTTCCATTTTTCATCATTTCAGGCATCGCTATGCCTGATCCGACCAGGCCCAGGCCAATTCCAGTCAGGGTGGTTTTCCGAATAAAATTTCTTCTGTTTAACGCTGTCTTGCTTTTCATTTATTTCAGGGTTGATTTTTAAAACTTTGTACTCGATGAGCAATAATACCCATCCCCATCTCCGATTATTTTCTGAATTTTGAAAGCCAGGGAATCCATTTTTCGGTTACGTACACAATAATTGATAAACATAATGTTTTATTATATTAAATGCAACTAACCAAGATTATTTATGAAGGGGTTATTTTTAAGGAAAATCCATCGGCCTGCTTCCTTAGACGGATAAAAAATTAACCCTCCAGATTTTTTTTTATTCGGATTTTACTATTTTTGTTGCAAGTATCGAATTCAAGTAAACAAAACTTAATCTTTTAAAACTTAATCTTTTTATTATGAAAAACAGGATGAAATTTACAGCAATTATTTATCTGAGTGTAATGGTATTGATGAATGCCTGTACCCCCCAGGAAGATGTTCCTGGCACAGGCAATGGCACTATGGGTCTTTCCTTTAAAATTCAATCCTCCGGAGCAACGGCTGCCAATGCGAGGGTGATGGGTGAACACCTTTTATTTACTGATGGCTTTATCCAAATCAAAGAATTGGAAATGGAACTGGAGGGAATAAATGAGAATGGTGAGTTTAATAAGGAATATGAAGTCGAGTTTGATGAAATCAAGAAAGTGAATCTGGATCGTTTCAATGACGATGCTGATTTTTTCATCAATATTCCCGAGGGTGAATATGAAGAAATCGAGATGGAAATCGACCTGATTGATTATGAGGAGGAACCCTCAATTTTGTTGAATGGTATATTTACTGAATCGACTGGAAAGGAGATTCCTTTCAGGTTTGAGCTGTTCGGGGATGAAATTGATTTTGGAGTGGAGATCAATGCAGATGATGAAAATTATTTTGTCGTGGACCCTATCAATAATCCTTTGGTTTTATTCGAACTGGTACCTGAGCGTTGGTTTTCTTCCATTTCTATGCTGGAATTGGAGAATGCCATGCGCTCTGATGATGGCGTGATTGTCTTCAGCGAGGAAAGTAACCAATCGTTGTTCACAAAGATCGGGGACAAAATTAAGATAGATGCCGAAATAGAAATTGAACTGCTGGATTAATTGATTAAAGACTTGACCATCCTAAAAGAGGAGACCTGTTTAGGTCTTCTTTTTTTTTTAGTGTGGTCGGTGATTCTTAATTCATATTGTTTAATTTACCCGGGAAAGGGTAGCAGTTCACTACGTTTAATTGAGGTTATTTTTCTCGGAGTAACGATCCGCCAAAAAGAATAGGCCGAATTCGATGAAAAATCTTGCTTTTTCCGGTCCATAATTTTTTTCTATAAAAAGTATGTTGCTAATTTACTTATTAATCCCTGCCCGAAAAGGCCTTAAAAAGTCTAACAGGGGCCAAAAATGCAATACCTGGTATTGCAATAAAATTACACAGCAAAAACAACAAAAAGATGGATTCGTCGGAATTGATAAGCAAAATGGTTGATAAACTCCAGGCATGGTTAATTGCGTTGGTGGAAATGCTCCCCAATTTGGCCCTGGCCATCATTTTATTTACAGCCTTTTTCTTTTTGGCTAGGATGATAGAGAATTTTTCCAAGAAGCAATTGGTTAAAGTGAAATTAGACCAAACTATCAGCGGTTTTTTAAGCAGGTTGTTTTTCCTGATTATATTGGTATTGGGCACCATGCTCGCCTTGTCTGTACTTCAGCTCACAGGCACAGTTACCTCCATCCTTGCCGGTTTGGGAATATTGGGGCTTGCCCTTGGATTTGCCTTTCAGGATACCGCTGCCAATTTTATGTCAGGGATATATATCACCTTTCAGCAACCATATGCCATTGGTGATGTAATTGAAACCACCAGTGGTGTTATGGGCAATGTGATTGATATCGATCTTAGGGTTACGAAAGTGAAAACCTTTGACGGTCCCGTGGTACATGTACCCAACAGGTACCTTTTCCAGGAGGATTTAATCAATTATACCGAATCCGGAAGAAGAAGGTTGAGGATAGATTGTGGAGTAAGCTATGGTGATGATTTGGAAAAGGTGGAAAAAGTTGCCATCGAAGCAGTCTCCAGGATTAAGGAAAGAATAGAGGAGGAAGAAGTCACCCTATTTTGGGAAGGTTTTGGTGACAGCTCCATTAACTTTTCAGTCAACGTCTGGCTGGAATACAGTAGGGAAAACAGGGCCTGGATAGGCGCCAAAAACGAAGCCATCAAAAGTATCAAAAAAGCATTTGACGAAAACGATATCACCATACCCTTTCCTATCAGAACTTTGGATTTTGGTATTAAAGGAGGTGTGCAATTCAGAGAGGAAATCCAACAGGCAGGAATGGGAAAATTGGCATCCAAAGCCACGGGAAGTCAGGATGGCGAAAATTGATTGGTGCAGTTTTTAGCTTAACTGTGTAATTTCTGCCACATATTTTTAAATTATGCACAGGATAAAGCCCTTTTAATATGTTCGCTATAAAATCAGGGAGGGAAAATAGAAAAAGC
Source organism: Cyclobacteriaceae bacterium (assembly GCA_040905165.1). GTDB lineage: Bacteria > Bacteroidota > Bacteroidia > Cytophagales > Cyclobacteriaceae > Cyclobacterium. The sequence continues at coordinate 4,551 of JBBDSA010000021.1, read as the reverse complement.
CAGACAAATGGCCTGGCTTTTCAATAATATGATCAAGTTTATCACAAACGCTGATCAATCATCAAACAAAAACTTTTTTAATTCACTCTCGGCAGCACCGGTTTTTTTCTGAAGTCTACCGATTAACTGATCTTCCTTACCTTCAGCATATGTCAGATCGTCATCAGTAAGCTCTCCATATTTGGCTTTTAATTTGCCTTTGAGTTCATTCCAATTTCCTTTTAATTTCAATTTGTTAGACATATTATTTATTAGTTAAAATGAAAATTATATTTATTATTTGTATAAGGAATATAACAATAACCATTCCAAAATAAATTTAACAATGACTGAAATTAAACTTCCCAGCTACCTTAAAGCATTGGTCATTTTATTGTTGCTGATAGTGATCTTATTCATTCTGATTATTGGTAAAAGCCTCTTGATTCCTTTAATGCTTGGAGGGTATGTGGCCATGCTTTTAATCCCTGCATGTAATTGGATGGAAAAGAAGTTGCCCAGAGTTTTGGCCACCACCATTGCGCTCTTGACTTCATTGGCCATAATGGTAGGTTTAATTCTTTTAGTGATACTTCAGGTAAGGAAATTTGCCAGAGATCTTGATGATGTAAGTGAAAAATTGAACGGTTATTTGGCCAACATTGACCAGCTGGCAAGGGATAATTTTGGAGCAGATTTGGGAATTGGAAACGGAATTAACAAGTCGCAGCTATTTGATTTCATCGAATCCAATAGTGAAACCGTATCCAATTTTTTACTATCTACGGTAGGATCTCTAGCCGGCGTGGTATTGGTCCCCGTTTTCATTTTTTTCATGTTGATTTACAGGGATCATTTAGGCAATTTTATAACAAAATTTTTCGATAAATCCGAAAATGATCATGTCAAAGAAAAAATCAGGGATTTAAGGCATGTCGTCCAACTTTACATTATTGGGATGGTAAAGGTGATGGGCATTTTGGCCATTTTAAATACTGCCGCACTCTATGCCATTGGGGTAAAACACGCTCTGTTTTTTGGCTTATTTGCGGCCCTTTTGAACATCATACCTTACTTGGGGCCTTTTCTGGGAGCCATTCTGCCATTAATTTTTTCATTTCTTACCATGGATGGATTGATTTATCCATTTATGGTAGTGGTGACCTTTACCGTAATACAACTGATTGAAAGCAATTTCCTGACACCAAAAATTGTGGGAGGTAATGTCAATTTAAATGCATTCATTACTATAATAGGGCTTTTGTTCGGTGGCGCAATTTGGGGAATTGTCGGAATGATCCTGATCATTCCGATTTTGGCGATTTTAAAGCGGATTTTTGAATTAAAGGAAAGCACTAAACCTTATGCTTATTTGTTTGGAGAGGAGGAAATGTTTTCTTTCCATAAAAAAAAAAAATTAAATAATGATGAGGTATAGGATACTTTCTATGGGGTTGTTGATGATGGTTATCCTATCCTGTGATGCGGATGAAGATAAAAAGGGAAGGTTTTTGTTGAAAGGTAATATGGCCTTGAAAGAAGGGAATGTCACAGGAGCCATTGACTATTATGATGAGGCCATAAAAATTGACCCGACTTTCAAAGAGGCTTATTTTAACAGGGGAATAGCCAAACACCGCCAGTTAAGATATGAAGAGGCCATATCAGATTATCGTAGAGCAATTGATATAGAACCGGAATATACCGATGCCCTTCGCCAAAAAGCCATGGCCCACCTGGATTTTGGAGAAAATTACAAAGCTTTGGCCGATTCCGAAACATTGTTGGAATCAGATGATCAAGACAGTCAGGCTCATTTTATTCAGGGTTTAATCCGCACTGAATTGAAACAATACAATAAAGCCTTGGCTGCTTTTAATAAGGCCATTAACCTGAATCCCGAAAATGTCGAATTGTATATTAACAGAGGCACCATTCATTATTATTTGGAAGACTTCGATTCGGCCCTGGCAGATCTGGAGGTTGCAAAAGCAAAAGACCCCAACCAAAGCATGATTTATAACCTGACCTCATTGATCCTATTCGAAAAGGAAGAATATGAACAGGCATTGGAGGCCGTAAATAGGGCCATCAAGATGGATAAGAATCAAGTGTTTTATTATAATAACCGTGGTTTGTACCAATTATATCTTGATCGGCTGGAAGAGGGTTTGGAAGATATCAATTACAGCCTGAAACAAGACAGCAATAACCTGTATGCCTTGAGAAACAAGGGCATTTACTATTTCAAAAAGGGAAATAGGGAGATGGCGCTACGATTTTTAACGGATGTTCAGGAAAAAGATTCTACCATTCCCTTGGTTGAACAGTACATGGCTCAGCTTCATTCTGGTTAAATCCTGAATTCCTCCCAGGCCATAGAAAAAATCAGAAGGGGTATTAATGGCTTTCCCCCACTTGTACTCCGGGATGGGTTCAACTTTTTTTCCGGGAGCCGTTGGTGTATCGGGAAACGTTCACACATCATTCATTCAACTATCCAACAATGGACAGGGTAAGAATCCGGTTCCGAATCCGGACGTTGGAAAAATAAAAAATGAAAAGGTTATGAAATTAATCATAACCTTTATTGTATTCCAATTATCTTCGGGCCATTTGCAAACCCCGTCAACCAAATTTATTGGGCATTCAGTTTGACGAGGTTCAGTGCAGAACCTGCTTGGAACCATCTGATCTGACCTTCGTTATAGGTATGGTTGACTTTGATTTCATCCTTGCTGCCATCCTTATGGTGGAGGACTACAGTAAGCGCATGGCCCGGAGCAAAGGCATCCAGACCAATGATGTCAATCCTGTCATTTTCCTGCACCCGTTCAAAATCTTTCGGGTTATCAAAAGTGAGTGCCAGCATCCCCTGCTTTTTCAAATTGGTTTCGTGGATACGGGCAAAAGACTTGACCAGAATGGCCCTAACACCTAAGAATCTGGGCTCCATGGCAGCATGTTCCCTTGAAGACCCTTCTCCGTAGTTTTCATCTCCTACGACTACAGTGCCTATATGCTGAAGCTTGTACTGGCGCTGTACAGCCGGTACATCCCCATAGCTGCCATCCAATTGGTTCTTTACTTTATTGGTGGCATCGTTGAAATAATTAACCGCACCGATTAGGAGATTATTAGAAATATTGTCCAAGTGTCCCCTGAATCTTAGCCAGGGGCCGGCCATGGAGATATGGTCTGTGGTACATTTTCCTTTGGCTTTGATCAGTAATGGCATTCCTTTCAAATCGGTACCCTCCCATGGCAGGAAAGGTTCCAACAACTGAAGTCGTTCTGAATCAGGAGCTACCTTCACTTCTATATTGGATCCATTGAGAGCAGGGGCCTGGTACCCTGCATCCTCCACTGCAAAACCTTTGGTTGGCAATTCCAGACCTGCTGGTTCTTCCAGCCTGACTTCCTGGCCATCTTCATTGGTCAAAGTATCAGTCATGGGATTGAAGGTGAGGTCACCTGCGATGGCCATTGCCGTGACCACTTCCGGAGAAGCCACAAAGGAGTGGGTGTTGGGATTTCCATCGGCCCTTTTTGCAAAATTCCTGTTAAAAGAAGTAATGATGGAATTTTTTTCCTGTTTTTCAGCACCATGCCTGGCCCATTGGCCGATACATGGTCCACAGGCATTGGCCAATACCACGCCGCCCATATTTTCGAAGGTTCCCAAAAAGCCATCTCTTTCTACCGTATATCTCACCTGCTCTGAGCCTGGTGTAATGGTGTACTCTGATTTGGCTTTTAATTTTTTATCCACCGCTTGTTGGGCAAGGGATGCGGCACGGGAAATGTCCTCATAAGAGGAGTTGGTACAGGAACCGATCAATCCTACTTCCAGTTTTTTTGGCCATCCGTTTTCATGAACCGCATCAGCAAACTTAGAAAGTGGCCAAGCCAAATCCGGTGTAAAAGGACCATTAATATGAGGTTCCAATTCAGAAAGGTTGATTTCGATAACCTGATCGAAATATTTTTCAGGATGGGCATAAACTTCTTTATCACCGGTAAGGTGTTCTTTAATGCCATTGGCCAAATCAGCCAATGCTTCCCGGCCGGTCCCACTAAGGTAGGCTTCGGATTTTTCATCATAACCGAAGATGGAGGTAGTCGCTCCGATTTCTGCACCCATATTACAGATGGTACCCTTTCCGGTAGCAGATATGGAGCGGGCCCCTTCGCCAAAATATTCTACAATGCTTCCGGTACCCCCCTTAACGGTAAGAATACCGGCTACCTTTAAGATCACATCTTTGGCAGCAGTCCAACCTGAAAGTTTACCTGTTAATTTTACGCCAATTAACTTGGGAAATTTAAGTTCCCAGGGAAGTCCTGCCATAACATCGCAGGCATCTGCTCCTCCCACCCCAATGGCCACCATACCCAATCCACCTGCATTGGGGGTATGGGAATCTGTGCCGATCATCATTCCTCCGGGAAAGGCATAGTTTTCTAAAACAACCTGGTGGATGATTCCCGCTCCAGGTTTCCAGAATCCCAGACCGTATTTATTCGAAACGGAGGAAAGAAATTCATAAACTTCCCTGTTCTTATCTTTAG
>JBBDSA010000020.1:0-166419 GCA_040905165.1 Cyclobacteriaceae bacterium | reverse complement strand
TGAAAACCCTGTTGGATTAACTCTCAGGGGGACGGGTCCGGAGTTCTGAAATTTCTATGAAATAAAATTTCAGAACCTTGGGGGCCTGGTGATGCCTTTGATACTTGAATTCCATTATACAGATGGTACATCTGAGATAGAAAGATTGCCTGCTCAAATCTGGAGGCTGGACGAATATGAAGTAACCAAAGTATTTGCCAAAGAAAAAGAGGTAGATCAAATTGTACTCGATCCTTTAAGGGAAACAGCAGATATTGATGAATCCAATAACTATTGGCCAAGGCACTTTACACCTTCAAAAATTGAGTTGTTCAAACAAAATTTGCCGGCCAGAGGAACATCCTCTGGACCTAACCCGATGAAAAAAGAGAGAAAATAGCTTGGGGAATAAAAAAAGAGGTGGAATTTGTCCACCTCTTTTTTTGATCTATAATTATTATAACCATAATTATTCTTTGGTAGCGAAGTCAGGATAGGCGCTCATACCGTGTTCATTGATGTCCAATCCTTCTATTTCTTCATTTTCGTCTACCCTGATTCCCACTGTTTTCTTCAAAACATAAAAAACGATAAAGCTGAAGATCACACAAAATGCCCCTATCGACACAATTCCAATCAGTTGGGATAAGATTTGCCCGCCTCCGGCGAGGTTTCCAAAAAAACCTACCGCAAGGGTACCCCAAATACCACAGACCAAATGAACAGAAATCGCTCCGACAGGGTCGTCAATTCTGATTTTATCAAAGAAAACCACGCCAAAGACCACCAAGTTACCTCCTATAAAGCCTATTAATACAGCTTCCCATGGGGCCATAAGGTCGGCTCCCGCGGTAATGCTGACCAATCCCGCCAAAATACCATTGAGCACCATGGTAATATCATAAACCTTGAATTTTAGGTAAGAAGCCAATAGAGCTCCGAATGCTCCTGCTGCACCTGCCAATGCGGTGGTAACAAACACTAAAGAAACCGAGCCGGGAGAAGCAGTCAGCACAGAGCCTCCATTAAATCCAAACCAACCAAACCAAAGCAAAAACACTCCAAAAGTAGCCAAGGGAAGATTATGTCCAGGAATAGCATTGGTGATGCCTATCTTGTATTTACCGATCCTTGGACCTAAAAGATAAGCTCCGATGACAGCGCCCCAACCTCCGACGGAATGTACAAGGGTGGAACCGGCAAAATCATAAAATGGAATGGACATGGTATTCAGAAACCCACCTCCCCATTTCCACATTCCCACTATGGGGTAACAAAGGCCTACATATAATAGAGAAAAGAAAAGGAATGGACCAAGTTTAATTCTTTCTGCCACAGCACCAGACACGATGGTGGCCGCGGTAGCCGCAAACATGGCCTGAAATATAAAATCTGTAAAGAAAGTATATCCTTCATTATAATTAGAAGTATCCCAGCCATCTGGCAAACTTAAACCCAAACCACTCAAACCGAAAAACCCACCTTCAAATGCATCACCGGGATACATTAGGTTAAAACCGACGAAAGCATAGGTGATCAAGCCCAATGGTGGAATAATGGTATTTTTAAAAAGAATGTTGACGGTATTTTTTGCCCTTGTCAGTCCTGCTTCCAAGGCCGCAAAACCCAAATGCATGATGAAAACCAAAATGGTGGCCACCATCATCCATAAGTTATTGATAGTAAATAGTTCCTGGTTCATAATTATTTATCTGTTTTAATAAGTTGGAGTCAATTATTAGGTGATATTTCAAACTATAGAAAGATTTTATAAGGCATTTTCTCCTGTATCGTCGTTTCGGATCCTAAATGCTTTTCCGACATCGTAGACAAAAATTTTCCCGTCTCCAATTTCTCCTGTCCTGCCTTCCTTGAGAATGCATTCAATTACAGGATCTTCCAATTCATCCTGTATCACGATTTCCAACTTGGTTCTTGGGATGAATGTAGGTTCATAGGCTACTCCTCTATAGGTTTGTGTCTTGGCATGCTGTAATCCCATTCCTTTTACTTCATAAAATGTCAAAAAATTCACTCCTAATCCGGTCAGGCATTTGTGAATTTCATCAAATTTAGAAGTTCTAATTAAAGCTTCAATTTTTTTCATTTTGTCAACAGGGTTAATGTTTCATTAATAATATGATTCTTAAAAATTTTATTTTTTACAAAAATAAAAATCAAAACTGGTTTTGCAATTTATTTTTTGTAAAAATCATGATAAAAATGAAAAATAGGGGTTAAATCGACTCTATAAATTTAAAAATGTGTATATTAATGGTTAAATAAGATAAAAAATGCAGTCAATTATTAAGAAAATAAGTATTTAAATCATATTGTGGATTTAATTTTAACCTAGTTATGGAAGTAATTTTATATTAATTCCTCTATAAATTATTGGTAATTTGACCTTGATAAGATAAAAAAATTAACTTTGTGACCGAATTGTATATTTTAAAAACCGATTAAATTTTGCAGGTATATTTACCTGATACTGGGATTTTGGGGTTTTTTAACTATCAGAATAAAATTCTGATTGATTCAGTAAAAATTTGAATTTATAAATTTTAAATATGGAAAAACCGACACTTTTGATTTTAGCGGCTGGAATGGGGAGCCGATACGGAGGGGATAAGCAGATTGATGGTTTTGGGCCCAATCAGGAAACGATCCTGGAATACTCGGTATATGATGCGATAAGATTTGGATTTGAAAAAGTGGTATTTATCGTCAGGAAGGAAATCCTTGAAATAGCCAAGTCTATTTTTATAGAAAAATTCGGAGATAAGGTCAAGGTTGAATTCGTTGTACAGGGAATTGACAGCAAAGTTCCTCCTGAATTTCAAAATCCGGGCAGAAAAAAACCCTATGGTACGGCACACGCGCTGCTATGTGCTCAGGAGGTCATTGATGAACCATTTGCTGTAATCAATGCAGACGATTTTTATGGTGCGGAAGCGTTTAAAAATTTGGGAACATTCTTGTCCACATCTGTCCAACCTGATCTTCATTGCATGGTAGGATATGCCATAAAAGATGTGTTGTCAAAATTCGGATCCGTCAGTAGAGGGGTTTGTACATCTACTGACGAAGGATATTTGAGCAGTATGGTAGAAAGAACTTCTATTTCCTATAAAAATGGCCGGATTTTGCATGAAGAGGGTGATGAGCAATTAGAAATTCAACCGGATAACCCAGTTTCCATGAATTGTTGGGGATTTCATCCCTCCGTTTTTCAACATACCGAAAGGTTATGGCGGGAATTTCTTGCCGTAAATAAAGAAAATAACCAATCAGAATTTTATATTCCCAAGGTGGCCAATGCAATGATCCAGGAAAATCTGGGAAACATCAAAATACTGAAAGGAGGAGATGTCTGGTTCGGGGTAACTTATGCTGAAGACAGGCCCCATGTAATGGAGGCATTAAGGAAATTGCATGCCCAGGGCGTATATCCTTCAAAATTGTGGTGAAGTATTAAAATTTGAATATTTTCTTGGAGCTCTTTGGGGAATTGATCACTCCTGTGATATTAAATTTTATTATTTCATTTTAATGCATAAATTTATTGGATGCAAACTCCTTTTAGCCCATGAAAAAAATTGTTTTCTCCCATTATCCCTTTGCTTCTGATTTCGCTTTATTGTTGCTTAGGGTAGGGGCGGCGGTTATGCTGTTGACACATGGTTGGGCCAAGATCACCAATTTCAGTGAACGCTTAAATAGATTTGCAGATCCAATAGGATTAGGGTCAGCGGTATCCCTTCAGTTGGTGATATTCGCAGAATTTTTTTGTGCCATCTTTTTAATTTTGGGATTTATGAGCAGGGTTTTTTTGGTTCCCATGATGATCAATATGGCTATAATCGCATTTATGGTCCATGGAGATGACCCATTTAACAAACAAGAATTGCCATTATTATATTTCGTGGTTTTTGTTGTGCTTTTCCTTATCGGCCCCGGCAAATTTTCCCTGGACGGCCAGATCCTAAAAAGGAGAAGGTATTGATGGGGTTCATTCCCGTTGGATGCTTCCATTGGATATCATAAAAAAGGAAGTATGGGCGGGGATGTCGGATAAAATTTTCCTGGATCTTTCGGGTCGGGCATCCGTAATAAATAGCTGACCAAATTCCTTTTTTGCGACGCGTTCCATTAAATGTCCGATTCTTGATTCATCCAGTTTATCAAAAATATCATCCATAAGTAAAACCGGTTTGGTTTGTTTTATTTCTTTAAAAATAAAGAACTGGGCCAGTTTAAGGCTGATGAGAAAAGATTTTTTTTGGCCCTGAGACCCGAATTTTTTTATGGGATATCCTTCAAGGTCAAACAAAAAGTCATCTTTATGGATCCCTTTTCCCGTTCTTTTGTTTTGTAGGTCCTTTTCCAGTGAAAGAGAAAATTCCATTTCAAATTCCGGGCTTTGCACATCACTTTTATATTGGATGGACACCTGTTCTTTGGCACCGGAGATGGCTTTATAATGGCTGCTGAAAAGGGGTTGGAAATTATTGCAAAAAGTGTCTCTGGCCTTAAAAATTGTTTTTGACAAATTGATCAATTCACAGTTGTAAGGTTCAATTTGATTTTTGTCAAGGCTTTTTCCTTCGGAAAATTTTTTCAGTAAAGCATTCCGCTGTTTGAGAAAATGTTGGTATCGGATAAGTCGGTGCAAATAGGTTTTATCGGTTTGACACATCATATTATCAAAAAACTTACGCCTTTCCTCACTTCCACCGGTGATAATCACCGTGTCATCAGGAGCGATCATTACAATTGGAAATAATCCTATATGGTCACTGAGTTTCGTATACCATTTGCCGTTGAGTTCCATCCGCTTTTTTTTACCGGCTTCAAATACACAATTTACATTCAGGGATTTCCCCTGGACCCAGACCTCCCCTTTCAAGGTGAAAAAATGGTGATCATGTTTGATTTGTAATTGGTCCACTGAATTGAAGGCACTTTTTGTTAGACAGATATAATGAATGGCATCCAGTAGATTGGTTTTACCGGCCCCGTTATCCCCAAAAAAACAATTGACCTCCTCAGAAAAGTCCAGCTTGGAATGTTGATAATTTTTAAATTGAATAAGCTCTAAGTTCTTAAGGTACATGGATTAATTTGAGATGATGGACAGTATTTTCACAAAATGCCATGAAATTATTTTGATTTCATTATATTTGGCCCCAAAGTTAGCATATTTTATAGAATACGATATGGCAAAAAAGACCACAAGTACTACCAAATCAAAAGTAAAATATTCCAAAGAAACGTATACCTATTGGTTTGAAAGCATGCTCCTCATGCGTAGGTTTGAGGAAAAAGCCGGCCAATTATATGGGCAACAAAAAATAAGAGGTTTTTGTCACCTTTATATAGGACAGGAAGCCTGTGCATCAGGAGCCATTACTGCGCTGGAGAAAGATGATAAATGGATAACAGCCTATCGTTGTCATGCTACACCCTTGGGTTTGGGTACCGATCCTGGGGCTGTAATGGCAGAACTTTTTGGCAAAAAAACCGGGACAACCAAAGGAAAAGGCGGATCCATGCATATTTTTGACAAATCCAAAAATTTTGCAGGTGGCCATGCCATCGTGGGTGCTCAGATCCCAATGGGCTTGGGTATCGGATTTGCGGAAAAATACAAGGGGACCAAAAACCTTTGCATCTGTTATTTGGGCGATGGGGCAGTAAGGCAGGGTGCTTTTCATGAAGCGCTTAACCTGGCCATGTTGTACAGCACACCTGTGATTTTTGTAATAGAAAACAATGGCTATGCCATGGGGACTTCCGTAAAAAGATCTTCCAATGTGGCCGAACTTTACACCTTGGGAGAAGCGTATGATATGCCTTCATTCCCAGTAGATGCCATGAATGTGGAAGAGGTGCATGAGGCCGTAAAAGAAGCTGCCGAGAGGGCAAGAAAAGGTGATGGTCCTACTTTATTGGAATTCAGAACCTACCGTTATAAAGGACATTCCATGTCCGATCCTCAAAAGTACAGGACCAAGGAAGAGGTGGAAGAGTACAAACTGAGAGACCCGATTGAACAAGTTCGAAAGACCATTTTGGAAAACAAAATCCTTAACGAGGACGATCTTAAAAAAATTGAAGCTGATGTCAAAAAGAAGGTCGCCGATGCCGTAAAATTTGCGGAGGAGTCGCCATGGCCTGATGGAGAAGATGCATTTAAGGATGTTTATGTAGAGGATGATTATCCTTTTGTTATGGAATAAAAAAATTTCCAATCAAATTCCAGGACTTTTAGATCCCTTCCCTAATTTTAAACAAGGAGCATAGAATACTTTTGTTATTCATGAAAACATCATCTATATTTGCCACTCAAAATTTAAAATGATGGCGAAGCAAAAAACCAGGAAGGGAAAAGCAACACCTGATCAATCGAATGAGCTTTTGGAAAATCCGGATGCGATAGCTTCTCGATTGGGAAGGGGAGAATTGTTTTTAAAAGAGAACACCAAAATTGTGGCTGGAGCCATAGGGTTGGTTATTGCAGTGATTGCAGGTATTCTTTTTTTTCAGATTCATAAAGCCAATCAAAATAAGAAGGCACAGGGAGAAATGTTTCAAGCTGTTTATTATTACGAACAGGACAGTGTGGAATTTGCCTTGGAAGGGGATGGTGTGCAACCAGGATTTCTTGAAATCATCAATAATTATGGAGGAACAGATGCGGCAAACATTGCGCACTTTTATGTTGGGTCAATTTACCTGTCCCAGGGAGAGTACCAGTCTTCCATAGATCATTTGGAGGAATTTTCCTCATCAGATTATTTTATGCAAGGCCATGTTTATTCTCTGACAGGAGATGCCTATTTGGAAATGGGGAATACAGATGAGGCCATCAGTTTTTATAAAAAGGCTGCTGATTATAATAGCAATGAGCACTTCACCCCAAAATACCTGATGAAACTGGCGCTTGCCTATGAAGAAGCCGGAGATCTTGAAAATGCCATTGAAACCTATGGAGAAATTGAATCAGAATATTTTGACTCCTTTGAATACACTGAAGCGCGAAAGCAAAAGGCACGATTAGAGGGTCTGGCTTCCAATTAATATGTATCTCGAAAATTAATAAGGAGAGTAGGGCCAGCAGGGTTTTACTCTTTTTTTATTACCTACCTACGATATGGCTACATCCTTAAAAAACCTAAGTGCACATTCACAAGATAATATCAAGGACATCAGGAATAAAAAGTTTGGCATCGTGGTGTCAGAATGGAATGATGAGATCACTGAATCCTTATATGGAGGAGCATTGGAAACTTTATTAAAATACGGTGCCCAAAAGGAAAATGTTTTCAGAAAAAATGTACCTGGATCTTTTGAACTACCTCTGGCGGCCCAATGGTTGGCAAAAATAAAGGAAATAGATGCAGTGATCTGTCTTGGCTGTGTCATTCAGGGAGAAACGCGCCATTTTGAATTTATCTGTAATGCGGTGGCTCAAGGCATCACCGAGGTAGGTTTAAAACTTAATAAACCTGTTATTTTTGGGGTTTTAACACCTGATAATCAACAACAGGCCTTAGATCGGGCGGGGGGTAAACATGGAAATAAAGGAGACGAAGCCGCTATTACAGCCATAAAAATGTTGGGATTTTGATACCCATACCCAGGGTTATTTTCTAATTTATTAATTTGAGCAATCATGAAGATCATGAAATTTGGAGGGACTTCTGTAGGAAGGCCGGAAAGGATGCAACAGGTAAAGGACCTCATTTCCATAGGGGATGAAAAGAAAATTGTGGTTTTATCTGCTTTATCAGGGACGACCAATGCCCTAGTGAGTATTGGAGAGGCTTTGGCAGATGGCAAAAAGGAACTGGCCAAGCAAAAAATTGATGAACTTCAAGACCATTATCATAACTTTCAGCTGGAGCTGTTGGGTACCAAAGCAGGGAGATCCAAGGCAACACAAATCATTAAGGAGCACTTTGAATTTCTGAATATTATTCTTAAAATTTCTTTTAATGAAGCCATCAATAAAGACATCCTGGCACAGGGAGAACTGCTTTCCACCAAACTGTTTTATACGCTTTTAGAAGAACTTGAACTCGCTGCGGTATTTTTACCTGCCCTTGAGTTTATGAGCATAGATGAAAATGATGAGCCTGAACTCGGCAAAATCAGGGAAAGGTTAGAGTCCATTCTTTCCAGATACCCGGCGGATACCATTTTCATTACCCAGGGATATATTTGCAAGAACCATCGGAATGAAGTTGACAATCTAAAAAGAGGAGGAAGTGATTATACCGCCTCCTTATTAGGTGCTGCAGTATCTGCATCAGTGGTGGAAATTTGGACGGATATTGACGGGATGCACAATAATGATCCAAGAATTGTGGATAAAACCAAGCCTATCGCCCATTTATCATTTGATGAGGCGGCAGAACTGGCCTATTTTGGAGCCAAGATCTTGCACCCCGCTTCTATTTGGCCGGCACAAATGAACAATATTCCCGTTAAATTACTCAATACCATGGCACCGGAAGCCCCGGGAACCACTATTTCAGGACTACAGCAAAAAACGGGGGTTAAAGCAGTTGCAGCAAAAGATGGGATTACGGCAATAAAGATTAAATCCAGCAGAATGCTCCTGGCCTATGGGTTTTTAAGGAAAGTTTTTGAAATTTTCGAAAAATATAAAACATCCATTGATATGATTACTACTTCTGAGGTCGCCATATCCCTTACGCTGGATGATCTCTCCCATCTGAAGGAGATCACCAACGAACTTCAAAAATTGGGAAAAGTGGAAGTGGACCAAGATCTCTCCATTATCTGTATTGTAGGAAATGCCATAATGGAACAAAAAGGGGTATTGAATAAAATTATGCACCATCTTGAAAACTTCCCCCTGAGGATGGTTTCTTATGGGGGGAGCAGGCACAATGTATCCGTTTTGGTAGATGCAAAAGATAAAAAAGAAGCCTTACAGAGCCTCAATAATGGATTGTTCGATTTTGAATAATCTCTAACAAAAATGGAAGGATTAAAAGAAAAGCAACCCAATTTCCTGGAAAAGTTGCGGGCCAAATGGAAACTTAAAAGCATTTGGCAAGTGATTTTGGTTTTACTGGTTTTCACCTGCACCGGTTTTACCATTTTATTTATCAAGCAACCCATTTTTGATTTGTTGGGTATTGGGATGGAAAGTGGTGGATTTTGGAAAACCGTCCTTTATTTGTTGTTGATATTGCCGCTTTACCAGGTATTCCTGTTGCTGTATGGTTTTCTTTTTGGACAGTTTTCTTTTTTCTGGGAAAAGGAAAAACTGTTTTTCAAAAGGATGGCCGGCATCATTAAAAAAAGAAAATAATAACCGGGGACGTTTATCCGGTTATGCATTTGTTATTTAAAACAAAACATGGCTAAATCAAGGGGTTTGCCCGTCGACGATAGTGAAAAGCGAAAATTGAATAAAAAAAACCTGGATAAATTAGGAGGGATATTCAATTTTGCTTTGCCTTATAAAGGTCCCTTTATTATTGGGATGGTGTTTTTATTGTTTTCCAGCCTTATGCTGTTGACTTTTCCCTATATAGCCGGCAAACTCATTGATGCGGCCTCGGGAGAAACCTGGATCATTAATGATATCAACACGATTGCCTTTATCCTTTTAGGGATACTATTGGTGCAAAGTGTGTTCTCTTTTTTCAGGGTATGGCTTTTTGCCAAGGTAAGCGAAAAATCCATGAGGGATATTAGGTCCGCTCTTTACGAAAGGATGATCAGATTGCCCATGACCTTTTATGATAAAAGGAGAACGGGGGAACTGGTCAGCAGAATCACTTCAGACGTTACCCTTTTGCAGGATACTTTTTCCATTACACTGGCAGAATTATTGAGGCAACTCATAACCCTTTCTGCCGGAATAGTATTTCTTTTCTTTACCACCCCGAAACTTACCTTATTTATGCTGGCCACCATTCCGGTATTGGTGGTCTTCGCAATGGTCTTTGGCAGGTTTATCCGGAAATTATCCAAAAAGACACAAGATGAACTGGCAGCAGCCAATGTGGTTGTTGAAGAAACTTTACAATCCATTGCTACGGTAAAATCATTTACCGGGGAAGCCTATGAATCCAAACGTTACCGGGGAAGGCTGGATAAGGTGGTGGAAGTGGCTTTGAAAGCAGCAGGATTCCGGGGTGCTTTCATTTCTTTTATAATTTTTGCTTTATTTGGTGGGATTGTAGCGGTGATTTGGTATGGAGCCAGTTTGGTAAGTGCCGGAGAAATGAGCGTTGGCGATTTGGTCTCTTTCGTCTTGTATACTACATTTATTGGCGGCTCTATTGCAGGTTTGGGAGATATTTATGGACAGGTACAAAAAGCCATAGGTTCTTCTGAAAGGGTATTGGAGATCTTGGATGAAGAACCGGAGGCCCAATTGGACCATTCCGGAACAGGGCGGGTGAATGGACAAATTATTTTTGAGGGGGTAACCTTCCATTATCCGACCAGATTGGAATTCAAAGTGTTGGACGGTATTGGTTTTTCCATAAAACCCGGTGAAAAGGTGGCCTTGGCCGGCCATAGCGGTGCCGGAAAATCCACCATTGTTCAATTATTAATGAAATTTTATAAGGTAAGCAGCGGCAACATATACATAGATGGAACCAACATGAACAATTGGGATCCAAAAGCGCTTCGTTCCAATATTGGCATTGTCCCTCAGGAAGTTTTATTGTTCGGTGGGAGCATCAGAGAAAATATCCTTTATGCCAAACCGGAGGCATCTGAAAATGAAATCATGGAGGCTGCGAAAAAGGCAAATGCCTGGCAGTTTATCGAAAGCTTTCCCGAGAAATTGGAAACCCTTGTGGGAGAACGAGGCATTAAATTATCGGGGGGGCAAAGACAAAGAATAGCCATTGCCAGAGCCATATTGAAGGATCCTGCCATTCTGGTTTTGGATGAAGCTACTTCTTCTTTGGATGCTGAATCAGAAGCACTGGTTCAGGAAGCCCTGGATGAACTAATGAAAAACCGTACCACCATCATTATTGCCCATAGGCTTTCAACCATAAGAAAAGTCGATCGTATATTTGTGCTTAAGGGAGGCAAGATTGTAGAGGAAGGCAATCACGAATCATTATCGGGCATTAAAGGAGGTTTTTATGCCAAATTGGTCAAGCTTCAATTTGCTGATGATGTTTTAAGGCCTTCAGACTGATATCCATACTTCTAACATGGTGGGTCAAAGCACCTACCGAAATATAATCAACCCCACATTCGGCCACCATTTTGATAGAATGTTCATCAATTCCCCCAGAGGCTTCTGTATCAAACCGTCCATCAATCATTTGCACTGCCTTTTTCAAAGTGGATTCATCCATATTGTCCAACATGATGATATCGACCCCTCCAATAGAAAGGACTTCTTTTACTTCCTCCAGATTTCGTGTTTCGATTTCTACTTTCAGATTTAGTTGATGTGTCTTTAAATAATTCTGTGTTGAAGATATGGCATTTGAAATTCCTCCGGCAAAATCAATATGATTGTCTTTGAGCATAATCATATCATAAAGAGCGTAACGGTGATTTTTTCCTCCTCCTATAAATACCGCCCATTTTTCGAGCATTCTGAAATTGGGCGTGGTTTTTCTGGTATCCAATAATTTGGCCTGGGTATGTTGAATGATTTTATTTAACCGATGGGTTTGGGTGGCGATGCCACTCATTCTTTGCAAACAGTTGAGGACCAGTCTTTCTGTGGTTAGTATGGATGCGGCATGGCCTGCGACAGTAAAGCCGATTTCTCCCTTTTTAACTTCCTGGCCCTCCTCCACAAAAAATTCAATTTGCAAATCTTTGTCATAATGGTGAAAAATCATTTTTGAAATTTCAAGACCGGCAATGATGCCATCTTCCTTAATCAAAAGGCTTGCTTTTCCAGTTTGACCCGGAGGAACAGAGGCCAGGGTAGAATGGTCTCCCTCACCCACATCCTCCTCAAATGCGGATTTGATAAATTCGGTTAGTCGGGCTTCAGTAATATAATCCATCATAGAAAGGCAAAAATAATAAATTTATGCCGAAACGAATGCAATAAAATCATTCCTTCAAAAAATCCATGCTGTAGATAACGAACTGCTCGTCCTGGAATTTTTTACCTTTAATCAGTACTTTAAAAACATCGTTGTTGGACTGGTAAATTCCTGTGAGGTACATGAAGTTTTCATTGGATTGGCGCTGATCCCTCAATTCAAAACTTTTCGCTTGGTAATTATCAAAAAAATCCCCTAAGACCACCTCAGCTTGGTTTTTTGAAAAATCCCTTTTGTCTTTCCCCAGGCTTATTTCTACCATTTCATCAAAATAACTTGAAATGGCTTTGCTGGAACCTTCTTCTAAAGCCACAGCTATGCCATAATCGTCTTTGATTTCCTGGGACTTAACCACCAGGGTAGACATGAAAAATAGGACACAGGTAAATATAAATAGGGTAATCGGCTTAAGCATGACCCGTTTCAATCAAAATTCAAGCCAAATTTATACATAGCCAGATTTAGGTCCATGATCCTTGATAAAAGGAAAGCTTTAATTCATCTCAAGCAGAATATTGGTTAATTTGACGGGCCTAAAAATTATTATCTTATATTTGCAGTGCATAAACAGGGCGGAAATTCATTCAGTCCTTATACCAAAACCAAGCCGTTCTGAAGTAATAGAAGGTTAAATTTTTGATAAGTAACCAATAGAATAATACCATGAACAAAAAAGTTTTATTGATGATTTTGGATGGTTGGGGAATTGCACCAAATCCAGAAGTTTCTGCTATTGACAAAGCCAATACACCGTTTGTCGATAATTTATATAAAAAATACCCTTTCTCCAGATTGGAAGCATCGGGATTGGCCGTAGGTTTACCTGTTGGCCAAATGGGAAATTCTGAAGTGGGGCATATGAACATAGGAGCAGGAAGAGTGGTCTATCAGGATCTTGTAAAAATCAATAAGGCGGTGGAAGAAGGACAGCTAAAGGACCATCCCGTACTAAAAAAGGCCTTTATTGATGCCAGAGAAAGTGGCAAAAAAGTCCATTTAATAGGACTGGTATCTGATGGGGGGGTTCATGCCCATATTAACCATTTGAAGGGTTTATGTGATGCTGCCAAAGCCAATGGGATGACTGACGTTTTTATTCATGCTTTTACAGATGGCAGGGATACAGATCCTAAAAGTGGTCTCAGGTTTTTGGAAGACCTTAAGAATCACTTCGCCAACTCCACTGGGAAAATAGCCTCCATTATCGGTAGGTATTATGCCATGGACCGGGACAATCGATGGGAACGGGTAAAATTAGCTTATGATGCCATGGTGATGGGAGAAGGGGAAAAATCTAAAGATATGCTTTCTGCCATTAGAAAATCCTATGCCAACGGGGTTACTGATGAATTTATCAGGCCTATTATTCAGGTAGATGATGAAGGCAAACCACTGGCTACTATTAAGGATGGGGATACGGTGATCTGCTTTAATTTCAGGACGGATCGTGGAAGGGAAATCACCCAAGTTCTGTCTCAAAAGGACTTACCAGATTATAACATGAAAAAACTGGATATCAATTATGTGACGCTTACCATGTATGATGAGACCTTCAAAGGAATTCCGGTGGTATTTGAAAAGGATAACCTTCGCAACACGCTCGGTGAAATCCTGGAAAGAAATGGGAAAAAGCAGATCAGAATTGCCGAAACAGAAAAATATCCCCATGTGACCTTTTTCTTTTCAGGCGGTCAGGAAAAGGCTTTTGTAGGGGAAACCAGGATTCTTTGCAATTCCCCCAAAGTGGCAACCTATGACCTGCAACCCGAAATGAGTGCATTTGAGATAGCAAAAAAAATCAACCAGGAACTTGTCAAAAAAGAGGCTGATTTTATATGTTTAAACTTTGCCAACGCAGATATGGTGGGGCATACTGGGGTATTTGAAGCTGCCGTAAAGGCCTGCGAAGCGGTGGACAAATGTACTGAATCTGTCGTTCAGAAGGCTTTGGAAAATGATTATACGATCATAGTCATTGCTGATCATGGTAACAGTGATTGTATGATCAATGAAGACGGATCACCAAATACGGCACATACTACCAATCCGGTTCCCTGCATCATGGTGGACAAGGACCGTATGGAAGTCAAAGATGGAAAATTAGGTGATTTGGCCCCCACCATACTTACCCTTATGGGTTTGGGTATTCCAGAGGAAATGACCGGCGAAGTTCTTTTGAAGAATTGATGAAAAAACTTTTGGATGAACGGTTTTTGTGGGTATTTCTACTGCCCGGATCAGTCATTTTTTTATTTTCCTGTAAGGAAGAAACAAAATTGCCTTATGCGAACCCCACCCAAATTGATGCCTATTTCTCAACTACTGAATTCCTGGAAAAAGAAATTGAGGAGGTGAGCGGTGAGCCTGTAAAAAAAATAATTTCCATTAATGAGGAACAGGAAAGCGTGGAATTCTCCCCAACAGCAGAAGAATGGAGAAAGGAATTGGATGTTTTTTTTCAGGCTGATATTAATAAGGCAGCCCTATCCAACGCTTACCAGACCCAGGAAAGCGACAGTTTGTTGATACATAGCCTGAAACCGGGGGAGGATGCAAACATTAAAGAAATGAAGATTGTAAAAAAAGGAGGCAAAGTTTTAAGTTTAGAAATTGTATCCTTAAAAAATAATTTTTTTTACCGTTCTGAAATGACGGGTAAGATAAACATGGGCAATCAATTGGGCAAAATCAGAGGGTATAGTTTGAAAGGGAGGCAAAAGGTTTGGTTTTTACCTGAAAACCGCATGGAATTAAATGCGGTGGTTGGCACCTTGGAGGAATAAATAAATTTAAACTGGCAAGCCATTCACCAGGTGTTCGTTTCTTCATTTCTCATTTTCAGTTAATTTTCTTTATTTCGGAAAAAGCCAATATTTTTTACTAATTCCTTATCCGGCAAAGGCGAAAAAAACCAGCCAAACGATAAATAGGATTGGCAGCAATATGGGAACCGAAAACCTTAAAACATAACCAAAAAAAGAGGGCATTTTGATCCCGCTTTGTTCGGCAATTGATTTTACCATAAAATTGGGTCCGTTGCCAATATAGGTCATGGCACCAAAAAACACGGAGGCAATGGAGATGGCCATCAGTTCAAAGGAGGAGTCCAGATAATTATTCAAAGCAAAATCCCTAACGTGCTGAATGATGTTGATGTCCGCATTTTGTGAGGCCATGGCCGCAGCCAGGAAATTAAGATAGGTGGGGGCGTTGTCCAAAAAGCCGGATAATAAACCTGTTCCCCAGTAAAGGCTGTTATAAGTAATCAGTGCGGCCCCTTCTTCCGATTTTGCAAACTCACCGACAAGTTCTAATGCCGGCATCATAGTCCCGAATATCCCAATAAAAATGAAGGCCACTTCCCTAATGGGTTCAAAATTAAATTCGTTGCCCTTCAAAGCTTTGTCGTCTGCAAACTTAAAAGAACCATAAGCTACCGAAAGCATGATTATTTCCCGGATATATGAAAATTTCATTCCGTCATAATGGATGGCAGGAACCCATTCCAAAACATTGGGATCGAGAAAAACAGATACGATTACAACCAATAGCCACAGGAAATTTTTAGTGCCGGACAAGGTTATTTTATTGGTAAACTCAACTTTTTCCTCGGGGAGGTATTCTTTATTTTTACCTAATTTTTTATCAACTAAGTAGAAAATCAAAGCCAGGATGCCTAATGCCAGCAACCAAGCAGGCCAGTTGTGTTCCAGGGTCCAAAAGAAAGGTACTCCCTTAAGAAACCCCAGAAACAGAGGGGGGTCACCTATGGGAGTAAGGGATCCTCCAATGTTACTGACCATAAAAATGAAGAAAATGATGTGATAGGGCTGAATGTTATTTTTGTTAAGCCGGATAAAGGGCCTGATGAGCAACATGGATGCACCCGTCGTGCCGATCAGGTTGGAGATCAGTGCCCCGATCAATAAAAGCAGCACATTGGCAACTGGTGTGGATTTTTTATCAACTTCAATAAGGATTCCACCGGAGGCAATAAAAAGCGAAGCCAAAAGAGAAATGAACTGAATGTATTCCGCCATTGCATGTATGGGCTGATGTACATTGTGTAAAATAAATAAATAATACATGACCACAATTAAAGCAAGACCCACTGCTATTTTAGGATAATGGTGATGCCAGAAATGTTCGTAAAATAAGGGCCCGGTGGCAATCATCAGTAATAATACCACAAAAGGAAATACCAACCAGCCCGGTGCATGGCCATGTATTTCAACTTTATCCGTATCCAAAATGGCATCCGTTTGTTTTCCGGAAGACTGAAAGATATCCGCCCGTGCCTCTGAATTAACAATGGACTTTCCCGTAAATGGAGGATCGGTTTGTGCAAGGGAGTCCTTAGGGAAGATTGTAAACAATAATCCCACCAGGAATACCATTGAAGCAATAATTTTCTTCATTCAAATAATGTCTTTTTGGAAATAATATTGAGTCACCCCTCAATTAAGGCACTTTATGGTCGCCAGTTGAATTAATTTCCCTAAACTAGTTATTTTGTAATTTAAGAACCAAATATTTTTGGTGGGGAGGATAAAATGTGATGTATTTTGACCGAAATATGAGTTGAATTCCAACTAAAGTAATTGGTTTAAGGCGATGTCCAAAGTAGTTTGTGCCAATTGTTTCTTATTGGGATTTACTGAATGTACTTTCTTCAGCGCATTGAAAATGGATTTGTCCACATCCTCAAACATCCCTTCATCGGTGAGCAATACTTTATCGGTCATCAAATAAGCCGTAAGCCGGGCTATACCCATATTGGAAATATAATCCGGTATCAAAGAAAGGTTTTCGTCCGCTGTCATCCCTATAGGGCCAAGGAATATGTCTTTTTCAGCAAAAGGAAAATTAGCGCCACTTGAGATCAGTTCAAGCCCCCCCGACATCATCCGGGTAAGTTGGTCTTTGGAAACCAGTCTAGACCTGGCTGCCGGGACAAAAATATCAGCAGATAAGTCCCAGATTTTCTGATTTCCTTCTTCAAAGCTAATGAGGTCCTTACTGACCAGTTGGTTATTGTCTTTATTCAGAAAAAGATGCCTTACCTCTTCAGGGTTTAAACCCTCCTTATCGATGATGGCCCCTTCCAGGGATATGATACCCACTACTTTCACCCCTTCATTTGCCAAAAAATAGGCTGCTGTGGCACCTACCATACCCCAACCCTGAATGATCGCACGTTTCCCTTTTAATCTTCCACCCCAGATATGATAAAAGTGTTTAATGGAAGTGGCAAGGCCAAAACCGGTTATGACATCCCCGGCGGTATATTTTACCTGGCCAACAGGAAAATAATTGGTGTTTTCCAGAATTTTGGACAAACCCAGCCTTAACTGGCCAATTTTTCTGATTTTATCAGGCTCCTCAGCCTTATAATAGCCGTGAACCACGCCTTCCTGCGGATGCCAAAGACCATATTCCTCCGTAATTGGAATTAATTCGTGCCGCTCTTCCACATTTAAATCCCCCACGGTGCCAAAATAGGACTTAAGCAGGGGCATTACCGCCTTAAACCATCTTTTTAAAACGGCGTTTTTTCTGGGGTCTTCAGGGTCAAAATTAATTCCGGCTTTTGCCCCACCAATCGGGGGACCTGAAAAAGTATATTTCACTTCAGCGGTCTTTGCAAGTTGGATGACATCATTCTTATCCAACCCCTTCTTCATCCTGGTGCCTCCACCTGCCGCTCCTCCACGTAAGGAATTGATCACCAACCAACCTTCTGCTTCAGATTCACTATCACTCCATTCGAAAATAATTTCAGGTTGTTTGTTTTCAAATATTTTTAATAATTCTCTCATAGGTGTTTCTTTAATGGAAATTAAAATCCAAATAGGGTGCCTCCACAACTGTCCTTATTAGCTCCTGTTACAGTAGCAAGACAATTAATTTCCCCTCTTATTCTTAATACGCCCAGAAATGCAAATACCATGGCTTCTTTGAAATCGATAATATTTTTTTCAGGTTTATAAACAGTGACTTTATTTTCTAATTTAAGGGACAATCTTTCAATAAAATAATCATTATAAGCGCCGCCACCTGTAATTAAGATAGTGTTTTCCTTATTGGCATGTTGTAGCACTGGTGCCGCAACCTGGTTGACAAAATGCGCTGATAATGTAGCCATCAAATCTTTAACCGAAAATATTTTTTCCTTTAATAAAGGGAGATAGTGTTTTTCAATGTCCTCTCTGCCCAGGGATTTAGCACCCGGATTTTTGTAATAGGGGAGTTTTTCCAGTTTGGCCAAAAGGGTGGGAATGACCTGCCCTTCCTTTGCCCATTTTCCCCCTGCATCAAAAGAATTACCCAATTTTTCGCTAAGATAGTTGAATATAAGGTTAAATGGGCAAACGTCAAATGCGATGCGCTTTCCATTTTTCTCCATTGAAATATTGGCAATTCCTCCCAGATTAAGTGCGAAGTCATAATTTCCAAATAACAGTTGATCCCCGATAGGTACCAATGGCGCTCCTTGTCCTCCCAATACCACGTCAAGCGTTCTGAAATCATTGATGACAGGAAAGCCTGAAGCTTGCCACAAGCTGTAACCGTTTCCGATTTGTTTTGTAAGGTT
The DNA here is from genome assembly GCA_040905165.1 of Cyclobacteriaceae bacterium. Classification (GTDB taxonomy): domain Bacteria; phylum Bacteroidota; class Bacteroidia; order Cytophagales; family Cyclobacteriaceae; genus Cyclobacterium. Next base: position 147,762 of record JBBDSA010000020.1, on the reverse strand, counting down.
AATTTCAGGCCGGTGGAAAACCGTGTGGCCATGAGAGGCGATGGCCAGGGGTGAAAGGGAATATTCAACACAGTATTTTTTGACCTCCTCACCCATCCATCGGCCAAATTGATGATCCAACACTGCCAATTCTTCGGATGGCAATAGGTGGGAAGTTTTCAATGGCTCCCTTAATGATGGAGGAAATGGAATGGTGGTGGCTTTGTTTATTTCAAATTGCCATCCCTGAGCATTTGGAATAAAATGGCAATAGGCAATATCCAATCCATCTCCTGAAGTTCCTGACATCAATCCGATCAGCGCATAATTTGAATTTATTGACATGGGGTTAAAGTTTGTTAAAAACCTGAAACTAAAGTTAAAATAAATTTCTCCATTTCAACCGCCAAAAGTAAAATGACTAATTTTAACCTTTGATGCATAATTGGAATATTGGTTACGTTGGTCCCCATGAAAAGTGAAATGGTAAATTTGGTCATTGATATCGGGAATACCCAAATAAAAACAGGGTATTTTAGGAATGGAGCGCTAATTTCCGAACAGAAATTTGAACAATGGGACCGGTGTCTGGAGGCGCTTAGGGACCAGGATTTTGAAAGGATAATCGTCAGCACCGTTAAAGGGTCAAAAAAGGAATTGGATGCAGTTTTACCATTTCCCTATATCTTTTTTGACCAAAACCTGCCGCTTCCCATAAAAAACCGATATAAAAGTCCGCTTACCCTGGGACTTGACCGTTTGGCTGCCGTGGTTGGAGGAATGGGGTTTTCCGGATCGGGACCCCTTCTTACCGTGGATTTAGGAACCTGTATCACGTATGATTTTCTAAATGAATTCCAGGAATACCTTGGAGGAGCCATTTCACCCGGTGTGAACATGAGAGCCAAGGCGATGAATCAGCAAACCGCCAAATTACCCCTGGTAAAGATGCCCGCTGCTGATATATCTTTTGTCGGTACAGATACAGTAACCTGTCTTCAAAGCGGTATTTATTTTGGTGTTTATGAAGAAATGAATGGGTTCATTGCCCGTTATACTTCTGCTTATCCCGAGTTAAAGGTCTTTATTTGTGGTGGAGATGCCAATTACTTTGAAAGCTTAACAAAAGACCACATATTTGTAATCCCCAATTTGGTCCTATATGGATTGGATAGAATTTTAATGTACAATGTCGATAAATAAAACACACCTGGTATTGGTATTTACCCTTGCCTATTTGATGGTTTCCCATAATGTTTTCGCCCAATTTTCCTCCTCTACCTACAGTTCTTTGGGTGTGGGGGAGTTTAATAATTCAGGCCTGACCCAAAACCAGGCGATGGGAGGGTTGGGAATCAGTTTTGGCAACGGTTTCAGCGTCAATCAGGTCAATCCAGCCATCGCAGTCAAAAATACCGCTTTCAGTTTTCAGGCTGCCTTAAATTACAATAGGCTTACGGCAGCAACCGACTCAGGATCAGAACTTTTGGATGGGGGAGGATTGAGTTATGTGGCCATGTCATTTCCCTTTGTACCCAGGAAATGGACCATGGGATTTGGCCTCAACCAACTCACAGGGGTAGATTATAATTTGACGGTCAATACACCTGTCACAAATACAGATTTGGTATCACAAAATACCATCGAAGGAAGGGGTGGCCTAAGCGAAGTTTATTTGCAGAGTGGATTCCAACTGGCCAAAAGCCTGAGTTTGGGCATTCAGGGCGCATATACATTTGGTTCTACCATCAGGACCAACCAACTTGATTTGTTAAACGAAAATCTTAATTCGGTCGGTATTTCAACTGAATATTACGAGCGATTGACTTTCAGTGATGTCACTTTAAAAGGGGGGCTTTATTACGTACAAAGTTTGGGCAACCAAAAATACCTTAATTTTGGAGCCATCTATCACTATTTTGGCAACATTAATGGAAAAGAATTTGCAAAAATGGGTGAATCGGGGCAAGCTAGCATTCCTAACTCGCCAGGAGATGTGCTTTCTGATGATGTTTATGGAAATATTTTTATTCCTGATAAGTTAGGATATGGTGTAACTTATGAAAAAATTAATAAATTTGCTATAGGGATCGAAGGGCAATTTCAGGATTTTACCCAATATAGAGGGTTTAACGGTGCTGAAGGAAACTTGGGTAAATCTTTTAAGTTGGGTTTAGGGGGGCAGTTTACTCCGGATCCCTTCTCCTTGGAAAGCATGTTGAGCAGGTCTACTTTCCGGGCGGGATTGGAATATGAAAGATTACCCTATGTTTTGAATGATACCCGGGTTGATGATATTGGCATTAATTTTGGTACATCAATTCCGATACATACCATGTCTTTATTGAATTTGGCTGTGAAAGTTGGAACGAGAGGAACAGTAGATAATGGTTTGATCAGAGAAAATTATTTAAAAGTCTCTTTAGGTTTATCAATAAATGATAATAGTTGGTTTTACAAAAAAGTATTCGAATAATGTCGACAAACGCGAAAATTAAAATTACCGTAATCGGATGTTTGTCCTTCCTCTTGGTAGGACTCTCTCAGGCACAGGACAATTGGAAATGGCCTTCTGATCCGCAGATGGAAGCCAAGGCCCGGGAGTATAATGCGGCCTATAATGATTATTTAAAAGCTGAGGAATTTTTAAAAGCCAAAGGTCCCTTGTTTTGGCTGTTGAATAATGCTCCAGACCTGAATGAAGCCCTTTATATCAACGGTGTAACGGTTTATGAAGGCGCTGCTGAAGCAGTATCGGATGAATCAGAAATCAAGATCTACCAGGATTCTGTGCTGACATTGTATGATATTAGAGAAGAGATTTATGATAATCCAGAAGTATACATTGCCAATAAAGCATATTATGCCTATAAGTTTTATAAGGGGGATAAAGATAAGGTGGGAATGGCCGCTGATCTTTTTGAGAAAACCATGGAGATTGAAGGAAACATGCACCCATCTTTGATTGCTGCTTATTTTGACGCCATATATAGAAATTTTGCCTTTAATAAGGCTTATACGCCGGAGGAGGTAATTCAAAAATATGAATTATTGATGGCCAAACTGGATGAGGCTGAGACCAATGGAGAAAATGTGGCTACTTCAAAATCCACGCTGGATCAACTATTAGCCGCAATGGATATCATCGACTGTAATTTTATTGAGAAAAATATGGGTCCAAAATTAACCAGCGATCCAACTAATTTAAAAGTGGCCAAACAGATTTTTCAGTATTCTGTTCAGGAAAAATGTACCAGCAGTGATGTTTTCTTAAAAGCATTGGAAGTTATAGACAACGACAGTCCCACTTTCAGTACCTCTCAGGTAAGGGGTCTGCGATATATGCAGAATTCAGAATATGCAAAAGCCGGAGAATTGTTTGAAAAAGCCCTCACTTTGGCCGAGACCGATGAACAACGTGCAGAAATAAATTGGGACATGGCAAAAGTCCATGCCAATTTAGGCCGGAAATCCCAGGCAAGAGCGGCTGCACTTAAGGCTGCGGAACTCAATCCGGAAAGAGAAAGTGATGCTTATTCGTTCATCGGTGGTCTGATCATGTCTTCTTCCAATGATTGTAGAGGGGGAGAAAGCAGGGTAAAGGATTACTCCATTTATATTGCAGCCTATAATGCCTATAGCAGAGCGGGCGACAGTACTGGCATGGCTAATGCAAAGTCAAGGTTTCCTTCTAAAGAAGAATTATTTACTGAAGGATTTCAGGTTGGTGAAACCATTAGTACTGGATGTTGGGTTGGTCAGACGGTTACACTTGCTACCAGAGATTGATTGTACGAGAGCATTTTAATCACCATATATCATTTATTATCAAGGCGGTAGCAATTACCGCCTTTTTTATATTTTAAAGGGATGTGTTAAATTTGGATGCATAGAAAAAACAAACTGGAATGGATTACAGGGTTTTGATTTTGATCGGGGCTATCCTATTGGGGAGCTCCTGCAGGGAAGACATTGATAAAAGCCAATTGGAATTTTATGAAGGTCCCTATAGCATCAGCCATGATATAGAATTGCTTCACAGTGATTCAGCTATTGTCCGCACCAAGCTAATGGCTGATAAACAATTGGAGTTTCAAAATGAAAATATAGAATTTCCGGAAGGAATAGTGATTCATTTTTTTGAAAAAAACGGTGACTTGAGTACCACCATACGTGCGGATAGGGGCTATTATGAAAGAAAAACCAATTTATACAGAGGAGAGGGGAATGTGCAGGTCCACAATATAGTAAAGGACCAAAAACTGACCTCGGAGGAGCTTTTTTGGGACCAAAATAAGAAGAAAATATATACAGAAAAATTTGTGACCGTGGAGGAACCTTCGAGAATTATCAAGGGTACCGGAATGGAGGCAGACGAGGGTTTCAATGAGTATAAATTCACCAAAGTAACCGGAATAATAGAGGATGTGTTATAAATTTTAAAAAATGAAAATATCAGGTGCTATCCTATTATCTTTGGCAGCAGCGTTGGTGGCAATTGGAGCCCATCTTACCATGAAATCAGGCATTGTGGCTTCTTACCCCTTATTCATGTTTGCCACCGTCCTTTTGTTTTGGCATATGTACAGAAGAAAAAGCAATGAGAGAACAGAAGATCCCCCTCCACCTCGAAAGAAGAACAAAAAGAAATAATGGAGTTTGAATATTTCATCCTGGTTTTGGTCAGTTTATTTTTTTCAGCCCTGTTTTCGGGATTGGAGATCGCTTTTGTATCCGCAAATCGGCTTCATATCGAACTTCAGAGTAAACAAGGAAGTGTTTCCGGAAAAATCCTTTCAAAATTTGCCCAAAATCCCAGCCAGTTTATCGGTACTACTTTGTTGGGCAACACCGTTTGTCTGGTTTTATATGGCATATTCATGGCCTATTTATTGGGGCCACCCATTCAGTATTTTCTTCCTGATAACTTAGATACGGTGGCTGCGGTGATGGTCCTTCAAACCGTAATTTCCACCATAATAGTTTTGATTACCGGGGAATTTATTCCCAAAAGTATTTTTATTCTGAATCCCAATAATATGCTTACGGTATTTTCGTTCCCGTTTGCTGTGATATATTACCTGATGTACCCGGTGGTTTGGTTGGTGGTAGGCCTGTCCAAATTTGTTATTGTAAAAATACTCAAACTGGAATACAATGAGGACAAACCGGTTTTCAATATCACCGATCTGAACAGTTTTATTCAGAATTACCTGGACACCAAGGGGGATGAAGTAGAAATTGACACCAAAATATTTGACAATGCGGTAGATTTCAAAAAAGTAAAAGTTCGGGATTGTATGGTCCCCAGAACCGATATTGTAGCGGTGGAAGCTGAGGATTCCATTTCTGAATTAAAAAAGATATTTATTGAAAGTGGTCATTCAAAAATCATTGTGTATAGGGAAACCATTGATGATGTAATTGGGTATTGTCATCACCTTGAATTATTCAAAAAGCCCAAAACCATTGAAAATATCTTAACTTCCATCATTATTGTACCAGAATCCGCACTGGCCAATGAGTTATTGGTACAGTTTATAAAAGAAAGGAAAAGCCTGGCCTTGGTGGTAGACGAATTCGGTGGTACCAGTGGTATTGTGAGTATGGAAGACATCATAGAAGAAATATTCGGAGAAATTGAAGATGAATATGACAGCGATGACCTCATTGAGCAGGAGATTTCCGATTCGGAGTACCTCCTGAGTGCCAGGCATGAAATTGATTACCTGAATGAAAAGTACAATTGGAACCTTCCGGAGGGGGATTTTGAAACTTTGGCGGGTTGTATATTGTCCCTGACGGAAAATATACCCCAAAAAGGAGAGTCTGTAGTGCACGGACCTTTTATATTTACCATCGTTTCAAAGCAGGAACATCGGATTGATACCGTTAAATTAAAAATTAATTAACAGAAGGTTTTGAAATACTTTATTTATAGATGCTTTAATATTTTGAATTTAGCGCTATATGTAATTATTTTGCGACACTTCAAAAAACAGGAGAATGGCATTAATAAAACAAATCAGACAAAGAACAGGCCTGGCTATCGGCGTGATAGCCGTAGGCTTGATATTCTTTTTAGTAGGTGGAGATATTTTGGGACCCAATTCCATGATTTTGGGTTCCAGTAGAACTACAGTAGGCGAAATAGCAGGTGATGATATTTCCTATGATGAATATATTCAGAAAATAGAAGAGACCAAGATGGCCTTTCAACAGAATACCGGAAGGAATCCTACAGAAAACGACCTGAACAGTATCAGGGAACAGGCATGGCAGGCCTTGATTGTGGAGCGCATCTTTTCTGAACAGTACAGGGAACTTGGTCTTGAGGTTTCTGATGCGGAACTGGTAGACATGGTCCAGGGAAAGAACATCATCGGAGAACTCCGAAGACAACTCACCAATCCTGAAACAGGGGAGTTTGACCGGCAGCAGTTGGTAAGCTTCTTACAATCGCTTCAGAATGCTGACCCACAACAACAAATGTTCTGGGCCCAACAAGAAAAAATGTTCGCGGCCTCCCGCCTAAGGATCAAATATGATAACATGTTGATCTCCTCTGTATACGTTACAGAGGCTGAAGGGAGAAAACAACATAAAATGGCCAATACCATTGCAGATGTAGAACATTTGCATATTCCCTATTATTTGGTTTCCGATTCCCTGGTTCAAACTAATGAGTCTGAATTGAAGTCATATATTAGCCAAAACCAGGAAAAATTTAAAATTAGCGAAAGTAGGGATATACAATATGTCAGGTTTCCACTGGTTCCAAGTAGGGAAGACAGCACCTTCCTATTGGATGAGATGAATTCCTTGGTTGAAGAATTTAAAGAAACGGACTCCGATTCCTCTTTCGTAACCAGAAATTCTGAGGCTGGAAATCCTTTTCTAACCATTTTACCCGGTGATCCACTGCCCGATAACCTGACAAACAATGTTGAAAATCCTGAAGTGGGAGTAGTTTACGGGCCCTTTTTAACGAATAATTCAAGTTATGTTTCCTATAAGATCACGGATAGTTATGAAGGTGACCCAAGGATGCGGGCAAGTCATATCCTACTGAGTACAGAAGGTTTGGAAGGTCCTGCCAAAGAACAGGTCAGAGCGCGTGCCATGGAAATTTTGGCAGAAGTAAATGAAACAGGGAATTTTGAAGTTGCGGCCTCCCAATACGGTCAGGATGGCACGGCGCAAAGAGGCGGGGACCTGGGCTGGTTTTCCAAAGGTGATTTTATCGAAGAATTTGCTGATGCTGTTTTTTCAGCAAATAGCCCAGGAATCATTAACAGTGTAATTGAAACAGAGTACGGCTATCACTTAATTAAAGTAACAGAAATGCCTCGGTCAATGACCTATAAATTGGCAGTATTGGAACTTGAACTTATTGCCAGTGATGTCACCCGAAATGATGTTTTCAGAAATGCTGATTATTTTGCCGCGAATACCAACAATTCGGAAACATTTGAAGAAAATGCAGAGGAAGAAGGTTACCAGGTTGCAACTGCCAGCGGAGTAGGTCCGAATTCGCGATCATTAAATAATTTAAGTGGAGCTAGGGAGATCATACGTTGGGCATATAATGAGGCCTCCGTAGGTGAAGTATCATCTGTTTTTGAGCTTGATGATGCCTATGTTGTGGCTCTTCTGACCAACAAAACGGAGGAGGGTCCCGGAACCATTAACAATCCCAGTATAAGGGAGCAAGCCATGGCAGAATTAAAAAATGACAAAAAGGCCCAATATATTAAAGAAAAGCTGGAAGGTATGGATTCCCTTGAAGCGATGAAGGAAGTTTTTCCCGAAGGCTCTTTGGGCTCCACTCCAGACCTTAAACTCAATGCCAGTGTACTTCCCGGGATAGGCTTTGCGCCACGGGCTGTGGGAGCCATATTTGGACTGGAAAATCCAGGACAAATATCCGAACCTATTCAGGAAGAGATCGGAGTGGTGGTGGCCAAGCTCAACAGCCTTACACCTGCCCCACAAATTGGTGATTATACACGGTATCAGAATGAATTAGCCAACGAAGCATCCCAAAGGGTTTCCTACATGATCATGAATGCCATGCAAGATATTGCAGAGGTAAAGGATTATCGGTACAAATTCTTTTAATTGGTAAAAACAATATGGTTTTTTGATCCCATTCTTTTATTTGAATGGGATTTTTTTGTTTTAAGGGATTTAATTTTTAATAATATTGGTTGTTTTAAAATATGGGGAAATCTTTTGACAAGTCTTCTTTTAAAGAAAAGCTGGAAGCTCAAACCAGTTATCCAACATTATACATGTTTAAGTTTATCGTACCCCGTGGAAGAGAAAAAGAAATTGCTGCACTGCTTCCGAATAACGAAATGAAAATCAAAACTTCCTCCAGAGGTAATTATATCAGTGCCACTATCAAAGCCATGATGCCCAGTAGTGATGCAATTATTGAGATTTATGAAAAGGCTGCCAAAATTGAAGATGTAATTTCATTGTAAATTAAAATTAATATGTGGAAAGAAGAAAACAATAAACTGGTAAAAACTTTCGAATTTAAAGATTTCACAGAAGCATTTGCTTTTATGACAAAGGTGGCTTTTTTGGCAGAAGCGCATGGGCATCATCCCAATTGGTCAAATGCTTACAATAAAGTAACTTTCGAATTGACGACCCATGATAAGGGCAATACCATTACCCAAAAGGATAAGGATCTTGCCAAAGCCATAGACGCCCTGACATAATATGTCTGAAATTGATTTGGTAAGTTTGTATTTGGTGCCCACCCCAATAGGAAACCTCCAGGACATTACTTTGAGAGCCCTTGATACACTCAAGCTTGTAGACGTAGTATTGGCAGAAGATACCAGAACTTCAGGGAAATTATTGAAACATTTTGAAATACATCGTCCCTTAGAAAGTTATCATATTCATAATGAGCACCACCATACCAACAAAATCATTGAAAGAATGAAGAAGGGATTGGTATTTGCTTTGGTCAGTGACGCCGGGACCCCTGCAATTTCTGATCCAGGATTTTTACTGGTAAGAGAAACCATAGAAGCTGGATTGGTTGTAAATAGCTTACCCGGACCCACTGCTTTTGTTCCTGCCGTGGTCAATTCCGGTTTACCCAATGACAGGTTTGTTTTTGAAGGATTTTTGCCTCATAAAAAAGGTAAAAGGGGAAGGATTGAGGCATTGCGGGATGAGAGTAGGACAATGGTATTTTATGAGTCCCCCTATAGGTTATTAAAAACCCTTCATCAATTCTCAGAGGTTTTTGGTTTGGAAAGAAGGGCATGTGTCAGTCGTGAAATCACCAAAATTCATGAGGAGAATATTAGAGGGACCTTGGAAGAATTGATGGATTATTACACGCAGAATGTATTAAAAGGGGAAATTGTAATTACTGTGGCAGGAAAAAATTGATATGGATTTAAAGGAACTTACCGGAAAAGTAGAAACTCTGGCCAAAAAAGCGGGGGCCTTCATCCGTCAGGAACAAAAGTCATTCAAATTGGACAAGGTAGAACATAAGGGTTTTAATGATTTGGTTTCCTACGTGGATAAATATGCAGAGGAAATCATTGTCACTGAATTGTCTTCTATATTACCGGAGGCGGGATTCATTACTGAAGAAGGTACGAGAAATGATCGGGATGGCAGGTACACCTGGATTGTGGATCCACTGGACGGCACTACCAATTTTGTCCATGGAGTTCCCGTGTATTCGGTATCCATTGCCCTTCAGGACGAAGAAGAGATGCTTCTGGGCGTGGTTTATGAAATTAACCTGGATGAATGCTTTTCTGCCTACAGGGGTGGGGGCTCCACTTGTAACGGAAATCCTATTCAGGTGAGTGCACCAAAATTTTTGGCAGAAAGTTTGATTGCAACCGGTTTTCCTTATGATGATGGTGGTAAAATAGATCAATATTTGGGATTACTAAAATATTTGATCCAAAACAGCCATGGACTGAGGCGCCTGGGAAGTGCCGCAGTAGACTTGTGTTATGTGGCCAGTGGTAGGATAGAAGGATATTTGGAATATAATTTAAAACCTTATGATGTGGCTGCCGGAATCATCATTGTTCACGAAGCAGGTGGAAATGTAACAGACTTCAGAGGGGGCAATGATTACATTTTCGGAGGAGAAATTCTGGCAACAAATGGACCCATTCATAAAGAACTTGAATCTGTTATTTCTACCAAATTCAGGAGTTTTAAGTAATAATTGCTCGATTTCATGGTGTGATAAAATGCAAAAAGCATAATTTGAAAAATTTTAATGGCGATACAAAAAAAACATTTGTATTTTCAAATAAATTAAGTAGATTTCATAGACTTATAACAGAAAATCTTATTTGGCTCAATCACCCCAAGCCTCGATTTTCATAATAAGGAAAGAAAATGCCGAAAAATGACAATCATCGGCTGATTAATAAATATAAAAAAATGAACATAGGAATTTTAGGAGGAACAAATCTTGCTACTACCTTAGGAAACAAATTCATAGCAAGAGGAATGAAGGTTGTTTTTGGTGTACGGGAAGGTTTCAGCACCAGAAAAGTGGAATGGAAAATATTGAAAATGCATAACCATTATGTTTTAAATTATGCTGATGCCATAGATGCATCTGATATCATAATAGTTTGTTGTGAAAATGAATTCCTACCTGTAGTTTGTAATTATCTCAAGGAACATTGTACCGAAAACAAACTTTTAATAGACAGTACCAATGGACAACACGATCCTGATCTGGGATGTAACACGACCTATATCATAAAGGAAACTGGCCATCAAAAAATTTTTAAAGCATTTAATAACCTTGGACTGGATTATCCGAAATCAGATCCTTTGGAATTGATGAAGGAAACCTATTTTTGTGGAAACGGTACGGCAAATAGAGCATTTCTTAAGAAAATGATTGAACTGATTGGCTTTAAAGCCATTGATGCCGGCCAGTTAAAAAATGCTTGTTTACTGGAAGCAGTATATCATTTGAGTAAAGAAATATCCCAAGCCAAAGCAGGAGACTGCCATTTTAGACTGATGTCTGTCTAATATAGAAATATCCTGTTCAAAAGACACCCGGATGCAGAAAGGGAAAGAACAACCCGGTTTTTTATGATTTTTATGGGATTAAATTCATGGCTTTCAATCGCTTTTAAGACCGGAATTCCCGATTCAAGAATGATAATAAAGAGGATCAATTGAATTTAATTTTGACCAATATGGTTTAATAAAAGGAAATTGACCTTTTCATCAATCCTACTTCTCATTTTGCAATTAAACAGCAGTATCCGGTTATGCGGTATTATTTTTGTTTCTTAATTGGTTGAATTGGAGGTGATTTTCTGATTGATCAGGTTTGTTTTTAAATTATATAATTTATGAAAAAATCCATTTATATTTTATTTGTCCTTCTGGCCCTGATTATGGTGGCCATTGTGGCAGTCCCCTATTTTTTCAAGGATAAGATCTTTGAAAGAATTGATAACGAAATTGCCGGTTCAGTCAATGCACAGGTGTATTATGACGAGGATAATATCAGCCTGAGTGTATTCAAACGGTTCCCCAATTTGTCAGCCACCATAGAGGAATTTGGAATAAAAGGAAATCCCCCTTTTCAAAACGATACATTGGTTCATGTCGGTGCTTTTCAGGTAGATTTGAATCTTTGGTCCGTTTTATTTGAGGATTACCCCACCCTGACCGGCATTCACATGGTCGACGGAAATATTTATGTAAAAGTCCTTGAGGATGGTCAGGCCAACTACGATATTATGTTTGAGGCGGACAATGAGCAGATAGCAGCCGAACCCTCCGAATTTCAAATTGGGATAGATAGGATTGAAGTCGAAAATCTTTCCTTTATCTATGATGACAGAGAACTGGAATTCCTGATGGCACTTTCCGAAATGGATCTGGATGGCAGTGGTAATTTCACCATGGACGTTTATGATTTATTGGCAAATGGAAATGGTAATATTGTGAAGGTGGTTTACGATGAGGTGGAATACCTCACCAATAAAAGAATTGAAATAGATTCCAAAATCAATGTTGATATGGAAAATATGAAATTTGGATTTGAAGATGCGTCCATTAAGCTGAATGAATTTGGCTTTGGCTTGGAAGGTTACCTTGCCATGCCTACCGAAGATATAGAATTTGATGCCCGTTTTTATGGGGAAGACAATTCTTTCAGCAGTTTATTGTCATTGGTGCCTGGTTTATATACTGATTCCTTTCAAAGCCTGGAAACTTCTGGCGAAATGGATTTTTCCGGTTTCGTGAAGGGTATTTATAATGAAAATAAAATCCCTTCTTTTGAATTGGCCCTAGCTGTTAATGATGGCATGTTTCAATATCCGGATTTGCCCAGGCCAGTTCAGAATGTGAACTTAAACCTGCTGGTTAAAAATGAAAGGGATATGATTGAACATACCTCCATTGACATTTCTGAATTTTCCCTTCAATTTGGTGACCAACCCCTTTCCGGAAATTTTCATTTAAAAAACTTAATTGACTTAGAAATGGAAGGGGCCCTTAAAGGTGATTTGGATTTGTATGAACTCACCTCTATTTTTCCCATTGAGGATATGGAACTCAGGGGAAATCTGGTTATTGACGCCAAGGCAAAAGGGAAATATGACAGCACTGCCCAAACTATACCTGCTGTGAACGCCCGATTGACACTTTCCAATGGCTATGTGAAGAGTGCTGCTTACCCTGCCGCCATAGAGGATCTTAATTTGGAAGCCAGCGCAATCAATAATACAGGAAAGATGACGGACATGTTAATTGATCTGCCCACTTTCGGGTTTAACCTGGATGGGGAGGAAATTCGGGGCAAATTAAAAGTTCAAGACCTCGAAGCGTTGAATTATGATTTTTCAGTTCACGGCGGGCTTGATTTGGGGAAAATAGCAGAGATTTTCTCTATGGAAGAAATAATTTTGGAGGGAAAAGTCCTTGCTGATATTGAGGCAGAAGGCAGTTATGCCGATGTGGAAAATAACCGTTTTGATCAGTTGAATACTTCCGGTGAAATCACCCTTACTAATTTTTTCTATGCGGATGAAGATTATCCACAGGGCATCAGAGTTCACGAAGCCATTTCTGAATTTTCTCCAAGAAGTATTAAGCTGGTTAAAATGGACGCCAGGCTGGGTGAAAGCACGGTGCAGGCCACTGGAAATTTATCCAATTATATGGCCTACCTTTTTGATGACAACAATGGTATTTTGCAGGGTGACTTGGACCTGTATTCCCCTAAATTTAATGTTAACGAATGGATGGGCCAGGAAGAGGACCCTGAAGACAGTACCGCTTTGGAAATTATTGAACTGCCCCGTGATATTACCTTCACCATGTCTGTAAAGGCAGATGAAATTGTGTACGATAATCTTTCCCTAAAAAATGCCCAGGGGGAATTGGTACTGAATGATGGAATATTGAATTTTAATGGATTCCAGACCAATACCTTGGGAGGTAGATTGGCCTTTGATGGGTCCTATAATTCCAGGGACATTACCAATCCTTCCTTTGATATGGATCTGGATATCAGTGAATTGGGTATTCAGGAAGCTTACAAGTCCTTTGTAACGGTAAAGACCTTTGCTCCCATTGCCCAACATGTCAGCGGGAAATTTTCTACCAATTTCTCCTTTTCAGGTTTATTGGGACAGGATATGATCCCTGTATTATCAAGTTTGGATGGGAAAGGATTGATTAAATTGGCAGAAGCAGCGGTTAAAGACAGTCCCTTGATCAAGGGCATCACCAGCATTACCAATTTGAATGAGGCCAGTTCCCTTATTCTAAAACCCTTTAACATAAGTGCAGAGATGGTAGATGGGATGTTGGTTATTGCCCCCTTTGATGTACAACTTTGGGATTACAAAGCCCAAATTCAAGGAAGCACCGGATTTGACGGGACCATCAATTACCTGGTGGCAATGGATGTGCCTGCAAGTAAATTTGGATCCAAAGTAAACAATTTGGTGTCGGGCCTGGTAGGTACGGACCTTTCAACAACCAATATACCTTTGGCATTCAATATTATGGGTAGTTATTCCAGACCCAATGTCTCTTTGGCATCCAGTGAAAACCTGGAAACCTATATCAGCAATGCCCTCCGTAATAGGGTGACCAATGAAAGTAATATTGTGAAAGAGTCCATTACGGCAGATTTTAAAGCCAAAGAGGATAGTATAAAACAAGAAATGAAACGAAGGGCTGAAGTAGCAAGTGACAGTGCCAAACAAGAAGTGGAAAAACTAAAGGATCAAACCAAAGAAAAGGCGGTAAATGAAGTGAAAAATTTATTGAAGGGATTTACCACCCGGCCTCAACCAAAAGAAGAACCTGAAAAAGTGCCGGAGTAATGATTTGAACCGGAATGAGGTATTTGTCAGGAAGTCATTTAACTATTGGCGTAGGAATATAAGGTATTGGGCCTTCTCAACTGCTGTATTCCAATAGGTAATACCATACCGCTAGGGTAAGGAAGGAAAGGGGAATGCCGATTCCGACCAACAAAGAAGCCAATTTTGGTCTTAGGTTATAATTGGTGGCAATGATGGAAGAAGTAATCATAGGCGCCATGGCTGCTTCCATCACGCATACCTTATAAATCAATTCATCTTCCTTATTGGCTCCTATGAGTAACCTATATATGAAGAAAATAAAGAGCGGGGCCAATAAAAGCTTGTAGCCCAAACCATACCAAAGATAATGGTCTTTGATCTCGTGGAGGTGGATCTTTATTTGTAAACCAACGGCAATTAAAGCGACCGGGGTGAGGGTTGCAGCAAACTTTTCCAATATCGCTTCAGGTACTCCTGTAATTTTGATTTGCATTACATTCAAAAGTACGGCAAGGATAAAAAATAAAAATGGTGGGAAAAGGAGCATGTTTTTGGAAATGTCCCTTTTTCTCATTTTTTCCGCACCATAGATGGATGCAACGATGATGGCCAAACTGCTCACAACAATGAAAGAACCTGGTTGGTCAATAAGTACCGCGATTTTTAAACCTTGGGGGCCATAGATGGCCTCTATCACCGGATATCCAACAAACCCGGTGTTGGAAAGCCCTCCGCAAATGATCAGACAGCCAGTGGTGTTTCTTTTCCAATCCAGTTTTTTACCCAGGAATCCAAATATTATCCAGGTCAAAGAGAAAATAATCCAAGCCAAGGCCAATGGCAATAATAAAGAGGTACTGAGTTGGATTTTGGATATGTGCAACAAAGAGACAGCAGGCAAAACTACATAAATCAGGTAGGCATTTAGCGTTTTTGGGGCATCTGAAGGAAATTCTTTGACCTTCTGAAGAAAAATACCCGCTAATAGGGAAACGACAACGAGAATTATATTTGTCATAATGGATCAACAATTCCAAAAATAATCAATTTTAATTGTAATGTGGCTATATCCACCTTATACCAATGAACCATTCCGATCTCAGATTTTTTAAAAGTTCCGGCCATAATCAGGTTAGAAAACCAAAATGTTTTCTTTTATCCTCAAAATAAATTTTCAGTTGCTTATAGTGCAAACTTTCCACTTCAGGTATTCCCATTAGGGTGCGATTAATCTCCCCGATCTCAAAATCAGGGGAAACTTCTAAAGTTTCAATCAAAATGATGATCTCCTGTAAGTTGAGAATGGTATCGCTCCTCTCCGGATTGATTATGTATTCATTGCCGTAAAAATCAACCACTTCATAAATTATTTTCCCATCCAAAGGGGAAGCAAAAATACAAATTTCTTCTCCCCATTGGCTTTCTGGGTAGGTAAGCTTTGCAATTAAGGCTGTAGGGCCAGTTCCATCGAAATAACTCTCCGGTCGATATTCAAAATTGATCACCCTGCAAATATAAAATAATCACATGGCTAGAAAAAGAAGCCTGCTAATAAAAATAAATTAGACATGTCTAAATAAAAAATAAGTCCTATCTTTAAAAATTGTTGTAAGTGATTAAATAATTCGGTAATTTTGGGGATACCATAGAGAATAAGGATTGAAACTGATTAGGAAAATACTACCTGTTTTATCTGAAGAAGAGGAACAAAAAAAATCATACTAAAATGAAAATTCTTTTTACCCTCGTCGCATGGCTGACAATGAATATGGCTATGGGCCAAAATGAAGAAATAAATATTCAAGGTAAGGTTTCGGATTCGGGATCGGAAGCGCCATTGATTGGTGTTTCCATATTTGTTCCGGAATTAAGACGTGGAACAGTTACGGATGATCAAGGTATTTTCAGCCTGACCTCCCTTCCTCCGGGCCGCATTACCCTCCAGGTATCTTATATGGGTTATGCGACCATTATTACCAAAACCAATCCGTCACAGCAAAATTCATTTAACTTCCAATTGGAAGAAACCACTACTTCGGTGGAAGAAGTTGTGGTTTCGGCAGCCTATGTAATGAGTAGGGAAAGTTCGCCCATTTCCATTGAGAAAATGAATAAAAATGATATTCTAAAAAGTCCTGCACCAAGTTTAATGTCTGCTTTGGCGAAGATCCCAGGTATCAGTGAGGTTTCTTTGGGTCCTGGAATCAGCAAGCCGGTAATAAGGGGATTGTCGTTCAGCAGGGTGCTTTCTGTTTATCAAGGAGCAAGGTTTGAGAATCAGCAATGGGGAGCAGATCATGGTTTGGGGCTTACTGAAACGGGACTTTCCGGAGTTGAAATCATCAAGGGACCTGCTTCCATCATCTATGGTTCAGGGGCCATGGCAGGAGTGGTTAACCTTTTGGAGGACGCTGATGCCTCACCTGGCACCACACAAGGTGATGTCAACCTCAGGTTTTATAGCAATACCTTGGGAGCAAGGGCAGAGGCCGGCATGAAAGGTACTACAGAAACAGGAATTACCTGGTCTCTTAGAGGCGCTTCCGAGTCACATGCCGATTATCTTGATGGAGACAGGAATCCCGTTGGCAACACACGCTTTGCCACCCAAAATATCAAGGCTGGTATGGGGCTTCAAAAGAAATGGGGAGACACCCGTATAAGATACACCTATCTGAAGCAAAATCTGGGAATCCTGGATGAAAATAATAGGGATAGGCTGGTTACCTCCAGGAATGACCGAAGTATTCAATTGCCATTCCAAATTGTTTCAGATCACTTTCTAAATTCGGAAACGAACGTTTTTCTAGGAGAGGACAAGATCAAAACCACTTTTGGTTACCATTGGAATTTCAGAGAAGAAACAGAGGTGGACTTTAATCAGGTTGATCTAGGACTTGAACAAAGTAATTTCATGTACGACTTAAAATACTATCATGCCCTTTCCCAAAATCTGGAAGCCATTTTCGGAATACAAGGCTTTTATTTGCAAACGATAAATTATCCGGATGCGGCAGAGATACTTATACCTGACGCCTCTAAAGATGACCGGTCTGCTTATGGTCTATTGAATTATTCCCATTCCAATTGGGTGTTACAGGGGGGGGTTAGGTATGATTATAGGATGGTAAAGGCTGATGGCCGGGCCCAAAATTTTTTGGATTATGGATTTGAATTGCCTGGATCACCGGAATCCAGGATGATCTCCAGAACTTTCGATGGGATTACAGCAAGTGGTGGTGCTACATTCAGGCCCAACGAAAGCTGGAGATTCAGGTTGAATGTGGCTTCCGGCTTCAGGGCACCTGATCTTGCAGAATTGTATTCCAATGGTCCCCATCCGGGAACATCCAGGTTTGAACAGGGGAATGCCAATTTTATCCGGGAACAAAATATCCAATCTGATCTGGGAATAAGGTATAAATCCTCTGATTTTACCCTTGCCTTGGAGGGATTTTATAACCGTGTAAACAACTACATCTTTTTTGCCCCAACTGATGAAAAGGAAGGAGACCTTACTATTTGGCGTTTTGAACAGGATAATGCCAGATTAGTGGGAGGAGAAGGATTATTGGAAATTCATCCATCTTCCCTCAGTTGGTGGCGGGGATCCACTTCTTATAGTATGGTAATCGGACAAAGGATTTCTGATCTTTCTTATTTGCCCTATATTCCTGCTTTCAGGTGGAACCAGGACCTGGCCTTCACCTTTAAGGATATTGGCAGGTGGGGAAAACCCTATTTTAACCTGACAGGTTCCTTGATTTTAGACCAAAACAGGTCTGCTGAGCTGGAAGAGGCTACACCGGGCTATTATTTGATGGGCTTGGACTTTGGGGGTAGTTTTGAAGTCGGGGAGCAGGTGGTAGAGGTGTTTGTCTCTGGCACCAATATTCTGAATGTAAGTTATTTGGACCATATGTCTTTGTACCGCCCATTTGGTATCCGTCAAACCGGAAGAAATGTGGCCTTGAGTTTTAGATTCAGTTTTTAAGTCAGAATGGATATCTTTTTTACCTATGGTAGGTTTGGAAATGGATGGGTAACAGGAACCTTAGCGGAAACCACTTTCTGAACAAGTGCTGAGTGTTGGCATTTTATTCATCAATGAATTTTAAAATTTTATTGATTGAATTCATTGAATCGGTTCCAATCCAGAACAAATGCCCCCATTCGTTATCCAATTCAACAAGTTTTGAGTTCTTGATCATTTTTTTTGCATGTAAGGCATGCTCAAACGGTACGCTATTGTCATTTCTACTATGAATAATAAGGGTAGGACATTGGATTTCCGCAATTGTCGAATCCTTGATCGTTTGGTGGATGTCGTTCAAAAATCCCCGCCCGGAACGGTAGTGTTTCATAGCAGAGATCAGTTCTGTTATGTCCTCCCCTTTTAATCCGTTCATTGCCTTTTTGGAAAATTGGGGATAGAAACTTTTCGCGATCATCGTTGGGAAAATGCTTGAAAAGAACCTTACCATACCCCAGGTGAATTTTTCAACTTTTGGGTTAAAGATTCTTTGGGCTGTTTTATAGATTTTCCCATTATCTTCAAGCCATTTCTTCGATATGGCGGAGGCTAAAATTAATTTACTTACTCTATTTGGGTAATTTGCTGCCAACTCAATTGCTGTCAGCCCACCTGCTGAAATGCCATAAACAATTACTTGGTCTATCGATAATTGATCTAATAATTCTATAATCAAGTCGGCAGCTTGCCTTGAACTTCGGTTACCCTTCAAAGTGGTTTTTCCGTATCCAGGACGGGAAGGGGTAATTAATTGAAACTTTTCTACATCAAATCCTTTGAGGCAAAGTGTTTCATGGCAATTAGAATGTCCTCCGTGCACAAAAATAATTGGCATTCCATTTCCGGTTGAACTGTATTCAATATCTCCTAGTCTTGTATTGATAACTTTACCGGTCATTTTCGTTTCTTTTACTTGCATCCAATATACTTAATTATGGCATTTTTTAGTTCTTGTATCTCCACAAATTCAAGATCGAAATTATCCTGAAGCCCAAGCCAAAATTTCGCTGAGGTCCCGAAAGATTTTGAATGCGGCAAAACTTTGTCGGCCGTAATCCGTCGGTTTCCTTTTCTGGATTGCACTTACTCTGGTCTGGGGAAAAAAATGTTTCTTTTTATTTGGTTTTGAAATGTTTAAGTACACGCATTGCTCTAAGTGTATTCCATCTGCTAGGTTTACCTGCTTTTTCCATTATGAAATGTACCATACCCGGATGAGCAGCCTGCAGATTCCAGGTACCGTTTTTATTTCTTTTATGCGCTATTACGTTCAATGCATTTTCCATTCGATCATCCCATTTGCTTCCTGCATATTGAAAATAATCCAATGCCCGCAGAATATCATACTTCCACCTACTTGGATAGGATAATTTCAAAAAGTCTTTAGAAATGATTTTTCCTGTGTGGTCAGACAAGTATAATCGATGAAGCAGAATAAATTCCTTAGCGCTTTCTTCGGCACTTTGTATATCGTTTAATCGATACTTGTATCCTGATTTCTGAAACTCATTCAATCCTTCAAGTACAGAAATTGTGGAGTGTAAAGAACTATGTTTTGCACCACTTCTTGTTGACCTGCAATTGAAGCCACCATCAGGCATAATCTCATGCAGAATGCTATCGACAATGGAGCGTAATCTGTTTTCTGAGGTATTGAAATAGGAAGCATAATTCAGAAACATTCCATTTACACAAACATCACTGTATTGGGATGTGGAGGGCCCCAATGGAATACCTCCGTCATCAGCTTTGCCCAAATCTAATACCAGTTCGATCGTCCCTTTTACAATATCGTTGTCGGGGTTGAGATTCAAATTACGAAGGTCAAGTAAAGTGTAGTGGGTGGAAATCCATTTTGGTTGGTAGAATCTTAGGCCCCAATGACCATTTGAATTACGCTTGGTTAAAAATTGTTTACCCCATCCCTCCTTGGCTATTTTGCACTGAAGGTCTTTTCGGTCAATGTCTAGCAAATCCCGGTAAACCTGATATGTCAAAGCTATATCCCCTTTAAGCAACCATTCTATAATTTGTTTTTCATCCATTCGAAACAGTTCCCTTTTCACCTAAAATAAGTAGATTTCTGTACCTAACCGCTTTTGCCTGCTATTAGATGAAACAGATAAAACCGTAGATGCCTTGCCACCGGGATTTTTACCCTAGAATAATTTCCTTTACTGAATTTTTTCTTCCTTATCCCAAAAAGATTTTCTTACCCTATAATCCCGGAATGAATATACCGGATAAATACCATTTTACCAATGGTAGGTTTAAGATACCGCTTGCAAATCCCGCGGATCGGGTAGTGAGGGTGTAATTGTTAAATACACCCAGCTGGCGGCCCACCAGGACTTGTTAACCCTATTTTTCCGTCCGGAAGATTAAAAAAGATTAGTGTCCAAATCCTGCCTTCGGACAATTGCCATTATTTCAACCATGGCTCCGTTAATTTTATAAAAAATGCTATCCGAGCCGCACACCCATCTATACCCTGTTTTCAGATAATTTACCGCTTCAAATGAAAATGGTCGTTGGGCAATACTGTCAAAACAGTCAAAAATGAATGGAAGTTTTTGTCGGCCTGAGCCATTCCGAATTTCCAGACTCCATAATGATGAATGCGAATCAAATCGGCTTTAGCTTCGTTACTCAGCCGATAATTAGCCATTAAGTACCAACTTAGATTGATTTATTTGTTCTTTACTGTCATTGGAAAACCCGCTATTTTCGGTTTTCTCTAAATTTAGCCCTCATCCAGTCGATTTGGGCTTGTTGTTTTCTTGCCTGTCTGATTAAATCATTCACCAGTTCACTTTTACTGGCGTATTCCTCTTTGTCTACTTGTTCTTTTAGCCACGCTTGTCCAATTTTCGCCCGTCAGCGAACAAAAGTGTCCGCATTGAATGGCTGAGGAATGCTCAAATGGACCTCTCAAAGGCAGAAAAGCCCATTCTGACCTGGCATCAAAGTAGAAGATCAAAAATTGTATTCGGGAAGGAGGTTTAGTGGGGATCGACCAAAACCAAAGGACATGATAAAAAATTACTTCAAAATATTTTTCCGAACCCTGAGGAAGCAGCCCAGCTATACCCTGATCAATATTTTCGGATTGGCCGTGGGCATGGCTTCCAGTATTTTGATCTTCCTATTTGTTCAACATGAACTCAGCTATGATCAATATCATGAAAAGTCGGACCGCATCTTCCGGGTTTCAAGGGCCTGGTTCAACCAGGATGGAGCCATCAGCCTTCACCTGGGCCATGCTGCTCCTCCCTTTGGACCCTTGTTGAAATCTGATTTCGACGAGCAGATAGTGGAAGCGGTCCGGCTGATGAATACTTCGGTAATCATCCGTGAAGAAAACAAGGTGTTTCAAGAAGAGCGGTTCTTTTTTGCCGATCCGGAAGTGTTTGAGGTTTTTTCCTGGAACTTGCTGGAAGGCAATCCAAACGATGCCCTTTCATTTCCGGATGGCCTGGTGATCAGTGCCTCAATGGCCAAGAAATACTTTGGAGACCGGGATCCAATGGGTAGGACTCTGGATCTAAGAATAGGGTCCAATAATTATAACGGTCAAGTCAGGGGAATTATGGAGGATATACCTGACAATTCACATTTTCAGGCTGATTTTTTTGCTTCCATGGAACCTGTTGTCGATTTTTATGGTGGATATGAGGCAATGATGTCCAATTTCGGAAGCAACAATTTTGCGACCTACCTTTTGCTGGAGGAAGGAGTGCAAATGGATGACATAAATGGACAACTCTCTGCTTTTGTGGACCGCCACATTCCTGCCGGCGGCCAGGGAATCCCCGCATCCTTAGGCACCCAACTATTTTTATGGCCATTGACGGATATCCACCTCCATTCCAACCTCGACTCCGAAGTTGAACCCAACAGCAACATCGAGTATGTGTACATCTATGGGGCCATTGCCCTGTTTATTCTGTTGATCGCCTGTATTAATTTCATGAACCTGGCCACCGCCCGCTCTGCAAAAAGGGCTTTGGAAGTAGGTTTGAGGAAGGTGATGGGGGCCGACCGGCAACTGTTGGTCAAGCAGTTTATGGGAGAAACTACTTTGATGTCTGTTGCTGCTTTGCTGATCGCCTTGCTGTTGGCCCGACTGGCATTTCCGTTTTTCAATGATTTTACGGGTAAGGAGTTGAGCATGAATCTGATTGACCATCCGGAGTACCTGGTAGGATTTGTGGGCATGGTAATCCTGGTAGGCTTGATTGCCGGGAGTTATCCCTCTTTGTTTCTTTCCGGATTTCAGCCTGCCAATGTATTGAAAGGCACCTATAAAATCGGGTCCATTCATGAAAAACTTCGGTCATTCCTGGTGATTGGCCAATTTGCCATATCCATTGCTTTGATCGTGGCCGTTATGGTGGTGATCAATCAGCTGGAGTATATGAAAAACAAGGATTTGGGCTTTGAAAAAGAAGAAATTGCCGTCCTCCCCGCTTTTGATGAATTTTCGGAAAACATCGCTTTATTTCGGAACAGATGGATGCAGCATCCCGGAATCGATGAAGTGGCCATCGCCAGTAGAATTCCCTCAGGCCGGCTCTTGGACTCACAGGGAACCCAGGCAGAAGTGGACGGCCAATTGACCCCTATCAATACCAGAATAGCCGATGTTCATATCAGCCATTCCTTTATGAAAGCTTTTGGCATGCAGATCCTGGAAGGCCGGGACTTTGACATCCTTCTTGCCAGTGATTCCAGCGAGGCCTTTATTCTCAATGAATCGGCGGTAAGGGCTATTGGATGGACTTCACCTGCATCGGCTATCGACAAGCAATTCAACTATGGCAACCGAAGAGGGCATATAATCGGCGTGGTTAAGGATTTTCATTTTGAATCTCTCCACCAACCCATCAGTCCGATGGTGTTTATGGTACCGGACACCCGTATCAATCAGGTTGCCGTAAAGCTCAGCAAAACAGGTAGAGAAGAAGCTTTGGCTTACCTCCGGGAAGAATGGTTGGCCATGCGCCCTGACTACCCCTTAGAGATTACCTTTGTTGCTGATAAATTTGACGAACAATACCAGGCGGAGGAGAAAGTGGGTGCTGTCTTTGGTTTTTTCGCAGGATTGGCCATTCTTATTTCTGTCTTGGGGTTGTTTGGTCTTTCCGCTTATTCTACCGAACAAAGGCTCAAAGAAATAGGAATAAGAAAAGTGTTGGGTGCCAGTAGCTGGAATATCGTTTCTCTGTTGGGCAAAGACTTTTTAAAGTTGGTACTGATTGGCTTTGTCATAGCCGTACCCCTGGCATGGATGGGGATGAGTAAATGGCTTGAAAATTTCGCCTACCATATCCCGGTTTCCTGGGTGATTGTGGCCATTTCAGGTTGCTTGGCCCTGTTGATCGCTGCCATTACGGTCAGTTCCCAATCATTCCGGGCGGCTTTGGTCAATCCAGTGGATACGTTCAGGAAGGAGTGATCCGGCTTTATCAAAGGTTGTAGGAACCTTGCTAAAAAGGGTAAGAGCCAGTATTTTCATTAGTAGACTACATCCGGGATTTGGATTCCCTGGCATTCAAATAATAGAAATGTAATTCATCATGCTGAAGAACTATTTACTCATCGCCTACCGAAATATCAAAAGGAATAAATTCAGGACATTGGTCCACGTTCTGGGACTTTCTTTGGGCGTAGCGGTCTGTTTATTGGTATTTCAATTGGTGTGGTTTGAATACAGTTTTGACCGGTTCCACCCCGATAGGGAGAGGATTTATCAGGTAAACACGCTTACAAAGTACAACGAAGAATCCTGGCCCAACAATGGGGTACCTGTACCTCTTGCAGAAGTGATTCAGGAGGAGTTGCCGGAAATAGAAATGAAAAGTCGGTTTTTCACACTTTGGGGGGTAAAGGTTTATGAGGAGGAAAGGGATCAAATTTACCCTGGGAATAATAATGTAGTTCTTGGAGACCGGGCATTTTTTGAGTTGTTTCCCCGCAAATGGTTGGCCGGCCAGCCATCCACTTCCCTGGAGGGACGGGATGAGGTGGTGTTAACTGCTGCAGCGGCAGAAAAATATTTTAAATCACTGCCAGCGGTGGAGGTGTTGGGTAAAAATCTGACATATTTTTTTAGGGATACCATCAGAGCGAAGGTTGTGGGCGTAGTAGAGGATTTTCAGGGGCAGACAGATTTAAATTTCACTGATATTATTTCAATCAAAAATACGGAGAAGGAGGAATTGCAGCATTTTTACCAAAGGGAAAATTGGAACTCGGTAAATTCTGCATCCCAACTTTTTGTCAAACTGTATGACAAAGATCAGGAAATCCAGGCCGAAAATAAATTATTGACTCTGGCAGATCAACACCTGGATAAGGAGGAGGACGGCATCATGGAATTTTCACTCCTTCCCTTGAAGGAACTGCATTTTCATAATAATTTCGACAACCCCGCTGCCAATAAATTGGTGCTGAATGGCCTGATGGTCGTTTCGATGTTCATTTTGATTTTGGCCAGCATGAACTTTGTTAACTTAGAGACCGCACGCTCCATTATCCGGGTCAGGGAAGTGGGTATCCGAAAAACCCTGGGCAGCAGCAGACCCCAATTGATTTTTCAATTTCTGGCAGAAACGGGGATAATAGTGTGTATTTCAATTATTATCGGGCTGTTTTTGTGCGAAATGCTCAGCAGGTATTTTGCTGGATTCCTTCCCCCGGAATTTACCCTTCATTATGTTGTTCCCCATACGCTCATTTTTCTGCTTGTTCTTGGAATGGTGCTGACTGTTGTCTCAGGTATTTTCCCATCTCTGATTTTATCCAGTTATCGGCCCCATCGGGCCTTGAAAATGGAATTTAAAAATCCTTCCGGATTTTCTAT
Source organism: Cyclobacteriaceae bacterium (assembly GCA_040905165.1). Lineage (GTDB taxonomy): Bacteria > Bacteroidota > Bacteroidia > Cytophagales > Cyclobacteriaceae > Cyclobacterium. The sequence continues at coordinate 122,522 of JBBDSA010000020.1, read as the reverse complement.
CGGTCATTTTATACAGAAAAACCTGACCGTATTTCAATTTGCCCTTTCCATTGGTTTCTTTATTGCCGTGATGGTGGTGGCTGATCAAAACCGCTATTTACTGAGTAAAGAATTGGGGTTTAATAAAGAGCAGGTATTGCACCTGAGGATGCCATTTAATGCGTCCGAAACCAAAAAGAAAAGCTTCAAGAGTACACTCGAGAAACAAAGCATGGTCCGGCAGGTTTCATTGGGAAATGATGCCTTGGCCTCTTCCGGAATTTTCACTACAAAGGTTGAAGTAGCTAAAGATAGTACATTGGCTGAATTCGGCGTGCAGATTAAGGTCATTGATGATCATTTCCTGGAGGTATATCAGGTTCCACTGTTGGCAGGTAGGAACATTAAAAATGTAGATGGCGAAATGCTGGTAAACCAATCGTTCCTAAGAGAAACGGGAATTGCCGACCCCAGGGAGGCTTTGGATAATTATGTTTTACATGATGAAAATGATCATTTAATAGTAGGGGTGGTACCTGATTTTCATTCCCGCACCTTGAAGGAAGGTATCCGCCCTATGGTGATGTTTTACCGGCCCAAGAATTTAGATATGATCAATCTGAAACTGCACAGCCAAACCGACTTATTTACGGCCAAAAGCACGCTGGATGGCCTCAGCAAATCCTTTTTTCCCCATGATGAGGCGACTTTTCAGTTTCTGGATGAAACCATTGATCATTTTTACCAATCTGAAGTTAACTTGCAAAAAGTCCTCTGCATGGCCACCTTGATGGTTGTGACCATCAGTTTCCTTGGTTTATTTGCATTGACCTCTTTTACTATTGCCCAAAAAACAAAGGAGATGAGTATCCGGAAAATTTTGGGGGCCACCTTGAATTCCCTGATCATGGGGCACTCCAAAGAGTATATGGTATTGACTACCCAGGCTTTTGTTTTGGGCGCTATTCCTGCCTGGTATTTGCTCAGAAATTGGTTGGCCGATTTTCCGTATAGGATTGATATGCCCTTAAGGCTGTTTGGCATGGCGGGGCTTTCGGCTTTAGCCGCCATCTTGGCGATTGTAGGCCTACATGCCTATCAGGTAGCCCGGAAAAATCCTGCTGAAGTGCTCAAAAGCGAATGAAAATTATTGCATTACCGCTGAAATGCAGCCCATTCAAGGCTTTGTTTTAATAGTTTCCTGTAACTGGGATCAGCAAATATGTCAGATCCATGACCAGGTTGCAGGTATACCGATCGGGTATCTGGGAAGGGCTCTTGGACCCACATCAGATGCTCCATGCTTTCAGGATGGGAGGTGCTTATCAAAGCTTTAACTGTTGTTGAAATAACACATGGCCGTAAACCTCATCATAAATTTCAAATTCCTCCTGGGCATGGGCAGCATTTGTAAAGGAAAAGAAAAAAAGGAAGCAAGTAGAAATGGTTTTCATATTAGGTTTATAGTTAAATTTTTCACTTTATTGGGAGTCCGGTGGACAATTTGCTGAAAAACTCCGCCCTGGACCGGGCCCTCATTGCCGCTCTGTAGTTGGCATACCTGGAAGTCCCGGATTTGGTAAGTTGATAATTGATGAAATTGACCTGCGTAGTTTTTGGGAATTTTTCGGACAAAGCAAATATTTCAATTGCAAAGCGCCTAAGGCGTTCCCTGATCTCAATCTCATTCAATCTAAGGCCGGATAATAGTCCCGTCAAATTTCCTTACCGTCCAGTTGGACCGGGTGTGCATGGGATATTTGGCTGCCAGGTCCTGGTTGATGTCCACACCCAATCCCGGGGCTTCATTGACCCACATGTAGCCGTCCTTCATGGTGGGGGAGCCAGGAAAAATTTCCCGCGAAAGATCGGAAATCCGGGCAGCTTCCTGAATGCCAAAATTCCAGACCGCCAAATCAATATGGGCGTTGGCCGCATGTCCTACGGGAGAAACATCCCCTGGTCCGTGCCAGGCGGTCTTGATGCCATAAAACTCACCCAGCCGGGCCACCTTCATTGCCGGGGTGATCCCGCCGATCTGAGAAATATGAATACGTATATAATCAAACAGCCGGTTGGTCATAGGCTCTTTGAATTCATTGATGTTGTTGAACAATTCTCCCATGGCCAGCGGAACTGTAGTGGCGTTTCTCAACTCCTTGAACCATTCCATCTGCTCAGGAGAGAAAGGATCCTCGATAAAGAAAGGATGGTAAGGTTCGGTGCTTTTTACCACATTGATGGCATCAAAGGGATCCAGCCTTTCGTGGATGTCATGGAGGAGCTCTACTTCTTCCCCGCATTGCTTTCTCACCGTTTCAAAAAGCCTGGGAACATCCCTCATGTATTTTCCCTGGTCCATGTACTGGTCCGTATCACGTCCATAGCCCTGTTTTTTGAAATCCGGGTCACCGGAAATGCCCGCTCCCCCATAGCCACCCTGCTGAATACGAACGTACCGATACCCTTCTTCCATATATCCCGACACCTGATCGGCAGCTGCTTCCGGGGTATTGCCACTGGCATGGGTATAGCAGGGAATGGCAAACCGGCTTTTCCCTCCCAGCAACTGATAGACGGGCATGTTGGCCCTTTTGCCTTTGATATCCCATAGGGCCTGGTCCAGACCGCTGATGGCATTATTCAGGACAGGTCCGTTTCTCCAGTAGGAACTGACAAAGGCCGATTGCCACATGTCTTCTATGTTGTCCACGTTTTTGCCCACGCAAAAGTCCTGTAGGTATTTCTCTATGAAGGCTTCTCTTTTTCTGTTTTGGCCAGTGCTTCAGTTCCGGGATATAAACCGATAAAGCCGGTCGCGGCACCCAATCCAAGGCCTTTCAATATTTTTCTTCGAGAGGTATTTGTTTTTGTATTCATGTTGAATTGAATAGGTGATAGAGAAATGTTTTTTCTATAGTATAATTATTTTGAATTACCAGTCCACCACAGAGCCATCCCTGGAATCGTAACTTTAGGGGTTGGTCCAGTCATGGCCGATCTTGTCCTGAAGCGCATCCTCATCCAGTTCTATGCCCAGGCCCGGTCCGGTTGGGATCAACAGGGTGCCATCAGATTGCAATTGAAACGGGTTTTTCAGATAGCCATCTCCCAATGAAACCTGCTCCTGTACCAGGAAATTGGGGATGCTGGCCGCCAGGTGCAGACCGCAGGCCAGGGAAATGGGGCCCATGGGATTGTGTGGGGCGATGGCTGCATAATAGGCTTCTGCCATTCCGGCAATCAACCGCCCTTCTGTCAAACCTCCTGCATGACAAAGATCAGGCTGTAAGATGCTGGCAGCACCTTTTTCCAGTAATTCTCTAAACCCCCATTTGGTAAAGATCCTTTCCCCTGTGGCTATGGGCAAATGGGTGCCCCTGGCGATATCCACCATGACATCCACATTTTGGGCCTGGCAGGGTTCCTCGATAAACATGGGCTGATATTGTTCCAGTTCTTTGATCAGCATTTTGGCAGTTTGGGGGGAGATGGCACCGTGGAAATCGATCCCAATATCCATTTCCGGTCCACCAGCCTCCCGTAGGGAGGCAAAATTGTCGGCTGCATATTGGGGTTTGACCAAGAAAGTTTCCAGTTTGGTGATTTTCACCTCGCTGTATTCATTGCTTGGAGGGGGTTGGTGGGCGTAAGAAGATAGAGGAAGCAGCAGTCCGGTTCCGGCCAGTCCCAGAACAGACTGGATGGCGGTGCGCCTGGAAACGGTGGTCTTTTTTAAGGGTTTTATCCTAAGTTTTTTCATTTTATTGGGTTTATGAATCTACCAATTATGTATGGCACCATCCGGACTCCTTAAAAAAGGATGGGAAAATTCGGTATTTTCGGTAACTTCAAAAAGGAAATCTGCTTTTTCAGGATCAAAGGTGACCCCTAAACCAGGCCTGTCATTAAGGTGAACTTTTCCTTCCCTGAAATCAATAAAATCCTCGTTGAAATAGGACGGTTTCTCCGGTTCCCCACCTGCCAGTTCGATCATGCAACGTGTAGGACTGGAGGAACCCAGCACGTGCACAAGTGCTGCCGTGGAAAGGGGGCCTGTAAAGTGGGGGATGATGCCCACATAATGGGTTTCGCCAATGGCAATTATTTTTTTTAATTCTGTGATGCCTCCGGTGTTGGGCAAGGTGACCCGACTGTAATCGATCAGGTGATTTTCCATCAGTACATTGGTATCCCATCTGTCGCCAAACTGTTCTCCTACTGCGATAGGTACTTTGGTCATGTTCCGGATCGTGCGGTAGATTTCCGGATTTTCAGAGCGGATGATGTCTTCCACAAAATAGGGTTCCAATTCCTCTAAAGCATCACAGATTTTGATGGCTTCTGGCGTGTCAAAACGGGTGTGGAGGTCTACAGCCCAGTTGCCATTTCCTCCCACAGCCTTGTCCAGCTGTTCACACATGGCAATGGTTTTTTTGCTGTGCTCATAAAAATCAAAGGGCAAATCGCCGTTTCCCCCAGTGGGGCCGATGCGGTAGCACCTCAGTCCTGCTTCCAGGCAGTCCTGGGCTCTTCCTTCCATGGTGCTGGCATTGGAATTTCGGAAACCTGTGGCATAACATTCCACGTAATTTCGGGTTTTGCCTCCCAGTAGGTCATAGACAGGGATTTCCAGTGCCTTGCCTTTCAGGTCCCAAAGGGCCATCTCAATGGCTCCGAGTCCATGGAGCTTTTCTTTTCCGGGAGGGTAAAACATGCCCCGGAAGAGGTACTGCCAGAGGTGTTCGATGCGAAAGGGATCTTCTCCGATCAGCATTTCCGCACATTGCCGAACCATATCAGGGGTGCCCCCTTCCCCTATGCCGATCAGCCCCGAGTCGGTCTCTATTTCCACAATGCCCCTTGCCTGATTGAACAGGGGTTTGTTATATCCTGGAGCAGCATAGTAGCGGATTTTTTTGATTTTAAAATCGGAGCGTGCATGGGATAACAAGGGAAATCCTGAAAAGGTCACCATGGCGCCTAAGGCTCCCAGTTTCATAAACTGTCTTCTTTGCATGGGTTAGGTTGGTAATTGATGGTTAAATTTTCTATAATCTTCTAATTAATACTGAAAAATGCAAATACAATGTGGTGAAAGTAGGAATAGGTCTCAATGAATTACAGTTCAGGTAACCAAATAGGAAATATGGTGGATGGTCAGCAACCATTGTTTATGAAAAATCAGGACTTTGATAACAAACGGGATGTTTCCGTAGTCTATGGTTCAGTCAAGGGAAACTTAAAGTGTTAATTTTGTAATAAATTCAAAAAAATATATAATTATTTTAATATAAAAATTTTGATTTTTGTAGGGTACAATGTTCCAAAAATATGAAAACACTATCATGAAAAAAACCCAGAATAAAGGTCTAAACCACAATAGAAGGTGTATTGTCAAAGTTAAATGACAATCCTGGCCAAAATGAAAAGGTAGTGGAATCCAAAAAGAAAAAAGGGATCATGAGTTGGTCTGTTTATCAGGGCAATAAAAAATAAAAAAATATTTCACCGCTAAAAAAGGCTGGATCATATTAAATCCTGACTGTTTTAGAGTAAGCAACAAATCACCCAGCTCACTGTATGAAGCACTGTTCCTGGTCAGGTAATCCATTTGACCAGAGTCCACATAGCTTACTTTCAACTCCAGAAAAGAATCCCTGCTGGCATTCATAGCAACCATGACCCCAGGGCCTGTAGCATAAAAGGTCATTTCAACGTACGGGCATTAAAACAAATCCCAAACGAACATGAAAATGCGACTTTACTTAACTTGCTCCTTTTTTTCTATATTTTCTATATTTTTACTGGGTTCATGTAATTGGGGCGGCAGCAAAGAGGAAAAGGTCAGTGCTAATCTAAGGGCGCTGCATGCCCATGAGCAGGAAATGGTCCTCTCCAGTTCCCGTTTTGCCATAGACCTTTTTCATCAGCTTCAAAAAAAGGAAGATCCCAATCAATTTTACAGCCCCTATAGTATCCATCAGGCCCTTTCCATGGCCATGAACGGGAATGATGGGGAGGTGTTGGAAGAATTTTTCCGGGTGTTAAGTTATGAGGGAATGGGTTTGGAAGAAGCCAATGAAGCGGCCCAATCCCTGACGAAATTTTTATTGGAACTGGATCCCAAGGTAAGGCTGTCCATTGCCAATGCAATTTGGTACAAGCAGGAATTTGAGGTCAATCCGGTTTTTGAAGAAACGGTACGAAATAGCTTTGGGGCAGAAGTGGCCGGTCTGGATATGGCCAATCCACAATCCGTGGATGTGATCAACCATTGGATTGAGAACAATACGGAAGGCCTGATCAAAGACATGCTCGATGAAATACAGGCCAATGCGGTGATGTACCTCGTAAATGCCATTTACTTCAAAGCAGATTGGAAGTACCGTTTCAATGCCTCCAACACCCAAAAGGCGCCATTTTATGTCAGCCCCCAACAGGAAGTGGAAGTGGATATGATGCGGATGGAAGAACCGGCTACCATGAGGTATTACCATACTGGTGAGCTGGAATACCTGGAAATCCCTTACAGCACAGGTCATTATAATATGGGGGTGATCACTGCTACCGAATTTGACCTGGATGATAAACTGCAGGAATTTTCTTTCGAAGACCTGGAATATTGGAGGGAAAATGCGGCAGAAGCCAATTTTATTCTCCAGATGCCCAAGTTTAAGATGCGGTACAAAATGGTAAAAATGAATGAATACCTGAAGGCCATGGGCCTTGAAAAACCATTTAATCCGAGTCCTATGAATTTCAACAGACTTTTTACCAATCCCACCGAGCCCTTGTTCATCAGCAGGGTGATCCATGAGGCGTTGATCGAGGTGGATGAAAGGGGAAGTGAAGCCGCAGCGGCCACCGTGGTGGAAGTGGGGACCACTTCTGCAGGCCCGCATCAGCCCAGGGTATTCCATTTGGACAAACCCTTCGTTTTCTTTATCCAGGACAACCACAGTGGAGCCCTTCTTTTTATGGGAAAATTGGGAAATCCCGCTTTATTGGATTAACAGAAATTAGGCTTAAGATGATTGGAGAATAATTTTACGGGACCATTCTTGAAATCAATGAACCAGGAGATAGGATAAAAAATTAAAAAGATTAAAAAATTCCTACCAAATCCATAAGACTTGGCAGGAATGTTCTTTTCTAATCAATTCGGAATCATACCGTGTGGATCGATTACAAATTTTTTGGCAGCTCCGCGGTCAAAGTCTTTGTACCCCTGTACAGATTCTTTCAGGGAGATGATCTGAACATTCACAGCTTTGGCAATCTGCACTTTATCATACAGGATGGCATTCATCAGTTGCCTGTGGTATTTCATCACAGGGCATTGTCCCGTATGGAAACTGTGGGACTTGGCCCACCCCAATCCCAAACGGATGCTAAGGCTGCCTTTTTTGGCGGCTTCATCTACAGCTCCGGGATCTCCGGTTACGTACAATCCGGGAATACCTATACTTCCGCCGGCACGGGTGACATCCATAACTGTGTTAAGGACAGTGGCCGGGGCTTCTTTATCGGCATCGGCCCCATGCCCTTTGGCCTCGAAGCCAACACAATCCACGGCGCAGTCCACCTCAGGAATGCCCACTATTTCGGCAATGGCATCAGGAAGTGGTGTTTTATTTCTGAGGTCTATGGTTTCACAGCCAAAACTTTTTGCCTGGGCCAACCGCTCAGGAATCATATCTCCAACAATGACCACCGCTGCGCCCAATAAATGACAGGAAACAGCACAGGCAAGACCTACCGGACCTGCTCCGGCCACATAAACGATAGATCCGGGTCCTACGCCCGCAGTTACCGCGCCATGGAAACCCGTTGGAAAAATATCAGATAAGAGGGTCAGGTCCTTAATTTTTTCCATCGCCTGGTCTTTGTCAGGGAATTTCAAAAGGTTAAAATCTGCGTAGGGAACCATCACATATTCGGATTGGCCTCCTACCCAGCCACCCATATCCACATAACCATAGGCAGCTCCAGGTCGGGCGGGGTTGACATTTAAACAAATGCCGGTTCTTTGTTCTTTGCAGTTTCGACACCTTCCGCAAGCAATATTGAAAGGAACGGAGACGAGATCACCTTCTTCAAAAAACTCCACATCCCTTCCGGCTTCAATTACTAATCCCGTAATTTCATGGCCTAAAATTAGGCCTTCGGGTGCAGTGGTTCTGCCACGGACCATGTGTTGGTCACTTCCACAGATATTGGTCGAAACAATTTTAAGGATGACACCATGGTGACATTTTCGATCACCTAATGCCAGTTTGGGATAGTCAATCTCCCTGACTTCTACTTCTCCGGGTTTAACATAAGCTACGCCGTGGTTTTTACACATTTTTTCTCAAGATTTTGGTTTACAAATTGGGTAAATTGTTGGTTGCAGGGAGTATTGAATTTTAGTCTTTTCCATGCACCAATGATAATATTTTTAATATAGGAATTTTCATTAAAATTCACCAACATTATCCTTGACAATTGAAAAATTACTTCCCACAAACCAAAATCATACAAAAAAAAGCGGCATTTATATGTGAATTAAGAATTATTCCAGCCAGGCAAATGGTCCACTTGCCTGTAGTTCCTCGAATACACCGTCAAACAATTTTTCCAGCTGGCGGGTCATTTCAGTTTTGCCCAATGGCTCATGATCGGTCTTAATAGAACTGTTAAAATAGATCACTTCGCCATTTAAATTGTCCACAATGATCACAGCAAGGTAGTTTTCTGACCGGAGGGATAGGGGATGGTATATGCCCAAACTCAGTACACTTAGACCTATATTTTTAAAGAAATGATCATTGGAATTATTGGGAAAATGGGTAAAGCCATAAGATGTACTGAGCAGTCCAAACCTTTGGTTTTCCTGGTCCAACATGCCTGAAATGGTAACCGGAATGTTCACCTGGCTTAAATTGTTGGAATTTTGGGCCGTCTCATCAAATAAATTTCTGATATCCTCCTCCAGGACCAATTGCCCATACCCTGAATCTGATGGCATCTCCCGATCCAGCGGATAACTGCTTTTCATATCCCTTAACACATCCAAAAGGGTATTTCGGGAGGATTGCAAAAGAAGATTGTTGGGTGCATACAGATAATCCTTCTTCCCCTGGGCCATATGGCTGATGGGATGAAAAATCTGCAGGTTCCTGATACCGGACTGCGAATGATCAATAAATACCGGTTGGGTGGTAGAACAGGACAGAAATACACATACTCCTCCCGCCATCAAAAGTTTCGATAAAAATTTCATAGCGATATAATTAAACAATTATTCTAAAAAACTAGGCAAATATATAACCTTAATCAGATATTTTCTAAAATTTCGGAAAGATTTTTTACGATTTCAGAATTATTTTACTTATATCCCGAAATGGCAAAGGTTGCTCATGGTTATCAAATAAATTGATTCAGGCTTTAGGGAAAGTATCCAACAAGAACCAATAAAATATTTATCACCTCTCATATTTACTATGATTCATGGCGGGGCAATATATAAAAGAGAATTGCAGTTACCTCAAATGATCAATTAATACCTCAAAACAAAATAACCCATGCCCAGGGAAAATAAAGTCAAAAATCCGATTCCGGCAATAGCCAGCACCTGCATGACTTTTCCCGGCTTTTGGTCAGGGGAAAGTTGATCGCCAAATACCAGGCGGTAATTTAAAAATGCAATGATAGGAGCAATCAAAAAGGAGATGGTGGTCGCCAGGTTGATCAATTGGTTAAAGGCGGTCATGAAATAGGCGATGACACATAAACCACCAATAGTAATCAGGCTTATCCAAAGTAGATACTGTCTCTTTGTTTCAGGTTGATCCCTCATGATGGCAGTGGTTCTGGCCGTAGAACGGGCGTACCCATCCATTACTCCGATACAGGTTCCCAGCATGATGGTAAATCCAGCCGCAGCGATAATGGGAAAGGTCCAGCCACCTAATTGGGCTGCATAGAGTCTTACCACTCCGGAGGCGAAACCTACATTGTTATCGGGCAAGGTATTTCCAGTTCCATATAGCAGAAATGCGCCCAAAACCATAAAACATATAGAAAGTACACCAGATGTCCAGTACCCGATATTGAACTCAAAAACTGTTTCTTTCACAGAGGGTTGGTAGCCACTTTGTTTGATCCTTTCTATCGTCCAAAGGCTGTTCCAGGTGGAGGAATCAATGGCGGAAGGCATCCAACCCATAAGGGCGATGATAAAGGGCACAGTTTCCAAAGTGATCAGGTTTTTTATAGGTAGGCTCAGCCCAGCTTCCGCAGGGCCATTGAACAGGGCGATGAAAAAGGCCAATAAGGTGCTGATCAGCATAAATGATCCGATTACTTTGATACCTGCATCCAGCAGGGAAAATCTTCCCATGATCAGAAAAAAGAAAGAAAAGGCAAATAACACCAAAGTTGGAAGGTAAAAATATTCAGGAGGAATCCGGAGTTCAAAAAGGTTTTGTAAAAAACCTGCTGCCACAAAGTTAACGGCGGCATTCACAAAAAACATGGAAAGCAGGTTGATGACCAGGTACATCCTTAGGTACCAAGGGCTGAGCATTTGGTACCCTTCAATCAGGGAGCGGCCGGTGGCAGATGCATACCGGGAACCGAATTCAAAAAATGGCCATTTAAAAAGATTGGCGGCTACGATAAATCCTACCAGTCCAAAACCGTATTCTGCTCCTGCTTTGGTGCTTTGAACCAGGTGGGAGACACCGATGGCGGTGCTGGCAAACAGGATGCCCGGTCCCAAGGTCTTTAAAAAGAGGTTTAGTTTCAAAAATTTAAGAAGTTAGGATGTCGGCCAATCTACCCCCAATTTTTCTCCCAATGCTTTGAGGTCTGCTACCACAGGGTCCAATAGCGGAATGCCTTTCTCGGATCTTTCAGCTTCCAGTTCCCTTTCGGGATCACCAGGAATCAATACTTTCTCCTGACCGGGTACGGGAGTGGCTTCCCTGAACCGGCGGATCCAATTGTCCATATGACTTTTAAACTCATTGGCAGGCCGAAAAGCATCCACGCGCATCGCCCCAAAGAAATGGCCCAATCCTTCTCCTACCGGGTGGGGATGTGGCTCTAAAAAAGCCACAAAAGGAGGCACCCACGGCCCGTAATTGGCTCCTGAAAGCACAGCGGAGAAGATATCCACTACGGCGCCCAGACCATATCCTTTTTGAGACCCGTGTTCCCTGTCCCCGCCTAAAGGCAAAAGTGCACCTCCTTCTTTTACCCCATTCGGGTTAGTGGTAGGTTGCCCTTTTTTATCCTGTATCCACCCCAAGGGGGCTTCTTTTTGTTTTCTCTGTAAAATTTCCAGTTTCCCATTGGCCGCAGTGGTCGTAGCCATATCCAAAACAAATGGGGGCTGTTCGCCAGCGGGGATGGCCACCGCAATCGGGTTAGTGCCCAATAAACGCTCTTGGGAAAAAGTAGGACTGACCAGGGGGCTGGCGTTGGTCAGGGAAATGCCAACCATATCATATTGTAAAGCGGCCATGGCATGAATGCCGGCTATGCCATAATGGTTGGAATTCCGTACGGATACCCAACCTGTACCAGCGGATTTGGCTTTGTCAATCGCCACCTGCATGGCAAAAGGCGCCACCACCAAACCAAGGCCGCCGTCTCCGTCTACCACGGCTGTACTGGGGGTTTCATGTGTAATTTTAATATTCGGTTGGGCATTGATCCGATTGGCTTCCCAAAGCCGGACATAACCTGACAATCGTGCTACCCCGTGCGAGTCCACCCCCCTGAGATCTGCCGACAGCAAAACCCGTGTGGCGGTTGCTGCATCCTTTTCCGTACAGCCGATTTTCAATAAGATATTTTTAGTAAAACTTTCGAGTTGTTGTAAGGGAAATGTCATGGAGGAAAAATCATTATAAGCATGGTAATCCTACAAAAATGCAAAAAAGTCAAGGAAAGCGAAATGTTTTTCTTTATTCATATTGCCAAGTGCTTTCCTTTACCTGGAACTTTGTTTTTTCGTTGGTCATCAATTCCGATAACACACCCTCCTTCAAAGAAAAAGTAGAACAGGACAGGTAATCAGTAGGAACATGTTTTAGAATAAATTGAATCAAACAGGAGGCAACTACGATCATATCCACCCTCATGGGTATCATACCGGGAATTTTCAAACGCTCCTTTTTGCTCAGGTTTACCAGCCTTTCCGCAATGGCATAAAAATCTTTAATGGGAAGCAGATGGTGATGAATGTTTTTGGATTTGACTTGGGTAATTGAGGCCAGGTAAATATCGGTAAGCGTATCAAACGTTCCTGAGGCACCTACCAACTGCTCGGGCCGATACTTATGGATGGCCTCCAAAAGTGGTTTCAATTCCTCTTCAAGGTACCTGTCCAATTTATCGATTTCCTCTGGAAGTATGGGATCATGGTAATGGAAAAGGTCCAACATCCTTTGTCCTCCGATTTCGAAACTTTTTTTCCAAATGGCCTCTTCCTCGTTTCCAATGATGAACTCAACGGAGCCCCCCCCGATATCCATCATCAGGCAAATATCTTGGTTCAGGCTTTTGCTCAACCGGATGCCTTTGTAGATGAGATCGGCCTCCCTGTCTCCATCAATAACATTAACCCTTATTCCAATTTTCTTTTGGATATGCTCAATAAATTCGGCTCCGTTTTTGGCATTTCTTACTGCGCTGGTGGCAAAGGCATAAATTTGCTCTATTTTTTCCCCTTTTATCAAATTGCTGAAATGCATAAGGGTATGAAAAGCCCTCTTTTGGGCATCCGGCATAATGATGTTTTTATTGATCCCTCCCTGCCCGATTTTAACAGGTATTTTTTCTTTATAAAGGACATCGTAACGAAAGTCTTCCATCGACACCAATAACAAGTGAAAAGTATTGGTTCCCATATCGATTACGGCGGCTTTTTTCATCATCTCTATGAAATTCAAAAGTTTTGCCAATATAAAAAGTTTATTTTACATCCGTGGAACTCCTTGATTTTATATTCAAAAAAATGATGTTAAGATAAAGTTAAATAATTTTCATTACATGAATATTGGAATAGTTCAATTAATCAGCAGGAAACTAAGTACAGATTTGGGGTGGTTTGGTTCCAAATGCCGGATTTCATTTTTCAGAATCAAATGAGCTCATTATCTTTGACCAAATCCCATAGGTAAAATGAAAAATCCACCCAATCAAACGGAAAATGAAAGGAAAGTAGAAGAGTTGAAGGAGAAAAACCGATTGGCCCTGAGAGGAGGGGGAGAAAGCAGAATTAAGGCGCAACATCAAAAAGGAAAGCTGACTGCAAGGGAAAGATTGGTTTTGTTATTGGATGAAGGGTCCTTCGAGGAGCTGGATAAATTTGTTGTCCATAGGAGTAAACAGTTTGGTATTGACAAAGAAAAGTACCTCGGAGATGGCGTGGTCACCGGTTACGGCACGGTTAATGGTAGATTGGTTTATGTGTATGCTCAGGATTTTACGGTGTTTGGAGGATCGCTATCTGAAACACATGCCGAAAAAATCTGCAAAATAATGGACATGGCCATGAAAAACGGGGCTCCGGTAATAGGACTCAATGATTCAGGTGGTGCCAGGATTCAGGAAGGGGTCAATTCATTAGGGGGCTATGCGGATATATTTTATCGAAACACCCTTGCTTCCGGTGTTGTCCCTCAAATTTCAGCTGTCCTGGGACCCTGCGCCGGGGGTGCCGTTTATTCCCCGGCCATTACAGATTTCGTTTTTATGGTAAAAGCCACTTCCTACATGTTTGTGACCGGACCCAACGTGGTGAAAACGGTAACCCATGAAAATGTGAGTGCGGAGGAACTGGGTGGTGCTGTTACACACAGCACCAAAAGTGGAGTGGCCCATTTTGCCTGTGACAGTGAGGTGGATTGCATCGAAAACATCAAAGCCCTATTAAGTTACCTGCCCCAGAATTGTGAAGATGAAACGCCCCATGAACCTTACCAGGGGCAGGAAGAAATTCGCTCGGTTTTAGAAGATATTGTTCCTGAAAATCCCAATCAACCCTATGATATGAGGGAAGTAGTGGAAGGAATAGTGGACAACAGTGTTTTTATGGAGGTACACCGGGATTTTGCCGAAAACATCATTGTTGGTTTTGCCAGGATAGCAGGCCGCGCCATTGGGATAGTAGGGAACCAGCCTGCTGCTTTAGCCGGGGTCCTGGACATCAAAGCTTCTACCAAAGCGGCCAGGTTTGTCCGGTTTTGTGATAGTTTTAATGTACCCCTTTTGGTCCTGGTGGACGTCCCTGGCTTTTTACCCGGTACGGATCAGGAGTGGAACGGTATCATATCAAACGGGGCCAAATTGCTATATGCCTTTTCCGAAGCGACGGTGCCAAGGATTACGGTGATCACCCGAAAAGCATATGGAGGTGCATATGATGTGATGAATTCCAAGCACATCGGTGCAGACCTCAATTTTGCCTGGCCAAGTGCGGAGATTGCTGTAATGGGTCCCAAAGGTGCTGCTGAAATTATTTTTAAAAAAGAAATTTCCGCTGCAGAAGACCCTGAGGCCAAGCTTAAGGAAAAAGTGGATGCCTATTCGGAAAAGTTTGCCAACCCTTATACTGCGGCAGAGCGGGGTTTTATCGATGAAGTGATCATGCCAGGTGAGACCAGGTTAAAATTGATCAGGAGTTTTAAAATGTTGGAAAATAAAGCGGATAAAATGCCGCGGAAAAAACATGGAAACATTCCGCTTTGATCATAATTTTAAGATCTAAGGTATCAAATTTTTAGAAAGCCATAATTTAATGAAATGTTTACAAAGAAATAATTAAATCATAATCAAGTAAAAAGATAGCCTATCTAAAAAGAAGGCCATACTAAACTAAGAAAAAAGCAACAATCAACCGAAATGGACAAAAACGAGAAATTTCTATATCAATACCTCAATAATGCTTCTCCTACCGGATTTGAAGCTTCCGGACAACAGATTTGGTTGGATTACATCAAACCATTTGTCGATGAATATTTCACAGATACCTATGGTTCAGCAGTGGGAGTGATTAATCCCAAAGCAGATTTCAAGGTGGTGATTGAAGCCCACGCGGATGAGATCAGCTGGTTTGTCAATTACATCACCCCAGAGGGATATATATATGTGGTAAGAAACGGGGGATCAGACCACATGATTGCCCCTTCCATGAGGGTGGGGATACATACAGATGAAAGGGTCATTCCAGGGGTGTTTGGCTGGCCTGCCATTCATGTTCGCGATAAAACCAAAGAAGAAACACCAAAAATGGACAATATCTTTATCGACGTGGGTGCACGAACCAAAGATGAAGTATTGGAAATGGGGATTCATGTGGGTTGCGTGGTTACTTTTAAGGATGAACTGATCGACCTAAATGATAAATTTTATTCGGGTAGGGCCCTGGATAATCGCATCGGTGGATATATGATTGCTGAGGTGGCCAGAAAAATCAAGGAAGAAAAAATCAAGCTGCCCTTTGGCCTATATATAGTCAATGCGGTTCAGGAAGAAATTGGACTCAGGGGTGCCGAAATGATTGCGGCGAACATTAAGCCCAATGTGGCCATCATCACAGATGTTTGTCATGATACTACTGCCCCCATGTACAACAAAATTACCAGCGGGGATTATTCAGCGGGCAATGGTCCGGTCTTGACCTGTGGTGCTGCTGTACACAAAAAATTGTTGGACCTGATCATAGGTACGGCCAAAAAGAATGATATTCCATTCCAGCGTTCCGCTTCATCCAGAACTACAGGGACGGATACCGATGCTTTTGCTTATTCCAACGGGGGAGTTCCTTCCGCCCTGATATCCCTGCCTATAAAATACATGCATACCACGGTAGAGACCGCAAGTAAAAAGGACATCAATGATGTGATCCGTTTGATGAAAGCTTTTCTCCAGGATTTTGACCAGGATTTTGATTTCAGGTATTTGAAGTAATTGGGACCTTGGCAGTCAATTTATTAAAAATTTATTATTGAAAACATATTAAAAATCATGAGTGTTTTTATCAATAAAATTATTCCTGAAATCGGTTTAAAAATGTTGGAAGAGGCTGGAATAGCCTATACCGTTTGGCGGGAAAAGCCCATATTGGATAGGGAACAGGCCATTTACTTTTGTAAGGGGCATGATGCTTTTATCAGTGCCGGGCAAAAAGGAATGGATGCCGACTTTTTTCAACAATGCAGCCACCTGAAAGTGGTAGCATTGCATTCCGTGGGTTTTGACGGGGTGGATATTGAAGCGGCCACCAAGCAGGGTATTCCCATAGGCAATACCCCCAATGTTTTGAACAAAGCCACGGCAGAAACCGCATTGCTTTTGATGTTGACAGTAGCGAGAAAAGCATTGTATTTGCACAAAACAATAAAAAAAGGTGAATGGGGCATCAGCCAGCCTACAGAAGGTCTGGGATATGATATGGAAGGGAAGGTTCTCGGCATTGTAGGACTGGGAAGGATAGGGGCTGAATTGGCCAAAATGTGTACGCAATCATGGGGAATGAAAATCCTTTACCATAACCGCGGAAAGAATGAAGCGGCAGAAAAGGCTTTTGGGGCCAAAAAAGTCAGCATGGAAGAGCTGCTTGCCCAGAGTGATGTGGTTTCTGTGCATACGGCCCTGACAGAAGAAACCAAAGGCATGTTTGGCTATTCCCAATTTAAAATGATGAAACCAACCGGTATTTTTATCAATACCGCCAGGGGTGGTGTCCATCAAGAAGAGGATTTGATTCGGGCTTTGCAGGATAAGGTCATTTGGGGAGCCGGGTTGGATGTGACGAATCCGGAACCCATGCATCCGGACAATCCTTTGCTTGATATGGAAAATGCTGTGGTATTTCCGCATATCGGATCTGCAACCAAGGAAACCAGAGACGGGATGGCAAGGTGTGCTGTCGAAAATGTAATTGCCGGATTAAAGGGGGAAAGA
Organism: Cyclobacteriaceae bacterium; assembly: GCA_040905165.1. Classification (GTDB taxonomy): domain Bacteria; phylum Bacteroidota; class Bacteroidia; order Cytophagales; family Cyclobacteriaceae; genus Cyclobacterium. The sequence continues at coordinate 105,578 of JBBDSA010000020.1, read as the reverse complement.
TTACCCTATCCCGTAAATCCGGAAGTGTATGGCTGAAAATGCCCTTCTCAACCATTTGATTCCATTTCATAAAATTGAATGGGTAGGCCGTATCAACCCAATGCCACATCCAATATCATCATCACGGTAAAACCTACGATAAATCCTAAAGTAGCGAGATCGGTGTTTTTATCCTGCTGGGTTTCAGGGATCACTTCTTCAATGACCACAAAAATCATGGCACCGGCGGCAAAGGACAGTGCATAGGGTAATAATGGTGTAAAGAAGGTGATGGCAAAAGCACCAAGTACCCCGGCAATGGGCTCTACAACGGCAGAAGATTGCCCCAATATGAAACTTTTTGTCCGGCTCATTCCCATTCTTCTCAGGGGAACGGCAACGGCAATTCCTTCAGGAAGATTTTGAAGACCTATGCCCAAAGCCAGGGCTACGGCACCCGCTATGGATGCTTCAGGAACCGCAGAGGCAGCCCCTCCAAATAATACGCCAACAGCCAGACCTTCCGGAATATTATGCATGGTGATGGCCAACACCAAAAGGGTTGTCCTTTGCCAGGGCGTTTTGATGCCTTCTGGATTTTTAAAATTTACATGCATATGTGGAAGGATTTTGTCTAAGGCAAAAATAAATAGTGCCCCTGTCACAAATCCCACTGCACTCGGAAGAACCTTTCCAAATCCTTCGCCTCCAGACATGCTGATAGCAGGTGCCAAAAGGCTCCAAAAACTAGCCGCTACCATAACTCCTCCCGTAAAGCCCAACATGGCGTCCAAAACAGGTCTGTTCATTCCTTTGAAAAAGAAAACAAAACCCGCTCCCAGGGCAGTAACAAACCAGGTGAAAAGGGTAGCATAAAGAGCAGCGGTAATTGGCGAAATGCTGCCCAAGTATTCTATTACAGGTTCAATCATGGTAATTTAGGCTCTTGGTTAAATGATAATTCTACCCATAGTTTCAATTGAATCAGTGTATGTAGTAAATCTGATTTTTGAACCCTCACTTTTTAATCCCACTTTACATACCATTTTAGGTTCAACAAATTTAATAAGTTAGACTTGACTAACAAATATATTTGATATTTTATATATATATTTGTCCATAAAATCATTGAAATGATCAGCCAATCCATTGAAAACTACCTGAAGGTGATTTTTAACCAGGCCACTGCTTCTGATGAAGTGAATACCTCGGTTATTGCCCATGCCATGGAAGTAAGTTTGCCCTCGGTAAACAGTATGGTGAAAAAATTGGCCAATTTGGGATTATTGGAATATGAAAAATATAAACCTTTAAAAATCACTAAAAAGGGCAAATACGAAGCAGCCCTGATCATACGAAAACACAGGCTGACAGAAATGTTCTTGGTAGAGAAAATGGGTTTTGGTTGGGAAGAAGTCCACGAGATAGCAGAGCAATTGGAACATGTGCAGTCCAATGATTTTTTTGACCGTATGGATGAAATATTGGGTTATCCCCGGTTTGACCCCCATGGTTCTCCTATACCCGATAAAAAAGGGATCATCACCCCCTCAGTTTACAGGCGTTTATCCGATTGTGCTCCGGGAGAAACAGTGATTCTAAAAGCACTGAATTACACTTCCGATGATTTTTTGGTTTACCTCAACAGTAAAGAATTGGCCTTGGGCTTGACCCTATCGGTGCATCAAATAGAGCCTTTTGATAAAAATATGACTGTCTCTTATCCCCAGCATCAGCATGAAGTGCTTTCCGGTATGGTCTGTGATAAATTAATGGTTAAAAAAATTGCCGGCATTGGAAAATAATTAAATAGAATGGAAAAAATTGCACTGATAGTTGCTGGCGGCTCCGGTACCAGAATGGGTGGACAGGTGCCCAAGCAATTCCTGCCAATTGAAGGCCAGCCAATACTCATGCGAACGCTTATGGTTTTTCATGGATATGACTCCAAAATAAAATTGATTTTGGTCCTCCCCCAATCAGATTTTGATTATTGGCATACCCTATGCCAAGCGCATAATTTCACCATTTCCCACACTTTGGTGGAGGGAGGGGCGTCCAGGTTCCAATCGGTCAAAAATGGTTTGCAGGCCATACATGGTGATAGCGGGCTGGTGGCTATTCATGATGGAGTCAGGCCCTTTGTATCCAAAGAAGTAATCAATAAGGGTTTTGAAGAAGCCGAACATTCTGGCAGTGCCATCCCTGTGGTTTCCCTTAAGGATTCTTTAAGGAAAATAGGGGAGGATGGAAATTCCTTTTACCAGGAAAGGCACCTTTTCAGGTTGGTGCAGACCCCGCAGACCTTTCAGCTTTCGAAAATAAAAAAAGCTTTTGAGAGGGAGGAACAGCCTTCTTTTACTGACGATGCCACGGTGTATGAGAACCAGGGCTGGCAGGTAAATCTCATTCCCGGAAATCCGGAAAACATTAAAATCACTACCCCTGAGGACCTTTTATACGCTGAGTTTTTGGTAAAAAAAAGATGAAGGAATAATTCATGAATTGGAAAATGAAATTTACAGATTTTTAAAGTAGTTTTATAGTAAGGGTGTGTTTAACAGAGTGATTATTTGACCAAATATAAAATTTAGTGCTATGAGAACGAAAAGAAATGGAAATCAGGCATTGGGAATCCTTATTTTAGTGATTGGAACCCTTTTGTTGGTAAAGCAATTGGGAATTTTTATTCCTTCATGGATTTTTTCCTGGCCAATGATCCTAATCGCTATCGGTTTATATACCGGCTTTAGACATGGCTTTCAAAATACAGGTTCCATTGTGTTGTTGGTGATTGGTTTATTTTTTCTTTTGAAAGATAAAATCCTTTTGCCGGTGGAGGTGGGTCCTTATTTGTTGCCGGTAGCATTGATCATCCTGGGCCTGTTCATTGTTTTCCGGAGAAAAAAAAACTTTGAAATAGATTGGAAAAACTGGGAAGGCAATTACGATCGCTGGGAAAGAAAGGTCAGAACGGGGAAAGCGAATTTTGACCAGGATGAGAAAAACAGTTTCGATTCTGATTTTCTGAATGTAGAGGCGATATTCTGTGGGGTAAAAAGGAAGGTCATTTCCAAAAACTTCAAAGGTGGAGAAATCACCACTATATTTGGGGGAACAGATATCGATTTAATGCAGGCAGATATCCCTGATCAGGCGATTTTAAAGGTTTCGGTTGTCTTTGGGGGAATCAAGCTCATCCTTCCTCCCCATTGGGATGTTCAGATGGGCGTCAGCAATATAGCTGCAGGGGTAGAGGACAAACGATATGTCCAACAATCAACGGTTGATCAGAATAAAAAATTGATCATTTCAGGATCAGTAATTTTTGGGGGAATAGAAATTACCTCTTATTAACAAAATTCGGAATTCCCAATAGAATTATATCCAGAAAAATAAACATGCCTTTCCGGTAAAGGAAAGGCATGTTGGTCAATATTCGTCTTCATTAAAAAAGAAATCATCCTTTGTGGGATAATCAGGCCAGATTTCCTCGATGTTTTCATAAGGTTCACCATCATCTTCAAGTTCCTGAAGGTTTTCTACTACCTCCAATGGGGCCCCTGAACGGATGGCAAAATCTATCAACTCATCTTTAGTGGCAGGCCACGGAGCGTCTTCCAAATAGGAGGCAAGTTCTAAAGTCCAATACATAATCTACACAAGTTTTATATGTCCCCTTATAATGGGGTGCAAAAATATAAATTCTTTTTAAAACTTAAACATTTACGAATCAATTGTTTGAGAGTTCTTTTAAAATATGGGTTTTGACATCCACTTTCCTTTTGTAGGCGCCCACTTTTCTTCTCATCATGGTCTCAAAATCATCTTCCTGTGACCTGAAGTTTTCGGCATTTTCTTTAATGGTCTCCAATTCACGCTGATCCCTGGCAATCAGATCTTTTAGCAAACCGGATTTTATCAGGTTTTGCTCTTGGATGGGTTTACTTTCAAAGTCCTTGTATTTGGAGTGGCAAAGCTTGTCAAGGAAAGATTTTTCAAATACAATTTCTGAAAAGAATACGTAGGACCCAATACTTTGTTGTGCATTTCTGGGTTTTTTTGGAGGAAGTTTTTTCCATTCTGTCTGAAGCTTCTTGGCTTCTTCGAGTTTGAAGTTGTTGATGGGGCCTTTAGCCAATTCTTTGATTTCCTCTGCCATCCGGTCTATTTTCTTGATCAACAGGCCGGGGCTGATTTTAGGAATACTTTGGGCGTACCTTTTATATTTACTGAAAATCCGGTTGTTCAATTTGGAAAACTCATCCCATATGGGCTGTCTTTTATCGGCAGGCACCCTTCCTGAAGTTTTCCATTGTTTTTGGATTTTTTTACTGATTTCAAAGGCCAGTTTCGCATCAGTCATATCATAGGCCTTCCTCGCCTGGTCCAAAAGATCCTCATACACCTTGATATTTTGTTCGGCTTGAAGAGCCAGGCCATCAAAAAAGTTTTTTCTGTTGCTGTAAAATACATCCAAAGCATTCTGAAAACCAGTTTCAATTTCCTCCTCCACTTCCTTTTCCACAGGACCGGTTTTAAGCCACTTCAATTTTAGGCTTTTAAAGGCCTCGGATGCGACCTTCCAATCCGTACTGTTTTTTATTTCCTCAGCTTCCTGTATCAGTGCTTTTTTTATTTCAAGGTTTTTTTGCCGGTTGGATTGGATGATTTCTTCTAGCAGGACCTCCTGTTGTTCCAGTTCCTGAATCAAAGCTGGAAAATCTCCAAGGCCATCGTAATTTTTCAACGACTCCTTAAGATGAATCAATTTCATTAGAAAGGAGCCTTTATTCTGGTTTTCCTCAATATCAGATTTGAGTTTTTCCACTTTTTGCCGGAGCATAGCATACCGGTCCTCAAAATATTTTATGGTCGAAGCCTCATCCTCCTTTACTTCACCGATTATTCTGTCCTCTTGGCCCAAAAAACCTTTCAAATAGACTTTTTCTTCTTTTATATATCCATAGGGATGTTCCGTCATGATCAACAAGGTTGGTTGTGATTTTGGAGTGGTTTTTCAATTTTCTGCAAATTAATTAAATATGCTTCATTTATCCTAAGAAAGGTGATTTTTTACCATCTTTGTTGCTTGAATTAAATGTTATTGAACCATGAGTAATGAAAAAATAATTTTTTCTATGGCAGGCGTTTCAAAAGTTTACCCTCCACAGAAGAAAGTATTAAAAGATGTTTATCTTTCATTTTTTTATGGGGCCAAAATCGGGGTCTTGGGACTCAATGGCTCTGGAAAAAGCTCCCTGTTGAGAATTATTGCCGGTGTGGACAAAGAATATTTGGGCGAAGTGGTCTGGTCTCCAGGCTATTCAGTGGGAATGTTAGAACAGGAGCCGGTGTTGGAACCGGAAAAAACCGTTAAGGAAGTAGTGGAGGAGGCGGTAGCAGGGACCATCGGATTATTAAGGGAATTTGAAGCCATCAATGAAAAATTTATGGATCCCGCTTTGATGGAAAATCCAGATGCCATGGAAAAACTTATACAGCAGCAGGGTGATGTTCAGGAAAAACTTGATGCTGTTAATGCCTGGGAGCTTGATGTCATGTTGGACAAGGCCATGGATGCCCTGCGGCTTCCCCCTGCGGAAGCCCCTGTCAAAAACCTTTCAGGTGGTGAAAAGAGAAGGGTGGCCTTGTGCAGGTTGTTGCTTCAGGAACCCGATGTGTTGTTATTGGACGAACCCACCAACCACCTGGATGCAGAATCGGTACATTGGCTGGAACAACATTTAAAAAATTATAAAGGTACCGTCATTGCTGTTACCCACGACAGGTATTTTCTGGACAATGTGGCCGGATGGATATTGGAACTGGATAGGGGAGAAGGGATTCCATGGAAAGGAAACTACTCAAGCTGGCTGGAACAAAAGCAGGAAAGACTGAAGAAAGAGGAAAAAACAGAATCCAAGCGCCAGAAAACCCTGGAAAGGGAACTCGAATGGATTCGTATGTCGCCCAAAGCAAAACAGTCCAAAGGAAAAGCCCGACTTAGTGCATATGAAAAACTGATTGGGGAGGATGCCAAAGAAAAGGAATCCAAATTGGAGCTGTATATTCCCCCCGGCCCCCGGTTAGGCGCTAAGGTAATTGAAGTAAACGGGGTTTCTAAATCCTATGGTGACAAGCTCCTGTTCGATGACCTTTCCTTTTCCCTTCCCCAGGGTGGAATAGTTGGCGTAATAGGCCCCAATGGTGCAGGGAAATCTACGCTGTTTAAATTGATTACCGGGAATGAAAAACCTGATTCGGGAAATTTAGAGATAGGTGAAACGGTTGAAATTGCCTATGTAGATCAGGAGCATGATACCCTTGACCCCAAAAAAACCGTTTATGAAATTATTTCCGAGGGCAATGAATTTATCCATTTAGGTAATAAGGAAATGAATGCCAGGGCTTATGTCAGCAAATTTAATTTTGCCGGGGCAGACCAGGAAAAAAAGGTGGGGGTCCTCTCGGGTGGTGAGAGAAATCGGGTCCATCTGGCCATGACCCTTAAAAAGGGAGGCAATCTGCTGCTTCTCGATGAGCCAACCAATGACCTGGATGTCAATACCCTGAGATCACTGGAAGAGGCATTGGAAAACTTTGGGGGCTGTGCTGTAATCATTTCCCACGATAGGTGGTTTTTGGACAGGATATGTACCCATATACTGGCTTTTGAGGGAGACTCCTCTGTTTATTGGTTTGAAGGCAATTTCACCGATTATGAAGAAAACAAGAAAAAACGGCTGGGTGATGTGACACCCAGACGAATCAAATATAAAAAACTAAAATAAAAAGAATGGGCCTGGTATATGGGCCCTTTTTTACGGGCTTTATGGTAAAAATCGGATTATTGTCAGACAGTCATGGCACCATTGAAAAACCTGCCTTGGAGGCCCTGATGGATGTGGATGAAATCTGGCATGCCGGTGATGTGGGGGATGCCTCGGTGTTGGAGGACCTGCCGAAAGGGAAAAGGAGACGGGTGGTATTCGGAAATATTGACGATAGCCATCTAAGGTTGGCCTTGGAGGAAGAGTTATTTTTTGAAGTAGCCGGACTTAAAGTGCTGATGACCCATATAGGAGGTAAACCGCCACGTTATGGCAAAGGCATTAAAAAAAGAATCATGACCTTAAAACCCCAACTTTTTATCTGTGGGCATTCCCATATCTGTAAAGTTGAATTTGATAAACACCTGAATTGCTTATATATGAACCCAGGGGCCATTGGCAACCAGGGTTTTCACTTGGTCAAGACCATGCTGAAGTTTGAAATTGAGGAGGGAAAAATCCAAAATCTAAACGTGGTGGAACTGGGAAGAAGGGGAAGAAAATAAAAAAACCCAGTTTCAACTGGGCTGGTTCATGTGGATAGAAAACTTACTTCTTTTTGGAAAAGTCTTTTTTTATTTGTTCTACGTCCACATTTTTGATAACCGGCTTTGCACACAACTGCTTGATTTTAAGTATTCTTACGTTTTGGGATTGCCTTTTCCTTTTAAGTTTTCTCTTTAAAGTAGTTATAGCCATGGTATATTGATTAATATGATTTTCTTTGAAATGAAGGGCAAAGGTAATAATAATCTCCTTAAAATCACCGAATTTCCGGCAAGAAAAATTTTAACCGGGGCCAGTCTTTCGATATCCTGTGCTTTTATCCCCTTTATTTTTTTAACTTTGTGCGAAATTCAGTGATATGAGCATGCAAAAACCAGGTATACCCAAAGGAACCAGGGATTTTGGCCCCGAAGAAATGGTCAAAAGAAACTATATATTGGACACCATCAAAGAAACCTTTCGTCTTTTTGGGTACGTACAACTGGAAACACCCGCCATGGAAAATCTCGCCACCCTTACAGGAAAATATGGGGAGGAAGGAGACCAGTTGCTGTTTAAAATTTTAAACAGTGGAAGTTTCTTAAAAAAGGTATCGGATAGTGATTTCAATGCAGGTGAAGGAGTTGTCATGCCTAAAATTGCTGAAAAAGGGTTACGTTATGACCTTACCGTTCCTTTTGCCCGGTATGTGGTGATGAACAGAAATGAAATTACCTTTCCCTTTAGACGGTTTCAAATGCAGCCGGTGTGGCGGGCAGACAGGCCGCAAAGAGGTCGGTACAGGGAGTTTTACCAATGCGATGCGGATGTGGTGGGGACCGATAGCCTGATTTGTGAATCCGAGATTTTTGCCATGATCAAAAGGGTTTTTGAAGCTTTCGGATTGAAGGATTTTACGATCCGGGTGAACAACCGGAAAATCCTTACCGGAATGGCTGAAGTGATCGGTGCCCATGGGAAGGAAGGGGATCTGTGTGTGGCCATTGATAAGTTGGATAAAATCGGTTGGGAAAAAGTAAAAGAAGAACTTTTTGACAAAGGTTTTTCAAAGGAATCCGTACTTGCCCTCGAACCGGTCATCCATCACCAAAGTACTGGCAACCGCGAGTTGATATCGTTTCTAAAGGGTTTTTTGAGATTAAGCCCAACAGGTTTAAAAGGAATAGTTGAACTGGAGGAAGTTTTTGGCTTGCTGCTTCAAATTGGAGAAACTGAGGAAAATATTCAATTTGATGCGGTCCTGGCCAGGGGCTTATCCTATTATACAGGAGCCATCTTTGAGGTGAATGTGGAAGGGGTTTCCATTGGCTCTGTGGGTGGAGGGGGAAGGTATGATAACCTTACCGGTGTATTTGGATTGCCTGACCTGTCCGGGGTAGGGTTTTCTTTTGGGGTGGATCGGTTATATGATGCTTTGCAAGAGCTCAATCTTTTTCCTGAAAGCAAACAGCAGGGTACAAGGGTGCTTTTGGCCCATTTTGGAGAAGAGGAAAGAAAGGAGGGGCTTAGCGTTTTGGGAACATTAAGGAGAAATCAGATTCCATCGGAAATTTACCCGGATAGGACAAAAATAAAAAAGCAGTTTAATTACGCGGATAAAAAAAACATCCCTTTTGTTGTGGTGATCGGATCAGAAGAGCTGGTAAACAAGGTCCTTACTTTAAAGGACATGAAAACCGGTGAGCACCGCACCTTGTCCTTGGAAGAGCTTTTGACTTTTCTCAGGAATTGAATCTTTTTTTCAAATGAATTAATCAATTTGATGAATGGCATGGATGGGAATGCTTACCCCCCTTTTGAGGATAATGAATTTGTCTCCCACCGCCCAAATGGTGGTACAGACCTTAAAAAGTTGCCCATCAGAAGTCTCAAAGGTAAGCCAAACCTTACCATGGGAAATATTGCCCAATATTTGGGACCTATATAAATCATATTTCCTTTGTTCCTGCATTTTTGGGTCCGATAATACTTCTATGCGTGAAAAACGAAGGTTTTGGATCTCTTCTTTTTCTATGATCACAGACTGCTTTTCAATTGTTTTCATAAAATTTGATTTTGTAATAAATTTGGACGGAGTGCAAATCATAATGAAACAAACGAAAAAACACCATGAATGTTTATGTTTGATTACAAAATTTAATAATTCAGGCCATAAATCTTTATTATAATAATATTTCAGATTTTTATTTTGTTTTAATTACTGTGATACCCTTTGGAAAAACACTATATTTGTATGAATTTAAATAAATCAGCTTATGTTTGACATGACGACCATGATGAATAAGGTCAAGGAGGCGCAGGCCAGGATCAAAGAGACGCAGGAACAATTGGTTCATTTGCGGGCAGAAGGAGAAGCCGGTGCAGGTATGGTAAAGGTTATCGTAAATGGGAAACGAAGGGTATTGGATATTGAAGTAGACGGATCTATTCTGAACGAGAATGATAAAGAGATGATGAAGGATCTGATAGTGGCGGCCACCAACAACGCGCTTGAACAGATTGATGTTAAAATTAAGGAAAAAATGGCTTCGGCCACCGCAGGCATGATGCCCAATATTCCCGGAATGGATTTCGGTAATATGGTATAATGGATGATGCCATCATTGCGATCCTCAATTACAATGGTAAGGAAATTTTAGCCAAATACCTTCCCAATATTATTCAACACAGTCATTACCCACTAGTGGTAATCGATAATGGGAGTCTGGATGATTCTATAAAATTTATAAATTCAAACTTTCCATCCATAAAATTAATCCTGCTGGACAAAAATCACGGGTACAGCAAGGGCTACAACCTGGGCCTTGAAAAAATACAGGGGGATTTCCGGTATTATATTTTGCTCAACTCTGATGTACAGGTAACACCTGGATGGGATCAGGAAATGGTCAAATTCATGACAGACCATCCAGGAACCGCTGCCTCCCAACCTAAAGTGCGCTCCCTTTCCATGGATGGGTATTTTGATTATGCCGGTGCCGGGGGAGGTTTTTTAGACCACCTGGGTTATCCTTATTGCAGGGGAAGAATTTTGCATACCATTGAGAAGGACCTGGGACAATATGATGATCAAAGGGAAATAGATTGGGCCTCTGGGGCATGCTTTTGTACAGATGCGGGCCTTTTCCATGAATTCGGCGGATTCAACCCCCACTTTTTTGCCCATATGGAAGAGATAGACCTGTGTTGGAGATATCGAAATAAAGGTTTCCCTATACGGTTTAATGGCAGGGTGACTGTATTTCACCTTGGTGGGGGCACCCTTTCCCAAACCAACCCCTTTAAGACCTATTTAAATTTCCGAAACAGTCTTTTAATGTTGGAATCCAACCTTACGTTCCCTGACCTTATGAAAACACTTTGGAAAAGGTTGTTCCTGGATTTTGGGGCCCTTGTGCATATTGCTTTTACAAAAGGGTTTGCCCACAGCAGGGCCATTATCAAAGCTTATTGGCATTATCTGAGGGATCGGAAAAAAGCAATCAAGTCGAATACCGGCAATAAAAACATTCCCTCCACGGGTCCTCAGAAGGTATATTCCATCATATGGGTTTATTATTTGAAAGGGAAACGGAAATTCAGTGATTTGACTTAATCAAAAAGAACAGGATTATTCATCTTTCTCATGTATTTCCGGATTTTCATCAGCATGGCCAGGCTTACATAAATAATAATGGGTGACCCCAAGGTGATAAATGAGCTATAAATAAAAAACAAACGTATGCTGTCAATGGGAAAACGGAGTTTTTCCCCTAATTTTGAACATACCCCAAAAGCACTTTCCTGGAAGAACAATTTTAACCTTTCCATCCTTTTGAACAATTTAGCTGAATAAATTTACAAATAAAAAACAACATACTGATTATAAATTCTTTATCCTATGAATGTTGTAAAAAATCAAATAGCAATTAAATTATTATTAGCCGCCTTATTTTTAGGCTCATGCAATTTTGGCCAAGTTATAAAAAAAGCAGAAAACCAAAAAATTTCTTTTGAGCCCCATATTTTGGAAAGGTTTGGCGATTCAATAAGTTTTGAGTTGAAGGCAACCCTTCCCAATATGACATTGGACAAAAATACGGTATACACCTTGGTTCCTGTGTTTAGGTATTCTGGAAATCAGCAGACCTTCAAATCAAAACTGAGGGTAAAAGGAGATACCTTGGATCCCTATTCTTCGACTGAACTGAAAGGAGCGTTTACCATGCCTTACCTTGAAGGAATGGACAATGGACATTTATTGGCTTACGGGGAATTATCAAAGCGGAATAGAATCATCGGAAAAACCGAGGAGGTGATCTTGACAAGAGGTATTGCCACCACTTCCTCCCTTTCACAAATCGGGCAATACTATCTCGATGAAAGCATTCCTTTTTTGGGTTTATTCATTGCATATAGCGACCCCAATGCCTATGGCATGTTTGAAGAGGGTTGGCAGGAATTCAAAAAATTGCTGATGTCCAACAGCAATTTGCCATTTTCGGAAAAAGCCAAATTTGTATCTACCATAGAAGGAGCCGGTGACATATCTTATAAGATACAAAAGTTTGAAGGGTTACCTGATTTTCAACTTATCAAAAGAGAGGTGTTGCCCAGGTTCATGAATTATCAAAACCAGTTAATCAGTCAAACCATCAATCAATCTGAGTTGGAGCTTTCCATTTTATCCAGAAAGATAAGGATTGGAGAATTGGAACCTGTAAAATTAAGTGAAGCAGCCTATGCCAGGGTCATCGATATGGAACCTGGGTGGGGTGAGAAGGAAGAATTGTTAAAGGCCTTGACTACAGCCCATCCGAGCAGTTATGCTTTTAATAACCTTGGTGTAGTTTATCTGAATCAGGCCAATAGGACCATAAAAACTGCAGAAAGGAATCTGCTGTTGCAAAATGCCATGAATGCCTTTCAGCGGTCCAATGATTTTTTTCAAAATCCCTATGCGACGTATAATTTGGGAATGATATATTGGATGCAGGATGATAAAATCAGTGCTTACAGGACCTTTTACAAGTCTATGGCGATTTCAAAATCAGGAACGCTCAGGAAAACCCAGGAGGGGGCCCTGGGGGCAGTCTCCAATTACAATGGAGATTATCGGTTGGCTGCCATCCATTTGAATCACGCAGAAAAAAATGCAGTGAATTTATTTAATCAGGGTTTGGCCAACTTTTTGGCTCAGGATTATTACAATGCGCTGGTCAAGTTTGAGGAAAGTGCAATTTTGGATTTGAGCAATGGTTACCCATTCTATGGAATAGCCTTGGTGGCGGCAAGAAATGGCCAGGAAATGATGCTTTATGAAAATTTAAACAAAGCGGTAAACAAAAGTGAATTTTTGAAAAAGAGGGCTCCTATAGACAGGGAATTTTTTGAATTTCATGAGAAGGAAGGATTTAAGGAGGCGATCAGGTAAAAAAACGACAGATGAAGCAAGTGGAATTTATCGGAGTGGACATTGGGGGATCTCACATCAGCGCTGGTAAGGTGGATTTTGAAAACTTTCCGGTTCCTGATCCCCAAATTTGGAGGAAACCGGTCAATTCTCTCGGGAATGAGAGGGAAATATTGGATGCATGGATAGCATGTCTCCAAAAAGTAGTAGGTCCACTTTCGAGATTGGGTATCGCGATGCCAGCTCCTTTTGATTATCCCAATGGGATTTCCTTATTGAAGGACCAAGGAAAATTTGTTTCTCTTTATAATAAAAACCTAAAAAAAATACTTTCGGAAAGGCTCCTCCTTCCTGAGGAATTTTTTATTTTTATCAACGATGCAGCAGCTTATTTGCAGGGAGAAGCCCTTGCTGGTGGCTGGAAGGAGGAAGATCGACTGATGGGCCTTACGCTGGGAACTGGTTTGGGATCAGCATTTAAAACCGGAAAGAAGGCTGAAGATGCGGAATTGTGGTCAAGCCCTTTTAAAGGTAAAATTGCTGAGGATTATTTAGGTTCTTCGTATTTTGTCAGGTGGGCAAAAGACCAATTGAACCTTAAGGTCACCGGGTTGAAGGAATTATTGGACAACCCCGCTACTTATCTCCCTACATTAAACGAATTGAAAATTTTCGGTGCTAATTTGGGGGAGTTTATTTCCCTTCATATCAGCAAAAATCAAATCAGACATGTTATTATTGGGGGTAACATGGCAAACGCTGCTTCCCTTTTCCTTCCTCAAACAAAGGAATTTCTGAATAATGAAGGTCTGTTTCCAGATATTAGGGTCAGTCAACTGGGAGAGAAAGCCGCCATGATAGGAGCCGCCAGTGTAAGTAGGTAGAAAGGGATTAATTTTATCTTTAGTCCTGGTATAAATATATCATTATATAAATTGGCCATTTTTTTTATTTAATTTAATCAATGAAATGAAAATCGAAAAAAAATCAACAAAAGCAGAGATTTTTGAAAAGATCGGTTCCTGGCTGGAGACAGAGGGATACCAAGTGCAAAATAAAGATGATTCAAGGCCTTGGGGAGGGTTTTTTGTCATCCAGGAAGGTCAAATAGAAAAGTTCCGAAAGCAATTTTTTGCGGAGGTGCCAATGACTGTCGCACAGTTAAAAAATAAATTAAGCCCTAAAATATTAATGGTAGCCCCTGGCAAAAGACTTTCATGGCAATACCATCACAGAAGGGCAGAGATTTGGAAATTGATTGCCGGTGAGGGTGGCATTATAAAGAGTGAAACGGATGCAGAGGGGGCCTTGGAAAAAATGAAAGCCGGTGAAGTCCTTCAATTGAAGCAGGGAGAAAGGCACAGACTGGTTGGGCTTGAAAATTGGGGGGTAGTTGCTGAAATCTGGATGCATACGGATCCTGAAAATCCTTCTGATGAGGAGGATATTGTCAGGGTTCAGGATGATTTTCAAAGAAAATAAAAGATTGCCTGATAGCCGATCCAGTTTCTCCTGGGTTGGTAGAATAAGGTTAGGCCAGGGAGGTGGTTCCCGATAAACGCTCACTTTTGATCATAAAATTATTTTCATCATGAAGAGATATAGCCCCTAGAATGGCGGAGTCTTCCAGTTGGGAAACATAAATTTTCAGGTTGGAGGATATCGGTTTGTAAGGAAATTGATTAATGGTCGTCATCATGCTTTTTTCAAAAAACGGATAAGCTTTGCGGATCGAACCTCCGATCACGATGGCTTCCGGCGCATAGATATAGAGGATGTGGTTAATCAAAACGCCCAAATGCTTTCCATAGTCTTCAAATATGGCCAGGGCTTTTTCATCTTTCTCCTCTGCCATTTTGGCCAGTTTCTTGGAACTTTCCTGATAATAGCTCTTAAAAAATTTGCTGCTGCAATAATCCTCAAAGGTCTTGTCCTTATAGGGTACCGCGCCCCATTCTCCTGCCCCACACAATTGCCCGGTATAGAGATGAGAATTGGCAATAACTCCGGTGCCGATACCGGTACCAAGGGTAATGCCTACCACATGTCGGTGAATTTTTGCCGGCCCAAATTTATACTCTCCCAGGGCAAAACAATTGGCATCATTGTTGATAATCACCGGGACTTTGAAGGCCGCCTCCAGATAACTTTTTAAATTTACTTTTTGAAATGAAGGGATATTGGCCAGGTTGTAAACGATTCCATCTACAGGGTCCACCAGTCCGGGAATTCCGATTCCTATGGCCTTAAAATCATACTTTAAGTACCTGGCTATCTGATTGGAAATTGCTTCAAGGATCTTTTCCTTAGGAGAAGATGAAGGGGTTGAAGTCTCTATCCTTTCGAAAATTTTTCCTTCCCGGTTTAAGCCGGAACTAATGTTAGTACCCCCAATATCCAGTCCTAAAACCAATTTATTTCCTTTCATTAACAGGTGTAGATTTTTTTAATAAAGCCAGTAATTCATTTTCAATCCAAATATTTTTTTTGACCCATGGGTCAGTAATCAGAATAAATATTAGCGGTTCCACGGGCAATTAAATTTCAACCAGTGGAATTTGCCAGCCAGGTATTTTTGTTTCAGATCATAACATTCCTTCTGTTGATTTTTCCAATTCCCTGGCCTCCATCAGGAAATCGCCTACATTCATTTCCCTAAAGAAAATCAGGCCATGGCTGGATCTGACTTTTGCGGTACCATGTTGATAGAAATAGTTTTTCCCCAATAGCAGTTGCACATCGCTTAGCTGGTTGACCCAGGTTATTCTGGCCAGGGTACTGAATTTACCGTTATGAGCATAACTTGGGAAAGAGGCATTTACCTGGCTTAAATAGCAATTGGAAAAGGAATCTTCCATTACCGACATGTCCCCTAAGGATACCGGCACTATGACATTGGATTCAGCTGCGTCAAATTTGAACCAAACATTTCTGTAACCAATGATTTTGAATTGGCTGAGGTCTTCTTCCATACTCCATTGGCGGACCGCTTCGGCGGTTGCCTGTAATACCTTATAGTGGGTGTCAGGGCCACTCCCTTCGGGATCCAGCGTAAGGCTTAGTTTAGTGGGCTTTATCTCCCTCAACATATTAAGAATTGGTTCCACATCCCTTTTTTTGTCAGGTTGCTCTGTGAAAATATCCCCTGTATAAAATCCCAGTCTCAGGTGATGCACATTTTTTACCTGAACGCCGAAATGTGCCCAAACCAACTCTTCTTCAAATTCCCTAATCATTCCTTTTAGGGTTTGAATGTTTTTAGGGTTTTTTTCCCCATCATAGGAGTTTTTTAATACGGTAATGATTTCATTGATCTGATCTCTCAATTCAGGGGTAGACTTGATCCCATAAATAAAGACAACAGCCCTGATGACCCGGTGGCACAGCCCCCTTAGTCTTTCAGGGGCATTCTCCGAAGCCACATTGGTCAGATAATGATAAACATCTTTATCCATTTTTAATTTAAAGCCGCTTTCATAAAAGTCATCGTATTTGACCATTTGAATCCGGTTGGTATCCAAAAGGCGCTTGGTACTCTTGAGGGTATCAATTACAAAGGAATTGGTTACTGCCGTAAAACCGGAGGTCAATACGGCAAAATGGGCTTTGTTACTGTTTTCATGTAACTGCTTCGTGACATGGGGTAAGATGCCCAGAGATATATCATCATGGTGGGGGCCGGTATGCAGAAGGATTTCATTTTTTTCTTCCTCCATACCCTTGTCAATTTTTGAATTGATACTTTCAATGACTTTATTGACCGTATTTTCGTTCAGATCGGGGATTTGGCTGGTATATTTATCGGCTTTGAGGTCTTCAATGGTTAGCCTGTGACCATATTTTTGAAGTTTTTTGCAGAGGTCCAGCACCGATTTTTCTGTTTTGGTATCTGTCCATTTCCCAGAGGCGTAATAATGATCCACACTGTCTTCCAGTTTGGAAGCTCCTCCTTTTGTAAGGTAAAATCTTCCGTTTTTCAATTTCTGAAGTACGGTGGCGGGATAAACATTGGTCATATCTGATTCCAATGATTGTTTGACAATGGGCGCTTTTGCCTCTCCCGCCGCAATAATAATGGCTACCGCATCCCGATTATGGACGATGGTGTCCAAACCAATGGTGATCACGAGCCTGTTGGCCGAAATTTCAATCCCACCAAGGTCACCTGCTGCCACTGCCTGAGTCTCAAAGTTGGTTTCAGTCAGGCGGGTAGTGGAAAACAGATCTGAACCCCTGGTATTAAAAGCGATATGGCCGTCTGGGCCAATCCCACCCAGGAAAAACCCAATCCCGCCTTTTTCCCTGATCTTTGCCTCATATTCCCCACACCATTGATCAATCAGATAGATGGATTCCTGCTGTAGTTTTTCCAGTTCGTTGGTGTATTCACGGAATCTTAAGGAAAGATCCACTTTCAAATCGGGGAATATCTCTTTATAGCTCCTGCCCCCTGCTAAAGGGATTTCATCAGAGTTGATTAGAAGGGCCTTTTGGGGATCCAATCCAAATCCTTCGATGTAAAACTTATTGACATAATGGAAAAAACTGTTGTTTTGCTGCGAGGCGATAGGGTAAAATTCATCAATTTGTACAAACTGAAGGTCTTTTAATACTGGTTTTTTGGTTTCTGCAAGGCCATATTTTTCCCGTATCTCCAAACCTTTTTTTTTGTCCCAATTTTCCAATAGAAACTTGGTCCATTTAATGAAATATTCCGGTGTTTTCCCTGTGGGAAGGCTGATCACTCCCTGAGGATGACTGGAAGTCCATTCTAAAAACCTACAGGCGGCAAGTAAACCCAGTTTCGGAAAATTATCAACTGTAAGATAAGGAATTCTGGTGGTGATTTTTTTATTTCCGGAATCCTTTAAAAAGGCTTCTTCAGTTGTTGATAATGGATAATTTGCTAACATTTTTCTTTTTTTTGAAATTTCTTTTAATGGAAATTGATGGTTTCCTCGAATATATGTTCATTGACAATGGCAACTGCGCCTTTCAATCCCACTTCATTCCCAAGTTTGGATAATTCAATTTGTGTTTTTTCTCTTAATTTTGCCATACTGTAGATGTTCAGGGCTTGTTGGATAGGGGTGGTAATGTATTGTTTGGCCTCAGCTATGGCCCCTCCTAAAATGATCAGTTCCGGATTCAGTAACTGGATCAGTATGGCAATCCCCCGCCCCAAATCCAAACCCACATCGGACAAAATGCTGATGGCCCGCTGATCCCCCGCCATGGCTGCTTCCACCACGATGGAGGGTTCAAGGTTTCCTTCCATTCCTTTGGCCATTCTTGCCAATATGGAATCCTGATCCAATTCCAAAGTCTCTTTGGCCAACCTTACCACAGCTCCCCCTGAGGCTACAGATTCAAGGCATCCCCTCTTTCCACAGGAACAACTGATTTCTTTTGCATCAAAAAGTGGGGAATGGCTGAACTCTCCTGCAAAACCGGAATATCCCCGGTACAATTTCCCATCGATGATGATGCCAAGTCCGATTCCCCAATCCACGAATATCCCCAGGACATTTTTGTAAGAGGTATGGTTGCCGAACTTGAATTCTGCCAAGGTCTTGGCACGGGCATCATTTTCTATGAATACTTTTCTGCCGAATTTATTTTCCAACTGTTCTTTAAGGGGTTTTTTCCCAGCCTTTAAGTAAGTGTGGTTGACACCGGACACCCCATCCACCAGCCCGGGCATGCTGATCCCCACTGCGATTACTTTTTCATCGGGAATTCCTGAGGATTGGATCACCTCCATGGAAAAACCGTGAATTTCATCCAGAGTGCTGGCTTCATTGTTTAAGGATAACCTGATGTTTTTAATTTTGGTGACCCTTTCGTTTTTGGTGTTGTACAGGGCAATTTTCGCATTATACCTGCTCAGGTCAATTCCCAAAATGTAAAAAGAATCCGGAGACAAACCGTATAAATCCGGCTTCCTGCCCCCTTGGGATATCCCCCTCCCCTCCTTTACGATAATTTGTTCTTCTAACAGATCAGACAATAAAAGATTAACAGTAGGTAGGCTGATACCCACCAACTGGCAAATATTACTGGCTGTATTGTTGCCAAGCGTGTACAGTTCCTTGACTATTTTAAGTTTATTGATGTAGTTTTTGATCTCTACCACACCTTCTTTTTTGTCGAGAACTATTTGAGGGTTTATCAGATTCATATCAATAAATTTACTGCAAGTTAATTAAAAAATTTGTAAAATAACATAGACTTATTTAAAAAAAAATTAACTTTTTTTTTCTAAAATCCTTTTGCAGACCACGGAATCATGATTGGATCAACAAGTATTTGATCTATATGCAAAAGATGAAAGTTCTAATAGGTATAATATGCTCAGGGAATCCTTAAGTTATTTAGAAAAATATATAAAGCCAAGGTATTTTTTGAAAATATTTTATCATGTTTGTTAAGGAGTTATCATTCAAATCCAATTAAATCCACCAAAATATGGGAGGAAGAAGAAAATTCATTAAACAATCACTTTATTCAATCTTTGCCGCCCTTCCTATGGTTTCACCGGCCATATCCCTGGGGCAAAGCGATACAAAGTCCAAAAATGGATATAAACCCTTGGTTTTATCCACCTGGAATCACGGTATGGCAGCCAATGATATGGCGATGAAAGTACTTCAAAATGGTGGAAACATCGTTGACGCAGTGGAACAGGGAGTCATGGTCACGGAATCGGACCTGTCCAATTTATCAGTAGGATTACAGGGATTGCCTGACAGGGAAGGTATTGTCACCCTTGATGCCTCCATAATGAAGGGAGATGGCTCTTGTGGATCAGTAGCCTTTGTAAGACAGGTTCAACACCCCATTTCCCTGGCAAGAAAGGTGATGGAAAAAACCCCTCATGTGATGTTGGTCGGAGAAGGCGCCAGGTTATTTGCGAAGGCGGAAGGAATGCCTATGAAAGAAGAGATCCTGAGTCCCAAGGCCAAGGATGCTTATGAAAAATGGAAAAAGACGGCCGAATACAAGCCGGTAATCAATAGGGAGAACCACGACACCATTGGGATGGTGGGCATCAATGCCCAAGGTGAAATTGCAGGCTCCTGCACCACCAGTGGGCTGGCTTACAAAATGCATGGAAGAGTGGGAGACAGTCCCATTATCGGTGCCGGTCTGTTTGCTGATGAAGCGGTTGGAGCCGCTACCGCAACAGGAATGGGCGAGGAAGTAATCCGAATTTGCGGGGCCTTTCTTATTGTGGAGTTGATGCGTCAGGGAAGGAGTCCACAGGAGGCCTGTGAGGAAGCGGTCAGGAGAGTGGTAGGAAAGACCAAAAATATCAAAAATGTTCAAATCGGATTCCTTGCCTTAAACAAAGAGGGCGAGTTTGGTGCATTTGCCGTACATCCCGGATTTAATTTTGCCAGGCATCATGAGCAGGGAAAAGCCCTGATCGATGCGCAAAGTTGGTTTAAAAAATGAAGGGGCAAACCATCATTTTGGAAGCCCCGGTGTATACCATAGATGCCGCGATGAAGGCTTTTGCAGGAGGAGTGGACAGGCTTGAACTCTGTGCGGATTTTAGCGAGGGAGGCACCACACCCAGTTTAGGGGTATTTCGGACCATAAAACGGAGTATTGATATTCCGGTCTTTGTAATGATTAGACCCAGGGGAGGGGATTTTAATTATTCGGAAAAGGAGCTGGAAGCCATGAAAGAGGATATTCAATTTTTTAAGGACCATGGTGCGGACGGATTTGTGTTTGGTATTTTGGATGAGACCGGAGGGGTCAATGAAGCGGCCTGCCGGGAACTTTTGTCTCTGGCCAAAAATAAACCCTGTACTTTTCATCGGGCTTTTGACCTGTGCATAGACATGGAAGAGGCCCTTGATACCATTATTTCACTGGGCTTCGATAGAATACTTACCTCAGGTGGTGAAAATTCGGTGGGTGAAGGTATTCAGAAAATCATCAGGCTCCTGGATTTGGCCAATAACAAGATCATTATTATTCCGGGGGGAGGTACCC
The DNA here is from genome assembly GCA_040905165.1 of Cyclobacteriaceae bacterium. Classification (GTDB taxonomy): domain Bacteria; phylum Bacteroidota; class Bacteroidia; order Cytophagales; family Cyclobacteriaceae; genus Cyclobacterium. Next base: position 84,860 of record JBBDSA010000020.1, on the reverse strand, counting down.
AAACCAATCACCTTTTGGAATTGAACCAAAACCATCAGCTTCGTGAAGTTCATGCCAGTTGCAAAAAAGTGAGTGCTACAGCCGGCCATCCTATTAAGCACTTAAAACGTTCTTTTTTACCGGAGTTGGAGGGAGAGTTCCTTACTGTAGATGAAGACCTTATCCGGGAATTCAAAAAAGTGCTGTCCAGCATATAAGCACCAAAAAAATAAATCGTTGATTGGAAAGGCTGGAGAAGGTATTATTGGGGCAGTTCGATTCTCTATATTCCAAATATTTTGTAAATTCTTCTTTTTTACTTATATTATCTTTTCATTAAACCCTAAAACGCTATGGTAAAGAGTTTTCAAGGAGTCCGTGAGGCTCCGGTTAAGAAAAGTAATCAGCCCATCCTGGTACAGGATTTTATGGTTACCAATTTGATCACCTTTCATCCGGATGATACAATTGACCATGTGATCAATGTGATGACCAGAAAAATGATTTCCGGGGCACCCGTAATCGATTCCATGGGTAAACTGGTAGGAATTATTTCTGAAGGAGATTGTCTGAAAGAAATTATTAAAGGACAGTATACCAATACACCTTATTTCCCTGCAGCAGTGAAAGAGCATATGACCAAGGAAGTCATAACTATGTCTCCCGACATCACCATATTTGATGCTGCAGACCGCTTTCTCAGCATGAGATTAAGGAGGTTTCCAGTGATCAGGGACGGAATTTTAATTGGACAGATCAGCGTCAGCGATATTATCAGGGCTATACCCAAACTCAAGGCATCAACTTGGGGAAAATAGTTAATCTTCTGATATTGCATTTGCCTCAAAAGGGTGGAAAGGAATTAAATATAACCGACCATTCGGTAGACTATTAGCCCAATCCACTCTTTTACCAATTTGTGCCAGTTGGAAATAGATTCCGGACTGGGTTGAAAAACCGCCTTGACGTTCAATATGGGATCAGATCCGTAATAATCTACGGGGAATGAGTCAACGGTTAAACCCACTTTTTTAAAACAGGCCCTGGCTCTTTTAATATGAAAGGCAGAAGTGATCACCAGCAGTTTGCTGTGGTGATCATAACCCTTCTTGGTGAGCATCATTTCTGAAAACAGTGCATTTTCCCTGGTGTTTTTTGCTTTGGTTTCTGTGATGATGTCTTTTTGGTCCACCCCGGCCAACACTAAAAAATCGGTTAATAACTGGGCTTCTGTACGGTTATGGTCTGTCCCAAAACCCTGTCCCCCTGTGACCAGGATTTTTTTTATTTTCCCCATTTTATACAGTTGCATGGCATGGGTGGCCCGATCTGCCCCCTTATTAAAAAAAGTCCTGTCCGAAGTGGATTTGTTGAGGTTGGTGACTCCGGTAAGCACGATACCCACCTCATAAACGGGCATACTGGCCATTTCAATTATGGGCGGCTCCCATAATACCAAAGCCCAGTTGGACAAATAACTATTGGAAAAGAACAATAGCAAAAACAAACTCCCGACAATAAGGGATTTACCTCTTTTTCTGTTTTTGATCAAAATCCCTGCAGATAAAAGCAAAAGGCAGATGGAAAACGGCATGACAAGAAAACCGAGCAATTGGGAAAGATAGAAAAACATATTGGGTAAGGGTTTTTATTCAATAGACCAGAGGCCATTTAGTTTTTTACAAAAATATCCATTATTTCTATGAATGGCCTTTAAAAATCTTGTTATCTTCCCTTTTTATAAAGCGCAGGACTACCAGTCCATCATATGAATCAATTCTTTTAATGTCCCAGGCCCCCTTCATCATTTATAAATCTTCGGCAGGTTCAGGCAAAACGTATACCTTAACGACCGAATACCTCAAAATCGCTTTGCGTCATCCTTTGGCATTTCGGCAAATCCTTGCGGTTACCTTTACCAATAAAGCTACACAGGAAATGAAAAGCCGGATACTGAAGGAAATTAAGCGGATTAAAACAGCCGTTGATGTCCGGCATACCATGGACAGGGAATTGTTGGAAATATTCGGTGGGGATGAAAAATTATTGTCCCAGCGGGCCAATGAAACGCTTTCTGCCATCTTACATGATTACTCTTCCTTTTCCGTGAATACCATAGACAGTTTTTTTCAGCGGGTCATTCGTGCTTTTGCCAGGGAAATCGACCTGCAGGCTAAATTTGACATAGAAATGGACCAGGATGCAGTAATGGAACGTTTGGTGGAAAGATTGATGCTAAAAGTTATGGAGGATCCTCATTTACACCAATGGATGGTGGATTTTGCATCCGAGAATATTATGGAAGGCAAGTCCTGGGATATCAGAAGGGAAATTGGACTTTTAGGAAAAAATATTTTCCAGGAAGATTTTAAGAAACATGAAAAGGAGGTGCAGTATTTTTTAGAAGACCAGGAAAACATCCTGAAACTGCGCCAACATCTTACTCAGCAGAAAAAGGAGATTGCAAAGCAGGCAAAAGAGATAAAGGTCCGGGCCAATGCCATCCGTGAAGCCCTTGGATTGGAATGGGAGGATTTCAAAGGAGGATCCAATTCCTTTGTGAAGGTATTTGAAAAATTGGGGGATCAAAAGTCCCCGGTACCTCAATTGAGTGATCCTCAAAAGACCTATATCGATCAGCCTGAAATCTGGTATTCGAAAGCCAGTAAAAAGAAAGAAAGCATCACTCAGTCCTTTGTTGGTCTGAACGGATATTTGCTTCAAATCGAAACCTTGAGTAGGTTATGGATCACCCTTAATGCCATTCATAAGAATTTTTATGTGTTCGGGCTTTTCAGTTATTTAATCAGGGAACTGGCCGCATTGAAAGAAGAGGAAAACATCCTGCTGATTTCAGATGCCAATGATTTTTTAAAGGAGATCACGGCAGGAAATGATGCGCCCTTTGTATATGAAAAAGTGGGTAACCAGTATCAATATTTTTTGTTGGATGAATTCCAGGATACCTCCGGATTTCAATGGGCCAGCTTCAGGCCCTTATTGATCAATTCCCTCTCCCAGGGGAATACCAATTTATTGGTGGGAGATGTCAAACAATCCATTTACAGGTGGCGAGGGGGAGAAATGAGGTTATTGATGGAGCAGGTGGAAAGAGAAAATTCACAGTTTGGGCTGGAGGTCAAAAAATTGGATACCAATTATAGAAGCCTCCCCAATATTGTGGAATTCAACAATGCTTTTTTTTCCACATTACCTTCTTTGGTTCTGGAATCATTAGAGAGGGACCATGGATTGGATGACAGCCCAAAAACCATTTTAAAGGCTTTTGCGGAAGTAGTACAAAGTGTTGCCCCCCATAATAGGGGAATGGCAGCCAAAGGTATGGTCCGTATGGAATGGCTGGAACCCCAAAAAAACGAAAAAGGCCAGAAGGAATTGAATTTCAAGGAACAGGTCCTGGAAAAGTTGCCAAAAATGTTGCGGGAACTACAAGAGCAGGGATACTATTTAAAAGATATTGCCATATTGGTAAGAAATAATCTGCAGGGAGCGGAGGTTGCAGATGCTTTGATGGCCTATCAAAAACAACATCCTTTGGATCCTTTCCGGTATGAGGTACTGTCTGACGAAGCCATGTTTTTGGACCGGGCAGCTTCTGTAAAATGCCTATTGGCCGCCCTTCAATACCTGAATGACCAAGATAATCAACTGGCTTCTAATGTCATGTGGGCGCAATGGGCCCGGGTTTTTGGCCATGAGGTGGACCATGGACTTTTTAACAAGAGTACCTTTCCCCAACAATTCCTTCTGTTGGAGAAAAAGTTAATCGACATGAAACCAGTACTCCTAAAGCTTCCTTTGATGGATTTGCTTGAAGCGCTGATAGAAATAATGGGGCTGAATGGGGATCATGAGGAAAAGGCTTATCTATCTGGGTTTAAGGAAGGCATTTATGATTTTATGGTCAAAAACCGGGCAGATTTGGGAAGCTTCCTCTCATGGTGGGATCAAAATGGGGCCAAACGAACGGTAAAGTTGCCAGAAAGCCATAATGCCATTAGGATCCTGACCATCCATAAATCCAAAGGGCTGCAATTCAAAGTGGTTTTGGCGCCCTATTTGGATTGGAAGGTTTTTGACACCTCCAAGGACAACATCGTCTGGGCCCCTTACTTTTGGCAGGAAAGGGAGCAGGAAACCATCATTCCTTTGACTTTAAGGAAGGAACTTAAAGATTCTGCCTTCGCTCCGGTTTACCGGGAGGAGCAGATGCTGGCCAATTTGGATAACCTTAATTTGCTGTATGTGGCTTTCACCAGAGCTGAAGAGGTTTTTTGGGGTTTGGCCCCTTTTGTAGAGGCTGGCAAAAACAACAAGATGGGTACGGTTTCAGAATGGTTGTCAGCTGTGTTTTTCAACATGGGGATTAATGTTCCGGGTTTTTCATTTGAAGATCACATGGATTCTGAAAAAAAAGTATTTGAATATGGAGATCTGGAAAAGGTAGTTGTAACCAAAGAGGAAATGGTCAAAAAACAGGAATTAAGATGGAAGTACCGACCATGGCAAGAGGTTTTGGAGGTCAGACAGGTCATTGGCGATTTGGATGAAAGTGGGATTTTAGAAAAGAGAAACTTCGGGATTTTGGTACATACCCTGATAGAGCGCTCCAAAACAAAGGAAGATTTTACATTGGAATTGGATGAAATGTTTTTTGAAGGGGCCATCAATTCTGAAGAAAAAATGCATGTTCATCAAAAATTTGAAAGTTTATGTTTGAACCCTCAATTTCAATCATGGTTTGATAAGGAGCAAAAAGTGCTGACGGAACAGGGCATCTTACTTCCCGGGGGTGAAAGTAAGCGGCCGGATAGGCTGGTTTACTTTAAAGACAGGGTGGAAATTATTGATTTTAAAACGGGCATAGCGCATCCATCCCACCATAGTCAACTTCACGAATATATCCATTTGGTAAAGGAAATTGAAGGGATAGAGGTATTGGGATTTATTTGCTATTTAGAGAACGGAAATGTGGAGAAAGTGAATGTGAAATGAAAGGAGACGATATTAAATGAATAGTTTTTTAAAAGATACGGCCAAAACCCTCCTTTCCAGGTATGATGACCTCAAAGATGTAATCGTGGTACTCCCCAACAGACGGGCAGGTTTGTTTTTCGGGAAATTTTTGGGGCAATTAATAGATAAACCGGTTTGGATGCCGGAAATTCTAACCATTGAGGACCTTTTTTATGGGTTGGCCAAAAAAAAACCAGCGGATAAACTCATCTTGATTTTTGAAATGTATACCATTTACCGGGATCTCTCTGGTTCGGATGAGGGTTTTGACCGGTTTTATTTTTGGGGGGAAATGATTCTGAAGGATTTTAATGATTTGGATCATTTTTTGGTCAATGCGGATAAATTGTTCCAAAACCTCAAAGAGCAAAAAATACTGGAAAGTGACTTGAGTTTTTTAAGTCCGGAACAGATAGCCCTTATTCAGCAGTTCTGGGCCTCTTTCCAAACTAGGGATAAAATACACCAGGAGAAATTTCTTAGATTCTGGGATTTATTATATCCCTTATATAAAAGTTATAAATCTTCATTGGAAATCCTGGGGCTTGCTTATAGCGGAATGATCTATAGGGAGGTATCGGAAAACCTGGAAAAGTTGACCCCGAAGGACAAACACCATATTTTCATAGGTTTCAATGCCTTCACGGGAACGGAAGAACAGTTGGTAAAACATTTCATTAAAGCGTTCAAGGCAGAAATAGTATGGGACCTGGATGCCTATTATGTGAATGATACCGCACAGGAGGCCGGTATGTTTTTTCGGGAATACAGAAGGGATTTGCTTTTGGGACCCACTTTCCCTGAAACCATTCCGGATCAAATTAAAAAAGGAAAAGCAAAAATTGAAACGTATGCCATTCCCCTGAAAGTCAGCCAGGCCAATTTGGTGGGAGCCATTTTAGAAGCTGTACCGGAGGGGGAAAACTGGGAGGAAACAGTGGTGATACTGCCCGATGAACAAATGTTATTTCCTTTGCTCAATGTGCTGCCGGAACAAGTGGGAAAAGTCAATGTCACCATGGGGTATCCTGTACGAAACACTCCGGTTTATACCTTTTTGGAAGCCATATTGGAATTGCAGCGTTTTACTAAAAAAGAAGGGGGGGAGGATTATTTTTACCATAAGCCCGTGCAGGAATTATTATCTACATTTTACCTACAATCCCGCCATCAGGATTTTGTGCATGAGCTCATGGTTTATTTAAACCAGACCAATACCATTTATGTCCCCCGGCAGTTGCTCATAAAAGGAGGGGAATTTTTTGGAAAGGTTTTTAGGCGCTTTACCCCCCAAAACTTGATGGAGGGATTCCGGGATATCATCAAAGATATGGGCAGCCAAATGGAAGTCCAAAGTATGGATCATACCTACTTGGTCCAATGTTTAAAGCAACTTAACCGGATACAGGAGGTGCTGCATAGGGAAATCAAAGAAGAAGTTTCCTTAGAATTTTTTATCCGCTTGTTCAGGCAGATTTTCAGGGAGATTAAATTGCCTTTTAAAGGGGAGCCGCTAGCCGGTTTACAGATCATGGGCGTTTTGGAAAGCAGAAACCTGGACTTTAAACGCGTGATCATCTGTAACATGAACGAAGGGAGTTTCCCTCCCAAGAACGGGATGGATTCCATGGTTCCTTTTAATCTCAGGAAAGCATTTGGGATGCCGGTACAGGAACAAAATGATGCCATTTATGCCTATACATTTTACAGGTTACTGCATCGGGCAGAAGAGGTGCACATGTTGTATGCGACAGCTGGCGATCAGGGACAAGTAGGAGAGAAGAGCCGTTATATCCATCAGATTCAGCATGAAATGATTGGCCCAGGGAATCAGGAAATTGAAAAAGCAGTGCATATTCCTGTTCAGCTCAGTGAGGTATTGCCCATATCCATTGCCAAGGATGATGAGGTGATGAAAGAACTTGAAAAGTACACGGACCGGGCAGGAAGCGAAGAAGTCCAGGTTTCCTTTTCACCCTCTGCCATCAACGCCTGGCTGGATTGCAGGCTGAAATTCTATTTTCAGTATATAGCTTCGATTGAAGTTCCGGAAGAGATCCAGGAGGAGGTAGACCCGGCCATTTTTGGAAATTTGGTTCACCTTTCCATGGAGATTTTATACCAGGGTTTTATAGAGCGGAAAGGGCGGCCCCAGGTGGAATCAGATGATATCGAAGGATTGAAGAAATATGTTTACCCTTCTATAGAATTGGCCATTAGGAAACAATACAAAATTGAGAGCAATCAGGTATTGAAATTGACTGGCCAACTGGCCATTGTCCGCGATGTATTACAAAAGTACTTGTTAGCGGTGTTGAAAAAAGACAAAGATTCCACCCCCTTTGAAATCATTTCTCTGGAAAAGGGCAAAAAATACAAAGCCCAAATCTCTATTCAAACCGCCAGAGGCCCGGTTTCAGTGGCCTTAGGTGGAATTATAGATAGAGTGGATAAAGTTTTGGGTACCATCCGGTTAATAGATTATAAATCAGGGATGGATAAAAAGCAATTTGACGGAATTGATGGTTTATTTGACAGGACAAACCGCTCCAGAAACAAAGCGGCCATGCAGACCATGTTTTATGGGTATCTTTATCTTTTCAATTTCCCCAATAACCAGTCCCCCCTTAAACCTGCCATCTTCATTTTAAGGGAGATATTTCAAGAAGATTTTAATCCTTATCTGCAAGAGCGGCTGGGAAGTCGTTCAAAAATTGAGGTGAATGATTATAGGGATTACCATGAAGCGTTTATGGCCGGAATTCAGCAAACCGTCGAAGAAATTTTTGATTCCAGCCAACCCTTTGACCAAACAGAGGATTTTGAAAAGTGCCGGTATTGCCCATTTGCGCCCATATGTTCCAGGTAGGAGCAGGTTATTTAATAAATGGTTGAAATTGATTAACTTTATACCTTTGATTTAAAATATGCAAACTGAAAACAGCTCCGTTTGGATTTTGGGCGCGATTGCCGGGGGGCTTATTCTGGTTCCCTCCATGGTCTTGCCTTCTTTTTCCGGAATTTGGCAGGAGGTGGATTGGCTTTTCTTTTCCCGGATTTTTTCACTGGTGGCGGCCCTGTTTATAGGAGGATTGACTTATGTTTTTGCAAATAAGGCCAGGAAAATCAAAGAAATTAATGAAGAACACAATAAATTGATTTTGAACAATCTTCCCAACTGTGTTTGGGTCTTTTCTTTGAATGACCGGATGTTGAGGTCTTCCAACAAGGCCTCGGAAAATATATTTTCCTGGACAGAAAAAGACCAGGGTCAAAAAAGTTTTGAGGCCTTATTTTTTAAGCCGGGAATAGTTGAAAAGATCATGCAGGGAAAGCGTTGTGTTTTCAGGAATATTGTTATGATTGATAAAAATTATGATCCGAGATACATGGATCTTTTTTCCATTCCTTTTCAAAGTTACGATCAGCCCTGTATTTTGGTCTTGGTAGTAGACCAATCCGAAATACATGAATCACTGGAAAAAATTAAGGCGCTCTCGGATTCTGTGCATTTTCAGAACAAACAGTTGAGGGAATTTTCATTCATCAATTCCCATAAAGTCAGGTCACACTTGGCTAACATTTTGGGAATTGTGGAGGTGCATGAAGGGAACCCAACTTTATCTGGTGAAATTTTGGAAATGTTGAAAGATTCGGCGGTCCAACTTGACGTTGAAATAAGGAAAATTAACAATATATTGATGGAAAACAGCATTAGAGAAACAGAGGCAGAACAAAAGGAGAAAACGATTGTTTTCGTTGATGATGATAAGGTGCAGCACATGATTAATAAAAGAATCTTGTTAAAAATCAATAATCAACTCAATCTTGTTTTTTTTGAAAATCCTTATGACGCTTTGGAATGGTTATTGGGGAATCAGGCTGATGTAGTTCTGTTGGATATCAATATGCCCCAAATGGATGGTTGGCATTTTTTGGATCTGATGAATAAAAAGGGCATAGACATTGATGTAAAGATGTTAACCTCTTCTTTAGATCCTGACGATTTGGAAAAAAGTAAACATTATCAAAAAGTCAGCGGATTTTTGGTTAAGCCCTTAAAGAATGAAAACATTATAAATTTCTTGGCCAACTAAAAGGAATAATTGATTTTTGTATTTATTTATATCATCGGAAACTAAATCCATATTGAAATGGCGGAAACTCCCACAGAAAATACCAAGGTAATGGGCAAAAGGATCGATAACTTTTTTATGGGTCTGGCAAGTGCTTTCGCCTTTGTAAAAAGGTTTTTTCAGGAAGTATGGTTTCCTCCTTATGAATTCAGGGAATTTATCCGCCAATGTTATAAAATCGGCGTGAATTCACTACCACTTATTTCTCTTACCGGATTTATAGTTGGCATTGTTTTTACCAACCAATCCAGGCCTTCTCTTGCGGAGTTTGGCGCCACTTCATGGCTGCCCGCACTTATTTCCATAGCCGTAGTCCGGGCGATGGGTCCATTGGTCACCGCCCTTATTGCGGCGGGTAAAGTGGGTTCCAGTATTGGTGCAGAAATTGGCTCCATGAAGGTGACCGAACAGATCGATGCCATGGAAGTTTCTGCCACCAATCCTTTTAAGTTTCTGGTGGTATCCCGGGTTGTGGCCAGTACATTCATGATTCCGGTTTTGGTGTTGTATACAGATTTTGTGGCACTTTTGGGCGCTTTTGTCAACGTTCATGTTAATGAATTGGTCAGTATGAATACTTTTTTTGTCCAGGTATTCAATTCCATATCCTTTTTGGATGTGACCTCCTCCATCCTGAAATCATTGGTTTTCGGTTTTACCATTGGTATAGTGGGCTGTTACAAAGGATATAACTCCACCAAAGGTACCGAAGGAGTGGGGAAAGCGGCCAATTCTGCGGTAGTAATGGCCATGTTTTTGATCTTCATTGAAGAGTTACTTTCACTGCAGATAATCACCTTCTTTAGAAATATGTAAGATGAAAAATATAGTAATAGAAATTAGAAACCTGACCAAGTCGTTTGGCGACCTTGAAGTGCTAAAGGGAGTTGACCTGGACCTTTATGAAGGAGAAAATTTGGTAGTACTGGGAAAATCCGGCAGTGGAAAATCCGTTTTGATAAAAATAATGGTCGGTTTGTTGACACAGGATGAAGGTTCGGTGATGGTTTTGGGTCAGGAAGTGAAAAACCTGACTACCCGGAAATTAAACGAACTCAGGTTAAATATTGGTTTTTCTTTTCAGGCCAGTGCCTTGTACGATAGCATGACCGTCCGTGAAAATCTGGAATTTCCCTTGGTACGAAACGTGAAAAACCTTGGTAAAGCGGATAAAAATAAAATGGTAGAAGATGTTCTTGAAAGTGTTGGCTTATTACAAACCATCAATCAAATGCCTTCAGAGCTGTCAGGGGGACAAAGAAAGCGAATAGGCATTGCCAGAACATTGATCTTGAAACCTCAGATCATGCTCTACGATGAACCTACCGCAGGATTGGACCCTATTACCTGCATGGAAATCAATAACCTTATCAATGAGGTAAATGAAAAGTACCATACGACCTCCATCATCATCACCCATGACCTTACCTGTGCCAAGGAGACCGGGGATAGGATGGCCGTCCTGCTTGATGGTACATTTGGAGCAATTGGAAAATTTGATGAGGTTTTTAAAGGGGCAGAAGATAAAAGAATAAAATCATTTTATGACTATAATTTCATTCAACAATGAGAAATGACAATAAAAAAACGGTGGTTGTAGGCATATTTGTGCTGATAGGAATCATCATTTTAATCGTAGGAATCATGACTTTGGGTTCGCAGCAAAAGGCTTTTGTAAGAAGCATCAGGGTATTTGCCGTTTTTGATGATGTGGGCGGTTTGCAGACCGGCAATAACGTTTGGTTTTCAGGGGTAAAAATCGGAACCGTTAAAAAAATTAATTTTTACGGAGATTCCCAGGTTGAGATCGAAATGAATATTGAAGCTTCTTCCAAGGAATTCATTAAGAAAAACGCCAAAGCAACCATCAGTTCTGATGGTTTGATCGGAAATAAAATCATCGTGATCTATGGGGGCACCGGGGACGTAGGCAGCATTGAGGAAGGTGAAAGACTGGAAGCAGTGATGCCGCTAGATACCGATAAAATGATGGAAACCCTTCAGGTCAACAACAATAATTTGGTTTCCATCACCGAGGATTTGAAGGTGCTGATTCAAAAAATTTCTGAAGGCGAGGGCATTGTAGGGGCAGTTTTAACGGACAGTGTTTTGGTTGAGAATTTTAAAGGGATGATGAGCGATCTGGAAATCACTGCCAGCAACAGCAGCAGGCTGAGCAATAATTTGGTGAAATTTTCGGGACAACTCAGCAATAAGGGTACCCTGTTGGATAATTTACTCAATGATACCACCGTTTTCAGCAGTTTAAAACAAACTGCGAATGGATTGGAAAAAACTACTGCCGAAGCTGCAGTTGTAGTGGATAATTTTAAGGGAGTAAGCGAAAATCTATCCGATGAGGACAATACCATTGGCATGCTCCTGAACGATGAGGCATTTGCCGAATACCTTAAAAGTACGCTTCAGAACCTGGATACGGGTACAGAATCCTTCAATGAGACCATGGAAGCCATGCGTTATCATTGGCTTTTTAAAAGGTCTTTCAGAAAAATGGACCGCGCCAAGGAGGAACAAAATGAAGAATAAAGCAAAAGCGGAACTTGTTCCGCTTTTTTTATTGCTCTAAAACTATCAAAATTACTTATATTAGGGCTCAAAGTGATTTTAATCCGTTTTGATGAAAATCATCCTTTTTTATCACAAAACCATCTTAAACTATGTCAAAAGACCCCTATAAAATCATAAAAAGTCTTCCATCTCCCGAGGGGGATCTGAACTATTGGAGTTTATCTGAATTGCAAAAACAAGGTAAACCCATAGATAAGCTTCCTTTTTCTATAAGGATTTTACTGGAAAACGCATTGAGGAATTTTGATGATTTTGCCATCACCAGGGAAAATATAGAAACCCTGCTCAACTGGAAACCTGAAGCTTCCGAAAAGGATATACCCTTTAAGCCTGCAAGGGTTTTAATGCAGGATTTTACTGGGGTTCCTGCTGTGGTGGATATTGCCTCCCTAAGGGCAGAAGCCGTTAGAAAGGGGAAAGATCCGGAAAAAATTAACCCCCTGATCCCTGTGGATTTAGTGGTAGACCATTCTGTACAGGTGGATTATTTTGGTACCAATTATTCCTATAAGAAGAATGTGGATGTGGAGTATGAGCGGAATGGTGAACGCTATGAGTTTTTAAAATGGGCCCAGAAATCGTTTGACAATTTCTCTGTGGTGCCTCCCGGCATGGGTATTTGCCATCAGGTCAACTTGGAATACCTGGCAAAGGGGGTTATTTCAAGGGACGGAAATGTATTTCCGGACACCTTGGTAGGAACGGATTCCCATACACCGATGGTCAATGGTATTGGTGTAGTGGGTTGGGGTGTTGGAGGAATTGAGGCGGAAGCTGCCTTATTGGGTCAACCTATTTATTTTATCATGCCTGAAGTGGTAGGATTAAGATTGACCGGTGCTTTGCCTATGGGGACCACCGCCACCGATATGGTGCTCACGATTACCGAACTGCTTCGGAGACAAGGGGTGGTGGGTAAATTTGTGGAAGTTTTTGGTCCCGGTTTGGATAACCTTTCCGTCCCCGACAGGGCCACCATTTCCAATATGTCCCCTGAGTTTGGCTGCACGGTAACCTACTTCCCCATTGATGATAGGACCTTGGATTATATGGCCAAAACCAACCGTTCAGAAGCCCAGATAAAATTGGTTGAGGATTATGCCAAAGCCAATATGTTGTGGAGGGAAAATGAAGATGAAATCAATTATTCCACCGTGGTAGAACTGGACCTTGGATCAGTTGAGCCTACCGTATCGGGGCCCAAACGCCCCCAGGATAAGATATTATTAAGAGATTTTAAAGATAAATTTGGGGCTTTGCTCCACAAAGTTCATGGCAGACAATATATCCCCATTGACAAAAGAGATGTGGGAAGATGGTATGAAGAAGGGGGAGGAAACCAACCTGTGGAGGAGCAAAATGAAAAAGTGGATTCCGATGTAGAAATTGAAACTAAGGTCGAGGATGGTTTAAAAACTGTGGAGGTCAAATTACATAATGAAGAATTTGCCCTTCATGATGGGTCCATTGTCATTGCGGCCATTACCTCTTGCACCAATACTTCCAATCCCAGCGTGATGATCGGTGCGGGCCTGATTGCCAGAAAGGCAAGGGAAAGGGGGCTGGATGTGAAACCCTGGGTTAAAACTTCTTTGGCACCAGGTTCAAAAGTGGTGACGGACTATTTGGAAAACGCGGGTTTAATGGATGATCTGGAAGCCTTGCGTTTTCATACAGTAGGTTATGGATGTACCAGCTGTATCGGTAATTCCGGACCACTTCCCCAACACATTGCCCGGGCTGTAGAAGAAAATGACCTGATTGTTGCCTCCGTATTGTCAGGCAATAGAAACTTTGAAGCGAGGGTACACCCTCAGGTAAAAATGAATTACCTTATGTCCCCTATGTTGGTGGTGGCCTTTGCCCTGGCAGGACGAGTGGATGTGGACCTTATTAAGGAGCCAGTAGGATATGATCCCAATCTTGAGCCCGTATTTTTAAAGGACCTTTGGCCCAGCAATGAAGAAATATTTGAAGTCATGAGCAGGGTATTGTCTCCTCAGGATTTTGAAAAAAATTACGGTGAAATATTTGAAGGCAACGAACAGTGGCGTGCCTTGGAGGCACCGAAAGATAAGGTGTACCAATGGTCGGGAAAATCCACTTATATCAAGGAAGCCCCTTTTTTCCAGGGCATATCAGATGACGCTTCGGCAGCTGAAGATATTATAGCCAGCCGGGTATTGCTGAAATTGGGTGATTCCATAACCACGGACCATATATCACCTGCCGGCTCATTTTCATCTACTTCCCCCGCCGGAAAATTCCTTCTGGATAAAGGAGTGGAAAAAGCCATGTTTAATTCCTACGGTTCGAGAAGAGGTAACGATGAAGTAATGGTACGGGGAACATTTGCCAATGTAAGGATCAAGAACCAACTGTCTTCCAAAGAAGGCGGATATACCACACATATGCCTTCTGGTGAAGAAATGACAGTTTATGATGCTTCCAGGAAATACATGGAAAGGGGAGTCCCCTTGCTGGTGATGGCTGGAAAGGAATATGGAAGTGGATCTTCCCGGGATTGGGCCGCCAAAGGAACCACCCTCTTGGGGATAAAAGGCGTGATTGCTGAAAGTTATGAAAGGATACACCGTTCCAACCTGGTAGGGATGGGCGTGCTTCCCATGCAGTTTGCAAATGGGCAGTCGGCAGCATCTTTGGGATTGACCGGAAAAGAGGAAATATCCATTGAAGGAATTAAAGAGGGCTTAAGCCCTTTGAAAGTGTTAAGGGCAACAGCCAAGAAAGAAGATGGGAGTACCGTAAAATTTGAGGTCATCGCGCGACTTGATTCGGCCATTGAAATCGAATATTACAAAAACGGTGGCATCCTTCATTATGTGCTTAGGCAGTTTCTAAGGAGTTAGTTCTGGTTAAAACCAATGACTATATAAAAGCCCCTTCCTTATGGATGGGGCTTTTTTTGAAAAATTTAAAAGAGGTGCACCCAAAAGGCTGTGAGCTTATGGCTCACAGCCGTCTATTCAATTATGGTCAGGTTATTTCAGAGTCGTTCCGTTGGTTTCCATGCTGTCGAAGGTAGACTATACTTTTCACTTCTTTTAATTGGAACGACAGAAGTTTCGAACCGCCTCGTTAAATGCTTCGGGTGCCTGCAGGTTGATAACATGCCCACAGTCTGGAATGATCACAAGATGGGAATTGGGAATTTTCAGCTCAAATTCCTTCGCAATGCGTAATGGTGAGCGGACATCAAGCTCGCCCCACATTAGCAGGGTCGGAACAGTAATAGTCGGTAAAACGTGATTCAGATCGGTTTTTTTCATAATTTCGACCACTGTTTGCAGGCTTCGTGGTCGCAGGTCAGCGGCCATTGCATTCAGCAGTGGGACGAATTTGGTGGGAGGGCCACCTGCAAATAATCCGGGTATTGTCGGATCAAACTGGTTGTCAGGCGCGCTTAACATTTTCCGCGCCCCGGCCAGCCGGGCATGTGCTTCCTCTTCACCCAAAGACCCTTTCCAACCAGTGTAACCGCCTGCAAGTATCATCGTACGTACGAGCTGTGGGTGCCGCTTATAAAGTTCTAATGAGATGGTACTTCCCCACGACAAGCCGACGAGGTGTACAGGTGCAAGGTCAAGCTGTGTAATTAGTCCTGCAAAACAGTCTGCATAGTCGCAAAGTTTAAAATTATCCGGAACATCGGAGGATTTGCCAGCTCCAGGTTCGTCCCACGCAATAACAGTGAATTGGTCTGACAGTGCCTCGAGTTGGGGAGTCCAGGTTCGGCTGTCTGCTGCGCCACCGTGTATAAACATCAGGGGCGGCCCGTTCCCTACTCGTCGGTAGGAGATATTGATCCCATTGACCTGCAGGTTGTCAATAGTTGGGTTTAAATTATCTTCCATGGTTAATGATTTATCATTTGATTTCTTTTGATTGAGGTTACAGGCACTGCTTACAAGCAAGGTCGTGAAAAACAGGCCGTAAATGAAATTTCTCTGTTTCATATAGAACAATTTTACTTGGTTAGCCTTCCTCCTGTTTTAGGTCATTTTTTGACTTATCCCGACCGGTATGGTTTTATTAACCTGAACGCGTATATAAAAATAATATGGTTAGCCAACTATAAGAAAATCAAATATTTAAAGCAATAGAAATTAATAAAAAAAATAGTTATTTTCAATAGAGGAAGTTTTGCTTTTACTATTTTAAGAGAAGAAAGTTTTGAATTTTACCATTCTTAAAAACTGTTTCTTGGCAGTCAGATTCATAATTCATTTTCCCAAGAAGGGCTTTCTTTAAGCACAATTCATTGAGATAAATCAGATTGTCCACTGAGGTAAGTCATAGGGAAGCGGGGAGGAACAGTCGACATTTAATAACATGATGGAAATTTTAATATTACTCCTTATTTTAGGTACGATCGTTTTTTTGGTCATACGATATACCAAATCGCGTTGGCAAAAACCGGTAGAAACTCCAGCTGAACACAAAGAAGGCAGGTCAAAAGAGTCCTTACCTCCTCGTTTCGGACACGGAATACAGGGAGTTGCCCGGAGTGTGGAAAAAAAAGATGTAACGGATGGAGAAGAGGGTTCGGATGAATTCCTGGCTTTTCGTTTGGAAATTGTAGACAAGGAAGGAAATGTGCAGGAACTTATTCCTGTAGAGACCCGGGCAAAAGAAATTGTGGGTAGCATAAAAGAAGGAGATACCCTGGTTGTATTGGGCAAAAGAAATCGTCAGGGATTGCTGAAGCCAAAGGGAATCTATAATGCCTCTGGGCAAATAAACGCACTTTTGGAAATATAGCGAGGAAAACAGGAAACATAACGTTCCAGAATATTTTTTTACTAGTTAAATCCCCCTGCACCCTCCGCGGCATAGCCTGTCCCGGCGTAAGAAGGGAGGTTATTTTTTAGGGAATTTCCTCCTGTTTTCACTGGGGCTTCCCGATAGCCTCCTTTCGTCGGCATCGGGATAGACTTCTCGCCCTAGAAAGCCATAAAAACAGAAAAAACTTGCTCCGAAGAACAAGTTTTCTATCATTGGTGATCCCGCTGGGGCTCGAACCCAGGACCCATACATTAAAAGTGTATTGCTCTACCAGCTGAGCTACGGAATCATTTTTTTCTGGATCTACCCAGCAGGAAATAATTCTCCTGGCCAGGTTTTGGATTTTTATTTGCTCATCCAACCGGAGCAGTTTCCCAAAATAACATGAGGATTTAGACCAAAATGTTTAAATTGAAAAAGGAAATAAGGATTTTTGTGATCCTGCCAGGACTCGAACCTGGAACCTTCCCGGCCTAAAGCCGGGATGCTCCATTGAGTTAAGCTTTTTGATCACACCTAAAGTGATCCTGCCAGGACTCGAACCTGGAACCTACTGCTTAGAAGGCAGTTGCTCTATCCAGTTGAGCTACAGGACCCTGGAAAAGGCGTTTTTAATCCATTTCAATGCCTTTTTCAAAAGCTTGTGCAAAGGTAAGGAAGTTTTTTTAAATGCAAATATTAAATTATGATTACTTTGAGTAAGCCATAATTGTTCATATACAGGTTAAAATCAATAGGATTAATCCATGAAAGCAGAAAAAATTACAAATCTAGATGATTTTTATGTTAAAAAAATAAGAGAAATCTCACTAAGAGAAATAATATTCTGCAGTCCGGAGACCCCTGTTTACGAAGCGGCCCAAATCATGAAGCAGGAAAAAATCAGTTGCCTCTTTGTGGGTAATGGGATTAATCATTTAACAGGTGTGGTCACCGATATTACATTGAGGGATAATGTGATCGCTAATAATTATGCCTTGGACCTTCCGGTAAGCGCCATCATGGATAAAGAACTGGTGGCCATAGATCAGGATGCCTTTGTTTATGAAGCCCTATTGTTGATGTTCAGAACGAAAACCAGGTACCTACTGGTGAAGGATGAAAATGGATTTATTGGATTGACCAGTAGAAATAAAATATTGACGGAACAATCCCAGTCTCCTTTTATTTTTATACAATCCGTAAAACAAGCGATCAGCAGGGAGGAGTTGAAAACCAAATGGGAACAGGTTCCTGAAGTGGTTTACCAGCTGATTCAAAGGGGGGTAAGGGCAGAAATCATCAACCAGATCATCACGGCCATTGCGGATACGATTGCCTTACGGGTAATTGAAAATGAAATTAAAGAGGCGGGTAAGCCGCCTGCAAAATTTGTCTTTTTTATTCTTGGAAGCGAAGGCCGTAAAGAACAAAGCCTGAAGACAGACCAGGACAATGCCATTATTTACGAAGACAAAGCCAATGAGCATCGTGAAATCGTACGGAATTATTTCCTGAAATTTGCCGCAAAGGTATCGGATACATTGAATTTCATTGGGTTTAATTATTGCAAAGGAGGCTTCATGGCCAGTAATCCCAAATGGACCCATTCTTTGTCCCATTGGAAAAACAATTATGCGACATGGTTTCAGGAATCCTCCATGGAGACGGTGATGCGTTACGCCACCTTTTTCGATTGCCGAGCGATTTATGGAGATTTTTCTTTATTGGACCACCTTAAGGCCTTTATGGACCAGCAGCTGCAAAATCCTTTGGAGCGCTTTTTTTACAATATGGCGCAAAATTCCCTGCAATATGATACGCAATTGACCTGGCTAAAAAACATCCGAACATTTGAAATTGATAAACAACAGGTTTTCGATATCAAGAAAGCCATGAGTCCTATGGTGGATATTATCAGATTATATGCGCTTAACCAAAGAATTTTTGAAACCAATACCGGTAAGCGTTTAAAAATCCTTACCCATAAAGAAGTGTTTACTGAAAAGGAGGCCGACGAACTGTACCAGTCCTATTACTACCTCATGGCATTGAGATTGGAAAAACAGGCGGAATCCATGATCATTCAAGGACAATTGCCACAGAATTATATCAAGATCAATACCCTGACAAAAGTTCAGGTAGTGACCATCAGAGAAATATTCAAAGTGATCAAAGACCTTCAATTGAAAATTAAAATTCAGTTTACCAAGTCATTTTAACCCTTTGTAAGATAGGGATTCTTCGTTTTGTTAATTTTTGGTAATTTACACCGTTCATTATTTTTGATCATTCCCATTTAGGGAAACCATATGAAAAACAAAAACGCCACTTTTGGTCATGACCCCATCGGAAAACTGCTGCTTCAACAAGCAGTACCTGCTTCAATTGGTGTGCTTGTACTTTCCATTTATGGGATTGTTGATACCATTTTTGTGGGCAGATTTGTGGGTCATCTGGGGATAGCCAGCATCACGGTGGTCTTGCCGATTACTTTTTTGATTTCGAGCATAGGGATGTCCATTGGTGTCGGTGGGGCCTCCATTATTTCCAGGGCTTTTGGTGATCGAAACCATCCCAAAGCATTCAGGACCTTTGGCAACCAAATTGGTATGACACTTACTTTGGCACTTTTATTTGTAGGGTTGGGATTTGTATATGCAGATGAAATCCTTCGGCTTTTTGGTGGAAAGGGAAATGTTTTGGCTCCCGCCAAAGCGTATTTTGAAATTATTTTAATTGGCATACCATTTTTGGCCTGGGCCATGATGAGCAACAATGTCATCAGGGCGGAGGGTTACCCCAAGGTGGCCATGTTCACCTTGATTGTGCCGGCAGTAATTAACATCATTCTCGATCCCATTTTTATCGTTGTTTTGGATATGGGTATAGAAGGAGCAGCCTGGGCCACGACCATTTCTTATATAGCCAGCGCAGCCTATACCCTGTGGTTTTTTATTTTCGGAAAATCATTGATGAAAGTCAAAGCATCCTGGGTGAAGCCGGATTTAGGTATAGCTAGGGAAATTTCAGCTTTGGGGGCCGTTACTTTAGCCAGGCAGGGAACCGTAAGTGTGTTGGCCATTGTTCTGAACAATGTACTTTTTGAGTATGGAGGGGAAATGGGACTTTCCGTTTATGGTATCATCAATAGAGTATTGATGTTTGCCAATTTTCCCGTTTTGGGAATTACCCAGGGATTTGTGCCTATAGCCGGGTATAATTATGGGGCCAGATTGAATGAAAGGGTACATTTTACGATCCGTTTGGCCATTAGGTCTTCTACGATTATCGCCTTACTGGTGTTTTTGATCATTATGGTTTTTACGAAATCACTGGTACATGTTTTTACAGAAGATGTTGAATTAATCGCACAGAGTGTGCCAGCGTTGCGAAAGACTTTCCTGGCTACCCCTTTGTTGGCATTCAGTCTTATTGGGAGTGCTTATTTTCAGGCAATAGGAAGACCGAAACCTGCCTTGCTTTTGGCACTTAGTAAACAGGGTATTTTTTTGATACCCTTGGTACTGGTGATGCCCATTTTTTTTGGTTTGGAAGGGATTTGGTATGCTTTTCCCCTAGCAGATACGGGCGCTGCTGCGATATCTTACTTTTACCTAAAAAAAGGGACAGACGCATTATGAAAATCGGAACCATCTCACCTTTATTTTTCAATTTGCCACAATCCACCTAACATTTTACTTTTTAGCTCTAAGGGTGTTTTGGAAGTAACGCCAATGGGATACCCTTCCTCTTTTAAAAGGAGGGCATATGGGTGGCCCCATTGTTGGGCAAGGTGCTCCAGTTCTTCCTGCGTAAAGGAATTAAGTTCCTGAAATCCAATTATATCGGCGTCCTGGGCACGGAGCCACTCCACCATGGAAGCTTCCCTTTGGCTATCCTTTCCCCAATCAAATCCATTCCAGATATTATAGCTGATCACCTTGAATTTCTGATTTTGTGCAGGCAATCTTGTTGAAAAAGTTATTTGTTAAAGGCGGGATATTTCCGGTGAATATTTCAGAGCGTAAAAAAAAGCCCCTATCAATTGACAGAAGCCTTTTTACTTTACCTAACCAACTTTAATTTCTTTTTTGGCGGCAGTGACGCCTACCTTCGTTTTGGGGATGTTGAGATGAAGGATGCCATTTTCATACTTGGCCTGTATTTTTTCGTTTTCGATGTTCTCAGGAAGACTGAAAGATCTTTTGATGGAGGAATAAGAGAATTCCTGTCTTTTATATTCTTCCTTTTGCTCCTCTTTCTTCTCTTCTTTTTCAGCCTGTATCGTCAGGACACCATCTGAAAACTCAATTTTAAAATCCTTCTTTTCAAATCCGGGCGCTGCTACTTCCACCTGAAATTCATTATCTTTTTCTTTGACATTTACAGATGGGATTTCAAAATTTTGATCCCAATCGTAAAACCGATTACTCATTTCCGGTAAGATTTCTGATCCTAGAAAATCAGAAAACATTTTAGGCCATATACTACTGTTTCTTTTTGCTGGAGTTCCCATTGGCTTATTATTTTGTAGGTTCTTGTTTTTTTATTGCTAAGGTATCCGTAGGGGCTTGAATTATATATGATATATGTCATTTCCAAACCGGATTATCATCATCCAAATTGTTTCTTAAAAGATAAATAAGGGGGATAAGTGATGAATTTTATTGGGAGATGATCATCCCATCTTCCATTTCAATGGTGCGGTCGGTGCCCGCAGCAAATTCAAAATCATGGGTTACAATCAAAAGAGTCTGACTAAACTCCTCTGTCAGTTCCTTAAAAATCCCGAAAACGATATCACTGTTTTTTTTATCCAGGTTCCCCGACGGTTCATCTCCCATGATGATGAGTGGCTCGTTGATCAGCGCCCTGGCGATGGCCACCCTTTGTTTTTGACCCCCGGACAGTTGGTTGGCTTTTTTTAGGGCATGTCCATGCATATCAAAAATCCTTAGCTTTTCCATGGCCAGGAATTCCAGCTTTTCCCGTGTATGTAAACCCAGCTTGAGACCCGGAATCATCACATTTTCCAATACGGAAAACTCCGAAAGCAAATAGTGAAACTGGAATACAAACCCTATTTTTTCGTTTCTTATTTTTGAAAGATAAAGAGGAGATCTGCCGGTGATCAGTTCATTATTGATTTTTAATTCACCTTGGTAGTCTGTGTCCATGGTAGATAGAATATAAAGCAGGGTGGATTTGCCACATCCCGATTTCCCCATGACAGATACAAACTCACCTTTATTAATAGAGAAAGTGATTTTTTTCAGCACGTGGGTCTTTACTGGATTGTAAAAAAATTTATCGATGTCTTTGGCTTCCAAAACCGGCATTCCATTCATATTATTTTCCTCTTATGATGTCCACTGGATCCACTCCACTTGCTTTTTTAGCTGGGAAATAACCTGCCATGTAGGTAGTGATCAGACTGAATACCCCTCCTATGATATAATATTTTGGATTAAAATCCACTGGGAATGTTTTAATCGTTGGCAAAGCTTCGGTTTCAAAGGGAAGCTGATTTATCCCCAGGCCGGCAAGAAAACCCAATAAAAGTCCTATAGAACCGCCAGCAATTCCGATGATAAGTGCAATATTAATAAAAATCGTATTTACATCTCTTCCCGAAAAACCAATGGCTTTTAAAATGGCAATCGTATCCATTTTTTCATAGATCATCATGTTCAAAATATTGTAAATTCCAAAGCCCGAAACAATCAGTAAGGTGATACCTACCGCATAGCTGATCAAAGTTCGGATTTGTGTACCTGTTTCGAATTGGGCATTGACTTCCTGAATATCATCGGCCTCAATGCCAAATAGGGAGGCATATTGGGTCGCCATTTGAGGGGCTAATTCAAAATCAATTAGCTTTACCTGGATATCCGTAATATAGGACGCGGGTTCACCCAACATTTTTTGGGTGGTTTCAATGGAGGCATAACTCTGCACGTTGTCCAACTCCCCAAGTCCGGATTGAAAATACCCCACAACTTTTAACTGCACCCGGTTTCCCTGTGCGGTAGTGGCCTGGATGACATCGCCGATTTTTGCCAACATGCGGTCTGCTGCCCCTTTCCCCAAAATGATGCTGTTGTTGATGTTTTTTAAGTCAATATAATCGCCTTCAGTCACATAATTATCAAATAGGAACAAGGAATTTTCTGCTTCCACATCAATGCCATTTATACTACCGGTAATGTCTATGTTTCCTACGTTGTAGAAAACCTGAGCCGAAATTTTTGGGGCAACCCCCAATACCCGGGTATCCTGTAAAAGGGTTTGAATAATTGCCGCATTGTTGTGAATGCTTTTTCTGCTCCCACTGGGCTTGATGGACCGGATGGTATTATGGTAACCTTCAAATTCGGGGGAAATATCAATAGGTTGATCAGGGTTTGGTTTGACTTCATTGTAAAAGCGGATATGAGGGGTACGGTTCAGGACCAGGCCATCCAACATGATGTTCAGACCATTCATAAAGCCCAATAGAGCCACAAACATTGTAATGCTGAAAGTCACACCCACCGCGGCAATCAAGGTTTGCTTAAACCTGGCGATCATAAGAGATTTTGCAATTTCCAAAAGTAAGCTGTAGTTCATATGGATGATGCCTTGGTGGAGCTGTTTGTTGTGTTGGTTTTATGGTTTTTGAATGGAAGTATGCTCATCTATACCACTCAGAATTTCAGTTTTAAGGTAATTTTTGATGCCTAACTTTACTTCTACCGTGTCTCCCTCTTCCTTGATGACATATTGATCCCTAAAAATATAGGCACTTGGAACCAGTAAGGCATTTTTCTTTTCATTGATGATGATATTGGCTTCAAGGGTGAGGTTGGGAAAAAGTTTGTCGGGAGGATTTACAAAAGCAGCTTCCACTAGGAATGTTTTGCTTCGGTCATCCATCATGGGATTGATTTTGGTGACAGTGGCATCAAACACCAGGTCTTGATAACTGTCCAAAGAAACTTTGATTTTCTGGTTTTTTTCTACTTTGACAATATCATATTCATCTACCTGCAATTCCAAAATAAATTCATCCGGATCTCCGATCACAGCTACCGGAACCTGTGGATTTACCATTTCCCCTTTTTCTTTTAACAGGGCATAAACCAAACCATCAATTTCACTTTTGACAATTAAATCATTTTCCAGTGCATTGGCAATTTCCAGGTTTTTGATGGCATTTTCCTCATTGAATTCAATTTGCCTTTCCAGCTCCCTGTGGTTCAAAATGGCCGTTTGAAAAGCAGTTTTAGCATTAATGAAGGCAAGCCTTTTTTGTTCAAGTTCCACGTCAGAACCGATCTCTTTTTGGTTTAGGGTTTGCTGCCTTACCAAAAGCAAGGAATCATTTTCCATTTTGGCTTTGGCCAGATCGATATTGATTTCCAGTTCTTTTAGTTTAGCCATATTATTCTGTTTTTCAGAGAATCTTTTGGACAAAGCCGCCATCTCCTTATTTAATTTAGTGGAGGCATCCGAAATGGTCATCAAGGGACTTCCTGCCTGAACATGATCCCCTTCACTGACCAAAATTTCATGTATGATGCCGTTGGCACTGGGCACCACTTCGTATTGGAATTTGCTTTTAATGATTCCGGAAGCATAGACAGACTCTGATATGTCCTGCTTGGTAGGGGTGGTTTTTTCCGGTGAGGGATTACATGAAACTAGGAAAATAACGACTAATAAAATGCTGCAATTAAATTTTTTGAACATTGGATATGGCATTTAATCTCCTGGTTCCTTCGTTGCCACAATTTAAGGTATTTTTTTAGTATTGACATAATTGGGATTCGAATTGAATAGATGAATTGTTCGAATTATTTAGAAATTTGGAGATATCATCTTTTTTGTAGGCTGGCCAAGGCCATTAGGGGTAGCGTAGGTCTTAAATTCAAATTTATTAATGGCATGTTATTTGGGGTTAAATAGAAATCATGCATGGAAATTTCATAGAGCTGATTATTTGATTTTTTTGTTAAATTTTAAGCAATAATAATTTTATTTTTGGATTAGGTTTGTATTTTTCTTTAATTCCTGATGATACATGGCCTTAACAATCATATTAATTGCTGATGCCTTTTTCCACCACTTAATTTAAAATATGGAAGTCTTAAAAGTTTTATTAATCGAAGATAACGAGGGTGATATTCTTTTGATATCGGAAGCTTTGAAAGAATTGAAAGTACCCGTTGATTTTTTCTACTTAAGGGACGGGCATGATGCTGTAGAGTTTTTTAAAAGGTGCGTTAGCGGGTTGGAGGAAAAGGTTCCTGATTTGGTGCTGTTGGACATTAACCTTCCCAAAAAAAACGGGCAGGAAGTATTGAGTTTTATTAAAAATTCCCCAGGCCTTAAGCAGGTGCCGGTGATCATGATGACCACCTCTTCCAGTCATAAAGACGTGTGGCAAGCCTATGAAAACCATGCCAATTGTTACATAATGAAACCCATTGGAGGCAGCAATTATCAGGAAATTGTAGAAAAAATTGAAGAATTTTGGTTTTCATTGGCCCGGTTGCCCACCAAATTATAATTACCTATGAGTCCAACGAAAGAGAACCTTGTTCTTCTGATCATTGAAAATAATGAAGGGGATTTTATTTTGATATCGGAAAGCATTGAAGAGATATTCCCAACTTCAAAAATTGATTGGGCCCCCGATTTTAAAAGTGCGATAAAGAAACAAGGAGCTGACTATGACGCCATCCTGCTGGACCTTAGTCTCCCTGATAAAAGCGGAGAAGAATTGATTCAGGAGATTTCCAGTTTCGCTTCCAAAATCCCGGTCATTGTACTTACTGGTTATGTGGATAAATCTTTTGCAGCAAGATCCATCAGTCTGGGCGTGTCCGATTACCTGATAAAAGATGAATTGCACCCTGACGTGTTGTACCGAAGCATCATTTACAGTATTGAAAGGAAAAAGATTTTCAATCAATTAGAGCAATCAGAGCTACGCTACAAGGATATTTTTCACCTCAGCCCTTTGCCCATGTGGGTTTTTGAATTTGAGAGCCATTCTTTTTTGGATGTCAATGAGGCGGCCATATTTTCTTATGGTTATTCAAAAGAAGAATTTTTATCCATGACCATAGAAGACATCCGGCCTAAAGAAGACCTGATCCAACTGCAAGAATCATTAAAGGAAGAAACTTTACATCTTGGGTTAAAGCATGCAGGGACCTTCAGGCACCGGAAAAAAAACGGTGAAGTCATTTTCGTTGAAATCAGCATCAACATGATAATTTTTCAGGGAAAGCCTTCCAAATTGGTTTTGGCCAATGATGTCACCCAGAAAAGGGCTCATATTGAAACCATAGAACTACAAAACACCAAATTAAGGGAAATTGCATGGGTGCAGTCCCACATTGTAAGGGCACCATTGGCCAGACTCATTGGCTTGGTCAACCTTCTGGAGTTGGATTTGCGGGATTTGCCCCAGGATAAAAAGGAGCTCTTAGAATACATTGTTGCTTCAGCAGAGGAATTGGATGGTATTGTTAAGGAAATCAATGAAAAAGCAAGAAAGGTGAATATGCCCGATCAGAATTGATAAAGCATTAAAATTATAATGGTTTATCCATGATATAATCATCCATAACATAACCGGCCCCAATTGGAATCAGTTCTTCCCCGATTATTTTAAATCCCCATTTTTCATAGAATTGAATGGCTTTATGATTGTATCTGTTTACATTCAGAATCATATGGGTGGATTGGTTTTTTAATCCAACTTCTCCAATTTGCTGAAGCATTATTTTTCCTATGCCTTTTCCCTGGGCCTCAGGGAGCAGATATAATTTATGGATTTTGAGGGAGGTTTTTCCATCAAACCCAATTTCAAAGGACGTAAATCCCAACACTTTTCCATTCTCTATGGCTAATAAAAATCGGTGATGATGGGTCTCCATCTGATCAGTCAAAGATGAAGAACTATACATCATTTCCAGCATATATTTCAATTGCTTTTTAGAAAGTATTTCCCGGAAGGTTATCGGCCAGGTCACCTTGGCAATTTTTTGAATGATGGGGATCTGATCAATTCCAGCGCTTTGTAAGCTTACCATTATCTAATTATTCAGGCAAATTATTCTACGGAACAGTTTTTGCATTAATCTAATAATAAATAATCAAACAATAATGGATAACAGGCAAAAATTAGAAAAAATGGATAGGGCTTTAAGGATGTTGGAAGACCTGAAAAAAAGTCAGGTTGCAATGGTGGAAAAGTCATCAAAACTTCAGTTGGATGCGATGGAATTTAATTTCCCAGAGATGGAAAAGAATATGGGAAATTTATTCTCCACATTTAATGAATCCTTGGAGGTAATCAATACCGAATTGGAACGCTTTGAAATCAAAAGGAATCAATTTGAAATGAAACACGGATTGGATAAAGAGGAAGGATTAAGTCCTAAAGGGGATTAAGGTAACAATTGAAACATAAAAAAATATTAAAAAAACAGCCTTGAACGCCTCATGGCTGTTTTTTATCTATAATACAAAATCCAATTTTCACTCCCTGATTTTTGTGCAGCCAAATTGTTTAACTGTTTAGTTTTCATTTTTAGATTTTGCGCATAACCATCTATACTGGATGGGATTTTGGATGTCATTTGCGTGATTGTTTAATCGTTTAATTGTTTAATCGTTTAGTTTTCGATTCATCAGTTTATCAGTTAAACAATTAACCTCTTAACCCTTAGCCCTTAACCTTTTAAACATTCACGAATCGTGGGTTACAAATTCTGGTTTATCCAGGTTCGGCATTGTTAATACCGAACAGGTTTTCGACAGGCTGCCTTCGACAAGCTCAGGCATCGGCGAGGCTACAGACGAACACGGTTCCGCCGCCTGCCTGCTGCCTGAGCGGAGTCAAAGGCAATTGTTCGTGTTCGAACGATTTTGTTCGTTATTAACTTTCGTCTATGAGGAAAATCCCCACTCAAACCTCTGAGCAAGCTTTAATTTTGGTACGGGATTAGATTGCCTTATCATTATAGACCGAGCCGTGGCCTTTTGATTTGGCTTTAGAGGCTGATCTGTATAAATGGACCTTAAGGAAATAGATGATGATAAAAAATTACCTAAAAATTACCGGACGGAACCTGATGAAGAACAAGCTCTTTTCATTAGTCAACATCCTGGGCCTGGCTATAGGAATGGCCGCCTGTTTTTTGATTTTTCAATTCGTGATTTTTGAATTCAGTTATGACCGGCAACATGCCCATGCTGAAAATATTTATAGGGTGCGTCATGACAAGTACTTGGGAGGAGAACTTCAGTACCAAAAAGTGCAGACATTTATTCCTACAGGAGAAGCCATGAATGCCGAATTACCGGAGGTACTGGCCTACACCACGCTTTTTAGGGTCAGTGACCAGGCGGATATCATCATGTCTTATTTCCCTGAAAATGCTGATCCTGCTCAGTTTTTGGAAAAGGAAGTATATTACGTTAAAGGGGATTTTTTTAAGATGTTTTCCATTGAAATGGTGGAAGGGCCAAAAGATGTACAAATCTTGGAACCCAAAACACTTTTGATATCGGAGCGTACTGCAAAAAAGTATTTTGGAGTCGAATCGCCATTGGGCAAAGTCCTGACCAGCAATTTTTCAAACTCCTATACCATCGTGGGAGTATTTAAAGATTTTCCGGACAATTCCCATATACGAATGGATTTTCTCCTGGGATGGGGGACCATATCAGGAGATGCAGAATATGATCGCCAAAACTGGAATTGGGATGGATTCTACACTTATGTTCTGCTCACTGCCGACCAGGAAGTAAAGCAGGTGGAGAAAAAATCGTTGGATTTGATAGACAAATACAAAGGAACCCAAAAGGGGGATTCGGGAAGTTCGGTATTCCATCTCCAACCATTGACCGACATTCACCTGTATTCCGATTACCTGGGAGAGATCCAAAAGAACGGCAACGGAATGATGGTTTTCCTTCTAATGATGATTGCCATGTTGATCCTGGTCATTGCCTATATCAATTTCATCAATCTTTCCACAGCGGATGCCATCAGCCGTGCCAAAGAAGTGGGAATAAGGAAGGCCATTGGCGCTGGGAAAACAGCAATAAGGTTTCAGTTTTTGGTGGAATCATTTTCGGTAAATGCCCTGGCCTTTATTCTTGCCATGTTGCTGGTTCATCTACTTGGACCTTTTTATTATGCCTTGATCGGTTTTGACCCGGGCTTAGGGATGCTGGGAGATGGGAAGACCATTATAGTGCTCTCCATCCCGTTGGTGGTTGGGTGTTTTGCTGCCGGTTTTTATCCGGCCATGGTGCTAGCGGCCTTCTCCCCGGCCAAAACCCTGAAAGGGCAATATACCGGCCATACCCGGAATTCATATTTTAATTTAAGAAATGGTTTGGTGGTTTTCCAGGTCGTTCTCTCTACGCTTCTCATTGCTGCCACCCTGGTGGTGTACCAGCAAATCCGTTTCATGGAAAGCCAGGACTTGGGCATAGACGTGGAGAAAACCTTAGTAGTCAATACTTTTGCCATCGGAGGGGATTCTCTGTTCAGCCAAAAGCTGATAACCTTTAAAGAAGCTATAAAAAAACAAAGTGGAGTGGTCAGTGCCGCCGCATCATATGATATTCCCGGCAAGGAACATATTACCCGTTTATCTAATTTCAGGCATTCCAAAAACCAGGAGGAAAAATTGTCCATTTACTTTACCCGTATTGATGCGGATTTTATTCCTGCCTTGAATATCAATTTGGTAGCAGGAAGGAATTTCACCGCAGGGAAAGACAGGCAATATGCTATGATCATGAATGTAGAGGCGATAGTGGCATTGGGTTTTCAGGATCCACCCGATGCTGTTGGACAGGAGGTGTACTGGGGAGAGGAACAATTGGGAAAGGCTACAGTAATCGGTGTGGTGGATTTCCGTTCCACTTCCATGAAATCGGCCAATTTCCCAATTGCTTTTACCCCTGTGTTTTTTCCTTTTAAATACCTCTCCTTGAATCTCAATACTGCTGATCCGGGCAAAATGGAGATGGTCATTCAGGACAATTGGGAAGAGGTATTTCCAAATAAACCATTTGAGTTCTTCTACTTGGATGAGCTGTTTAATAGTCACTACCAGGAGGAGCGGAGTATTGTTCGCATTTTGGGAGGATTCACCTTTTTGGCTATCATCGTAGCAGGCCTTGGGCTGTTTGGCATGGCTCACCTCATGGTGAATCAGCGGGTCAAAGAAATCGGAGTAAGAAAAATCCTCGGGGCCCCACTCCCCAGCCTGATGCTGCTTTTATCCAATCGCTTTTTGTCTTTGGTTCTAATAGCAGGAGTGATAGCCCTGCCAATTATCAATTACGCCATGTCCCAGTGGTTGGAAAATTATCCCTACAGGGTTGAGATTTCCTGGTGGGTGCTGATCTTGCCAATAGGAATGAATTTGGCAATTACCGGCATCACCATAGCTCATCAAATCATAAAAGTAGCCTTAATGAATCCTGCCAGGTTGATCAGGGATGAATAAGGGGGATGTGTTCTCTTTTCCATCAATTTGATTTATGGTTTAATTTTCCCAATTCTGGAAAGCATTGGAAAGGTAATTGCTTTGGTTTGCTGACCTTCCCATTGTCGTTTGAGAGGAGGAATCAATGCATCGACTGGATTGAACCCATTTTGACCAATAAATTTTTTGACTGCTGACCAGGTTTGAAGGTAGCCGATCAAATGCTCCAGAGTCCATGAGGCTTGAAGAGTAAAGGAAGGCACTGGGGTTTCTTTAAAAGGAAAGGGTATTGTTTCATAATTTTCTTCAATATATTTCCTCTCTCTATCCCAGTATGGTCCAATGACCTCCTGATAAAACCGGTAAATAATATCGTCAATTGCCGGTGAAACCTTGATTTTTCCGTAACCGATGATCGCGATCCATGCAGCATCTTTGGCCGTTCGCCTGACCTCTGCATAAAACTGATCAAAATCAAACCAATGGATGGCTTGTGCCACCATAATCAAATCAAAAGTTCCGTTATCAAAATTGGTGTTTTCAGCGGGTTGAACGGAATATTGGATATTGTATCTTTTTTTGGCATGCTTGATTTGGTTTGGGCTGATATCAGTGGCATAAACCTTTTCAAACCACTTGGATAGGGCTACTGCAACCTGTCCATTACCTGTACCACAATCCCAGGCGCACACTTTATGTGGGATAATGGTTTCCAAATACGCAAAAAAGGCCGAGGGATAATTAGGCCTGAATTGGGCATAATGGTCGGATTGAGTTGAAAAATGGTCTTTCATTAATGCATTCAAATAATGTTAGCCGCGATTCCAATGAACAAAAAATTGAGGATTTTTGCTATCATTTATTCGGATTTCGGTTGTTTTTTCTGTTTTCCACATTTTTTCAATCATGATTTGTAGCCGGGTCGGGTTAGAAAATTAATACCATTTACGAAATCAGGGTTGCAAACCCTGGGTAATCTGAGGTACGGCATTGCAAATGCCGCACAGCTGCCTTCGGCCTTCAACAAGCTGCCTTCGACTTCGCTGCCTTCGACTCCGCTAAGGCACCGCAGGCACCGCAGGCACCACAGGTAAGGCAGGCGCCGCCGGCATCAGATCACTAAATCACCAGATCACCATATATGGCAACCACAAACCATCAAATCATCAGACCATCAAACCATCGTTTTGTCCGCCAGCGGACAAAGGTGTTCGGCTGAAGTAGCAACAATGGTGTCGACAAACCCGTTATTCGCTCATTTTAGGACTATATTTTATGGCATGGAAGTGGAAACAAATATTGTCATCGGATGTAAATCCTCAAAATTGGCCATCAAACCAAATTCATGATACAATTAAAAGGAATAGATAAGTACATTGAATCCCGATTCCAGCGGATTTTTATATTAAAGGGAATTAATGTAACGATTCAACAGGGTGATTTTATCACATTAATGGGCCCCTCCGGGGTGGGAAAATCTTCTCTCCTCAATATTATTGGTCTTCTGGACGAAGATTATGAAGGGGAGTACATTTTCAACGGCGATGCCATCGCTTCCATGAAAGACAGGCAGAGGTCCGCATTACACAAATCAGAGTTCGGCTATATATTTCAGGCTTACCACCTGATTGACGAACTGACAGTGTATGAGAATATCGAAACGCCTTTGCTTTACCGCAACGTAGCTTCTTCTGAAAGAAAAAGCATCATCGCAGACCTGTTGGACAGGTTCAACATGGTGGCCAAAAAAGACCTGTTTCCGGAGCAGCTTTCCGGTGGACAGCAACAGTTGGTAGGTGTGGCCAGGGCCATTGCCGGCAAGCCCAGGGTATTGTTGGCAGATGAGCCTACAGGAAATCTACATTCCGCCCAGGCAAAGGGAATCATGGAAATATTCAAGGAACTTAACATGGAGGGGACCACCATCATCCAGGCGACCCACTCAAGGGAAAACGCCGAATATGGGAGCCGTTTGATCGAAATGCTGGATGGAAAAATTGCTCAGGAAATTAAAATATAAAATGAAAAAATTACTGACCGTCGTCTTGGTAGGTTCGCTCATGGCTACCGGGCCTTTGGCTGCCCAGGATACCCTCAGGCTTTCTTTTTCTGAAGCGGTGACCATGGGTTTAAACCAAAATGTGGATTATCAACAGATCCAAAACCAACAGGAAGTGCTTCGGATGACCAGGCTCAATGCCCAATTGAGACACCTGCCATCAGTCCATCTCAACAGTAATGTTAACCGGCAGGTGGGGCAGCAATTCCAGCAGGTGGAGGGACAGCTGATCGTGACCAACCAAATCAATGACATCATTTCTTCCGGCCTTAATGCCAGGATTGCAGTATTTAACGGCTTTCAAAGGCAAAATGAAACCAAAGCGTCAAGGTATTTTGAAGAAGCCGGCGAACACGGCCTGTCCAGGGCTGCAGAAGAGGTCAGCTTTTCCATAGCCCAGCAATACCTTCAGGCACTCCTGGATGAACAACTTTATGCCATTGCTGAAGAAAATTTGGAAAACCAAAAAAGGCAATTGGAACAAATTGAAGGATTTGTGGAAGCCGGGCTGCGTACGCTTTCCGATCAATACAACCAACAGGCAGAAGTGGCCAGGCTGGAAACCGTAGCTTTAAATGCGAAACTTCAATGGGAAACGGACCTGTGGACCCTAGCCGAAACCTTGCAGCTGGATCCCAATACCCTGCCCCGGCTACAAGCTGTGGTCCTGGAACAGAAAAGCAGCGAGTGGTTGTTCATGGACCTTCCGGACCTGTATGAGCAGGCCTTGCAACAACGAAAGGATTTCAGGGAACAGCAGTTGCTTGAAAAGGGAAACCAAAGGTTGTTGGCTGCAGCCAAGGGAGCCATGTATCCCCAGATTTCAGCTTATTATAATTATAATACTTTTTTCACCTCTTTGGATGAAAGGACCATCAGGGACCAGTTGTTGACAGTTTATCCCCAGCGGATCTTCGGATTTTCATTGAATGTTCCTGTTTTTAATAATTTTGACAATAGGACTCCAGTCACCCGTGCAAGGGTGGAAATGATGAACCAAAAATTGGAAAGAAAGGCTTTGGAAAGGAACATTTCCCAAGAAGTAAAAATGGCACTGGAAAACTTTAAGGCAGCCATAAAAACCCAAAACAGCACAGCATTGCAACTTAAGGCTGCTGAACAGGCCCATGAAGCCATAGCTGAAAGGTTCCGTCTCGGTGTCAGTAATTTTGTAGACCTGGCCCAGGCCAACCAACAGTTGGTAACTGCCCAATCTGCTCATGTTCAGGCCCAATATACCCTTTATTTTCAGGAAATTTTATTAAAATACGCAATCGGAGGACCCCGTTAAGGGTCTTCCCTTTTTGAAATGAATTTAGAAATCCGATTACAATTCCCCAGGGGTAAGGAATTTCATGTAGATGATAAATATTCAGGATATAAAGCTTCCCTAAATATTGGATTTTTTATTTTATTCCAACAATAAAAATTAATATCAGCGATTTTGGTATAATAAATGTGACTTTATAGAAGGAATAGGTTCAGGTCGATCTTTTTACCTGGAATTCATAAAACCTCACCAAAATTACATAAACCAATACTATATGAACGCTGGAATTGACAAAATAAAAGAATTACTCGGAAAGGATGTAGAACAACTATTAGGCCATCAGAGCAACACCTTCCATAAAAAATGGTTGCATCTTCCTTCACCGGATTTTATGGAAAAGGTGTTTTTAATCAGCAATAGAAGTCCTCAGGTGCTGAAAAGTCTGGCTTCACTTTTTAATAACGGCAGGTTGGCCGGGACCGGTTACCTTTCTATTCTACCGGTAGACCAGGGGATAGAACATTCCGCAGGAAGTGCATTTGCTCCCAACCCCATTTATTTTGATCCTGAAAACATCCTTAAACTGGCTATTGAAGCAGGGTGCAATGGGGTGGCCACCACCATGGGTACCCTGGCCATTATTTCAAGAAAATATGCTCATAAAATCCCCTTTATTGCAAAAATAAACCACAATGAATTGCTCACCTACCCAAACAAACATGAACAAATCATGTTTGGAACAGTGGATGAGGCTTGGAATCTGGGGGCGACTGCTGTGGGAGCTACCATTTATTTTGGATCGGAAGGGTCTAATAGACAGATCATCGAAGTATCGCGGGCATTTGAAAGGGCGCATGAATTGGGAATGGCCACTATATTGTGGTGTTATACCAGAAACAGTGGTTTTAAAAAAGACGGTAAAAATTATGAGACCGCTGCAGACCTTACCGGTCAGGCCAATCATTTGGGAGTCACCTTACAAGCTGACATTATCAAACAAAAATTACCTACCCTTAACGGCGGATTTACAAACATCAAATTCGGAAAATCCCATCCGGACATGTACGAGAAATTGAGCAGCGACCATCCGATAGATTTGTGCCGTTACCAAGTAGCCAACTGTTATATGGGTAGGATTGGCCTAATCAATTCCGGTGGGGCATCCTCGGGCGATGGGGACTTGGAAGATGCTGTAAAAACCGCCGTCATCAATAAACGTGCAGGTGGAATGGGACTGATAATGGGCCGTAAAGCTTTTCAGAGACCGATGAATGAAGGGGTAGACCTGATTAATTTGATTCAGGACGTCTATCTCAGTGCAGATATTGGAATAGCTTGATTTTGGTTTTTCCGGAACATAATTGGGGAACCAGCCATTTTGAAATGGTCTAATGAATTCCCTTTCTTACCTTTCTCAATTCAAATATTCAGAAAAAGCATTTATTTCAATATCGAGATAAAATGGAGTCAATCAACTCAAAAAGTCATATTCAGGCGGTTATCCTGGATATGGATGGCGTCATTACAGATACGGCCAAAATACATGCCAAAGCATGGAAGCAGATGTTTGATGCCTTTTTAAAAAAGAAAAAGGGTGTGGACTTTCAACCCTTGGACATCGATACCGATTATATAAAGTACATCGATGGGATTTCCAGATTGGATGGTGTGCGGCGATTTTTGCAATCACGCGATATTCATCTACCGGAGGGAAAGCCGGAAGATGGCCCTGAATATGATACGGTTTATGGATTGGCGAAAAGAAAGAATGATATTTTGTTGGCTCTGCTTGAAAAGGAAGGGGTTAGGGTTTTTGAGGATACCCTGGAAATGCTGAAAATATGGAGAAAGAAAGGAATAAAACTTGCCGTCATATCAGCCAGCCGTAATTGCAGGTTAATCCTGGAATCCGCCGGGATATTAGAATGGTTTGATGTAAGGGTAGATGGAGAAATCTCCCAAAATGAAAATTTACCGGGCAAACCCCATCCCGCTGTTTTTTTGAAGGCAATGGAGCGATTAGGATCCGATTTGGAACACACACTTGTCATTGAGGATGCCATAGCAGGGGTGGAGGCCGGGAAAAAGGGAAATTTCCCTATCGTGGTAGGGGTAGCCAGGAAAGGAGAAAAGGAGGCACTCACCAGGGCTGGGGCAGATTTTGTAGTCACTCAACTCACAGAAATAAAAATAATAATGGAAAAAATGTACAAATTGAATGCCCCGGAGGAACTTCCCCATGCTTTAGGAAACTTTTCGAATATATTAAATCAATTACAGGGGAAAGAACCTGTTTTGTTTTTTGACTTTGATGGAACCCTTACACCCATCATTGATGATCCTGATAAAGCAATTTTGTCTGATGAGGGCAAAAAAATAATTAGAAAGCTATCCGAACAATTGACGGTAGCCGTGGTCAGTGGCCGGGGTTTAGCTGATTTAAAATCCAAAGTCGGCATTCAGGAGATGATCTATGCCGGAAGCCATGGATTTGAAATCACTGGCCCCAATGGTTTGGAGATGCAATATGAAAAGGGACTGGAAATTCTTCCCCAGTTGGACAAAGCGGAAAAGCAGCTAAAAGAAAGGCTGGAAACCGTCAGTGGATGTGTGGTGGAGCGGAAAAAGTATGCCATTGCGGTCCATTATCGGAATGTAGATAAAGAGAAGGTAAAAGAAGTTAAAAATGCCGTTTCCGAAGTGGTGAAACACCAGGATAATCTGAAGGTAGGTAAAGGAAAAAAAATATTGGAACTAAAGCCGGATTTGGAATGGCATAAAGGCCAGGCGCTAAAATGGTTGCTGGAAGAACTGGGATTAAGGACCGACCGATATCAACATGTGTTTTTCGGTGATGACCTTACAGATGAAGATGCCCTCAAAGTGGTTCAAGAAACCGGTATTGGTATATTGGTAGGTACTCACGGACAAAAAACCTATGCCAATTTCAGGCTTAAAGATACAGAGGAGGTGTACCGTTTTTTGGAAAAGTTGTTGGAATGGCTTGAATCCAGAACATCAAAAAATAATTGAGCAAATTCACTTTGGAATTGATCAAAATTGAGGCAATGATGTAGTAAAAATGTTGACGATGGAAAGATTTAGTATTGCATACAAAGACTGGAACCCGAAAGAACAAAAATTAAGGGAGGCATTATGCACCTTGGGGAATGGTTATATCGCTACCCGGGGTGCCGCTGAGGAGAGCCACAACAATGATTTTAATTATCCGGGAACCTATCTTGCCGGAGGTTTTAACCGGGCAAAAACCGAAGTTTCAGGAAAAATAATAGAAAATGAAGATTTTGTTAACTTTCCTAACTGGCTCTGCCTGACTTTTAGGCCAGAGGGCGGGGAATGGTTGAATCTTCAATTACAGAAAGTACTGGAATACCATCAGACGCTGGATATGAAATGTGGGATATTGGAAAGGGAATTCCGGGTGGAAGATGGGGAAGGCAGGCGGACAGCCATTAAAAGCAGAAGAATAGTAAGTATGCGGGATAAACATATCGCTGGGTTGGAATGGTCATTTACCCCGGAAAATTGGAGTGGAACGGTGGAATTCGATTCTTCATTGGATGGAACCGTCATCAATGATAATGTAGCACGGTACAGGGATTTGGAGCGTCAGCATTTAGCACCACTCGAAACAAAAAAAATAGGCGAACATTCAATTTTTTTATTGGTACAAACGATTCAGTCCAGAATCCTGATGGCTCAGGCCGCCCGGACATCCCTATTTAGAAACAACCAAAAATTGGAACCGGTGATCGAAACCTATCAGAGGAAGGGACACATTGGTCAGCTACTGCGTATTGAGGTCAGGGAAGGGGAATCCTATACCTTGGAAAAAGTAGTGGGTATCTATACTTCCCGTGACCGTGCCATAAGTGAACCTGCCGTTGAAGCAAAAAAGGCCATTAGACGTGCCGGAAGCTTTGAGGAAATTTTCGTACGGCATACCGATGCTTTTAAAAACCTGTGGAACAGGGCTGATATAGGCATGGTCAATGGCGACAAAAACCAGCAGTTGCTCCGGCTCCACATTTTCCATGTGCTTCAATCCGTATCGACCAATATCATCGGTATGGATGTGGGTGTAACATCAAGGGGGCTCCATGGAGAGGCCTACCGTGGGCATGTTTTCTGGGATGAGCTTTATATTTTTCCGTTTCTGAATCTCCGGTTTCCGGATATTACCCGCAGTTTGTTGATGTACCGGTATTATCGGATTGAGGAAGCCAGGTTTGCAGCTAAGGAGGAAGGGAAAAAAGGGGCCATGTATCCCTGGCAAAGTGGGAGTAATGGCAGGGAGGAAACCCAGGTGGTGCACCTGAACCCCAAATCCGGCAATTGGATTCCTGATAATACCCACCTACAGCGCCATATCAATGCAGCGATTGCCTACAATATTTGGAATTATTATTTAACTACAGATGACCAGCAGTTTCTTTCATTTTTTGGGGCGGAAATGTTTTTAAGTATTGCCGTTTTTTGGGAAAGTATGTGCACCTACAATAAGGAGAGAAACCGCTATGAAATTCACGGGGTGGTGGGGCCGGATGAATACCATACCTTCTATCCTGATTCTGAACAATTGGGTTTGAATAATAATGCCTATACCAATGTAATGGCAGCATGGGTGATGCAAAAAGCCCTTGAAATTTTGGAGCTTATTGAAAAAAGCAGAAAGAGAGAGTTGTTGAGGGAGCTTGATATTAAAGAAGAAGATTTGGTTTTATGGCAGGATATCAGTAAAAAAATGTATGTCCCCTTTATTGATGATGACATTATTTCACAGTTTGAAGGCTATGAAAAACTGGAGGAATTCCCCTGGGAGGAATATCAGGAGAAATATGAGGATATCAATAGGTTGGACAGGGTATTGGAAAGCGAAGGAGACAGCCCTAACCGTTATAAAGCCAGTAAACAGGCCGATGTGCTGATGCTATTTTATCTTTTCTCCAGAAAACAGATTTTTACGGTTTTCAAAAATCTCGGATATAATTTTTCAGAGGAAAAGATTCTAAAAAATATTGAGTATTACAGCAATAGGACTTCCCATGGTTCCACCTTAAGCCGGGTAGTATTTTCATGGATTTTAATCAAATATGATCACCAAAAATCCTGGCGGAATTTTGAGACCGTTTTAAAAAGTGACTTTGAAGATATACAGGGTGGAACTACACCTGAAGGAATACATTTAGGCGCCATGGCCGGATCCCTTGACTTGGTGCAAAGGGGATTCCTTGGACTTGAAGTGGGGGAGAAGGCTTTATGGATCAACCCTCCGGTTCTGGAACCGCTCAAGAAAATATCGATAAGGGTGCAATACCGGAGGCATTGGATTTCTATTTCTCTGGATGATAAAAAGTTGATCATTTCATTTGAAGAAGGGTGGAGAAATAAAGTGAAAATTGGCGTCATAGATCAAATTTATGAGTTTAAGCTGGGAGAAGTCAGGGAATTTTCCCTTTAAAAGTAATGCCATTCCTTTAATATCTATTTAAATATAGCTTTATGCCTAAATCCAGGGAATCAAAATTACAAGTGAAAGACGCCTATCTGAAGGGCGTTGATGAAATCTTGGAGGTCATGGCTGTGGATCAGGAACAAGGACTTTCCGACGAGGAGGTAAGGAAAAGAAGGAAAAATTTTGGATCCAATATCCTGGAAGAACAGGACAAGGAAAGTATTTGGCAGATGATGCTTTCCCAGATCAATAATCCAGTAATTTACCTGTTATCCGCTGCGGCTGCCCTGGCCTTTGTATTTGGGGATGTTGCGGAAGGAATCGCCATTATGGTGGTGCTTTTGATCAATACGGTAATTGGGTTTTGGATGGAATACAAGGCGCAAAAGTCCATGGATGCCTTGAAAGAGATGGACAAAATACAGGCCAGGGTTTTGCGAAACGGTAAAAAGGCAATGATTGATGCGGAGGAGTTGGTCCCGGGAGATATTTTGCTGGTAGTATCAGGTGACCTAATTTCTGCTGACGGAAGGGTTTTGGAAGCCAATGAACTGGCACTGGATGAGTCGCCTCTTACAGGCGAATCGGTGCCGGTAAATAAATCGGCTGAAACGCTGAATGAGGAAAAACAGGTTGCTGACCGTACAAATATGCTTTATAAAAGTACAGCTGTGACCGGAGGTACCGGTAAAGTGCTGGTCTGCAGCACAGGGATGGAAACTGAGCTTGGAAGGATTTCTGCTATGGTGGGAGAAGAGGAAAAGGATGAAACGCCTTTAAATCAAAAATTAAATAAGCTCACTAAAACGCTCATTTATATCACCATTGGGCTGGCCCTAGTTTTTTTATGGGTAGGTTGGATGACGGGTAAAGAAATCTATCAGCTGATCCAAACTTCCATAGCTTGGACCATCGCTGCCATTCCGGAGGGTCTTCCCATTGTGGCAAGCATTGCCTTGGCAAGGGGAATGCTTCGGTTGGCAAAAATGAATGTCATTGTAAAAAAATTGGAGGCGGTGGAAACCTTGGGAGAAACCACCATGATTTTTACAGATAAAACCGGCACACTTACAAAAAATCAATTGACCGTCAATACCCTGTTTTTTCCGGATGATAACCGGGTAGTAATAGATTGGTCTGAAAAGGGCAAAGCCAGATTCAAGGATTCCGAGGGACCAAAGGAGAATGAGAATTTCAACCACTTGCTTAAAATTGCTGTTCTGGCCAATGATGCCAATCTGCAGGAAGGGGAAAATGATTCAGATGGCCCTTCCAAAGAAAGGATGGAAAATAATCAGGGAAATTCCTCCGACCCCAATGGGAAAGAAATCGAAAATTCGGATGAGCAGGAAAGTGGAAAAGGAGAAGGCGACCCGCTTGAAGTGGCTCTACTCCATTTTTCCCGAAGTTTTGATCGATCCGGCTTTAAAGATCTCAGAAAGTTAGATAGAGAATTGCATGACCCTTTTGATTCGGAAACGATGGTGATGGGAGCTGTTTATAAGGAGGGTAAGGTACATTACGTGGCAGGGAAAGGGGCTGCGCATGCTATTTTGGAGCGGTCCCAAAAGCTTTTGATCAATGGTGAAATCAGAGATTTATCTGAGGAAGATAAAGATTATTGGCACGGGAAAAATGACGCATTGGCGGATGAAGGGCTGCGGGTATTGGCTTTTGCCTATAAAAAGACGGATAAGTTACCGGAGGGAGAAGAAGCAGAAGATTTTTTGAGGGGTTTGATTTTTATAGGCTTGATCGGTTTTATCGATCCTCCGAGAAGAGAAGTGGCCGATGCCATTCAGACCTGTAGCGGGGCGGGAATCAGAGTAGTGATGGTTACGGGAGATCATCCCGGAACCGCAAAAAATGTAGGCCAAAAAGTAAAATTATTCAATAAGGATGAGGATAGGGAGCAGTTGTCACTTTCAGGCATGGAACTCAATGACAAACTGGAAAGCAAAAAGCATAGTGATATTTTTGATACCCGTATTTTCTCCAGAGTGGATCCTTCCCAAAAGCTGGAGCTGATTAAATATTTCCAGGATAAGGGAGAGATCGTAGGCATGACGGGAGATGGAATCAATGATGCTCCGGCACTGAAAAGGGCCAATATTGGTATCGCCATGGGAAAAAGAGGAACCCAGGTAGCACAGGAAGTTTCCGATATGGTTTTAAAGGACGATGCCTTCGGATCTATCGTCAAAGCCATTGAACAAGGGCGCATCATTTTTGGTAACATAAGAAAATTCATTATTTACCAGTTGTCCTATCACATGAGTGAAATCATTATCATTGCATTGATCAGTTTTAGCTTGTTTACTCTGCCCTTATTACCCCTGCAATTGCTTTTTTTAAATCTGTTATCCGATGTCTTTCCAGCCTTGGCTTTAGGGGTGGGTGAAGGTAATCCCGGTACCATGAAAAAACCACCCAAGGATCCTAAAGAGCCCATATTAACCAAGAAAAACTGGATTCAAATCAGTCTTTATGGATTGATTTTAGCCATTTGTATTTCGGGTGCCTATTTCTATGCCCATGCGGTTTGGGAGCAGTCTGAGAAAATTTCGAACAATGTTGCTTTCTTCAGCCTGGCCTTTGCCCAGCTTTTGCATGTCTTTAACATGAGGGAAGGAGATGAACCCATTTTCAAAAATCAGGTTACCCGAAATAAATTCATTTGGATGGCGCTTTCCCTTTGTTTAACTGCAATCGGGGCGGCTTATTTTATTCCCGAGATTGCCGATATACTTTCGTTTGAGGAATTGGAGGGCAGAATATGGGTGCTTATTGGGGTGACAAGTGTATTGCCCTTATTGATCATTCAGGTGATCAAATCCTTTAATAAAAGCTTATAAGGCCAGTGAGGGTAATAATTATTTTTGATTAATACCAATTAGCTGTGAAGGGCCTTCCTCCCTGTTTTTAGAGGGGAAATAGAAAAACCGGGAAGGAAACTTCATTAATTTTGAAATTTTCTTCCCGGTATTTCCTATTGATTTTTTTCAGAAATAGAAGGAACAATATATTTTCTGTACATCACAGGCTTGGGGCAGGTCGGGTCCTTTCCGCATCGACACTCCAAATGCCAGCACCCCTGGAAGCAATGTACAAAAACAAAAAACAGTAAATCAATGCAAGTTCACCACCATTTACCAACGGATTCCAATCTTGGGGAAGGTGGACCATGAAAAATGCCACGGCCATTTCACCACTGCTGATAAAAGCGGCATAGCTTGCCGCAAAACCTATCATTATCAAAATGCCACCTACCAATTCTATTATTCCTGCTACCCCCATCAGGGAGCCGATGTCAACAGCTTCCTTCTCCCCTGGCCAGCCTAAAAGCTTTTGGGACCCATGCATCGCAAAGCAAAATCCTGCAACAATTCTTAATAAAGCGTAAATTTGTGGTGAATATTTACCTAGGTACTTTTCCATAGTTATTTGGTCTTTTGGTTAATATGTTTTCTAAAAATAAGGAAAATTTGATAAAAAACCACTAGAATGGTTTTATTTTGAATTTCTGCAATAAAAAGCATGGATTTGAAAAAAAATCAAAACCAATAGCTCAATGAATTGATCAGTTGGGACTTCCCATTAAAAATTATAGATTTGATATCAATTTATCATTTAACCCCCCAAACATGAAAAATCACCGATCCTATACTTTTACATTAATTTCATGTTTCGTTCTTATCATTTTATATGGTGTAAATGCACATGCTCAAGAAGGAACCATCAGTGGTGAAAAAAGGGTCTATCATAAATTAACCCTAACATGGGAAGGACCTAAGGCAGATGAGTCAGCCAATACTTTCAGAAATTTCAGATTGGAGGTGGCCTTTACCAGTCCGTCGGGTAAGGAATACAAGGTTCCCGGGTATTTTGCGGCAGATGGGAATGCCGGGCATTCAGGTGCTACCGCGGGCAACAAATGGCGGGTTCATTTTCTGCCGACCGAAACCGGAAAATGGGAATATGCAGTAAATTTCCGTTCTGGATCAGGTATAGCAATTTCAGCTTCCGGCGAAACCGGTTCTCCAACTGGGTTTGATGGGGACAGGGGAAATTTTGATATTGGAGAAACAGATAAAAAAGGGAATGATTTTAGGGGAAAGGGCAAACTTCAATATACCGGAGAACATTTCCTTCAATTTCCCAAGGGTGAATATTTTTTAAAAATAGGTGCAAATTCTCCTGAAGTATTTTTGGAATTTGTTGATTTTGACGGTACAGATTCTGATCGATCTTATCCTGAGCACATAAAGGATTGGAGGCCATCTGACCCTACCTGGAAAGGGGATAAGGGAAAAGGGATCATTGGAGTCGTAAACTATCTTGTGGATCAGGGACAAAATACCCATTATTTTATGATCATGAATGCTTATGG
This sequence comes from Cyclobacteriaceae bacterium, assembly GCA_040905165.1. Lineage (GTDB taxonomy): Bacteria > Bacteroidota > Bacteroidia > Cytophagales > Cyclobacteriaceae > Cyclobacterium. The sequence goes on along the minus strand of JBBDSA010000020.1, from coordinate 41,631 downwards.
TGATGGAAAAAAGGCAGTTCCTTGGACAGGAGTAGACGATTATTATCAGTATGATGTGTCCAAACTGGATCAGTGGCAAATTGTTTTTGACCATATGATGGAAATGGGAGTGATGCCCCAAATGGTGTTGTCTGAGCAGGAAAACCAATCTTATTTTGAGCAAAATGAGGGGGGTGATTTTGCAGATAGCCGTAAGGTGTTTTATAGGGAAATGGTTGCCCGGTTTGGTTATCTTAACGCAGTGACCTGGAATATTGGTGAGGAAAGTGGATGGCAGAGAGAAAAGACCTATGGAAAAGGGATCACTTCGGATCAGCGTAAAGATTTTGCGGCCTATTTGAAAGACCTTTTGTACTTCAATGACCATGTGGTGGTACACAACGGGCCTTCTAATACGGATGCCATTTTTGAGGAATTATTAGGCGATCCCAATTACACAGGGCTCAGTTATCAGGGAAATTTTGAAAATCCGCTATATGGACATGACCGGATCGCCCATTGGAGAAAGGAATCTGCTGCCCAGGGACACAAGTGGGTAGTTTCCTATGATGAACCTTATACCGGTCCTGAATATCCGGATCTGGATACCTGGAGAAAAAATTCCGTTTGGGCATCTTTTTTGGCAGGTGGTGCTGGGGTGGAGTTTTATATCGGTGCTGGCAGGGACCTTACCATCCAGAATTATTACCATTATGAAGCGTATTGGAAAACCATGAAATTGGCGCGTGAATTTTTTATTCAACAGGATATTCCATTTTATGAAATGGAAGCAGCTGATCATTTGATCACAGAGGGTTGGTGTTTGTCCAAACCTGGGGACGTCTATGTGATCTACCTTCCGGAAGGAGGTTCTTCCAGTCTGAAATTAGAGGGGGGAAATTATGAAGTAAAATGGTATGACCCCAGGAATGGCGGCCCACAGCAGGATGGCAGTGTTACTTCTTTGTCCGGGGAAGGAACACAATCGATAGGAAATGCACCACTTGATAAAGAAAAGGACTGGGTGGTTCTGGTGAAGAAGAGCCATAAGACCAACTAGAAAAAATGTATTGCATTTTTTGATTATCACCTTTCTAAAAGGATTTTTTTAAGGTTTTGTCCATTTCCTGTCATTATTAATTCAATTTAGAACCATCTGGTTTTCGGCATAACAATTGTGCTTTTTATAAATAATATTAAATAAATGTTAAATCCTAAATTTAATTAATATTATGTTTCTAGAAAAAACATTTAAAGTCCTAAAAAACAAATATTTCCGATATGCGCCAGCAATTATACTTGGATTGATCGTCGGGGTGGTCTCGGGTTGTGATGTTGGGGATGACGACCCTATACCCTTACCTGAAATATCCTATGTGGGGCTGTACCATGCCTCCCCTGATGCCCCTCCACTTGATGTAATTATGGAAAACGGACGTATCAATTATTATCCTCTGAGGTATGCGGATTATACCAATTATCTCAACTTCTATGCAGGAGAAAGAACCATGCGGGTCAGTCCTGTAAATGCATCTAATGTGGTATTGGATACCACATTTACCTTTGAAACTGAACCTGCCTATTCATTATTTTATGTGAATGAATAGGCCAATATGCAAGCGTTGTTGGTAGAGGATGATGTGGTATCGATATCCTCAGGAGAGGCTGCTGTTCGTTTTATTCACCTTTCTCCTGCAGATGTATTGATCAATAATTAAAAGTTAAGTTCCTATTAATCAATTACAAAAGACCGAATGCAGGTAATCAGCCTGTAATTGGTCTTTTTTTTTGACTACCCTCATTTCCTTTGTAAATATTGTGGCCGGAGAAATCGGAGAGGTAAGCGTGAAAATTTTATCTGGATTTGGGTGTAAAATCCTTGTTTATGATTTGGAGGAAAATAAAGACCTCATCGAAAAATACAACGTGAAATATGTCAGCATAGATAAGCTTTGTAAAAATTCAGATATCATTTCGATTCATGCCCCCTTAACCAAAGAAACCAAACACCTTATCAATAAGGAAAAAAAGCAAAAAACGAACTGAATTGATTTTGGATTACAGATTTTTTGTGGTATTTTTTTTAAAATTTCCAGGTTTTTACGCTCATGTAACACCTGTTCTGTTAAGATAAGCTGATGAATCCCACTTAAAGAGGGATTCAGATACTTGGCTATTTAGTAGCAGGCAAATTGTTACCGTAGCTAACCGTAATAGATGGGCATTCCGCAAATGTCTTCCTGGTCAGTTAAATTGTAATCGTCAATAGAATGAATGAGACAATGGATCCATCCAAACCAAACAATCCCGAAGTATTCAAAGATACCCCCGGCAACCCCTCCGGAGGAGACGGTAAAAATTATCGGTTGAATGACCGCGCTGCCGGTAAACCCCTTCAACTCATGAGTGAAGATGATTGGAAATTTTGGCAGCATAACGGCTATATTGTCTTTAAAAATGCGGTCCCAAAAACCCAGGCAAAAAGGTTGGCGGACTTTTTATGGGAATTTGAAGAGAAAGACCCCAACGATCCGTCGACCTGGTATACCCCACCCAGGGCGGAAATGAAAATGAAGGAACTGACCAATACCGGCATGGTGGAAATTTATAACCACCAGTATCTCTGGGACAACCGTCAAACCCCTAAAGTCCATCAGGCATTTTCAGATATATGGGGGGACGAAAAGCTGTGGGTCACCATAGACCGGGCCAATTTGAATTTTCCGATTCAACCGGGCCACGATTACAAAGCCTTTATCCATTGGGATTATGACCCGGAAACCCAACCTCGGAATGTGCAGGGCGTGTTGGCCCTGGCTGACCAAACCGACGAAAATATGGGCGGGTTCCAATGTATTCCCGAGTTGTACCGGACTTATGATACCTGGAAATTGGATCAACCTGCGGACAGGGACCATTTTAAACCGGATATCACGGGGTTTGAGCCTGTCAAGGTAAAAATGGAAACCGGGGACCTTCTGATTTTTAACAGCACCCTTCCCCATGGCATCCGAGTCAACAGGAGCAGGGATAAAGTAAGGATCGCCCAGTATATTTCCATGTTTCCAGCAGAGGAAGAAAATGAAGCGCTCAGGCAGTGGAGGATCAATTCCTGGAAAAATAAGCTGATTCCGGAAGGCTATGCCTTTCCAGGAGACCCAAGGGAGATAGAAAAAAAACAGCATCAGGTGGCCGAAATATCTGAACTTGGCAAGAAATTACTGGGTCTGGATCGATGGTAACCTGAGTCCAATTTTTAAGGTAATCCAGGTGGTGAACAATGATAGAAGACCTTCATTTTTTCCCTTTTGCCGGTCCAAAAAGCAAAGTAAAAGTGGTCTTTTCATGAGGTACTGAGCTGACCTCCAAACTTCCCTGGTGCAGGTTCATGATCTGCCTGGAGAGGGACAGGCCAATCCCGCTTCCCGATTTTTTGGTGGTATAAAAGGGAACAAATATCCGTTCAATGGCTTCGGGAACGATCCCCTCACCATGGTCCGTGACCTGTATATGGGGTTGGCCGTGTTGGTCTGTTCCCCCATTAAGTAGGATGGTACGGTTGGTTGCATTTTCCATTGCCTCTCTGGCATTTTTGATCAGGTTGATCAGTATCATCTGAATCATTTCTTTGTCTGCAATTATTTCCAAGCCTGGGGGTTGGACTTTGGTCTCCAGACAAATTCCTGATGTGGCCAGTTCTTCTTTCATCAATACATCTAGGTTTTCAAACAGGCCCGCCAGCCCAAACCGCTTGATTTGGGGCTGGGGGATATTCGTATAATCCCTATAAGCATTCACAAAATCCACCAAGCCGATACTCCGTTTTTGGATAGTTTCAAGGCCTTCTGAAAGATCCTGGTAACTGTCTTCATTGATCAGCAGTCCGGTTTCCGATTCTTCCACATCCTCCTCCAAAATAGTACCCAAAGAATTGGCCAGGCTGGCAATGGGGGTCATGGAATTCATGATCTCATGCCGGAGGACTTTGGTCAGGTTTTGCCAGGCCTTTAATTCATTTTTCTGTAACTCAGACTTGATATTTTGAAAAGAAAGCAAAGTCCAGCTTTGTCCTTCCATTTTGAAGGCCGCAGATTGCACATTCAAATGAAGGTCGGCATTGATTTTAATGGAGAATGATCCCCCAGGGTTTAAATCAAGGACCTCTTTAAGCAATTCGGACGAGAGTTTTCCCAAATCATGAATATCTTTAAATTGGGGGATCTGTAGCAACTGTTTTGCGGCACCATTGATCACACCGATTTTTCCCCGGCTTTCAAAGGAAAGGATTCCGGTATTGATATGCTGGATCATGATCTGCAAAAACAGCATCTGCTCTTCTTTTTCTGCCCTTGTTTTTTTGAAGGCGGCAATCACCTCATTAAAAGACTGGTTCATTTCCATAAATGACTTGCCCAGTTTGCTGTCCTTGGTGAAAGATGATGAAAAATCTGAATATCGGATAGAGTCCAGAAACCGGGTGATTTTCCGGTTCGTAGTGTTGCCATAGGCAATCAGATTAAAGGTTTGAAATACAAGGAGAAGGGTAAAAATAAATCCCAACAGCAGGGCATTTTCCCTCACATAGAAATGCGTACCCAAAAGTACTACTACTATGATCAACAGTATCCTGATGATGATCCCAAAGGTAAAAGACCTAAAGCCCATAACGTTCCAATCTCCTGTAAAGTGAGGACCGGGTGAGACCCAGCTCTTCTGCTGCCCGGGTGATATGTCCGTTGTGTTTTTGCAAGGCCTTTCGGATCAGGATTTTTTCCACATCTTCAATGTTCAGGTGGTCCAGGTTGATGGTTTCTTCCTGTTTTTCCGGGCCCATTTGTTTATGCATAAATAAATCTTCCGGCTGAAGCACACTTCTATTGCACATGATGACCGCCCGCTCTATGCTATGCTGCAATTCCCGGATATTTCCCGGCCAGGAATACTTTTGCATCCTTTTGATCAGGCTTTCCCCAGCTTTACGGATTTCTTTATGGTATTTTTTGGCATAAATTTCAATAAAATGATTGGCAAGTGGCATGATGTCTTCCAGCCGTTCCCGCAGAGGGGGAAGGGTGATTTCGATGGTGTTGATGCGGTAGAGCAGATCCTGCCGAAAACTGTTGTCGTAAACCATGGTATGTATGGCCATATTGGTCGCCGATATCAAACGGATATCGATGGGGATGGCTTTGTTTGTGCCCACGCGGGTGACTTCCCGGTTTTGCAGGGTGGCCAGCAATTTGGCCTGAAGGGGCAGTGGCAGGTTGCCGATCTCATCTAGAAAAAGGGTGCCTTTATGGGCTTGTTCGAAGCGACCTGCACGGTCTTCCCTGGCATCTGTAAAGGACCCTTTTTTATGCCCAAACAGTTCACTTTCAAACAAGGTACTGGTGATGGAGCCCAAATCCACCCCGACAAATGCTTCCCGGTGCCGTTTGGAGTGCCGGTGTATGGCACGCGCCACCAATTCTTTGCCTGTACCGTTTTCCCCTAAGATTAAAACATTGGCATCTGTTGCTGCCACCCGCTCTATGGTTTCAAACACCTTCATCATGGCGGGGCTCTGCCCGATGATGTCCTTAAATTTATGGTCCATGTCCTGAAAGAACTGTTGTTGTTGGTCTTTCAACTGTGAAATTTCCAGTTTGGAATGCCTGAGCTGAAGTGCGGCGCTCAGCGTGGCCAACAATTTTTCGTTTTCCCATGGTTTGAGTACAAAGTCGGTAGCCCCTTCCTTAATGGCCTTCACGGCTGTATTCACATCGCCATATGCGGTGATCAGCACTATTACCGCCGAAGAATCCAGTTCCAGGATCCTGTCCAACCAATAAAAGCCTTCCTGCCCGCTGCTGACATCTTTGGTGAAATTCATATCCAGAAGGATCACATCGTACTGCTCGTTTGCCATCATGATGGGCAGCAAACCCGGATTGGTTTCCGTATCTACCTGCCCGAAATGCCTTTTTAAGAAAATTTTAGCTGCCTTAAGCAGGTCTTCATTGTCATCAATGATCAGGATTTTGCCGGTTTTTTGTTCTTTCATGAGTATTTTCTTGGATATCCAATTTATATCAGGGAAAAGCCAAAACCTGTACCGAAGTGAAACTGTCCGACCAACTTTTCCCAAAATCGGGCAATACTTGAAATTTAAGCTTATTTTTTCAATTCTTCATTTTTGAGACGCATTAAAAGCATGTACTCCTTCCATACAATTTTGGTCGCTGGCGGACAAATTTGTACGGAAAAAATATGCTTTTCCTGGCATAAAGGGCTTAAATCGTGATTTTTCAGGGGTTTTGTGGATGGCATGTTAATTGGCTAATAGAAGAGAGAATAAAACAATGCGCCTAGAAATGGACAGAAAGCTTGAGAAAAAGACCTGGACACCAAAATTGATCGGCCTGCTGCTGGCAGGTACACTATTGTTGGGATTTGTGCTCTACCAATTGTTGTTTGCGGATACCCGGTCCAGCATGAATGTGGACGTGGAACGTATTACTGTGGCCAACGTCAAAATGGGGGAATTTACCGACTATATCCCAGTGAGTGGCACCATAGAACCTGGAGAGGTTTTCTACCTGGATGCTATAGAGAGAGGGAATATTCAGGAGGTCATCAGGGAATCAGGTTCCATGGTTGAAAAAGGCGATACGATATTGATATTGACGAATTCCAATTTACAACTGGATGTCATGCAAAGAGAAACAGACCTTTATTTTCAAATCAATAACCTGAGACAGACCCGCTTGCTTTTGGACCAGAATGACCTCAGCCAACAGGCCCAACTGGCCGAAATAGATTACCAGATCAATTTGTTGAAACCTCAGTACGAAAGGTTCCGGGAATTGCATGGCAAAAAGCTAATCTCTGACAGGGAGTTGGAAGAAGTAAAGGAACAATACGAATATAATTTAAAACGCCAAAGGCTGACCTATGAATCCTATAGGAACGACTCCATAGCCCGTTCCATTCAGAAAAAGCAGCTGAGGGATTCGGAAGCAAGGATGAACCAATCCTTAAATGGGGTAGGGCACATTTTGGACAACCTGGTAGTAAAAGCACCGATCAACGGCCAATTGACCACCGAGCAAATTGAAGTGGGCCAGTCTATCAACGCTGGAGAGCGTTATGGACAAATTGATATCATTGATAAGTTTAAAGCGCGGGTACCCATCGATGAACTGTACCTGCCCAGGGTATATACCGGATTGAAAGGCACCTTTGGTTTTTCGGGCGAAACCTACGAACTTGAAATAACGAAAATTTATCCGAATGTGACCGGGGGGAGGTTTGAAGTCGATATGGTTTTTACAGGGGAAGCTCCCACCGGCATCCGACGTGGGCAGACCGTCAGGATACGGCTGGAGCTGGGTGAAAGTGAACAGGCCATATTGCTGCCTACCGGAGGGTTTTATAAAGACACCGGAGGCAACTGGGTATTTGTGGTCAACGAGGAAACAGGTAAAGCAGAAAAAAGAAGCATTCGACTTGGGCGAAAAAACCCTGAATATTACGAGGTGATCGAAGGCCTGTCCGAAGGAGAAAAGGTCATTGTCAGCGGTTATGAAAATTTCGGAAAAAATGAAGTCCTTAACCTGAGCAGGTAAGATCAATCCCTTGCCCGAAGAAAGCCTTATGGGTCCAGGGCCGGATCATACCGATTTTTGCATTAACATGTCCGAATTACAGTACCATAAAATGAAAACAATGGAAAACATGATCAAAATTTTGAGTTTAAAGAAGCGCTACACCACGGAAGAAGTAGAGACTACCGCCCTGGACGATATCCATATAGAAATTAAGAAAGGAGAATTTGTCGCCATCATGGGCCCTTCCGGATGTGGTAAATCTACCCTGCTGAATATCATTGGCCTGTTGGACAATCCTGATGAGGGTGAATATTACTTCCTGGATAAGGAGGTGGCCAAATTTTCGGAAAGGCAACGGTCGCAACTGAGAAAGGGAAATATCGGATTTGTTTTCCAAAGTTTTAACCTGATCGATGAACTCACCTGCTTTGAGAATGTGGAATTGCCCCTTTTGTACCTTAAGATCCCATCTGATGTACGGAAAAAGAAAGTGGAGGAAGTATTGACCCGGATGAACATCATGCACCGGAAAAACCATTTCCCCCAACAGCTTTCCGGCGGTCAGCAGCAAAGGGTGGCCATTGCCAGGGCCATCGTGGCCAGGCCTGCAGTGATCCTGGCAGATGAGCCGACGGGAAATTTGGACTCCGCCAATGGGGAAGAGGTGATGCGCCTTTTGGAGGAGTTGAACAATGAAGGGACCACCATCGTCATGGTCACCCACTCACCCCATGATGCCAATTATGCCCATCGCATCATCAACCTGTTTGATGGGAAAGTGGTGACAGAAAATATCCGGGAACAATTTCACATTTAGGAGGTGGTTTTTAGGATACCTTTTGTCAATAAGGTGGTGTAATTGAATACGGTGTAGGGATGCCTTATTGGCAAGCGGTAAGGATGGAACGCCTTAAATAAATAAAATCATCAATGAAGCATTTAAAATGAAGCCGGGATTGTTTTTCCTATTCATCAACCACCCATGTTTTCCAAATTATGTTTAAAAATCATTTAAAAATAGCGATAAGGGGTTTTGCCAAACACAAGCTCACCTTTTTCATTAACCTGATAGGGCTGGGCCTGGGCCTTTGGGCAGCCATTTTAATAGGTCTATGGGTACAGCACGAGTTGACTATAGATAGGGAATTGGAAGGTTCAGACCAGGTTTACCGGATCATGGAACACCAGACTTATGGTACAGAGATATTCACCACCACCTCTACGCCGGGCATCCTGGCCCGGGAACTGAAAGAAGTTTATCCGGAGGTGGAGAGGGCAGCCAATTATTCCTGGATGGCAGAAAATGTTTTTCAATTTGCCGAAAATAAAATAAGATTGAAGGGGTTTTATGCTGAAGCCGATTACCTGCAAATACAGAAGTTTGCTCTGCTTTACGGGGAGAGGGAGAAGTTGTTGGTGGATAAAAGTCATATTGTTCTGACCGAGGAATCTGCGATGAAACTTTTTGGGCGGAAAGAAGTAGTGGGGGAAATGATCTTGATGAATGATGGCTTGGAGAAGTTGCCCTTTATCGTGCAGGGTGTCCTGGCCAGTCTTCCACCGACCAGCAGCGAACAATTTGATTACATTTTACCCTATCAAATAATATTTGACAAACCTTTTAATGACTGGTTACAAGATTGGGACAGCAATGGGCCCAGCAGCTTGGTGAAATTAAGCAAGGGTGCTGATCCCGGCAAATTTTCCCAGAATATTGAAAATTTTATCAAAGAGCGGAATGAAGGAAGTTCAGTTCAGCTTTTTGCCTTTCCTCTGGAGGACCTTTATTTACATGGGCAGTTTATTGGAGGCGAGCAGGTAGCAGGAAGGTTTGCATACGTGAAGCTGTTTGCACTGATCGGATTTTTTGTCCTGCTGATTGCCTGTATCAATTTCATGAATCTTTCTACTGCCAAATCCCAAAAACGGGCCAGGGAGGTAGGGGTGAGAAAAGTGGTAGGGGCGGACAATGGGGCGTTGATGGTGCAGTTTCTTAGCGAAGCTGTTTTCCTGGCTTTTTTTGCCGCTCTTCTGGCGCTATTGTTGGTGGAACTTTCATTACCGGTTTTTAATGAGCTTTCAGGAAAAGTCATATCAGTACCTTATGGACAAACGGACTTTTGGATTCAATTGTTGGTCGTGGTGTTGTTCACGGGACTGTTGGCTGGGAGTTACCCTGCTTTTTACCTTACAGCTACCAAGGTGGTGGCCGTTTTTAAAAATCATTCCAATGCGGGTAAAAGTGTAGTCATGGCCAGAAAAGGACTGGTATTGTTTCAATTTATTTTGGCCACTATCCTTATCATATCTACTTTGGTGGTGTACCAACAAATCAACTTTGCCCTGAATCATCACCTGGGCTACAATAAGGAGCAGTTAGTGGTGGTGCCATTAGATGGAAAGTTGAGTGAAAATTTCCAGGCATTTAAAAGCCAGCTTGAGCAACTTCCAGATGTCAAAGGGGTAAGCAGGTCCAGCCATACCTTATTGGGCAGGAACAGGAATACCGGAAATATCCAATGGGAAGGGAAGGATCCTGATTTTACGGCCTTATTCGAAATTATGGAAGTGGATTATGATTTCCTGGAAACCTTGGGCATGAACCTGGTGAAAGGAGAAAGCTTTTCTCCGGAAAAGGGCGCCGATTCTCTTCAGGGGGCTATTATCAATCAAAGGGCCTATGATTTGATCTCACAGGATCATCCTGAAGCTTTGGCTTTTAAAATGGGAGAGGAGGAACGCGTGATTACAGGAGTAGTGGAAAATTTTCACTTCCAAAGTTTAAGGGAACAGATCGAACCGGTTATTATTTTATTGAACCCTAAATTCGCTTCCCAGGGTTTTATAAAGGTGGAGGCTGCCGGGATGCCAAGTACCATTACAGGGATGAAAGCCATTGCTGAAACTTTGAATCCGGATTTCCCTTTCCAATATCACTTCATGGATGAAAATTACGACATGCTTTACAACGACGACCTCAGGGTAAGAGAGTTGGCCAAATATTTTAGCTTCCTTACCATCCTTATTTCCTGCTTGGGTTTATTGGGGTTGTCAGCCCATATTGCTGAGCAAAAAAACAAAGAAATTGGGATTAGAAAGGTCCTTGGTGCTTCTACGTTTTCGATCTTAAATGTGATCAACCGGGAATTTATTGTAATTGTGGCCCTTTCTATACTGTTAGGTTCGGGTTTGGCTTATTGGCTCATGAAAGAATGGCTTTCCGGTTATGCTTATCGGATCGATTTTGAATGGTGGTTTGTACCTGTATCCGCTCTGGTGATCCTTTCCATCGCCTACCTTACGGTGACCTTTCAGGCCTTGCATGCGGCAGGCATTAAAGCGGTGGATACTTTGAAAACTGAGTAGAAAAAGTTTATTGTCCCATAAAATTTAAATTCCATGAAAACATTTAGTATTAATCTGTTATCCCTGTGTTTTACATTAGTTAGCTTTCAGCTTTTGTCCCAAACAACTGAAACCAGAAGCGTGAGCCCTTTTACCAGGATTTCCACCGGAGGGAGTTGGGATGTCGTAATTCAAAAGGGGGATAAGCCTGAAGTAAGGCTGGAATCCAGAAACCTTGACCTAGAGAAGGTGAAGACTGAAGTAAAAGACCAAACCCTACGGGTATACCTGGAGAAAGGGAAATACAGATACATTAACCTTAAGGTTTTTATTACCTATACCCAACTGGAAGAAATCAGAATTAGTGGTTCAGGAGATCTGAACAGCCCAACGGTTTTGAATGCCGGGGATCTTGCCATTACCTTATCAGGTTCAGGAGATGCCAGTTTCAGCGCCCTAAGCGCCGAAAACTTAAGCATAACCATGAGTGGATCAGGGGATATGTATGTGGGTGATGGTGAGGTAGGAGGACTGGAAATCACCCAATCCGGATCAGGGGATTTTAAAGGCTTAGACATGCACAGCCTGGATGCCCATATTCGTAAATCAGGCTCAGGAGATACTTCCTTAGGTGTAAGCGAAACTTTATCCGTTAGGGCCTCAGGTTCCGGGGATGTGCAATACAGGGGGAATCCTGAGAAGAATGACATCATGTTTTCCGGTTCCGGAAGGTTGACTAAAAAATAATGAGTCGATGATCTGATGAAATGATTTTGTCTCTGATGATTTGCTGATGCGGTGATTTATGAATCGTCTCTTAGAGGAGCGCAGTGACGCGGCAGTCTGTACTGGGATGCCTGAGCGGAGTCGAAGGCAGCTTATCGAAGGCCCGCTGTTCGGTATTTGCAATGCCGAACCCAGATAAACAGGGTTTGCATCCATGGTTATTGAAATTCAAGCCCTTCAGGCTTGGGTTTTCGAATAACCCGAAGGGTTATCATTTGATTTTGAACTGAAAAGGCACAACCACTCAGCACTGATCTTGGTGATAACCACAAGCTACGAGGGCCATTTCGGGGACACTCATATACCTCGGAGGGGGATCGACTTGGATTGTTTAGGGTACCCAGCCCTGTGCGGTGTTAGGGGCAAAGTGAATCAAGGAAAGGGCGAAATATCATTCTCTTCATAATTAGGCTTGGTTTTTCGTTAAGCTTTCCATCCAGACAAAATTGCTTTTATCATTTTTGGTAGAATAGTATTTTTATATTATTTTTATTTTCAAACTACCAAGCAAAGGGAAAGTAGTCCAAAAACTTTTTCATATAGTTAAAATAGTTTTCTGAGGGCATAACGATCTGTATTCCGAATCTGCAGCACTGTTTGGACCAATATACCTATATGTTTCAAAGAAAAACCTTTATAATCGTATGGATAGGGCACCTGAAGTTTGGGTTAATCCTAAAAAAAACCTACTGACCTATCATGTCAAAAATTATATGTATTTGGAAAAAATCGGATTTTGACCCTGCAATTAAAAATACAATTAAAAAGATCTGTAATCAATTAGAACCTGATAATATCCAAGCGAATGAACCCGAGATCCATGTTGGAAAGAATTGGTCCTATGGGATAATGAATCCAACTTCCTCTCTGCTTAAAACTGATTCTGGTGTGATGTTGGGAAAATTTTTTGGGGATAATGAAAAATGGGATAAAATTGGAAATGTTGGGTTAGATGGTTCATTTGCCATTTTTAGAAATAACCCCAAATTCGGCGAGATTAATTCGGATGTTGCAGGGACCCGCTCAATTTGGTATTATCTGGATAAAGAGTACTTCATTGCCTCGACTTCCCAAAGGGCAATGATCATGTTTTTAGGTAGTTTTGAGATGAATGAGGAGGTCGTTCCCTGGATGTTATCAACTGGGTCTTTGGGTCCTTTTCTTTCGTGGGATAAAAGAATAAAATTATTGCAGCCAAATGCTTCTTTAACTTTAAATAAAGAAAAGTGGGAAATCATGATCCAATATGTTCCAATCGTTTATGAACACAGAAAATTAACCAAAAAAGAAGGATATAAACTGGTATTTGATGCGATAAAGGAAACATTTAAGGGCCTTAATTTGGACTTTGAAAAATGGGCAATCACTTTGTCGGGGGGGAAAGATAGCCGTGGAATATTATTAACAATTTTAGCGAATGGGGAAAAGGCGGAAAATATAAAAACCTACTCCCACGGCCATAGGGGAAGTCAACAAATAAAAGGCACTGATGGGGCCATTGCCAAATTAATTGCTAATAAATATGGGGTCCATAATGAATTTTTCTCTTCGATGACTTTTTCGGAGGATGAGTCATTGAATGCCATATTGGAAAGAATTTTGAAAGTAGGGGAAGGCAGGGTGGACCATTTAAAGGCTTATGTTGATGGGTTTTCTTTTTGGAAATACCTTTTTCATAATAAAATGGAGGGAGTTCTCCGAGGAGATATGTGTTTTGGCTTTCCGTATAGTGTAAAACTCAGGACCGAAAAAGAGGCCTATAAATTCACCAACTTTTTCCCCTGCAATGAATGGGCAAATCTTGATCATTTGGAAAAAGCAGGGATGCAGGCGCATCGTTTTCCTGATACCTTAAAAGCCAATAAGGGGGAGTCCATGATTTTTTTTAGAGAACGGATCTATTCGGCTTACAGAATCCCCATCGTACTTGCAGCTTTATCAGATTTTAAATTATCTTATGTAGAAGTCATTAGCCCCTTACTATCAAGAAAAATAATTAATGCTGTCCGGACATTACCCGAAAATCTATTAATAAGAGCTCCCATTTGGATGGACTATTTAAATCAACTGGAAAATAAAATTCCCTATGCTCATCAAGACACCCATGATTCCTCAGATCAAGAAGAACTTCAGAGGGATGCTATGGAATTTAAAATAAAGGTAATAAAGGAATCCCCTTATTTACCTTTTTACCTCAAGGCCTTGGTTTCCGAAACCCAATACAAAAAAAAATCCGCTATAGACATTTTAAAAAATAAAATCAAAAACTCATTTTCCAAGAACCAAATGTTTATTATCTGGAGATTTTTTGTGGGTAATCATAAAAAAGAGGTGCTTCCAAAGCCTAAATTGATCGACAGGTTATTTATCATTTCAGAAATGCAAAGGATTCTTCATGAAGATGCCCAAGTCCTTAAGGATGAAAAACCTTGTGGAAATGACTGCAACACAATAAAAGTTTAGCTATTTTAATTTTCCATCTTCACCCCAAATCAGAAATAAAATGAAAAGAAAAAATACCAAGGAAAGGCCTGAATTCTCTCCTTGGTATTTATTGGGTTCATGATTTTACCTCAAAGGAAATTTTAGCATTTACCCCATAAGATACGATTTTGTTGTTTTCTACATTGCCATTAAAATGCTTAACATAGATAGATTTGATATTTTTTACTGATTTAGAAGCTTCTATCAAAGCATTCTGTACCGCATCATCAAAACTTTTCTCAGAACTGGCGATAACTTCTATTACTTTAACGATTCCCATAACTTTACGGATTTTAATATTAATATTGAAAACCAACCTGATTTTCATTCCTTGAAATAGACACAAACATTATGCCCAATACATCAGATTTTTATCAACCTAAAACTACCCAGCAGCCTAAAATATTTTAAATTAAATATTATTGAAAAGATCTTAAATTATGTTTTGATTACTTTGGTTCGATAACGTTATCGTAATTTTATTTTGACTTTTTTTGGTGCATCCCTATTTTTAAAGGTATATTCAATGCATGTTGCGGATTTTAATATGTCAACCAACCACCAATAAATGAAAAGGACACGAAGGTTTTTTCTAAAACTATCGGGAGTAATGGGATTGGGCCTTTTGGGTAAGCCGTATTTGGAGGCCAGTCCCAATCCTTCCACTTTCACCAAACCAGATAGACTTATGCAGGTTTTGCCCAACAGTGAAGAAAACAACAGCATTATTGGCATATACGGAGACTGGGCCAGTGGCCTGATGGAGGGTAAACTGCCGAGTCATTCTTTCAGGAGAAAGGAATACCGTGACCTGCAAGTCTGGAAAAAGGAGGCCCTATTAAGGGCAAAAGACCGGATCTCCATACCTGATCTTGGGGATACACCTTCTTATAAGATAGATAAACAATATGTTTATGATGGCCTACATATAGAGGAAATCAGCTGGAAAATACCCACTGGAGGGCGTTCAGAGGCTATTTTGTTAAAACCCCAGGATGCCAAGGGCCCTTTGCCAGGCATTCTGGCCTTTCATGACCATGGCGGGTGGAAATATTTTGGAAAGAGAAAAATCACCCAAACCGGCCCGGAACGGCATCCTATGATGGTGGATCACCAGCAACAATATTACGGTGGTCTGGGATGGGCGAATGAGGTGGCAAAAAGAGGTTATGTGGTACTGGTTCCGGATGCCTTTCCCTTTGCAAGCAGGCGGGTAAGGTTAACCGATGTTCCTGAAGGCTTAAGGCAGGGATTGACCGATGAGGATCCTGATTTGCCTGAAAATGCCTATGCTTATAATCAATGGGCCAAAGGGCATGCCGACACCATGGCAAAATCCCTGTTCAGTGCAGGAACCACCTGGCCCGGGGTATTCCTGGCCGAAGATCAAAAAGCCTTGGATATTCTATGCAGCAGGGAGGACGTAGATGCCGAAAAGATTGGCTGTGGCGGCCTGTCAGGAGGAGGGATGAGAACAGTATTTATGGGGGGATTGGACCCCAGAATAAAATGTGCTGTTTGTGTAGGTTTCATGACCACCTGGAAAGATCTGGTTTTGCAAAAATCCTTTACCCATACCTGGATGACCTTTGTCCCGGTTTTGCCCAAGGAAATGGATTTTCCTGAAATTTTAGGTTTGAGGGTTCCTTTGCCTACCATGGTGATCAATTCCAATGAGGATGGCTTGTATACCTATAAAGAAATGCAAAATGCCGATGAGATTTTGGCCGCCGTTTATGAAAAAGCCGGGGCCAGCGATAAATATAAATGCACCTTTTTTCCCGGAGGACATCAATTTGATCAAAAAATGCAGACGGCAGCTTTTGATTGGTTTGACCAATGGCTGAAGTCCTGAGGCCTGGGGAAATCCTGTTTTTATTGATGATAACCTTATAAAGTTCTTTAGAAAATCACCCAAAAACCCAAATGATGAAGGATAATGTATTTTTAAAAAAGATAGTTTTAGGAATAAGTTTAATAGGTCCGGGCCTGTTTTTGATAGGTTATAATATTGGTACGGGCAGTATCACCACCATGGCTAAAGTGGGGGCAGAATATGGTATGATTTTGACCTGGGCATTGGCCTTATCCTGCATTTTTACCTACGTTTTGATGGTGGCCTATGGAAAAACCACCCTGGTAACAGGCAATACTGCCCTTTTTAATATCAAGCATAAAATAAAAAACGGATCAATATTGGCCATTTACATTATTATTGCCCTGATTATAGGTGAAATAATGGCATTGATGGGGATATTCGGGATTATTGCCGATCTGATCCAGGAAGGATCCCGGTTATTGTTCGGCGGAGAAGGCTTCAGTACCTTTTGGATAACCGCCGTCTTGGTAGTTTCGCTTTACACTTTATTCTGGTTTGGCAGCTACAAAGTATTTGAAAAAGTATTGGTTTTCTTTGTTGCATTAATGGTGATTTCATTTGTGGTGGTATTCTTCCTGGTAAAACCCAGTTTTTCCACCATTGTAGGAGGGCTTGCCCCATCCATTCCCAATGAACCGGGCGTAATGCGATTGATTGCGGCCATTGCTGGGACTACTTGCTCTGCTGCCGTATTTATCATCAGAAGCACCGTGGTGGCAGAAAAAGGATGGAATATCAAGGATCTTAAACATGAGAAAAAAGATGCCATGGTTTCAGCTTCCTTAATGTTTGTGTTAAGTGTCATCATTATGGCTGTTTCGGCAGGAACCTTACACGTGATGGGAATGAAACTGGACAATACGGTGGAAATGATCACTTTATTTGAACCCATTGGCGGAAAATTGGCCGCATTTATTCTGATATTGGGAATCGTAGGTGCAGGGATTTCAACTGTATTTCCCATCATCCTGATCGCCCCCTGGCTGATCAGTGATTATACGGGCAAACCCAGAAATATTCGTTCCCTGATGTACAGGGTACTGGGGCTTATTGGTATATTATTTGGCTTTGGAATGCAGTTTATGGAAACCCGGCCCCCGCTATTGATGGTTTTTTCCCAGGCATTTCAGGCCTTCATTCTGCCCGCTGTGGCCATCCCTATTTTTCTTTTAATCAATAATAAATTGTTGATGAATGAACATAAGGCTGGACTGAAAGAAAATATAGGCCTGGTGGCCGTGATATTGTTCAGCATTATCACAGCTTATTTTGCGGTGGCGGATTTTTTATAACGTGGGAGGATACTTAAATAAAATAAATGGAAATAAGGTACCGGAACCTAATGGTTCGATAACGTTTCCGTTACTATTTTTAGAATTTAGTTTCTTTATTTCTCTTATTTTGCCTAAATAGTAAAGGTGAAGCAGGAGAAAAAGAAATTTCATTGAACCTATTTAATATATATCATGAAAAAAGATCGAAGAGGTTTTTTAAAAAGTGCAGGCATAATGGGACTCAGTGCTTCCGGCATGGGATACCTTCAGGGTTGTGGCCCTATGCAAAAGGAGGAAGTGGATGTACCTGAAGCTGCATCCCAAGAAAAGGAATGGACTTCTGATCCCGAATGGCTGGAAGTTAAATATGGGGAATGGAGCGGGCCAGGCGTCCCGGTGGGACCAGGACCCATGGACCATGTGTTATTAAAAGATTATGCCCCCCGATCTTCAGTAGTGGCCAAACAGACCTCCATTCCAAAAGCCAAATTTCCGGTAATAGATGTTCACCTTCACCATTATCCGGCAAGGGTGGAGGGAAAACGGCCTCAGGAGGCTTTGGAAGAGTGGTTGAAAACCATGGATGAAGTTGGCATTGAGAAATCGGTGATTTTAACCGTGGCTACCGGATCAGAATTTGATATGATGGTGGATTTTTATCTGAAATCCTATTCAGACAGGTTTCTGCTTTTTTGCGGTATTGAAAAAAAGGACATCGACCAACCGGAATATCCGGAAAAGGCGGTTCAAGAACTACAGCGTTGCTATGATATGGGAGCCCGTGGAGTCGGGGAGGTGACAGATAAGGGCTACGGCCTTACCGGAGACCCAAGGTTGACACCTGATGAAAGGCTGCACATCACTGATAAGCGGATAGATCCATTTTGGAGCAAATGTGCGGAATTGAATATTCCTGTCAACCTTCATCTGGCAGACCATCCATCCTCCTGGCAACCACCTGATGTCTTTCAGGAAAGACCCCCTATTTTCCAGCAATTCAACCAACATGGGAACGACGGTTTGAATTATGATCAATTATTGACCCATTTGCCCAAGCTTTTGACCAAACACCCGGAAACTACTTTCATTGCCTGCCATATGGCCAATCTGGGGAATGATCTCGGAAGACTGGGAAAAACATTGGACGACCATTCCAATCTATACCTTGATATTTCTGCCCGTGATTATGAAATCGGAAGACAACCCAGGGCCGCAGCCAAATTCTTTTCCCAATACAGTGACCGCGTGATGTTTGGGACTGATATGGGCATGGACAAGAAAATGTACCAGGCCTGGTGGCGGTTATTGGAAAGTGCCGACGAGCACATGCCGGGAAGATCCTGGTGGCGGTATTATGGATTGGAACTTCCGGACGATACATTACAAAAATTATACAGGGACAATGCATTGAAAATCCTGAATTGGACCTAGAGACCCACCTCCCCCTTCCAATTATAAAGCCAAATTCTAACCATCAAAAAACCTACAAAAATGAAAAATAACCGAAGAGAATTCATCAAACTTGCCGGTATAGCCGGTGCAGGGATAGTGGTAGGTCCGGGTAGATCCCAAGCAGAAAACCCAAAAAAGCAAGTACACCGTCAATCTTTTAATATGCATGGCTATGCTGCACCAAAATTGGAAAGGGTGCGGGTTGGTTTAGTAGGTGTGGGAAGCCGTGGTTCCGGAACATTAAACCGTTTGGCCAGTATCGAAAATGTGGATATTATGGCATTGTGTGACATTATTCCGGATAATGTTCAAAGTGCCCTGAAATCCATTGATGGTTATGGGCATAATCCGGATACCTATACAGATGGTGATGATGCCTGGAAAGCCCTTTGTGACCGCAATGACATTGACCTGATTTACATTGCCACTCCATGGAAGCTGCATGCTCCCATTGCCGTCTATTCCATGGAACGGGATAAACACGTCTATACCGAATTGCCGGTAGGCATTACGCTGGAGGAATGCTGGCAGGTGGTGGAAACCTCAGAACGGACGAAAAAGCATTGTTTTATGGGATGTGGTTCTTGCCATGACGGCATGTCGGCCATCGTTTTGAACATGGTGAGGGATGGTTTCTTTGGTGATTTGATCCACGGAGAAGGCAACTACATCCATGACAGGGTAAACAGTCCGGGAAGATGGGAAAGAGATGAACACAATTGGTTCGGTTACCGGCCCTGGCGCTTAAAGGAAAATGTCGGACGTGATGGCAACCTCTATCCCCAACATGGTCTGGGACCGGTGGCCCAGATGATGGATCTCAATTATGGGGATCAAATGGATTATTTGGTTTCCATTTCCAGCGGCGACTTTACGATGGGCCCAAAAATGAAGGAACTGGCTGAAAACGACCCTTATTATGAACCTTATGATGGACTGAAGTTCCGTGGAAATATCAATACCACCCTGATCCGGACCCACAGGGGAAGGACCATCATGTTGCAACATGACATCAGTTCCCCCAGGCCAGGATCCAGATTTCAGCTGATCAGTGGTTCCAAGGGCATCTATGAAGCCCGGCCCCCTAGAATAGCGGTAAGTGAGGAATATATGGAAGAAAGTGAATTCCAAGCCCTGCTGGAGAAATACACTCCCGCTATAACCAAAAAGTTTCAGGAGAAAGTCTCCGAGGCTGGGGGAATCAAAGGAGACAGGTCTTACGAAAGGGTAACGGCCAGTGACTGGCGCCTGATTGACTGCCTCAGGAATGGATTGCCCTTGGAAATGGATGTCTATGATGCTGCCTTATGGACTGCAGTGACTCCTTTAAGCGAACAATCAGTTGCCCAACAGGGGAAAACCATGAAAGTACCTGACTTCACTTCTGGAGCATGGAAAACCAATAAAAGAGGCATGGATATCAGTCTGAAAGAGGGGGGAACGACCGATTTGGTATAAATGGGTAGGTATGGGGAAATATCTGGGTGATAAAGGGGGTAACCTATCGCTGAAGATCATCTTATTTAGTCTTTTCTTTCACTATTCCTGTGGAGGGGCGGGTGAAGGGGATGCCACCCGGAAGTTGGTGTCTGAAAATGCCATTACTGGCCAGGCACTTTCCCAAAAACATTGCCAGTCCTGTCACTTGTACCCACAGCCTTCAGAACTGGATAAAAAAACCTGGGAACGCTCCGTATTGCCCTTGATGGGGAGGTTATTTGGAATATATGAGGCCGAAGTCCCCAGAAGTGAGATCCTTAAAGGTGCAATTAACAGAAAGGCAGTTGAGGAAAGCAATATGTTTCCCCAAAAAGCCATCCTCTCTGATGCGGATTGGCAAAAAATCACAGCATATTATTTAGCAGAAGCACCTGAGGCCCTTGATCAAACAATTTGGGAAGAAAAAAAACCCTACTATTTGGAAGGGTTCGAAATGATGGAGCCGGAGGAAAATGAAAAGCTTCCAAATATCACCTTTTTAAAAACAGGGCCTGATCCTAAGCAGATCTATGTGGGGGGCACGTCAGGAAAAAGGGGTTCTCTGGCCATATTGGATAGGGAAATTAAGGTCGATCAAATGATACCCCTTCCTTCCCCTCCAACGGATGTGGCATTTGGAAAGGACAACCTTTCGCTCACCTTGGCCGGTTCGCTCAGGCTTGCCCCGGAGCAGAACGCTTTTGGAGAATTGATCACCCTTTTTAGAAATCCCGGGGAGCTTCAATATTCCTCCTTCAGAAAATTTTTAACTGAATTGAACCGACCGGTACAAACTGTTTTTGAAGATGTAAACGGCAATGGCTTAACCGATATACTGGTTGCGGAATTTGGGTATTATACCGGAGCCCTTACCCTGTTTGAAAATACTGGACTGTCGGAGCGGCCCTATAGGAAGATTACCTTAAAAAATGTTCCGGGGGCCATCCGTACGGTTGTAAAAGACATGAACGGAGACGGAAGAAAGGACATTATCACGCTATTTGCCCAAGGGGATGAAGGAATTTCCATATTTTATAATGAGGGGGAGCTTCAATATTCCGAACAAAGGATCCTGAGATTTCCACCCACCTATGGTTCTGTATATTTTGATTTGGTGGATTTTAACCAGGATGGACATTTGGATATTCTTTATGGAAATGGTGACAATGGGGATTATCCGCCCATATCCAAACCTTACCATGGTCTAAGGATATTTGAAAATGACGGAGAAAATAATTTTAACCAAGTTTATTTTTTCCCCATGAATGGCCTGAATAAATGTGCCGCAGCGGATTTTGATCAGGATGGCCGGCTTGAAATTGTGGCGGTAGCCTATTTTCCGGATGCAGATATACCGGACAGGCAGGATTTTGTTTATCTAAAGCAGGAAGGCCCCTATGCTTACCAGCCCAAGATATTAAAAGACAGATGGGATGCCAGGTGGATAACTTTTGAAATCAGTGATATTGATGCGGACGGGGACCTGGACCTCCTACTTGGATCCAATGGGAAATACCCGGACAAAGGGAATGTTTCGGAGGAAACCAAAAAATTGAAGGGTCCCCTGTTGATTTTAAAAAATCAAAGTCATCCCTAACAAAAATCAAAATTTTCCTTTCTTCTACAGGCCGATTGAAATCCCGTCTTCCACAAGATCAAGAAACCGTTTTTAATAGGTATTTTCCACTAATTAATTAATTTTTATAGGAAATCCCTCCCGGTTTTTTAAGTATTCATTTTTGATTTTATTCAATCCAATGATCATGGCAGTCTTCGATAACGTTATCGCTATTAAATTTTAATATTTTTAGTTTACTATGGTGTATATTAAGTAAATTAGTCTTTAGTAAAAGTAATCAACCTAACAATCCTACGCATGAAAAAATTTACTAAAATTTTAATGTTTCTGATGATTTTGTCAGGGGCAATGAACACCGGACACTTGCTTGCACAGGGCAGCAGGGCAGTTTCGGGAATGGTCTCCAACGCCGAGGGACAATCCATTCCCGGCGCCACCGTATTGGTAAAAGGTACTTCCAATGGAACGGTAACTGATATTGATGGAAATTTCAGCCTCACCATTGGTTCAGAGGCAGAGGCCTTGGTGGTTTCTTTTGTCGGCATGATTACCAAGGAAGTGATGATCGGAAACCAAAGCCAGATCAACATTTCTCTGGATGAAGACACAGAGGAATTGGAAGAATTTATTGTAATTGGTTATGGTACCCAAAAGAAAGCTACCTTGACAGGAGCGGTCACCAGTGTGGAAAGTGAACAGGTGATCAGTAATCCTTCCATTAATTTAACCAATTCCCTTTCGGGCCTCCTGCCCGGACTTGTGGCATTAAACCGTTCCGGTGAACCGGGAGCTGACAATTCTTCCATCCTGATCCGGGGTAGTAATACCACCGGTGACAACAGCCCTTTTGTAGTGGTGGATGGGGTTCAGAATCCTCCCGGCTGGCAAAGGATCAACCCCAATGATATCGAATCCATTTCTGTGCTTAAAGATGCTTCGGCGGCCATTTATGGAGCCCGTGCGGCCAACGGGGTCATCCTGATCACCACCAAAAGGGGTAGTGTAGGGAAACCAACGATCAATTATACCTTTAATCAGGGGATTAACCAGCCTACCCGGTTGCCTGAGTTGGCGGGGTCTCCGCTTTTTGCGGAATATGTCAATGAGATGATGGTCAGAGATGGCCAGGACCCCCGCTACACCGAACAGGAAATCCAACTGTTTAGAGAGGGTACGGATCCCAATTACCCTAATACCAATTGGTATAAGGAAGTTTTGAAGGATTATTCCCTGCAAAGCATGCATAACCTAAGCCTTAGAGGAGGGACCGAGTCGGTAAGGTATTCACTTTCCGGCTCTTATTCCAATCAAAACAGTATTTTTGAAAAGGGGATTCATGAATTTAACGGATATACCATCAGATCGAATATTGATGCCGATGTGAATGAGTACATATCTTTAAACCTGGATTTGAATTTGGGTTTGGATGACCGGACACAACCGGGAACAGAAAATCCCTGGGGCTGGTTGAATGCCATTCCCATGATGCCGGTTTATTACCAAAATGGTTTTCCCTCAGCAGGGATAGAACAGGGCCTGAACCCCGCGGTCATGACCACATCTGCCTCAGGGGATCATAATACCAAAACCAAAAGGGCCATTACCCAGCTGGGTTTTGATATCAAAGCTCCATGGGTAGAAGGCCTGGGACTGGATGGATTTTTTGTTTTCAGCAATGAAGATATCCTGGATAAAAGATGGAGAACACCATGGACCGTTTATAATTATGACCGGGCCAATGATGAATATATCCCCCTTAGAGGAGGTAGAATTACTGCCCCGGAACTTACCCAATCCACCCGGAGCATTACCAGCACATTTGTGAACCTGAGGATAAAATATGAAAATCAGATGGAGGACCATTATATCAGCACTTTTATAGGTGCCGAGCAAACCCAGGGGTCGAATGGTTACTACCAGGCATTTAGAAGAAATTATTTATCCCCTACACTAGCGGAACTCTTTGCCGGAGATCCTGCCTCCCAGCAAAATGACGGGGGATCCTCCGAATCCTCCAGACAAAGTCTTTTGGGAAGGATAAGTTACAATTTCCAGGAAAAGTACATGATTGATTTTAATGCCAGG
The DNA here is from genome assembly GCA_040905165.1 of Cyclobacteriaceae bacterium. Lineage (GTDB taxonomy): Bacteria > Bacteroidota > Bacteroidia > Cytophagales > Cyclobacteriaceae > Cyclobacterium. The sequence goes on along the minus strand of JBBDSA010000020.1, from coordinate 17,700 downwards.
TATGATGGCTCCTACGTCTTTCCGGAAGGAAAAAGGTTCGGCTTCTTTCCAGGGGTTTCGGTAGCCTGGGTATTGTCAGAAGAATTCCTTCAAAATGCGCCTGGAATCAATGATCTGAAGTTCAGGGCTTCAATAGGAAAGATGGGGAACGACAGGATCGATCCATTTCAGTTTATGCCTGCCTATAGTCTGGGCCTACAGGGTTATCACTTTGGCCTGCCTACCACTTCCCAATTGGGCATTGTACCGGGCGTGACACCCAATCCCAATGTAACCTGGGAAGAAGCCACCACCCAGAATATTGGGTTGGATGGTATGTTTTGGAATGGGGGCCTGGGCTTCAGCATTGATGTTTTTAAACAGAGAAGGGAAAATATTCTGACCACCAGAAACCTGGAGGTTCCTTTTTACACAGGGCTGCAACTGCCAGATGAAAATATCGGTATTGTAGAAAACCAGGGGATTGAAATTGCCTTGAGCCATCGCAGTAGAGCAGCTACTCCCGGAGGGTTTTCCTACTCGGTAGCGGGAAATATCGCTTTTAACAAAAACAAGGTCATTGATATCAGTGAAGCACAGGATGTGCCTGATTATCAGAAGGCAGAAGGCAGGATTCTGGGGGCAGGATTGTATTATGATGCCCTGAGAATATTCAGATCACAGGAAGAAGTGAATTCCAATCCTTTGTTTCCAGGCACCAGAGTGGGCCACCTTCAATACAGGGATGTCAATGACGATGGGATCATCAATTCCCAGGACATGGTGAGAATGGACCGGTCCAATATCCCCCAGATTACCTTTGGCTTTAACAGTACCCTGAATTACGGTCCTTTTTCCCTCTTTTTCAATTTTGCAGGGCAGGGAGGCGCCTGGCAGTATTATCACCAAAATGCCAGAATTGCGGTGAATGGTTTGGCAGAGTTGATTGAAAACCGTTACACGGAAGGCAGCATGGATTCCAAATACCCCATTCTGCCGGATCTGGAAACCAGAACCCAGCCCAGCGGCCTTCAAAGTACATTTTGGCTTCAAAATGCTTCCTTTGTAAGATTGAAGACCGTTCAGTTGGGCTATAATTTACCGGAACTGATTTTAACTAAATTGAAAATATCTTCCGCCAGGGTGTATATGAATGGCAATAATATCTTTACCATTTCTGAAATAAAGTGGTTTGATCCGGAAGGAAACAATGAAAGAGGTAATTTTTACCCCCAAAGCAGAATTTTTAATTTGGGAATCGACCTTTCATTCTAAATAATTAATGCTTAATTTAAAATATTTCAATATGAAAACCATATATAAATACTTGGAAAGCGCTAAAATATGGGGCATCAGCACTTCCCTAATGCTTGTAGGGTTGCTTAATGTTTCCTGTACTGATGAGGTGCTGGATATCATTCCCGCGGATCGATTCACCGATGAAGCCGTGTGGGCGGATGTAGCTTTGATTGAGGCATTTATTGGCAATGCTTACCGGACCATTCCCAGTGGTTTGCGGTACAGTCTTTACGGCCTGTCCGTGGTTACCGATGAAAACAATGCCCGAAGTAATGCATGGGCCTGGAGCGTCTGGGAAGGGGATCTCAATCCCGATGACCTAAGAGAAGTGGATTATTGGACCGGGGCCAACAACAGAAATATGAATTATTGGCAGCCCATCAACCGCAGTAATATTTTCTTTGAAAATATTGACAGGGAAAGGGCCGTCGAAATTCCTGAGGGTACCAAAAACAGGATGATAGGTGAAATGAAAGCCATCAGGGCATTTTCCTATATCAAGTTGGCAAGCTTATTCGGGGGAATTCCACTTATCACACAGACCTTTACCCTGGAAGACGATTTCAGGCTGGTGAGAAGCACCTATCAGGAGGTGATGGATTTTGCCTTATCAGAATTGGATGAAGCCATCGCACTGCTTCCTGAAACCTACAGTAATGCCGATCAGGGAAGAATCACCAAAGGTGCCGCTATGGCGATAAAGTCCAGGGCTTTGCTGTACATGGCCAGCCCCCTCAATAATCCCGGAAATGACCCCCAGAAATGGCAGGCTGCAGCCGATGCGGCCAAGGCGGTGATTGACCTGGGCCAATACGAACTGTTTGATGATTACCGTACCATGTTTCTGGAGGAAAATATTTACAATCCGGAAATGATTTGGCAAAGACCTTACAACCAGTTTGTAAGTTTTGAAGCCGTTTACGTAGAGTTGAGCTTATACCCCAATGGTTACAATGGTTTCGGTCAGGTTCATCCACTTCATAACTTGGTGGATGATTATGAAACGACCAATGGCTTACAACCTGAGGAAGATCCCACTTATGATCCCCAGGATCCTTATGTAAACCGGGACCCAAGGTTTTATGCTTCTATCCTGTATGATGGGGCACCATTTCAAGGCCGGGAAGTGGAAACTTTCTTTCCGGGCGGCTTGGACTCCAATGAAGGGCCTGTCTCCGCTTGGAACGCTACCCAAACCGGGTACTACCAACTCAAATTTGCCAATGAGCGGATCGTCAATCCCAGTGGGCAGAACATGTCCCAGACCCCTTGGACCCATTACAGATATTCGGAAATCCTGTTGAATTATGCGGAGGCCAATTATTTTTTGGGTAATGAAAATCTCGCCAGGGAGTACCTGAACTTGGTCAGAAAAAGACCCAGTGTGAACATGCCCGATATTACCGAGAGTGGAGAAGCATTGTTTGAAAGAATCGTGAACGAACGGCGCATTGAACTGGTCTTTGAGGAACACAGGTGGTATGATATCCGGCGATGGGAAATTCTCCCAGAAGTTGCCGATAAGGACAGAACAAGGATGATCATTAGAAAAATGCCGGATGGGACCAAGGAATATGAAGTGGCCTTCTGGAAAACAGGGGAATTTAATCCTGCCAATTATCTTTTGCCCATCCCTCAATCAGAAATCAATAAAAATGGTCTGTTAGAGCAAAATCCGGGTTACAATGTAGCCCAATAAATCATGTAATTTGGCCCTTAAAAGGTAGGTGCCCCAATCAAGGGGTGCCTGCCTATTAAGGGTTGAAACAACAAGCAATGCGTCACTTAATTAACCCAAAAGATGAAAAAAAACCGTAGAAATTTTCTCCGATTATCCAGCCTGACAGGCTTTGGTTTAGCAGGATCGGGACTGTTGCCCACCCCTTCCCTGGGTGCAGACTATTTCTCCAAAGCGCAACTGGATTCGACCCAAAAATCGGCTGGCAAAAAACACCGACAGCATTTCAATATGTCCGGATTTGCCGCACCAAAGTTGGAAAAGGTAAGGATTGGATTCATTGGATTGGGTAACAGAGGACCGGCCGCAGTGGTAAGAATGAGTAAAATTGCCGGGGTAGAAATCAATGCCTTGTGTGACTTACGGCCTGAAATGGCCCAGAAGGCAAAGGAGAGAATTAAAGACACCCCCCATGATCCGGTGCTATATTCCGGTGGTCCCGAGGAATGGAAAAAACTATGTGAGAGAGATGACATCGATTTGGTATACATTGCTACACCTTGGGAACTGCATACACCCATGGCCTTATATGCCATGGAAAATGGCAAACATGCCGCAGTGGAAGTGCCGGCAGCCATCACCCTGGAGGAATGTTGGGCCTTGGTAGAAACATCCGAAAGGACCAGGCAGCATTGTATGATGCTGGAGAATACCTGTTATGATTTTTTTGAGTTGATGACCTTGAACATGGTCAGGCAGGGGTTTTTTGGGGAAATCATCCATGGGGAAGGCGCTTACATACACGATTTTATCCCTGGTATATTCAGCAAGGAAAAATGGAACATGTGGCGTTTCAGGCACAATGCCAGCAGAAATGGCAACCTTTATCCCACGCATGGCCTGGGCCCTATCTGTCAGGCCATGAATATCAACAGAGGGGATAAAATGGAGTACCTGGTGTCAGTATCCAGCAATGACTTTGTGATGGGAGATATGGCCAAATCCCTTGCCAGGGAAGACAGTTTTTATGAACAGTTCGTCGGTAAGCCTTATAGGGGAAACATGAACGTGACCACCATAAAAACCAATAAAGGGCGGACCATCATGCTGCAGCACGATGTGTCCTCTCCCCGGGTATATTCCCGGATTCACCTGCTTAGCGGTACCAAAGGAGCGGCGATGAAGTATCCATTGCCCGGCAGGGTTTCCACCGGCCATGAAGACTGGTTTTCGGAAGAGGAGATGAAAGCTTTGGAAGAAAAATACCAACCTGAAATAGTTAACAGGATCGGGGAACTGGCCAAAAAAGTTGGGGGCCATGGTGGAATGGATTTTTTGATGGACTGGCGATTGATAGATTGTTTGAGGAACGGTCTTCCTTTGGATCAGGATGTTTATGATGCCGCACTTTGGAGTTCTGTATTTCCACTTAGCGAGTGGTCGGTTGCCAACCGGTCCAATTCAATAGATGTGCCCGATTTTACAGGTGGTTCATGGCAGGGAAACGAGCCTCTGGATATTACCCTATCCCAGGGAGGCAATACAGAAATACGGTTATAATTAAAAAATAAAATCAGTCCATCTTTTCAAGAACCTAATCTATGAAAAAATTATTGTTACTGGGAATCGGTGTTTTTTGGGCCTTTTCGATGTCCCATGCCAGCATCCGCCCCTTTGAAATACCCTTTGGCTCCCTTCATTCATTGGACAGTTTGCCGGATGTTTTGGCAGGCCAAAAAGCAGATTTGTTGGGAAATACCCTGAAAAACGAGGCCATTTATCAGTTTTCCACCCATCAGTTGCCCAACAACCTGGATGAATGGGAAGAAAAGCGGGAAGAAATCAGGGAAAAAATAATCCAGAACAGTGGTTTGAAAGATTACAGTGACCTGCCTTTGGACCTGAAAGAAACCGGTTCGGTAGACATGGATGGTTATACCATCAAGAACATTTATTTTCAGACCATGCCCGGGGTATATGCCACGGCCAACCTGTACATTCCTGATGGAGAAGGGCCATTTCCCGCTGTCATCAATATGCACGGACATTGGAGTGAAGGGAAAATGGCAGAAAGTGTTCAGTCCCTGGGCCATTCCTTAGCAAAAAACGGGTATGTATGCTTGGCCATTGATGCATTTGGATCAGGAGAGCGCACTACTACCCATGGTGATTTTGAATACCATGGGGCTAATTTAGGGGCATCATTGATGAACATAGGAGAATCGTTATTGGGTGTTCAGGTGACTGATAATATGCGGGCGGTGGATTTACTCACTTCTTTTCCTTTTGTGGATGGGGAGAACATTGGCGCTACCGGAGCCAGTGGAGGTGGTAACCAGACCATGTGGTTTGCGGCATTGGATGAAAGAATCAAGGCAGCCATGCCCATTGTCAGTGTGGGGACTTTTGAATCCGCTGTCATGGGTTCAAATTGTGTATGTGAACTGTTACCGGAAGGCCTGGCATTTACCGAGTCGGCAGGTGTACTAGCCCTCTATGCACCCCGGGCATTGAAAATGTGTAACCATAAGCAGGACAGCAATCCCACCTTTTTTCCGGAAGAGATGTTGCGAAGTTATCATAATGTCAAACCTGTATTTGAACTTTACGGAGTGGGAGACCATGTGGATTACGAGCTGTTTGATCTGACTCATGGCTATTGGAAAGAGGACCGGGAAGCCATGCTGGGTTGGTTTGACCTGCACCTTAAAGGAAAGGGAAATGGGGCATCCCGTCCCGAACTGCCATTTGAAACCCTTCCCATGGAGCAATTATTGGTATTTCCATTAGGTGAGAGAAGCCCTTTGGTGATCAGCACCGATGAATACAGCAGGAAACGGGGAAATTTCCTGAAGGATGCGTATTTAAAAAAATCCTCCTATGATCAAGAGGCATTGAGGACAGATCTAAAGAAAGTTTTAAAAATCGGAAAAAATCCTGAAATACAGGAAATTCATAAATTTTCCTCTGAAGAAGGTTGGGAGAGGATGGCGATATATACCTCCGGTCAAAAATTAATTCCCCTTCTGCACCATGCCCCTACCAATCCTTCTTCGGGATATACCCTGTTGGCCTATGCCCAAGGGAAGAATGAAATTCCGGCCAATCGCCTGGAGGAAATAAAAAACAGTGGATCAGGCATCGTCATTGTGGAACTTTCGGGAATAGGAGAGGCGGCTTCCCAAAAAGATCTGATCACCACCAATCTGACCCGGTTCCATACATTGGCACGTGCCCAATTATGGCTTGGAAAGACCATGTTGGGAGAATGGGTGGAAGAACTGGAATTGGTGTCCCGGTTTGTAAAGGAAAACTTTAACCCTGCAAAATTAGCCTTCGAGGGCAATAAAGAGGCCGGTTTGGCTGGCCTGTTTTTAAGTGCGCTTGGAGAAAGTGAATTCCAGGAACTGACGCTAAAAAACGTGCCTTCCAGTTATTTGTTTGATAATCGGGAGCAAATCGATTACTTCAGTATGGGCATCCATCTGCCGGGGTTTTTAAATTGGGGGGATATTTCCCTTGCTGCCGGATTATCGGGAAAGGAGATCACCATTATAGATCCTGTTAGCATGTCCGGCGTTCCGGTGACAGGAGCGAAACTACAGGAGGTGCAGCAGGAATTTGAAAAAACAAGAAATCTATTCAACCAATCCGGAAAAACCAATTTCCAAAATTGAATCAATAAGCCATCAATAAAAAAAAAATGAGTATAAATCAAAAAAGTATGGAAACATTAAATCGGAGAAAATTTATTCAGCATACAGGATTATTGGCGGCGTCCAGCCTTTTGACCCCCTTGGCGGGATATGGTTTCCACCGGGCCAAAAAAAGGTTGGCCATGGTAGGAACGGGAGGCAGAGGGATCGGCATGTGGGGTACCCCTGTTCAAAATACCTATAATGATATTATCGAGTTTGTCGGACTCTGCGATATCAATCCAGGAAGAGTAGCCTATGCCAAAAATCAAATGAAAGTTTCCTGCCCGGTGTACACGGATTTTGACAAGATGGTCAGGGAAACCAAACCGGATACGCTGATTGTCACCACTACTGACTCTACGCACCATGAATACATTATCAAGGGGTTAGAAGCGGGAATGACCGTTATTTCAGAAAAACCCATGACCACCGATGAACACAAATGCCAGGCTATTTTTGATGCGGAAGAGCGCACCGGCAATAAGGTCATCGTCACCTTCAACATGCGCTATACACCCTATGTGCAGGAAATTTGGGAGTTGCTTCGCAACGATGAAATAGGGGAAATCAAGTCGGTAGATCTGAACTGGTACCTGGATACCAGCCATGGGGCCAGCTATTTTAGGCGTTGGCATGGAGAAAAGGAATTCGGAGGCACACTCTTGGTCCATAAAGCTACCCACCATTTTGATACCCTTAATTATTGGATGGATTCAGAGCCTGAAGAAGTGTTTGCTTATGGCTCCCTGGATTTTTACGGTAAAAAGAACAGCCCCATCCACGATTCACATTGCAGGCCCTGTCCCCACAAATCAAATTGTAAATTTTATTGGGACATCACCCAAAATCAAGGGGCAATGGATCTGTATGTAGATCATGAAAAGCATGATGGCTACCTCCGGGATGGATGTGTGTTCCGGGACGAAATTGACATCTATGATACAATGGCCGTACAGTACCGTTACGCGAATGGTGTACCCGTCAATTATTCCCTGACGGCTTTTTCTCCTTATGAAGGATTCCGCCTGGCGATCAATGGCACTAAAGGAAGGTTAGATGCCTGGATTAAATCTTCCATGCCCACAGGCGTGCCCGATTATCAGGAAATCACCATTACCAACTTATTCGGAAATGTAAACACCATACAGGTGATTCCTCAATCAGGAGGTCATGGGGGCTCCGACCCCAGGTTAAAGGATAAAATATTCAGATACCCCAATAGTCCTGACCACTACAAGCAATCTGCCGGATCAAGGGACGGGGCCATGTCTGCCCTGATTGGTATTGCAGCAAGGAACAGTATTGAAACGGGGAAAATTGTTAGAATTGCGGATTTGACTTCACTCAAACCCATGGCAAAAAAATCCTGATATTCAGTTGATTGATTATTATATCCAAAGGGAGGGAGAGCATTGGTTGCTTTCCCCCGTTTAAATTGAAGCATTGATATGAACAATGATCGCAGAAATTTCTTAAAAATTTCCGGTATGGCCGGGCTGGGCATGTCCGGTTTGGGTATTTTGGAGGGCTTTGCAGCAGGTGGCCCTAAGGTTACCTCCTTTGGCCACCCGGCGGAGCCATCCCGGTTTACCATCAACCCCTCCATGAAGGAAGCTTACCAAACGGCTTTGAATATTTTAAAGCCTACCAATACACAGTTGGAACACGGTCTGGAGCTGCACCGAAATTCCGTGGTCATCGATTGTTATGGATTCATGCCAAGGGCCGCTGTGGACGGCGAACGGATAAAAGCAGCTGTGGAAGACAGTGCTTCTCCTCTGGAAATTCAGGACCTGCAGGAGGATATGTCCATGACCCGGTTTGTTCATAATGAAAAGGAAAGAGAAGAATTTACCAATGCCTGGAAAGCCTCAGGGGTAACCTGTGTCATTCAGAATGCCGGTGAGGAAGGCAATGAAATTAAACGTCTGTTAAAGCGTTTGTCCCGATTTACTTATGCCACGGATTGGATGAAGGATTTTTTAGGTAAAGCGGTGGTGCCTGAAGATATCGTCAAAGCCAAAAATGAAAACCGGCATGCCCTTTATTTTACCGGCAACGGCGTGCCCATTCCCCAGGATTGGGTTTCTGTGGAAGAAGAGCTGCGGTACATCAGGGTATTTTTCCAATTGGGAATCCGGATGATGCACCTTACCTATAACCGCAGAAATATGATTGGTGATGGATGTGGGGAAGAAAAAGATTGTGGTTTAAGTGATTTCGGAAGGGCGGTAGTGAAGGAAATGAACCGGGTAGGCGTAATCGTGGACATCTCCCATTCCGGATGGCAGACCAGTCTGGAAGCAGCCCAATTATCCGAAAAGCCCATGGTGGCAAGCCACAGTACGGTCAATTCACTGCACGGTCATTTTAGGGCCAAGCCTGATCATGTCATCCGTGCCATTGCAGATACAGACGGTTACATAGGCATTTGCTGTATCCCCCGGTTTTTGGGGGGAAGCGGTGATATTGCCTCTATGATGCGGCATATTGATTATGTCGTTAAAAAGTTTGGCTCAGACCATGTGGCTATTGGAACCGATGTGGCTTACACTTCCCAATATGCCGCAGCCGAGAACAAACAAATCCCCTCCTATAGAAGACCCCGAAACCGATGGGAAGCGCTTTGGCCTCCGGATGATTTTAAAGAATCCCCGGAAATGAATCAAAGTATGGCCTGGACCAATTGGCCATTGTTCACGGTGGGAATGGTACAAATGGGTTACTCAGACCAGGAAATTCAAAAAATACTCAATGGAAATGTGATGCGGGTAGCCAACAGGGCCCTGACCTGAAATCTAAAACAATGCTTTATTTATTGAACCAAATTATTTTTCTTAATGAAAATGGACATGCGCAATAGCAGAAAAAAATATTCCCGGACCTTTTTTTTTCATGTCAGGACCGCAAGGCTTCTCACCGCATTTTTGATAGGGACCGAAGTGGTGGCCCAGGAAGATCTCAAAGTTTTTCAGGGCAATTGGGTACATTTCAGTGATGCGCCCAACTACCTTTACAAGCATTTTTCGAAAGAGGCTTTTGAATTGTTGGAGGCGCGTAGAAAAGCGGTTTCTGAAATCAAAACCCTTAAGGATTGGAAAGAGAGGCAGGAATGGATTAAAAAGCAATTGACCTCCGTTTTGGGACCCTTTCCATCCAAAAGCCCCTTGAACCCTCAGATTTTGCGTAGCATTAAGAAAAATGACTTTTCCCTCGAACATATCATTTTTGAATCCCAACCGTCTTTTTATGTTACGGCTACCTTATATATTCCGGATGGAATACAGGGGAAGGCACCTGTCATCATCTACTGTAGCGGACATACGGAGGAGGGCTATAGAAGCAGTACTTACCAAACGGTCATTTTAAACCTGGTCAAAAAGGGTTTTATGGTTTTTGCTTTTGATCCTGTTGGGCAGGGAGAAAGGCTGGAATATTTTGATGAGGATAAAAAGGGGTCCCTGGTAGGAGGGCCCACCATGGAACATTCCTTTCCTGGTGCCCAGGCATTTATTTCGGGTAAATCACAGGCATGGTACATGATCTGGGATGGTATCCGGGCAGTGGATTATCTGCTTACGCGGGAAGAGGTGGATCCAAAAAGGATAGGGATCACCGGACGGTCCGGAGGTGGTACCCAGTCCTCCTATATCGCCGCCCTGGATGATCGGATTTGGGCCTCAGCACCGGAAAATTATATTACCAACTTTACCCGTTTGTTCCAGACCATAGGACCTCAGGATGCAGAACAGAATTTTTATCAGGGGATCAAACAGGGCCTGGACCATCCTGATTTATTAAGTGTTCGAGCCCCAAAGCCTACCCTTATGATCACCACTACCCGCGATATTTTCAACATTCATGGTGCGAGGGAGACCGCTGCTGAGGTGGAAAGAGTTTATAGGGTTTATGGTGCTGAGCAGGCTTTCTCCATGGTGGAAGATGATGCCGGACATGCTTCAACGCAAAAAAACCGTGAGGCCATGTATGCCTTTTTTCAGCGCCATCTGGATATGCCCGGCAATGCGCTGGATGAAGAAGTGGATTTATTGGAAGAGGCCGACTTAAAAGTTACCCCGACAGGACAATTGTCCACCTCCCTTGGGGGAGAAACGGTTTTCAGTTTAAACAAGAAGAGCACACCTCAACCCACTGGAAAATCCTCAGGAAATTCCGGCACTGCCGAATCCTTTTCCCATGCAGTAAATGCAGCCAAACAACTTTCAGGATTTAGGGAGCCCCGGGAAAGCAGTCAACCAGTATTTACAGGACGTATTCCAAGAGAGGGTTACCATATTGAAAAGTATTTTGTAAAAGGGGAGGGAAACTACGACCTGCCTTTCCTTTTGATGGTGCCGGAAGTAGCCAATCAAAAAGGGATTTTGTACATGTCCACTATTGAAAAATCAGAAGGGACACGGCCGGGAGGTGAAATGGAAGCGCTCGTTAAAAGGGGCTTTACGGTTCTTTCACCTGACTTATTAGGCTATGGAGAAGTGGGAAAACCCAGGTCCTCTTCAACCACTGATTTTGGTAACAGTTCCTTTAACCTGTGGTTGGCAGCAATGCAGGTGGGCAGAAGTGTAGTAGGTGTACATGCGGGTGACATGGTTAGGCTGGCCAAGGTTTTACAAAATACTTTTAAGCAGGTTGAAATTTATGGCCTGGCAAAAAATGAGCTTGGACCAGCCCTTTTGCATGCTGCCTCTTTTGATCCTGTTTTTGCGGGGATTGCCTTGGAGGGTTCACCGGTTTCCTACCAATCTTTGGTAGACAACCGTTATTATCTACCCTCCTATATACTGGGGGCAGTTCCGGCCGCTCTGACACAATATGATCTTCCCCAGTTGGCTGCCAGCCTGGCCCCCAGGAAACTTCTTTTAATTAATCCCAAAGAGGGCAATGGGGAAGAGATGGCACCTGATATTTTTCAGGAGTGCTATGATGTGGTGACCACTACTTATAACAAATTGGGGGCAAAAGGCCAATTGTTGGTGAAACAAAATCCATCTAATGAAGAACGAAATGATATGTACCTGGAATGGCTCCAATAAAGGCTGTCTTAGGTAAAAGCAAGATCCAATGTATTCTTTTACATATACCTTAAACGTTTATATTTCATGAAAATTATTCAATCCAAAAACCCAAAAGAATTAGGCGAATCTGCCGGAAAAGCAGCAGCCTCCCAAATCAGAGCGGCCATTAAAAAAAAGGGGCATGCCCATGTTATTCTGGCAACGGGCACGAGCCAATTTGAGACATTGAATCAGTTGTTAAAGGAGGACATTGATTGGGAAAAGGTTACCGCATTCCACCTGGATGAATATATCGGCATTCCCATTACCCATCCTGCCAGTTTCAGGAAATACCTTAAGGAAAGGTTTGTGGATAAGATCGGTAAAATTGGTGGCATTCATTATATTGATGGGGAAAAAGATCCGGAGGAAGAGTGCCAAAAGCTGGGGGAAATCATTTCCAGGCATTCCATTGACGTGGCCTTTGTGGGAATAGGTGAAAATGGCCATTTGGCTTTTAATGACCCACCTGCGGATTTTGAAACCGAAAAACCCTATCTGGTTGTGGACCTGGATGTTCCCTGCAGAATGCAGCAAATGAACGAAGGTTGGTTTGAGGACCTGGAAGATGTACCCAAACAAGCCATAAGCATGTCCATCAAGCAGATTTTAAAATCAAAGCATATCTTCTGTTCCGTGCCCGATGAAAGAAAGGCCCAGGCAGTAAAGGATTGTTTGGAAAATGAAATCAGTAACCTTTATCCAGCCAGTATTTTGCAAAAGCATCCTTCCTGTGCAGTTTATTTGGATGAAGCATCTGCTTCTTTATTATCCATCGAAATAGAGAAATAGGGTGCCTTCGACTCCGCTGCCTTCGACTCCGTTCAGGCACCGCAGGCACCGGCGAGGACGAACACGTCCCCGGGGGCTGAGCCTGTCGAAGGCAGCGGAGTCGCAGCCCATGTGCGAATACATCATCAAACCATCAACACATCATCGAATCCTTAAATCCCCCTGCACCCTTAGAATACGGAGGGAATTGCTGAAGTTTGGATATGCTGCTGAATTTAATGATATGATCCGGCCAATGGAGATATAAAACAGGAATGGCCACGGAAAGGATAACGGAATCAAATCCCCCTTTAAAAGGGGGCCAGGGGGATTTTTTAAGGAATTTCCTCCTGTTTTCCAACCGATGACGTATTTTTTAAATCTTTGATATTAAACATATTATATTTATAGATTTTGCTCGTTTTGAACAAGAATTTTGCACAGGATATTGCAAAAATACATCGTCATCCCGATTTTTGCATTTTTAAAATGTTAGGTCTCGCAATGACGTACCTCCGAAGCAATCCCCCGATGTGGAAAACTACTTCAATTTTAAGTTACCACCAAACCCATCGACCCATCGACTTATTTTTCCATCAGCAAATCAGCAAATCAAACCATCATATCATCATTTTGATGCTGGATTCCCTGATAATCAGTTCTCCGGGAAGAATAACTTCCCTGGATGGCAGATTATGCTTTTGGATATGTTGGAGCAGTAACTCACAGCTTATTCTCCCTATATCAAATGCGGATTCGGAAACGGTGGTCAAACTTGGCGAAATGATGGTGCAAATGGGATCATTGGTGAAACCTACTACTCCGATTTCTTTGCCGATGGGAATTTTTTGACTCTTTAGGGTCAACATGGCCCCTATGGCTTTTCGGTCATTAACGGCAAATATGGCATCCGGTTTTGGGTGGGATCCCAGTAATTCGTACATGTCCCTTTCGCCGCAATCCTGTGAAAATCCGGTATGGATGATCCATTTATCTTTGATGGGGATCCCATGATGGGTCAAGGCATCCAGGTAGCCGTTCAACCGGTTTTGTGTGAACATTTGATCTTTTGGACCTGTGATATGGGCAATTTTGGTGTAGCCCTGCTCAATTAAATGGCTTGTGGCCTCAAAAGCACCATTGTAGTCGTCCTGCATGACCTTGGTGGCACTCAGGTTATTGGTTCTATCAAAAAAAACGACCGGTATTCCTTTATCGATAATTTCATGGATATGGTCATAATTGCTGGCACAGGTGGAAATCAAAATGCCATCCAAACCGGAGAAGGTAAGGTTTCTTGTAATCAGGTATTCCCTTTCCTGGGAGTCATTGGTGACATAGAGGATGATGTTATATCCATAATTATAGGCCGTCTTTTGGATGCCTGTGATCACTGTGGAAAAGTAATAATTGGTAATGAAGGGAATGATGATCCCTATATTATTGGTTCTTCCCTGCGATAATCCCCTGGCATTGAAATTCGGCTTGTATTTTAGCTCTTTTGCTTTTTCAAGTACTTTTTCTTTGGTTTCTGGACTCACATCATAGGTATCTCTTAATGCCCTGGACACCGTTGAAACGGAAACGTTCAGTTCCCGGGCAATATCTTTTATAGTGGTAAAATGATGCATGGAGTTAAAATGAATAGTTTTGGTTTAAAATATTTGTTAAAATAGGGAAAAAAGAAGAATTTTAAAATGGAAGGGTATGGGAAGTCGGCAATCACCAGAGCCATTTACCATTTTGGAATACCTTTAATATCCTATTTAATGGGAGTTTTTCCGTTGATAATTCCTGGAAATTTATTTGATCCGGGTAAATTTTATTTTTCCGAGAAATGGACCTTTGGGCATTCTTTTTTATCAAGTGAAACTTTACTTACCAAAACCCCTTCGTCAAACATGCCGTTGCCACTGCACCTTCCTGATTTTCTAACGCCAAAATCTGCAAGGTGGAAGTTAATTATTTCGATTAATTAACTATATTTTGTTTTATGGGGTGCTTCGCCCTGGCAGAAAACGATGGGGGAGAAAGTGTTAAGAAAATGTCTGTAAGAAATTGGATAACGTTGACCCAGCCCTGAAAGGGCAAAATATTCCAACACAGGGTGCAGCCCTGTGATTAAGCAATAACACTTCACCAAAGCCCTGGAAGGGCGGAATAAAAGGTAAGGAACTATTTGAATTAACGTGCCTTAAAGTCCCCCCTCAAGGGGGGATTTATGGATTCTGTTTTTTAAAGAGCGATGGCCCGAAAAAAATTAGGAATTTTTTTCGGGAGGGGAACGGCTGGATTTGTGGGGGGAAGGATATTTTTTTCTGACATCAGTCAGGACCAAAAGTACAGAGAATTGAAGGTTTAAAAGCTGGTTTTAAGGCTTATTTATAATCAAGCGGAAAATATTAATTACATCTGCTAGCCATTCTAATTTTTCTTTTGTTAACCTTGTAATCTATTGACCTTTAGATCAATAAATAGGATAAGCCTATTTTTTTACCATAGAAAATGCAAAATTGAGGTTTTAAAATTATCCATACTAAAAAAATTGTAATACGAAATTAAAAAACTGTTTTGTTAATTTTTAAAGTAAAAAATATTACAAAAAATTATTTTTACAATTTATCCCCTATTACCTTTAACTCATCAAACAGGAATAAAATCAAAAGAAATTTTTGGAGTTTGAATATTGGTTAGGTTAGTTGGTTATTTTTTAATGTAGGGTTTGTCCGGGGTTTCATGAATAATGAGACTCCGGCTTTTTTGTTTTTCGGGTTTGGGCATTGCCAGTTCTATTGCCCCACCCCAACCCTTAAGAATTAAAACATTATTTCAGGTCATTCGGAAATCATACCGTTACTGCTGGGTTGTCTCCCCGCCTTCTTCCCTAAACTTTAAAAAAACCCCACTTAAGGAAGTCAATACCGTCACCATAAAAAAAAGGAGACTGAAGGCCACGGCTATATTTTTATCGATGCCGACGTATTCATGGGCATATACAAATACCAACTCCCTGGCTCCTACACCTCCAATGGTCAGCGGAATGACGGATACCAGGCTGGATATCAAAAATACAAACAGGTATGGCCATATCTGATCACCTACGCCCATTGAAATCAAAATAAAATAAGTACTTCCTAATTGAAGGGCCTGGTTGAGGAGGGAATAGCCCGTCGTGGAAAAGATGGAGGCCAAGAAATTTTTGAAAAACAGCAACATGACTACATATAGACCGAGGAGAATACCCAGCATACCAAAAATCCCCAAAATGAGTTGAATACCAGGAGGATCCAATGGTAGGGAAATAAAGGGCAGCAGGGCAAAAACCAAAAACAAAATCACCGCCAACCCATTTCCCCGATCCAAAAGTACTGCCGCAAGCAATTTTTTTACGGGAACTTTATAAATTTTGTTCAAAAGATAAACTTTGTAGCCGTCCCCACCTATGCCGCCCGGTAAAAACAGGTTGTAAAACATGCCGATGGCATAGAGTTTTAGGTTTTTTATTTCCGATAAGTGGAGGCCTACATCCCTGAAATACCCATTTAACCTAAAGGAACAGAAGACCTTGGAAGCAATAAAAAACACCCATGAAAGGAGCAGCCAACCGGGTTGTGCATTTTTGATGACCTGCCAGGTGGTAGCGGTGTCTATTTTCTGGAATACCAAAAAAAGGGCAAGGCCCGTCACCAGAATTTTGGCGATCAGTTTAAGGTTTTTCTTATTTACCATCGGAGAAGGATATTTTCTTCCTCCTCCAAAACCGGAACGGTGACAGAAACCTCAAAATGGATCATTGATCAAAAATTTTGTCGAAATTACATTTTTTTAGGTCTTGGGACAAATTCCTCCATGGAAAGATCGATCACACCGAAATTGGTCAAAATGGAAAAATTGATTATCTTCATCATCCTGTCTGTGAAGACATGACAAGGTTCAAACTGATTGAAAATAAGCCGTTAACCTATGAACAACAACACAAGAAGAGAAATTCTTAAAACCATGGTATTGGGGGCAGGCATCGCCCTGGTTTCACCTGGAAGGGTATTTTCTATTGCCAAAAGGAAGAAAATTGGCGTGGCCCTGGTAGGGTTGGGGTATTACAGTACCGACCTTTTGGCCCCTGCACTACAGCAGACCGAACACTGTTATCTGGCAGGGATTGTTACCGGAACCCCCTCCAAAGCCATAGCATGGAAAGAGAAATACCAAATTCCGGACAAAAACATTTACAACTACCAGAATTTTGACAGTATTTCCGACAATCCTGATATTGATGTGGTGTATGTGGTTTTACCCCCATCCATGCACGAAGAGTATGCCGTTAGGGCGGCCAATGCAGGCAAACATGTATGGTGTGAAAAGCCCATGGCCGTGACAGCCAGGGAATGCCAGAATATGATCGATGCCTGTAAAAAAAACCAGGTGCAGCTGACCATCGGTTACCGCCTGCAGCATGAGCCGAATACGCAGGAATACCAAAGTATCGTAAAAGAAGGGAAACTGGGAAAAGTGGAATACCTGAACTGTGCCGCAGGCTACCGGGAAAACCGGACCGATCATTGGAAGCAGAAAAAAGAAATGGGAGGCGGGGTAATCTATGATATGGGTGTATATTCCATCCAGGGGGCCAGGCTGGGCACCAATATGGAGCCCCTTGCGGTATTGGAGGCAAAGGCCATCTCCACCAGACCCGAAATTTATAAGGATGGCCTTGCAGATGTGGTGGAAGCCAAGTTGCAATTCCCGGACGGGGTGACCGCCGATATCAAAACCAGTTTTGCGGAAAATGTCAATTTTTCAACCATTAGCTGTGAAGAGGGAGACATCAAAATGGCACCCTTTTCTGCCTATGCAGGGGTAAAAGGAGAAAGTCCGCTGGGAATCATCAACCATCCCTATGAAGTGCCATGGCAGCAGGCCAATCAAATGGATGATGATGCCTTGGCCATCATGGAAAACAAGGCCCCTTTGGTACCAGGTGAGGAAGGCCTTAGGGATATCCGGATAGTAGAGGCCATTTTAAAATCAGCAGAAACCGGGAGAAAGGTGGCACTTTGAATTTAAGACAGCGTTTTTGCCCGGCCTTTGCTGGGTGAACAACAGGCTGGGTGTGGTTAAGCTGGGTGGAGTTTGAAACTCCACCCTCTGGACTTTGGCTGTTTACTAGATAAATAATAAAAAAGGCTTTAAATTTTGATTT
>JBBDSA010000019.1:0-10120 GCA_040905165.1 Cyclobacteriaceae bacterium | reverse complement strand
ACGGTAAAAACACACCACACCCGTACAGTTCAACCCCTACCAGGGTTGGCCATATTAGATGGCACTTCCCTATCCGTGGGTTGACACCCACGGTTATGGTTGTGTCGGCCCTCCAGGCCTGTAATCTTGCGCCACCGATCAGTCAACCAATGCAAGTGCAGTTGGCATCCAAACCTTTTATAAACTAATATAAATCCGAAGTCTGGGAGGCAACAAATGGGACTGTCATACATCTAATCCTTTTCTTTCCCAAAACAAACCCGAAGCCTGGAGGGCTTCAACAGCAATAACCCCGGGTGCAACCCGGGGACCCATAACTGACTCGTCCTAACAACCCCGGACGGGGTTGAACAAAACTGTCCGAAAGCACTTGTATCCGGCGATAGCAATCACTCTGGCTAAACCGTTACACCTGGGAATTTACCACAGAAATGGGCAGGAAGTCAAAAAGCCCGTAGATTACTCCTTTTAAATATTCCGGATGTTCTACCTCTCAAAACAACAGAGAAGGGCCTATCCAAATTAAATGGATAGGCCCTTCTCTGTTTTATTATTAATCGCCAGGTTTCATTTATTATTGTCCCTTGGACCAATTATTGTTTAATTCCTTAAGGCTTAATTCTGTTCTGCGATTGATCCGGTGCATCTCTGGGGTACAGGAGATCTCCCCACAATCATTAATGGGTTTATTCTTGCCAAAAAATTCATACACGATCCTGTCCGAAGCGATTCCTCTCCCTTCCAGGTATTCTTTCACTACCAGGGCCCGCTTTTTGGACAATTCACTGTTGTAATCATCCGGACCTCTGTTGTCTGTATGCCCTGTGACAACAAGCCTTTGGTTTACCATCGACTTAAGCATAAATGCAACCTTTTCCAGCGCCATCCTCTCCGCTGCCGAAATGTCGGCTCTGTCGAAACCAAAATAAATGGCCGGCATATTTGAAGGAATTTGAATATTGTTGATGTCACAAAGTTCCTGCCCCAAGAAATCCGGCGGCATTTCATAGGCTTTGCCCTGTTCCGGAAAAGCCAATAACATCAGTTCTGTCCTTCTGTTGATCTGGTGCAAGGCATCTGGACATGGTACACCATCACCACAATCATTGGCCAATTCCTCTTCCCCGTGCCAAACGGCATTTACCCTGGATCCTGGTAGGCCGAACTTGCTCAAATAGTCCCTTACGGTATTGGCTCTTTTCTCGCTCAACGCCTGATTGTATTCATCACTTGCTCGGGCATCAGTATGGGATGCTACGGAGACGTTCAAAAAAGAATAGGTTTTAAGCAGTTCCGCCACCTTGTTCAGGCTGGCTTCGGCATCTTCCCTAATGGCAGATTCATCTAAGTTATAATAGATC
The DNA here is from genome assembly GCA_040905165.1 of Cyclobacteriaceae bacterium. Taxonomy (GTDB): domain Bacteria; phylum Bacteroidota; class Bacteroidia; order Cytophagales; family Cyclobacteriaceae; genus Cyclobacterium. The sequence continues at coordinate 8,759 of JBBDSA010000019.1, read as the reverse complement.
AAGTCTACATAGACAGCGGTTTTATAAGGAATCCTTATCAGTTGATAGGATTTTTCCAATTGGTCCCCCGTTAATCCTACCGTGGTTAAATTTTTGTCATGAACAGAAAAGAAGCCATCTTTTTTAATGAGGATTTCATACCCGGTGTCGGGTGCCAATTCAGCCTGAATTCCCCCATCCCCGTTTAAATCAACAGCAATTTGCTTACTTTCCGTACTTACCATAAGCGCCACATCCAATTCTCCGGAAACAGGATCTCCATCACAATTTAAAACCAGGGCCTGGAATTTTTTGAACAACTCTTCCATTTCAAAAAGATCATCCCATCCTCTGCTCCCCGGGCGATTGGAAGAAATCAATAGTTTTCCATCTCCCGAAAAATTAACACTGAAATCATCCTGTGGTGAATTAAAAGGCAAGCCCATATTCTTCACCCCGAGGGGTACATTATCCTTCAGATCGGACATAAAAACATCCAGACCGCCCAATCCGATGTGACCGTCTGATGCAAAATAAAAAACATCTTCATTCAGGAAAGGATCCCGCTCATTTCCTGAGGTATTAATGACAGCGCCCATATTAACAGGTTTTCCGAATTCAAAATCACCGGAGTAATCCATATAATACAGATCATATCCACCAAAACCCCCAGGCATATCGGAAGAAAAATACAATTTTTGGTTTTCCTCATCCAAAAAAGGACTTTTCAGACCATATTCCAATGGATTATTGATAGACAAACCTTTAAAATCCAAAAGTTTCCCGTCTGCGCTCATGGAGCTGTAATAGATTTCAGGTTGCACAGCATAATTTTTAGACCTTCTGATTTCCCTGGTAACCGTATAAAACAAAACTCCTTTTTCGACTGCTATGGCAGGATCTGTTACATGGAAGACATCGGGAACAGGGACTTCCAAAGGCATAATCTGCCCGTCCTTATCCATTTTATAAATACCCAGAAAATCTCTTCCCGTCCAATCAGATTCCTTATTGTAATATTTATAACTTTTATCTATCCTTAACGCTTTTTTATCTCTGTCATTTTCCCCTCCCCGATCAGAGGTAAAATAAGCATTTCCCTGAGCATCAAGTACCCATCCATATTCTGTGCTTGTCGTATTGATATCTTCCAACCCTTTCATTTTGGCATTATTATCCTGGCCATACCAGGATTTTAATGAGTCCAGGTTAAGATTGTCCAACTTTTCCAATGCCCCATTTCCCAGGGAATCCAGGGCTTTCAGGACTTCATCCTTGTTTCCAACCTGATTGGAAGCACCTATAAATTGTAACAAATCGTGATTATCCGCTTCCGGGAATTGGACCGCTTTCTTCCACCATTCATGGGTTTTTTGATAATCCCTTAAATAGGCGTAGGAAAGCGCTGCTCCTTTGGCGGCTCGATAAGTGGCCTTTTTTTCGAACGCTTTCTCAAAACCTTGTGCAGCTTCAAAATAATTGGTTTCTTCGAATCTTTGATCCGCATAACGCAAAAGACCAGTTTGTGCATTGACGATCCCAAATAGGGAGCAACATAAAACCAAGGCCGAGGTATAAACAAAAAACTTTTTCATATTTAGAACCATCTTGGGTTTTTCATATTTACTTTTCTGGGGGTAATATAGTATCCCAAAGAAATTTCATGGGAATTATTCCTTAAACCACTAAAGGCATTGGTCTGCACATCATAGGCATATCCAAACCTAAGATTTTCTGTGGCAAACAATTCCAAAATCAGGGCAACTGCATTTCTCTTGGAAAGCCCGGAAGGAATTTCATTCTGATTGATATTTAAATTGGTCCGGTAAGAAGCCCCGGCCCAAATTCGATCCACAAAAAGGAACATCCCGTTCAGGTCCAAATTGGTTGGTCCCTTGCCCCCATTTCGGAGGAGAAAAGAAGGTTTAAAACCTACCTGCTCTGAAAATGGGATCAAAGCTCCTGCGGTCAGGTAATAGTGCACCTGATGGTAAGCCAATGCGATGGCCTCTTCCTCAAGGCTCTTTTTGCCAATAAGGTTATAGGCACTGAATCCCGCATAAAATGTCGGAGTATGGAAAAAAACACCGGTATTCAAATTGGGGGTAAACATATTGATTCTTCCTTCGGGAATATCTTCATCATCGAAATCATTTGGATTGAACAGAGAGCCATCAATGGCGTATTCCGAAACTCCGGCACTTGCTCCAAAACCCAAGAATGAAGTCCTGCCAGTTTGAATTCTATAAGCATAGGTCAGCAAACCCGAATTGGTTTTTGCCGGTCCCATTTGATCAGACAATACAGACAAACCAAACCCCATTAAGCCCTCATTGGCACTAAGATCAGCGGTAAGGGTAAAGGTGTTGGGTGCTCCCGGAAGGCCCCCCCATTGACTCCGATAAGTAGATTGTAAGTAATGCTGCCCTTTGTACCCGGCATAGGCAGGGTTGACATGCAATCCATTAAACATATACTGGCTGAACTGGGGCAGCTGCTGTGCCTCCGTGGCCTTTCCATTCAGTAAAAAAAGGAAAACCAAAAGTCCAATAATTTTAAAAATATTTTTCATTTTCAATTCGTTTAAACGCACCCACACTTCGTTTTAACCCTAAAAGGTAAAATGGCTATTTGACCACCTGAATCCAGCCTTTATAAGTTTGGTCTATTCCCTGACTATCCGTAATTACCAGGACATAAAAATAAGATCCTGCATTAAGTCCCTGAGCTGCCCAATCATTTTGGTAATCATCGGATTCATAAACATGATCTCCATTCCTGTTCATAATCGTAAGGAAACTGCCGGCAAAATTCTGAATTCCCCTGATTTCAAAATTGTCATTTTTACCATCCAAAGTCCCCGGTGTGATTACATTGGGGACAAAAAACGGTAAGACCTGATTGGAATCAGTGGCTTCTTGGGCTGTAGAAAGATTTTCCTGATCTTCCGATAAGGATATCCCTACGGTATTCGCAATGGTTCCTTCCTGTGTAGCCTGCACCTTAATCCGGAATACCAGCTCTTCGCCTGGGTTGAGGGAAGGCACCATCCAGGAAATGACATTTCCGGAAACATCAGGGCTGATATCCAATCCCTCCGTTGAGAAGCTTAAATAAACAAGGTCATCTGGAAGCTGGTCCTGAAGGGTGATGTTCTCTGCTGAGGCATTCCCATTGTTGATCAACCTTATCTCGTATTCAAATTCATTGCCTTCGTAAACATCGATACCGAAGGAAGTTTTGGAGACACTTACCTCCACCGGTTTGGCCAAAATTGAGACGGGACCAGCGGCAACCTGGTCAAAATATTCACCGATTTCAACCGACGCAGTATTCACCACCTGCCCGAGTTCCGTGGACATGGTTTCCAAAACAATGCTGATGCTACTTCCTGAACCCAATTCATTAACGATCCAGGTGTTGGCACTTTCAGGTTCAGGCAAAGCCGACAAATACATCAATCCTCCCGGAAGCTCATCTTTGACTACCAAATTCTCAAGCGTAAATTCACTGTTGTTGATCAATTCTATGGTATAAGTAACCAACCCGCCTATTGGCGATTCAGTAACGTTTGGCGTTTTGGTAAAACTTAATTCAATGGGCCTGACCAGTATAGATACCAAAGCCTGGTCACAGAATTGCCTGTCTGTGTTTTCGCATATTTCATAGGTAAATTCATCCTGGCCTGAAAAATTGGTTTCCGGTACATAGGTAACCGAACCGTTTTCATTTAACGTTATATCACCGTTTTCGGGTCCGGAAATAATGACCAGTGTTTCAGGCAATAATTCACCGGTATTGAGAAAATCGTTATCCAATAGTGCCAGATCAATGCCTTGGTTTTGATTGGTGTACACCTCGTCATCATTGGCTTCCATCTGAATATCCAGTAAAATAAAGCGGATTTCCCCCCTATCGCTGTTATCGGGATTAATGGTTTCTTTGAGATCATATTGCAAAACATAATCACCTTGGGGTAAACCGCTGGGTAACTCCAGGATTCCTTCTTCTGAAATGGTAACCCCTACAAGGCCATCTGAATCCACCAATTCTACAATAACCCGGTCATATTCAACGGATTCTCCATTTAACAAATCGTTTACGATTACATTACCAATTATCCCCCCCCGGTTTAAATTAATGTTTTCGTATTCATCATTTACTGCTGTCAAGGTAGTTGGGTCCACCGTGATGGTCACCATGCCCTGATCACATTTAGCCGGGTCCGCCTTATCACAAATCTGATAGGTAAGTTGGTAAGTACCGGCAGGCGTACCCTCAGCCACATCCACCGACCCATCAAGATTGAGGATCAAGGCGCCATTGGTAGGGTTATCCGCTACAGTAAGATTCAGGTTTTCAATTAAGGCGGGTAACCCATTCAGCATATCATTGGCCAATACATTTATTATACTGTCCTGACCAAAGCTGTCGGGCAAACCGGCTGACTCATCAAAAGCCTCTGGTTTGTATTCAATCACCTCTATCCTTACCTCTGCGGTATCTGACTCTCCGCCTGCCGTGGTGATTTCATAAGTCATGGTATACACACCAGGAGCCGTATTGGGGGGAACATCTACCGTTCCATCGGAATTAAACTCCACCGTATTGGCTGGAAATGGTTCCAGGACATCCAATGTCACATCGATCGGATTCAAAGAAAAACCGTTTAATTCATCATTATCAAAAATATTCAATACGGCTTCTTCGCCCAATTCACTATTCACCCTTTCTGCTAAATCGGGAGTGGCAGAGAGGGCATTGACAAAAAACACCATTTTTCCATCAGGCTCATTCACCGCAATGATCCTGATGCCATAGATAGGCTCAGAAGATTCAAAAAGAATGGGTGAAAACAAAACCATGTACTGTGTTTGTGTCGGAACATTGGTGATATGGTTGATTCCTGTATTCCATTGAAACCCTCTTACCTGAATGACATTTGCCCCTTCGATCGGTTCCCCGTCCCGGCCTAAGGCAATGAAGTCTGTTTCCGAATTCCCATTCCGTTCAGTGTATAGCAAATAACCTGAAGTCACCACTTGATCATTATAAACCAAATCCACAAATTGTTCTCCTCTGGGAATAGAGGGTTGACTGTTGATATCCCAGTAAGAGCGGATATCGGGGGTGGAAACCACCATTTCCAGGTTTTCAAAAAATTCAGGGGAATTGTGGCTGATGATTGTATTGTCAGAACGGACAATCTGGACCGAAGAGGGAGATATTTCATTTCCTCCTATTACAGGATTGGGATTATGCACGGAAGGATTCCTGGTAGTAGCAAAAATAACATTCCCCTCTTCCAATTCAATGGAATTGATAATAACAGGCAAATCTTCCGGACTGGGGTTTACGTTTCCTTCTGGGGAGGTCTGAACCAATTCCTGTCCATCAATCATATACCGAACCTCTTGGATAGGTATGTTATTTTCATTTCCGGTAACTACTACTGTTTGTCCGTTTGAATAGGATGGCAACAAAGCTACCAGGCTCCATAAAAAGAAAACCACAAAATATTTACATGCACCAAAAAATTGGTTATTTCCGGAATTCTTAATTAAATTTAGATTTTTCATATGAAATAAATGCTTAAAAGCTACAGCTGCAATTCCTTCTTCAATCAAATCAATAAATCTGAAGGTTAAATTTTGTTATGATTCGCAGATTTGAAAAATTTCCATCACCTATTTTGCATTAAGCAAAACCTGTCCATTTCTATATCCCGGCAAATCCAGGTACCAATCCTCAAAAGATTTTCCTCCTGATACCACCCAATCATAAAATTTCAGGTATCCTTTATGGTATCCTACCTTGTTGATCATATAAGGAATGCTTTTGGTAACATTCAAACCCCAAGGCATTCCATTTTCTATACTCCTGTAATAATTTTGCTCTCCAACAAGGCTTCCGTCATTTTTGGTCCCGAATATGGATGGATCAGCAAGTGCAGTAGGCTCCTTTCCAGGTAAATGGATTTCCATTCCTCTTTGTTGATTGCTGATCAGAAAAGGGTTGAAATTATGCATTCCTACTTCTTCCAGGTAAGTAACACCTCCGTCAGCAGCTTTTCCTTCCCTTTTTAAAGTGACAATAATTTTTTGAAGAGAGGGATCCTGTATGGGCGCTTTGGGATCGGTATTGATTCCCAATGAACCTCCTCCGGGATGGGTCAATACATTGTGGACATGGTCAAATGGTATGACGGTGGCGTACTTGGGCCCTGCTTCCAGTCCGTTTTCCATAAAATGATGAATGCTTCCTGATTTAATCTTTGTCCCTTCAACTCCCAAAACCCTGTCAGGATCCAGTCCGGTAAAGGATATACCAAATCCGTTTTGATATCCGGCTCCTGCAGCCCTGGTAAGCAATTCAATTACAATTTCGACGATTTCTCCTTCTGCATCGGTTACCCTATTGATCCGGTAATCCATAACCAAATCATTGAAATCATAATCTCCTATTGCCGGCCACAAGTCTTCAAACATCAGTGTGCCATATTCCTCAGAAGGAAAATAATTATCGAATGCCCTAAATGGATCATCAGGATAATTTTCTTCATCGTCAGCCATACCGTCAGCATCTCTATCTTTAATCTTTTGAACGGGAAAACATTTAGCTGATGGGTCTGCGCTATAATTTCCAGGGATTTCAATTTCGTCCATCCCTATCCTTGCATCGCCACCTTTTCCAACAAAACTGAAAATAATTTTAACGGTTTGACCAATTATTTCTTTGGGTACAGTTACACTCACCTCATGGACTTTAGTTTGTCTGTTTATCGGATTAGGAAAATCAAAACTGTCAAATTTTACCATATCTCCTTCTCCGGTAGCCTCATTTTCTGAATCAAAGCTTATGTATTGGATCAGGATACCCCTTTTCCCCCCTCCTCTTCCATCCAATCGGGTGGTGAAAGAAATTTTACCCGCTTCCATCACCATCCATGGTGTTTTCAGCCAGGTGGCGGTATTGGAATCATTGGTCACTTCATTGGTCCTGAAGCTGTAATCCCCCGAAATCAATGTCCATCTTTCATCGCTTACCGTAACCTCTTCCATGCCCCAGCAACCTGCAAAGTATATATCGCGGTCACCCAGTTCCGCATCATTTTTTAGGGTATTGTTGGAGAAAGCTTGAAAACTGATCAATAACAATAGGAAAGTGTATAATTTTATTAGCTGTTTCATTATTCTTAAATTAAAAATATTAAAAAAAATCTCATTTGGATTCTCTCTTAAGAGAATGGTGAATGGTTTGATTGAAATTTAATTTTCGACGACTTCTTCGTTATCAACGTTTAAAAAATCGAAAAAAACTTTACCATCAATGATCTCAGCGGTTTTAAGGATATCCCCGTATAACATGGAAACCTGTTTGATATGATCCGGCAGATCAAATTCCATCTTAAAATTTTCATCCATGGACTGCTTACCTGAATAGAAAAGTGAACCGTTCTCATCTGCGAAGGTAAGCCTTCTATCTATACCCACTTCAATAGGCAATGCCTTCAAATTGACCTCTACGCTTCTTGATGTTTTCCATTCAAACCCTGTACTTGCTGTCAGCTCTTTAATGTCCCGATCATTATTGTTTACCGGTCCTTCCAGAGGCTCATCCACACAGGATGAAAACAAAGAAAGGGATAAAAATAAAATCAAAGGCAGTACATTCAAATTTAAATTGTCATTTTTCATTTGTCCTAATTTTTAAAAATTTCCCACATCTTCAAATGTGGCGAATTGCTGTTTTTTTTATCATCTTCCGCCTTTTCCGAATTTTGGAACATTAAGCGGTAATACTTTGATGATACAAATTTCTTGATAATTTGAATGATCTGGGGAATTATTCGATCAATTCCCCCTTTTCGTCGGTCAACCAAGTCATCGTATGGTTTAAATAAAATCAAGTTGGGTTGCTTATTGGCTTAAAATTAAGGTTTTATCTTACGGAAATAAAGCATAAATATGGAAATATTTAAAATTCTATTTGCAAAATTCTTTTTTATATTCAAATGCCAAATTTATAAGGTTAAAAATATTTATAGTCAAATTTTTGTATTTTGACATGGGGATTTAGTCCTTCATATTTACGGGCCTTATTTTTTGGACCTACCTGTAAATATTAGTCCTATAAAAAAACAAGGGATCAATCCGTAAACTAAATCTTTCCGGATTGATCCCCTTTCAAGCTGTAATTAAACGGCATTTTTAAAAGGCATAACGCAAAGAAAGGGCCGATTCAGTTCCCCAAAAACCTGTTACTCCTGTTAAATTGAAAGCAGGTTTATAGTCCAATGAAACATTCAAAGGGAAATCTTCAAACAGGTAATCCAGACCAATTATTCCATCAATACCAATAATGGTCGTATTTCTGTATGAATCATATCTCCCAATGGAGGATCCCCAAAAACCTACGTGTCCACCGCCCCCATAAAACCAACGAAGTCCTCTGACATCATTGATGTCCTTGTGTACCTCATACAATCCGGTAAGAATTACCCCCCTGTACCGGGAATGAATGATCCCTTCCAAAGCGGTGTTATCCTTGATGAAGTGTTTGATCGTCAAACCATTGGTAACGCCCAATCTCAAACCTGCACTGGTGGCATAGGATTGAGCACTGCTTTCATTGTAAACGGACAGTCCCAGAAAAAGGGCCACTACTGCAATCGCTAATTTTTTAAACATAATTAAGAAATTTTAGAAATCATGATGTACTTGAAAAATTTCAGAACTCCGGACCCGTCCCCCTGAGAGTTAATCCAACAGGGTTTTCAG
>JBBDSA010000018.1:0-10470 GCA_040905165.1 Cyclobacteriaceae bacterium | reverse complement strand
GTGACTGGCATTGCATGGCAAACCTTATGGGTTGAAAGACCAAATAGGCTTCGGAATAAGGGCTGCTCGTCCAAATCCGGTTCAGACCGGATATCCGAAGTGGGTAGGTCGTTGGATCTTTTCCGTAAGGGAAAGACTAGATAAATGGCAAATAACTTTCCTTTGTTTAGGCAAAGATAAAGTGACAGAACCCGGCTTATAGGCTTGCACTTTTGTTTAATTCCACAATCTAATCACCAATTATGCCTAAAATATTGATCATTGACGATGAAAAAGTAATCAGGTCTACTTTGAAGGAAATTTTAGAATATGAAAAATATGAAATTCTGGAAGCAGAGGATGGAGAAAAGGGGCTTGAAATCTTGGAAAATGACGATATTGACCTGGTATTATGCGACATAAAAATGCCAAAAATGGATGGTATGGAGGTCTTGGCCAAAGTGACCAAAATGGAAAAACAGCCCCAGTTTATCATGATTTCCGCTCACGGAACCATAGAAACTGCGGTAGAGGCCACCAAATTGGGGGCCTTTGATTTCATACCCAAACCTCCCGATCTCAACAGGCTCCTGCTTACGGTTAGAAATGCTTTGGATAAAAAGAATTTGGTAAATGAAACCAAGGTACTGAAAAAGAAGCTTTCAAAAAAATTGGATATGATTGGTGAATCTGAGGCGATTTCTTTGGTCAAGGAAACCATCGAAAAGGTGGCTCCAACTGATGCAAGGGTACTGATTACAGGGCCCAATGGCACAGGAAAAGAGTTGGTCGCCCATTGGATTCACCAAAAAAGTAACCGGGCCAGTTCCCCCTTCATTGCCGTGAACTGTGCTGCCATCCCTGCCGAATTGATAGAAAGTGAACTTTTTGGTCATGAAAAAGGCGCGTTTACCTCCGCCATGAAACAAAGGCAGGGAAAATTTGAACAAGCCCATGGAGGGACGCTTTTTTTGGATGAAATAGGAGATATGAGCCTTTCGGCCCAGGCCAAAGTATTAAGGGCTTTACAAGAACATAAAATTAGCCGGGTTGGCGGAGATAAGGACATTAAAGTTGATGTCAGGGTCTTGGCCGCAACCAATAAAGACTTAAAAAAAGAAATCAAGGAGGGTAATTTCCGGGAAGATCTTTATCACCGTATCAGTGTCATTCTCATACAGGTCCCTCCATTGAGAGAAAGAATGGAAGACATCCCTCTATTGGTAGACCGCTTTTTGGAAGACATCGCCAAAGAGTACGGCACTTCCAAAAAAGGAATAGGAAAGGAGGCATTGAAGAGGTTACAACAGTTTCCCTGGACAGGTAATATCCGGGAACTCAGAAATGTCATCGAAAGACTCGTCATATTAGGCGACAAAAATATTACCTCTGAAGACATTAAAAAGTACGCAGATTACTAAAAATATAAATTCTAGCCTTTTACCTGGGTATTTTCAATCTTCGCATAGGCAGGACAAGGCCTACTTGAAGCACAAGAAGAAAGTCCCAAAATCGCACAAGCCAACACCAAAGTCATCATCGTTTTCATAATAAAATAAATTTATGGGCCAAATATGAATAATTCCTGACTGAATACAAAATTAATTAACCATTAAATTACATCCCCTCAATTCACTGTTGTCTATCCGGCCCAAAACCGAAAAGGTACCATCCTCATATTTTTCTCCCAAATCCTGGGTTTCTATAAAGGCACAGGAGTTGAAATTGGCAAGGTCTATAATATTGATGGCACCCGTTTTTTTGGTATCCATATTAAAGGGGTCATGAACATCCCGGATGTAAACGCCCATTGTCGGCGGAACGGTAAAAATCCCCTCCCCTTTAGAATAGGCCTGGGAAATCAATTCTGTCATTCCGTATTCTGAATGAACGTGGTCAACCCTGAATTTATTTTTTAAAATTCCATGAACTTCCTCCCGAATCATCTCTTTCCTTCTTCCCTTCATTCCACCGGTTTCCATGATCATCAAATTGGGAATAAAGGATTCCATCAGGTTTTCCTCTGCCATATCCAATAAAGCAAAAGTTACTCCGATCAATAATATTTTCCTGTTCCCCGATTGTAGTTGTTGGATGTTATCAATTAAATCCCTGTGGTTGAAAAGGTAAAAACCTGAGGCATCAGACTCGGTTCTCTCAATAAAACAGGCCACCATATCCACCAATGAACTTCCTTTTCTCTCCAAATATGAGGGAAGAAGGGCCAAAATATGGTAGTTTTTCAAACTTCCGTACTCCATTTCAAAAAGGGCGGTGGCATGTTCAAGGTAGAATGTTTTGGACCGAAGGTAATGCCGGCTGCTGACTTGCCCCGAGGTACCGCTGCTGGTATAACAAGCATCAAATTCAGTAAATGTCCCGGTAACTACTTTGTGGTTCTTAAAAAAAGAAACCGGAAGAAATGGAATGGATTGGATGGAGGAAATATCCCTGGATTTTACCCTTAAATATTCAAGGTATTCCCTATAGATCAAATTGTTTTCTGCCTGAAAATGAAACAATTCAAGTGCCTGGTTTTCAAAATCCTGAATTTGCCCTGATTTTATCCTTTTAGAAAAACTTTTGAAATAATTCATCGTTATTTATTGGTGAAAACCAAATTTTGATCATTTTTACAAAATACTGGTTAATCTGTAAAATTACTGATTACAAATGAAGGTAAAAAATCATATTTTCCCCCTTATACTAATTCTTAGTGGCATGGCATGTGTTTCCCCGCCGGAAGATTTCCCCTCGGTTCCCAGTGTCAGTTTTGAGGATTTGGAATTTGTCCAAACCGCCAACGCCGATTCCCTGATCGTTACTATAAATTTTAGGGATGCAGAAGGAGATTTGGGATTGAATGCAAAAGATATCTTCCCCCCTTTTAATGAATTGAACTATTTAACTGATGATTCCGGAAACTACATCACCTATGGCAACCGTCCGGAAGATGCTCCCGACTTCAATAATAGGGATTGGATTATTTTTCCCCTGATCAATAATGTGGAAGTGAAAGACACCTTATGGGTGCTGGAAAACCCTGACTATTACAATATTTTCATTAAATTCTTTGTCAAAAGGAGTGGAGAATATACGGAATTCAAATGGTCAGACCCCCCCTATTACACCACCTTCAACGGAAGATTTCCAAGAATTCTGGAAGATGAAAGGGACAGGTCCATTGAAGGAAAAATCAGGTATTCCATGCTCTCATTGGGATGGAACAGCATTTTCAGGACGGACACGATTCGGATCGATGTTCAGGTTCAGGACCGGGCCCTTAACCGAAGCAACCTGGTCTCCAGTCCGGATTTTACCCTTTCACAGGTAGAAAGATAAGGACCTCTTTTTTTGCCCCAAATCAATAAATGGAGGGGTATTTTTTGGGATTGTTTTCATGCATAATTTGATACACTTTTTCCAACACATCATCAGCGCTGGGTTTGGAAAAATAATCACCATCAGAGGAGTAAGCAGGCCTGTGTTCTTTGGCAGTCAGGGTGCAAGGTTGAGCATCAAGGTAATAATAGGCTTTTTGCTTTTCCAAAACCTGCTGCATCATAAATGCAGAAGCTCCTCCGGGAACATCTTCATCCGCAAATATGACCCTGCTGGTCTTCTTTATGGAAGCAACAATTATTTCCTCGGTATCAAAAGGAATAAGGGTCTGCACATCAATCACCTCTGCCGAGATTCCAATTTCCTCCAATTGGGAGGCTGCATTTATGACAATCCTGCACATGGCACCGTAGGTCACGATGGTAATGTCCTGCCCTTCTTTTAATATTTCAGATTTTCCTACAGGCACCTTAAATTCTCCGATATTAGAGGGCATTTTTTCCTTCAGCCTATACCCATTCAAAACTTCAATCATAATGGCCGGCTGATCGGCTTTGATCAGGGTATTATACATACCTGCCGCCTGGGTCATGTTCCTGGGAACACAAATTAAAATCCCTCTTAAACTATTCAGAATCATCCCGATGGGTGACCCGGAATGCCAGACCCCCTCCAGTCGATGACCTCTGGTTCTGATGATCAACGGTGCTTTCTGGCCTCCTTTTGTTCTATAATGTAAACATGCTAAATCATCGGTAAGGGTCATTAATGCATAAACCAGATAATCCAGGTATTGGATTTCTGTAATGGGCCTTAAACCCCTCAGGGCGGCTCCTATTCCCTGGCCGATAATGGATACTTCCCGAATACCTGTATCGGTGACTCTTAACTCCCCATGCCTGGCCTGCAAACCTGCAAATGCCTGGTTAACATCACCGATCTGTCCTACATCTTCCCCTATGGCAAAAACCCTGGGATCTCTTGACATCATAGCATCAAAACAGGACCTTAACACTTCCCTTCCATCCACCATGGCCGCATTCTCTTCATATTGAACCGGTACGCCAGGAATGGCGGCACCTCTTTCTTCAGACTCACTGTATTGATGGCTGCTATAACGCGAATGATTGATTTCCTGTTGCCCCCTGTACCAATCCTGAAGAGGAATTTTGACTTCCTGGGGTTCATTTCTGGCCATTAACAGAATTTTCCGCACCGTACTGATCACATCCATCCTGACAGGATTCAGGGTTTGCTGGAGTTCGTTGGCGAGTTGAACGTATTCCTCTCCATTGTCACTTTTTTTGGCAAGGTCTTTTATTAAGTTTACCGACTCATTCAGCTCCGTTTTGATGGAAAGTGTAAATGCCTTCCAAGCCCTATCTTTACTTTCCTTAACTTCCTTCTTCGTTTCAGCCTCGATACTTTCCAATTCTTCTTCGGATGCAATGTGGTTTTCCAAAATGTATTTTCTAAATCGGGGCACACAATCATATGCGGCTTCCCAGGCCAACCTTTCCTTTGATTTATACCGCTCATGGGAACCTGAAGTGGAATGTCCCTGAGGCTGGGTCATTTCTGTTACATGGATCAATACAGGGACATGCTCTTCTCTGGCAATTTTAGCTGCCTTCCGGTAAGTGGAAATCAACCCTTCATAATCCCAGCCTTTGACAACAAAAATTTCGTAACCATTTTGGCTAGGTGTTCTCCTGAAACCTTCCAATGCTTCAGATATACTGCCTTTGGTGATCTGGTATTCGTTGGTAACTGAAATCCCATAATCGTCATCCCATACCGATATGATCATGGGGACCTGTAAAACACCCCCCGCATTAAATGTTTCAAAAAACATTCCTTCGGCAGTAGAAGCATTGCCGATGGTTCCCCAAGCGATCTCGTTTCCCTTATTGGAAAATTGGCTGAAGGAATGCAATTGTTTATTTTCCTTGTAAAGCTTGGAAGCATAAGCCAATCCAAGCAATTTAGGCATTTGTGCTGCAGTAGGGGAAATGTCGGCGGTGGAGTTTCTCATTTTCATGAGATTTTTCCAGCTGCCATCTTCATTCAGGGAACGGGTCGCAAAATGTCCATTCATCAACCTCCCTCCACTTGCCGGCTCAGCTAACACATCCGTATGCGCATAAAGCTGAGCAAAATATTCCTGAATGGAAAGTTCTCCCATTGCAAACATCAAGGTTTGGTCCCGGTAATAACCGGACCTGAAGTCTCCCAACTCAAAATACCTGGCCATGGCGATTTGAGCCAACTCTTTCCCATCTCCAAATATGCCAAACTTTGCTTTACCCATAAATACTTCTTTCCTACCCATCAAAGAGGCATGTCTACTCACCATGACCACTCTATAATCTGCTAAGATCTGAGTTTTTTGGGTGGTTGTTGTTTCTTCTCCTGTCAATAGGGATAGATCTTCCATATTCATGAGTTAGTATTTCTATTTACCGTAAAAAGATGCTTCAAGGATTCCAAAAATACATAAATTTGGGAGTATTCCCAATGTTTAAAAAGATATATTTTAGATTAAAAAAAATATTATTCTGTTTATCGACTATAAAAATATTTTAACAGAATTTAATATTGCTTTTCTTTAAATTGCAAGACCGTAGGTTTCGTTTTTGATACTATTTTTTATTGTCACCTCTCAAACAGAACAACTTTTAATTTAGTTCTTGTTTTAACTGTATTTTCCAATATTTATACTGCAATATTCCATCTATTAAAATTTATATTCTATTTATAAAACTTTTAATTGGAATTTCAGAATTTATTTAAAGAAATTAATTATTCCCTGATACAGCCTGTTTATATTTGCATATCATTTTTACCAAATCCTATAAAAATGCGTGTTGCCGTCCCAAGAGAAATCAAAAATAATGAAAACAGGGTAGCCTTAACCCCTGCCGGTGTCAAAGAGTTTGTTAAAAAAGGTCATCAGGTATTCATTCAAAAATCTGCTGGTGAAGGCAGTGGGTTCAGTGATGAACTTTACCAAAAGGCAGGTGCCACCCTAACGGCTGATATTGAGGAAACCTATCATTCCGGAGAAATGATCATCAAAGTTAAAGAACCCATTGCCTCAGAATATCCGCTCGTACAGGAAAATCAATTACTTTTTACTTATTTTCACTTCGCCTCTAATGAGCCACTTACCAGAGCCATGATCAAAAGTAAAGCCATTTGTCTGGCCTATGAGACGGTAGAAAAACCGGATAAAAGTTTACCCCTATTGATTCCCATGTCTGAAGTGGCCGGAAGAATGGCAGTACAAAAAGGGGCAAATTATCTGGAAAAACCGCTAGGGGGCAGGGGAATCCTTTTGGGGGGGGTACCGGGAACCTTACCTGCAAAAGTCCTTATTTTAGGGGGTGGAATAGTAGGAACCCAAGCAGCCTGGATGGCTTCGGGTTTGGGAGCAGATGTTGTCATATTGGATGTTTCCCTTTCCCGGATGCGTTATTTATCCGACGTCATGCCTCCCAATGTGAAAACCATGATGTCCAATGAATTTAATATCAGACAACTCATTCCCACTGCCGATCTGATCATAGGTGCAGTATTGATACCGGGGGCAAAAACACCGCACCTAATTACAAAAGACATGTTGGCGGAGATGGTGCCCGGAACGGTTTTGGTAGATGTGGCTGTGGATCAGGGTGGATGTATCGAAACCTGCAAACCAACCACTCATGAAGCACCCACCTACAACATTGATGGGGTTTTACATTACTGCGTGGCTAATATGCCAGGTGCTGTCCCTTATACCTCCACTTTAGCACTGACCAACGCAACCTTGCCATATGCCCTGGAACTTGCCGAAAATGGATGGATAAAAGCCTGCCAAATGTATCCTGAGCTTAAACCTGGACTCAATATTATTCAAGGTGATGTGGTATTTGAAGCAGTGGCAGAAACTTTTGACCTCCCCTACACTCCGGTCTTAAAATATTTGGGGATCTAAATTTGCCCTGGTAAAATTTTCCAGTCCACTTCATTTGATGGCTTGGCATCAGAAACAAAACCTGACGGAAATCAGGTTGTGATATCGTCATTGTCATGAATTTCCTGAATGGTCTCCACCAACTTTGTATTCAAAACCAAAATGCAAAATAGGTGGCAAATTCAGCGCTGATTCAAAAATATAATGTTCCTGCCCCCAGGTACACCTCATTTCCGGCCGTGCCTTTTTGGAACAACAAGATTAATCAGGATATTTGGAAACAAGTATTTATAAAAGCTTACCGTGATTTTGGCCAATCAGAAGGGATCAGTCTGTATATTCATCTACCCTATTGTGAAAGCCTGTGTACTTATTGCGGATGTAATAAGCGCATTACCAAATACCATCGGGTTGAAATCCCTTATGTTTCCAGCATCATGCAAGAGTGGAACCAATACCTGGGATTATTGAATGAAAAACCGATACTGTCCGGGATCCATCTTGGAGGAGGTACCCCCACCTTTTTTTCACCTTCCTCTCTTGACATTCTCTTGAAACACATTATCGGCTCCTCTATTCAAAAGAAAAATGCTACTTTCAGTTTCGAAGGCCACCCCAATAATACTACTTACCAGCATTTGAAATTGTTGGCCAAACATGGCTTTGACCGGGTAAGCTATGGGATTCAGGATTTTGATCCCGATGTGCAAAAGGCCATACATAGGTTCCAGCCCTTTGAAAAGGTGAAAGAAGTTACGGAAAGCAGCAGGAATCTGGGATACCAGTCTATCAATTTTGACCTAATATATGGCCTCCCCCATCAGACACTGGATACCCTCAAAGGTACTTTTCAAAAAGTGAGCACCCTTCTTCCGGAACGCATTGCATTTTACAGCTATGCCCATCTTCCCAGTGCCTTTCCTTCCCAAAAAAGCTTTGAGGCATTTTTACCCAATGAACAGGATAAACGTGCTTTGTATGAACAAGGAAAAATCTGGTTAAAGGAAATGGGTTATGAAGAGGTGGGTATGGATCATTTTGCACTTAAAAATGACCCTCTTCTTAAGGCCAAGAGAGAAAAAACCCTCCACCGAAATTTTATGGGCTATACCACATCCACTTCCAAAATTTTACTGGGTTTGGGTTGTAGTGCGATCAGTGACATTCACCATGCCTATGCCCAGAATGAGAAAATGGTCGAACCCTATCAACAGGCTATCTTTAATGGCAATATTCCAGTTATAAAAGGACATCTTCAAAATGAAAATGATCTTTTGTTAAAGACAATAATCCTCAATATCATCTGTAATGGAAAGACCAATTGGCCCCCAAAGCCGGACCTACTTCAACCGGCTGCCCATGAAAAGCTAGACACTTTCCAACAAGAAGGGTTAATTGAAATAGGACCAAATTACCTGCGCATCACAGAGAGAGGAAAACCCTTTGTAAGAAATGTTTGCAAGGCATTGGACCCCTACTTTCAAGCAACAGAAAAAAAGGGCCAAACTTTTAGTCAAGTCATTTGATTGATTACCTTCGCAGAAAATCAATCCCTTCCTTAATGAAAATTGAAGCTATTTGTACAGACATTGATGGTACTTTATTGGATAAAACCAGGGAAATTTCTCCAAGGACCATCGCCGCATTTCAATCCCTTCCCCGGGATTTTCCGATCATTCTTGCCTCTTCGAGAATGCCCTCCGCCATGCTTCACCTGTTAAAGGACCTGGACAGGGAAAACAATCCTTTAATATGCTATAATGGAGGTTTTGTCCTTGGACCGACTATTTCTGACAGAGAAACAGATATTTTGGATTCCAAAGAAATCCCCATCCAGATCTGTAAGCAGATTCTCTCCATGACGGTGACGACAGGTATACATGTCAGTTTATATACCCATGATGAATGGCATGCCCCACAACATGATTTCTGGACCAAAAAGGAAGAAACGGTCACCAAAGTTTCCGCCTCCATTTTAGCTGGAAACCAAGTGCTTGAATTTTGGGAAAGGCAGCAAAAAAGTGCCCATAAAATCATGTGCATGGGAAAGGCTAACGAAATATCCGATCTTTTTCATGCATTGGCCGGCAACTACGCTGATCAGCTCCATCTTTACCGTTCCAAGGATACTTATATTGAAATTGCCCCAAAACAAGTATCAAAAGCCACTGCCCTCTCTCTTCTGCTAAGTCAACACTATCAGGTACCCATGGAAAATGTCATGGCATTTGGAGATAATTTCAATGATGTGGACCTGATCCAATCTGTCGGTTTTGGCGTGGCCATGGGCAATGCCAAAAATGAAGTAAAAGAAGTGGCCAAAGCAATGACCGGTAAAAATACGGACAACGGCGTGGCCATGATGATTGAGCAATACCTGATTTAAAGTATTCCGCTCCCGTCTTCTGCCTGTTCCACAGCTTTGGCCAGAAATGCTATAAAAGGGTTCATTTTTAAGAATGCCTCCTGAGCTATGGGTACCAATTCCCCTGAAAAAACCTGGTCATCCGTAATCTTTTTGGAAAGGATAAAACTTTTGTACTTTAAATAATGGATAAAGGGATGATTTTTATCATAATCCTTAGGTGATGTTTTTAGCTGATCTCCTTCTAAGGGACCAAAATAAGATTTGATTTCCTTTGCTGATAAAATATTCACCAATTCTTGGCCTGCATAGTCAATTTCCTGTCTGATCTTTTTTAATGTTTCCGGGGCAGGCATCCATATTCCACCAGCCAGAAAGCTTTCCCCTGGCTGAACATGAAGATAATACCCCGGTCCTTCGGATTTTTTACCTCCAACCGCAAAATAGGCGGACATATTGGTTTTATAGGGCTGCTTATTGGCACTGAAGCGGACATCCCTGTTTTGCCTAAAAACACAATCTTTTGGACGCAGTACGGAGAATCCGGGATCCTGTTTACTTAAAAAAGTGAGGATAACGCCTACCTGGTCCAAAAATCCATCCTTAAGTTCCAAATACCGCGCTCTTTGAGCCTCCATCCATTCTTTATAATTGTTAAGGGAAAGTTCACCTAAAAATTCCAATAATGCCCGACTCATATATTTAGCTGATTTTGATAAAATTTTACCGTACCTACAAAAATAATCCTTTGTGGCCTACAATGGTAATTTTCCTTAAATCCGCAGGCGGATTAAGGAAAAAGCCGAAAAAGCATCCAAATTAATTC
>JBBDSA010000017.1:0-54198 GCA_040905165.1 Cyclobacteriaceae bacterium | reverse complement strand
AAGCAGTCATTGAGAACGATCAGCAGGCCTATGCCAATTTGATGAAGCGGTATAAGAAGGCGGTATATTTTATGATTCTCAAAATGATAAGGGATACAGATGATGCAGAAGATCTTACCATGGAAGCCTTTGCCAAAGCTTTTAGAAACCTGCACAAATTTAAGAAGGATTATACTTTTAGTACATGGCTTTTCCGGATCGCCACCAATAATGCCATAGATTTCATCCGTAAAAAGAAATTGAAGACCATGAGTCTTAACAATACACTTACCGATGATGGCGGAAATGCAGTCAATATTGATATTGAGGATGACGATAACAATCCACAGGACGAATTCATCAAAACCCAGAGAAAAGAAATGGTACGGATTTTTGTGGATAAATTGCCGGCCAAATATAGAAAACTGGTAAAACTCAGGTATTTTGATGAGCTTTCTTATGATGAAATTGCTGTGGAATTAAACAAACCCCTTGGTACGGTAAAGGCCCAACTTCACCGCTCCAGAGAATTATTGTTTGAAATTGCCCAAGGGAAGAACAAGCATATTTAAGATTCATGGTACCTGATCACACCCTTATTCAAAAATATTTTCCTGATTTAAATACTGAACAATTGTCGCAATTTCAATTGATGGGGACGCTGTACAGGGAATGGAATGAGAAAATAAATGTCATCAGCAGGAAAGATGTAGACGGTTTTTACCTTCATCATGTGTTACATTCCTTGGGAATTGCAAAAGTGGTGGAATTTAAAAAGGGAACAAAAATACTCGATTTAGGTACTGGAGGTGGTTTCCCGGGCATCCCATTAGCCATTTTGTTTCCCGATACGGATTTTCACCTGGTGGATTCCATAGGAAAAAAAATAACGGTGGTAAAAGATGTTGTCAGAAAACTAGGACTAAAAAATGTGGAAGCACAACAGGTGAGGGCCGAATCTCTCCAAAGAAAATACCATTTTGTCATCAGTAGGGCAGTGACCCAAATGGAAAAATTTTATCCATGGGTAAAGGGGAAATTCAAAAAAGAAGATGCCCATGATTTATTTCAAAATGGCATATTCTACCTTAAAGGAGGTGAAATTGATGAAGAATTGGAAGCTTTAAATTTGGCTTACGTCCCCTATTATCTCGATGATTATTTTACCGAGCCTTTTTTTGAAACCAAAAAGGTGGTTTATATTCCTTATGAAGGGAAAAGATAAACCAATTTTTTTGAGCCTGATTTACCGGACAAAATAAAATTCTACAAAAGCTTCTGTGACCGTTACGTTTTCAACTTCAATGTCATTGAAATTGGGAGAACCGGAAAGCCTTAAGCTATTTTCTGTCAGTTCATCGATTTCCAATTCAAATGTATTATCACCATCCGTAAAAATCAACTGGTCATCTACTTGCGCCCAAGTGCCTGAGAAGATGTCATCGGCCTGAATAGGTAATTCATCTTCACCTAATGGCACACCTGCGGCATTAAAGACTACATTGAATAGGAAGCTTCCGGTTGCGGAGACAGTCTCAGGATTTTCATTAAAAATAAGGGTCAAATCATATTCTTCCCCCTCACCTTCAATACCTACGGGGATAGGAATTGGACTGGCAGGCACTGTCACGGTGCCTGACCCTTCAAACTGAGCGTCCTGGAGCTTCCATTCCCCTTCAATTTGGGGTTCTTCTGGCGGTTCATCATTAGTGCAACTGAAGGCAGTTACTACGCCAAGGGCCAAAATCAAAATCGAAAACTTATTCATAGGATAAAAGGTTTTTTTATTAATAATGTAAAATAGAAAACAATTGCGGTAAAAATTGGCTTTTGTTTAAAAATTATTTTTTTTTATTCTTTTCATAGGTAATATCTGAATCAATAACTCCTTCCTAAAATCTGAATCCTATGAGAATCAAATTTTATGAAAATAAAGAGCAATACGGTAAAGGACCACAAAGAAGATCCACCATAGCTGAAAAAAGGCAAAGGAATTCCAACAACAGGAAATAATCCCACGGTCATCGCAATGTTAATGGTAAAGTGAAAAAAGAGCAAACTTACCACACAATACCCATAAATACGTGAAAATCTTGTTTTCTGGCGTTCAGCAAGAAATATCAGCCGCAAAAGTAGGGTAACGAATAGGCAAATCATTATCAGGCTGCCGACCCATCCGAATTCTTCCCCAAGTGTACAGAAAATAAAATCAGTGTGTTGCTCCGGCACAAAGTCGAATTTTGTCTGGGTACCTTCCAGATATCCTTTCCCAAATAATCCCCCGGATCCTATGGCAATTTTGGATTGGGTTACATTCCACCCCACACCAAGGGGATCAACATCAGGGTCAAACAATACCATGATTCGGTTCTGTTGATGTGGGGGCAGTTTCTCCACCACATAATCCAGGCTGTAAACATAAGCAGCCATCAATATGCCTAAAAAAAATAATCCGATAATATTTCCCCAGGTTTTTTTACTGAGAAAAATCAGGGTCACAATAACCAATCCTATCCCTCCCAATAAATAAATGTTGTTATCTATTCCCAAGGTAAGAAGGGAAAGGACAATAAAAGTGATGGCAAAAACATAATACCGTTGGGGCATTCCTTCCCGGTATAACATGATCAGGAATGCACTGTAAACCATAGCTGTACCGGTATCAGGCTGTAATAGGATCAAAACCACCGGAATTCCAAGTATCCCCAGGGCCTGAAACTGATTTTTGAACCTACTTAGGTCAAAAGTGGGGTTCTCCATTATTTTTGCCAATGCCAATGCAGTGGCAAATTTTGCGAATTCAGCAGGTTGAATTCTAAAAATGCCCAATTCAAACCAGGCCCTTTGTCCATTGATCTCTTTACCTATAAAGGGCGTGAGTAGTAGCAGAACCACAAAAATGAGGTAAAGGACCAGGCTTAAATTTTGAAACAACCTGTAGTCTGCCACCATAATTAATATGATCAAAAGGATAGCCGTTGCAATCCAAACGAGCTGTTTTCCGGAATTGATGGAAAAATCAAAAATGCTTGTAGCATTTTGTTCATCATAAACTGCGGCATAAATATTTAGCCAGCCAACCAGGACCAATAAAAAATAAAGGCCAATGGAAATCCAGTCAATTTTATAAAAATATGAATCTTTCTGTCTCAATTAGTACATGAATTCACCTTCCAACACATATTTTTCCAACGCAGGCCTTGTGATTTCGCCTTTAAGATACTTTTCTATCAGCAGACTAGCGGTGCTTGCCGCAGCCCTTCCTCCCCATCCGGCATTTTCCACATACACGGCTATGGCTATTTTCGGATCCTCCTTTGGTGCGAAGGCAATAAATACGGAATGGTCTTCTCCGCCAGGATTTTGTGCGGTACCTGTTTTTCCTGCAATGGAAATGTCTTTCATGATTGCCCTGGCAGCGGTCCCGTATAAAGCTTGCACCATGGCATCCTGAATAAGATCGAAATGGGAGGCATCCACGCCTGTTTCTATTTTGGTTTTGAACTTATCAGGGATCCTGCTCGGATCCCCATCTATTGATTTGATCAGGTGGGGGATATAATAATAACCTTTATTGGCAAAAATCGCAGCCAGGTTGGCCATTTGGAGTGGGGTGACCAACATTTCCCCCTGTCCAATGGACAGGGAATAAATGGTGGAGTATTTCCAACGGTTTTTCCCATATACCTTATCATACAGCAAACTTGAAGGGATTGACCCTCCCTTTTCACCATGCAAATCAATGCCGAGCCGGCTCCCAAGACCAAACTTCATGACAGACGATCTCCAATTGTCTAGACCAATTTGCGTGTCTGTATAGGTATTTGGTGATGCGGATCTATTGATCATTTGCCTAAAGGCCTGATGGTAATAAGGGTTACAGGAGTTTCTGATGGCACCAAAAAGGTTTACCGGATTGGGATGATTGTGACAATTCACCAGAGAACGGTTACAGGGGAAAGTGGTATTGGGGGTTAAAATGCCGTCCTGAAGCCCAATAAGTGATTGCACAATTTTAAAAATAGAACCTGGTGGATACATGGCCATAATGGGCCTGTTAAACAAAGGCTTTTCTATATTCTGGTTCAGTAACTGATAATTTTTGCTGAATTTAGAACCTGCCAGCAGGTTGGGGTCATAGATGGGTGCTGATAACATGGTTAACACCTCTCCTGTTTTTGGCTCTATGGCCACCACCGAACCTCTTTTTCCCTGCATCAATTTTTCTGCATAAACCTGGAGTTCAAGGTCTACAGTAGACTGAAGGTTTTCTCCGGCTTTGGAAAGGGTATCCAGGTCACCGTTTTTAAAGGAACCTTTATCTATACCCCTGACATTGACCATTTTGTACTTTGCCCCTTTTTCTCCCCTCAAATCCGGTTCATAATATTGTTCCAGGCCACTTAATCCAATATAATCTCCCTGGCTATAATAATTGCTGCTGTCCCTGGATAATTGGTTACCACTTATTTCCCCAATGTAACCCAGGGTATTGGATGCAGCTGACATCGGGTAGGATCTGACAGAGCGTGTCATCACAAAAAGCCCTCTGTAATCAATTAGGTAGTCCTGCATACCAGCAAATTCCTCTTTGGAAATTTGCTTGATTAAAGGGGAAGGCTTTACCCAGGAATAATTTAGTGCAGCTTCAAAATTTTCAATAAGAATATCTTTCTCAATATTGAACAAGTCGCAGAATTTGGAGGTGTCCTCCAGGCTGAATTCTCTCGGGATGACCATCAGATCAAATACTGGATCATTAAAAACCATCAGTGAATTGTTCCTATCATAAATCAGACCTCTGTAAGGATGATCCACAATGCGCTGAATGGCATTTCTTTCAGCCTTTCTAAGGTAGCTGTCATCAGTTACCTGAATCAGAAATAACTTTCCGACTAATACAAATGCGACTAAACTAATCGAAATAGCGATGACCAAAGACCTACCCGTATACATTAAATTATCCTTTCTTTTTTATAGAAAATAGCCTGCACGATTGTACCTAGAATAAAAGTGAAAAACACGCTGCTTACCACTCTAGTAACGAGTTGAAGGTATAATTCTGTTCCTAAATTGTCAATATAAAAAAATAAAAGGTGATGGAGGAAAATCAAAGGCAAACTGTACGCGGTAAACCACCCGAATCCCATGTTCAACAAAGTCGGAGGGACATTATCATCGTACCCTCCTCTTGGTGTATTCACTTTTATCCAAGGATTCCTCAAAAATGTCAATAAAACGCAACTTGCTGCATGCATTCCCAAACTGTCATAAAAAAAGTCAAGGGACAGGCCAAATAAAAATCCGATCAACATCAAAGCAACAGATTTAATTTCCTTAGGTAGGCTGAGTATATAAAAGACATACAGAAAACAGAATGCCGTTCCAAAAAGTACCAGGTCTTTGAGCATTATAGCCTGTACCAGGAAATAAATTAAAAAAGCCAGACTGTATTTTATTATTTTACCTGCTGTCATTGATAGGATTCCCCAATTCCATATTTAAACTGTCCATTTCCTCTTTAAGCACATTTTCAACTAAATAAACGAAGGTCAGTTTGGAAAAGTCAGTACTTAATTCTAAAGTAATGTCCAAATAATTCGTTTCGGATCCCTGATTCACATCTTTTACCTTTCCAATGGATATACCTTCTGGAAAGACGGCATTATAACCTGAAGTCACTACTTCATCCCCATTTTTTACCTGTACATGTCTGGGAACATATAGCAATTTGGCCTCATCTGATCGGTTTCCATCCCATTTGGTGGAACCAAAAACATCCGTTTGGCTAAACTTGGAAGATATTAATAAATCAGTGTGCAAAATAGAAATTACAGATGAAAAGTTTTTACTGGTCCCTTTTACCCGTCCGATTACCCCTTCTTCGTTAAATACCCCCATTCCCTCTTTTATGCCATGATTTGACCCTTTATTCAATGTAATATAATTTTGGTTTAAATGGATGGAATTATTGATGACCTTTGCTGATAAAAATTCAAAATTTGATGCCAATGTGGAGTCAATTTCCAGAAAAACCGAGTCCCTTACAGGTGTAAGGTACTCAACCTGATTAAGAAGTTTGGCATTTTTCTCAGATAAGGTTTCATTGACGGAGGTCAGGTAAAAATATTGGATAAAGTCATTTTTTATTTTCAATATGTTTCCCGTCACCCGATTGCTACTGTTGAAAAAGACAGCTCCTTGTGGAGAATTATGCGTAACAATGACAGCTATTGCCAAAAGTTCCAGGGCAATAAAAATGATAAATGCCCTTAATCCATATAAAAATAATAAAATTTGCTGCATCCAATCATCAGGTCATCAATACCGTTCTAAAATTATTAATATTCTTCAATGCATTTCCCGTGCCTCTGACCACTGCCCTGAGTGGATCTTCGGCAATATGAATGGGCAATTTCGTTTTTTGGTGCAGCCTTTTGTCCAAACCTTTAAGTAAGGCTCCTCCACCGGTCAAATGGATTCCATTATCATAAATATCTGCAGAAAGTTCAGGGGGTGCTATTTCCAGAGCTTTGAGGACTGCTTCTTCTATTTTGGAAACTGATTTATCCAAGGCGAAGGCGATTTCCGAATAAGAAACTTTAATTACTTTGGGGATACCTGTCATCAAATCCCTGCCCCGGATTTCATAATCTTCCGGCGCATCATCCAATTCGGTGAGGGCGGAACCGATCGCAATTTTTACTTTTTCAGCAGATCGTTCCCCTATCAGCAGGTTATGCTGCCTTCTCATATAATCCAAGATGTCTTTGGTAAATGTATCTCCTGCTACCCTGATGGACTGATCAGACACTATCCCGGAAAGTGCAATCAGGGCAATTTCGGTGGTGCCTCCCCCAATGTCCACGATCATGGAACCCATGGGTTTTTCTATATCTATGCCAATCCCTATGGCCGCAGCAATTGGTT
The DNA here is from genome assembly GCA_040905165.1 of Cyclobacteriaceae bacterium. Classification (GTDB taxonomy): domain Bacteria; phylum Bacteroidota; class Bacteroidia; order Cytophagales; family Cyclobacteriaceae; genus Cyclobacterium. Next base: position 47,289 of record JBBDSA010000017.1, on the reverse strand, counting down.
CATAAATCATATAAACTTCTTTGCCTCCGGCATGCTCAGCCGAGTCCCTTACCGCTCTTTTCTCTACCTCAGTGATTCCTGAAGGAATACAGATCACCATTCTGTGGGATTGAGGAAACATGCCTTTGTTAAGGCCGGGTATCATTTTGATAAGTCCCCTGATCATTTGCTCAGCAGCGTAAAAGTCAGCGATAACCCCATCTTTCAGCGGCCGGATGGTTTTTATGTTTTCATGCGTTTTCTCATGCATGTTCATGGCCTCTCTGCCTACGGCCAACACTTTATTAGTGGTTTTATCTATGGCGATGATGGATGGTTCATCCACCACAATTTTTTCTTTATGGATAATAAGTGTATTGGCTGTTCCTAAATCTATTGCGATATCACTGGAAAAAAAGTCGAAGAATCCCATCTGGTTTGTTTCTTAATTTATTTTAATTGATCCTTTAAAGTTAGCATTATTCAGCCCTTTAAAAGAAAAGCAGCCTCAAAAATATTATCTTAAATTTGATTTATTCCAATTGCCCACTTTTTTTCTTTTAAATGAGGAAAGATTTTAAAAATGCCACCCCGTTTCCAAACGAATTGGGTGGGGATTTCTTATTTATAAAATTCGCATTCTTTCATTTTTTTCTGGCCTGCCCTAATTATCAGTGTTTGAAATGCCGTATGCCAGTCATCACCATGCTCATACCATGTTCATTGCAGTACTGTATGCTGTCCTGATCTTTAATTGAACCACCAGGTTGCACGACTGCGGAGATACCTGCTTTTCCTGCAATTTCCACACAATCGGGAAATGGAAAAAAAGCATCGGATGCCATGACCGCTCCTTCAAGGTCAAAACCAAAAGACATGGCTTTGGTGATGGCTTGTTTTAGGGCATCTACCCTGGAAGTTTGACCCACTCCACTTGCAAATAACTGGTCTTTGTTGCTCAAAATTATCGTGTTGGATTTGGAATGCTTACATATTTTCAGTGCAAAGGCCAAAGCATGCATTTCATCCTCCGTAGGCGTCTTTTTAGTAACTACTTTAAAATCAGGGATTTCCTCAGTATGAAGATCTTTATCCTGCTCCACATAGCCATTCAAAAGGGTTTTAACCTGTTTGTTTCCTTGAAGTAAGGATTTTTGCTTAAGTAATATTCTATTCTTTTTGCCTTTTAGCAATTGTAGCGCATCTTCATCGAAATCCGGGGCAATTAAAACCTCAAAAAACAAACCATGCATCGCGGCTGCAGCATCCAGCTCCACTTTTTTATTGGTAACCAATACCCCTCCGAAAGCGGAGACCGTATCTGCTTCAAACGCTTTTTCATAAGCTTGTTTTACAGACTGGCCCGTGGCAGCACCACAGGCATTGGTATGTTTTAAAATGGCAAAGGCGGTGTCTTTCTCAAATTCGGCAATCAGGGCAACCGCCGCATCCACGTCAACCAAATTATTGTAGGAGAGCTCCTTTCCATGAAGCTGATCAAAAATAGCTTCCAGATTCCCATAAAAATGGGCTGTTTGATGAGGGTTCTCCCCATACCTGAGTGCTGTATACTTTTCTTCACTTATTTTTAAAACAGGAATTTTTTCTTTCTGATTGAAATAGTTGAAGATCTGTGTGTCATAATGGGAGGAAACTTTGAATGCCTGGGCGGCAAAATACCTCCGGTCCTCCAAGTTAGTTTTACCATTATTGGCTTTTAATTTTTCTTCCAAGGCCTTGTAATGATCTTTGGAAGCCACAATGACTACATCTTTATAATTTTTGGCTGCAGCCCTGATCAGGGATATTCCGCCTATATCAATTTTTTCAATGATGTCTTCTTCATCTGCACCTGAGGAAACTGTTTCTTCAAAAGGATACAAGTCTACTATTACCAGGTCGATAGGAGGAATTTCAAATTCTTTAGCCTGGGATAGGTCTCCTTCATGATCCCTCCGGTGAAGGATTCCTCCGAAAACTTTTGGATGAAGGGTTTTCACCCTGCCGCCAAAAATGGAGGGATACCCGGTCAAGGTTTCTACTGGAATGACCTTTGCATCCTGGTCCTCTATGAATTTTTGGGTCCCCCCGGTGGAATAAATTGATACTCCCTGGGCTTTCAATAAATCTATAATGGGTTCTAGATTGTCTTTATAGTAGACCGAGATCAATGCAGATTGGATTTTTTTTTCAGCCATTATATCGTATTGTTTTTCATTATTTTATTTATATTCTCTTACAAAGTAATTCCTCAAATAGGAGGCTCCACTGGACGGGAATACATTGGAAATATTGATTTTATTTTTGAATGGGCAAAGGTAGGTAAATCAAGACGTTAAATAAGACTTTCTATTACATTTGAGTAGTATTTATGCTCCAGAAGATGAATTCTTTCAGCGACCAGTTCAGGTGTATCCTCCGGAAACAGGGGTATGGCCGTCTGGAAAATTATTTTTCCCTCATCATAATTTTCATTGACCAGGTGAATGGTTATACCCGTTTCCTTTTCTCCTGCTTCTATCACGGCTTTGTGAACATTCATGCCATACATGCCCTTTCCTCCATAATCCGGCAATAATGCGGGATGGATGTTGACAATTCGATCAGGAAAGGCATGAATTAGCTTTTCAGGGATTTTCAGCATGAAACCTGCCAAAACCAGAAAATCAATTTTTTCCGAGCGTAATTTTTTTTCCAATTTCCCCTCATTCATTTCTTTGCGTGAAAAAGTAAAGGTAGGGATGTTGAATTTTTTTGCCCTTTCGAGCACTTGGGCTTCCAATTTATTGGAGCCCACCATTACGACTTTGCCTTTTGTGGAATTGCGGAAGTATTCCATGATCTTTTCAGCATTGGATCCGTTTCCAGAGGCAAGTATGGCTAATTTTTTCAAGTTTGATTAGGTTTAATTTCCTGGGGCAAAATTAACAGGTATTCTCATCCCTTCCGATTGGAAATTGGACTAGATCATTTGGTTTCGGTCGGAAAATGTACGACCACCTCAGGATGCATGGTATAAAAGCGGTATTTTCCCCCATCGTGAACCGTAATGCCAGAAGATTTATTTTCCCCCATAATGGGGTTTTTATCATATTTCTTCCAGTTGATAAGATCTTTGGAGACCGCAATATTCATCGTCCATTCTCGCCAGTCTTTGTATGCTGTTCCATGATAATAGGCATAATAATAACCTTCATGTTCCATGAGTTGGTTGACCGCCACACCAAATCTGTCATATTCCTCTGGCCCCATAGTAATAACAGGTTCATCCTGAACATTTGTCCATACCTGGAGGTCCTTGGAGGTGGCCAGCCATATGCCCTGGTCATTTCTTTCATAAAACAAATACCATTTACCATCCTCATACCAGGCAGTAGGCGTACCGTAAGGGCCTTTACTGAGAGGGGTTCCATCTGTCTTTCGAATATCCAAAGACCCCTGGCTTTCCCAGTTGATTCTGTCTTTGGAAGTAAGGAGTTTTGCCACATCATTTTCTCCTTCGGCAAACATGTAATAAGTGTCTTCGTGTTTAAGTACCATCATGTCCTCCACCCAGCTTTCTTTGAAAATGGGGTTTTCCTCATATCTTTTCCAAGCTAACCCATCTTCAGAATAAGCATAGCCCAGTTTCAATAAGGTACTGTCTGAATATCCTTCAAATCCCGTATACCACATATGGTAGCCATTCTCTTCTTTAAGAATATAACCACGTTCCCTTATCTTACTGTCCCAGGTGTTTTGCCCCGTTCCACTGAAAATTGGATTATTTTCCAATGGGTAAAAATGGATGATTTCGCTTGGAAAAGGTTGGTTTTTAGGGGCTTCTTTCTCCTTTTTTGAATCGGTGGAACAACCGGATATATAAAGTATCAAAAGTAAAAAAGGTAATGATAAATGGATCTTTTTCATAGTCTGGCAAAGGTTGGATGGCGATAAAAATTACAAATTAATCATTTGCAGCATAGATTAAAAACATAAATGGAAATGTTTTTGCGGCTGGATTATTTTTCCAGGCTAAGGAAACCTTGTCTAAAAATATTTTTTGGAACCTGGGAGGAATTTAAAACAAACCCATACTTAAAATACCTGTTAACATCAGAATTTTGGACAGTGTACTCAATTGGGTGAAGTGGGATTTTCTGTCTGCAATGTAAATTTTGTACATGAAAACAAAAAAGAAAATACTTAATCCTCCGAAATACAGAAACAAGGACGGCTCATTTATTTTAAATGTTACCACCAGTATGGCCACCACAAATACTACTGCTATGAAAAAAATTACATTTTTGGTTCTCCTGAATCCAAGAACGATGGGCAGGGTTTTACATCCATGCTTGCGGTCCCCATTGCGGTCTTCAATGTCTTTGATGATCTCCCTGATCAAATTGATAAAAAACGCAAAAATGGCATAAGTAAAAATCAGCATTTCGGAGGTTTGGTAATAAATCCCCACTATCCAAATAGATAAACCGGTTAGCGTAGCCACAGTCATATTGCCAATAAAAGGAAGCCTTTTCAATGAATTGCTATATAACCACAGTAAAAACGCTGCCAGAAAGGTGATGGCTCCAATTTTAAGATCCACCAAAATGCCCATGGAAATCCCGAAGACATTCATAACGGTATGAAGGATCATGACCATCCTTCTCTTCATGCCCTTACCGATTACCACTTCCTGAGGGCGGTTGATAAAGTCGATTTTTATGTCGTAATAATCATTGATCATGTACCCAGAGGCAGTCAGGATGACGGTAGAGAAGATCAGCAAATACAAATGATAATCCTGCCAAACAGGAATCCCCGAGTAGGTGGTCTTTACCAGAAAAAAGGCAGTCATGAGCTGTGCGAAAGCCACCATCAATAAATTTCCAGGGCGAATGATTTTAACAAAGGCACGGAAAGTGAAAATTGGTGAAGCCTTGGATTTTTTCATACTGCAAAATAACGACAAAGAATGAACGATGGTGAATATTATCAGAAAATAATTAATATTTTATCTGCATAAATACCTGATAGTCAATAATTAATATCTTTCAGTGTACGTCAATAATATCTTGGGAAATCAAACGGTAAATCTCAGCCAGCTGATCATTATAACTTAAAAATTGATAATGGTTTTCAAGGGTTTCCATATCCTCTCTTTGAGCTGGGCCTGTTTGGGCCGCTTTGGTCCCAATTGTTAGCGCCTTATTGATTTGTTCTACGATGAGGGGCTTCATCATTTCAAAATCCAATCCTTGTCTTTGAAGAATTTCTTCTGCAATCCCTATCATGTGGTTGGTAAAATTGGAGGCGAAAACAGCAGCCACATGAATTGCTTTTCTATCTTTGGACCTGATTTCATAAATTTGTCCGGATAAGCTTTTGGCCAATTTCTTTAGGGTGATTAAGGTTTCCGCATCTTCAGATTCCAATAAAAAAGGAACTTCTTCCATTGAAACGTCCCTTTGACGGGAAAAGCTCATCAAGGGATAGATAATTCCAATGTTATCAGCAGAGCTATAAGCAAGAATTTCCAATGGCTGGGTACCGCTGGTATGAACCAGTATACTTTCTTCCGGTAACAAAATGGCATCCGCAATTTCGGCAATGGCTTCATCCTTTACCGCAATTATAAAAACCCGCGCTAGACTATTTGTAAAGTCCAAATCATCTTTTCCTTCCGTCCCATAAAGGTGGGAAACGATTTTTTCTGCTTTTCTCATATCCCTGCCGTAAACCTCCGTAATCACATGTCCGGTGTTTTCTAAAGCAGTGGCGAGATGCCAGGCGATGTTTCCTGTTCCAATTATGGCAATATTAAACTTCATAGTAGGAAATTAGAAAAAGACAAAGACTTTGGTCCAAATCAAAAGAATTTTGGAGGAAAGCGCTTTAGATTACTCCAAACCTTTTATTTTCATTTTATGAAACTCATCAAACCTTCGGTAGATGGCCACGCTGAAACCAATCAGCATGATGATGGTGCCTAACCACAACACATTGATCATTGGTTTTACAGCTGCCTTCATCACTACATAATCTTTTTGATATGTATTGACCTTAAAAACAAATTTATTTTCTTCGGGTAGGATATTGTCCACCTCTACCTTGATGCCAAGGTCACTGTCGATAACCGGAATTTTACCGACCTGGTTTCCCCTGATCAGGAAAATCGGACTGAGTTTTTTTTCAACATCATAATCCATAATGGTGAGATTGGCTTTAACAGCAATATCCCCCTCATTTAAATCATATCCCTCGAGTTCGTTAAGCACTTCGGCCCCTTCAAATTCAGTGACAAAATCATTGATGAAAAACTGTTCTCCTGGAGCTGCATTCATAAATTGATCTTCCTTCCATTCCGGATCCTCATAATCGTTAATGGCTGAAACATGGGTATAAAGATCTCTGGTAAGATGAATTTTTGAGTCCGGTGAGGAAATCAATCCCATGGTTGGGTTGGGTTGTGACATGGGATATAAGGTGAATTTCAACTCATCCTCCTGATAATATTCCACTTTAAAATAACTGTTTTCATTGAGAACAATATTTACGGTATCACCTTTTTGATGGTAGGTTTTTTCCTCTACTTGAATCGGTTCCAAAGCAATGGCTTCATTGATGCCATCGGTAGATTCCAATTTACTGGCTTTAACATAGTCGGGCACCCCGACAACCTTTTTATGCCTACCCCTATAAATCACTTCATATTCCTTCATTTGAAGGGGTTTATTGATCCACAATAGCACATTTTCTTTGTTAAGGTCATCTTCCCAATCCTTTTTATAAGTCATCCCAGACATGTTGATGGAGATGACATCTGAGTAGCCAGAGGAAAACATGATACCGATCAAGATCATCCCCAAACCAATATGGGCAAGAGATCCCCCTGCCAATTTAAAGGTTTTTTTCCGGACCAATTTCAGAAGAATGGTTCCATTGGCAATAATGGTAAATGCACCCGCCAATACAATAATAATATAGGATACATCATATACCTTGCCCACCGTAATGATCAAAGCAGCAAATACCATGGAAATGATATATGGCGTTACCAGTGCATTTTTGAGTTCCTTTTTATCGATTTTATTCCACCAAAAAAACTGACCGATGCCAGTGAGCAAAGCCAATACCACAGCAAACCAAAGTTGGAACTTGGTGTAAAATCCGATTTGATCAGCAGGAGGGGCTAAATTTGAAAGCCCTCCAAAGCTTTCTATTACGGCATTATAAACCGGAATAGAGGTGGGAATGATGACCTGAAAAGCCATCAAACCCAATGTGGTGGCTCCGATGAAAACCCAAAATTCCCTGGAATACACTGAAGCTTCCCTCTCTGATGTGGGAATGTTTTTCCATTCCTTTCCGACTAAAAAGATGGCGATAACCAGAAAGAACAGCATATATATTAATAATTGACCCGAAAGCCCCAAATCAGTAAAGGAGTGGACGGAAGAATCACCTAAAACACCGCTCCTTACCAAAAATGTCGCATAAAGAACCAGGATAAAGGAACTGATGACCAGTACCATGGAAGTCTTCAGTGCGGTAGTACTTTTTTTATAGGTAATCATGGTATGAATAGCGGCTATCATGACCAACCAGGGTACATAAACGGCATTCTCTACGGGATCCCAATTCCAATATCCGCCGAAATTCAGGGTAACATAGGCCCAATAGGCACCCATAATGATACCCATGCCCAAAATCATAGCTGAGAAAATGGCCCATGGTAATGCTGGTCTTACCCATTCGGCATATTTTTTCATCACCAATCCCCCCATTAAAAAAGCAAAGGGCACCAAGGTGGAGGCATATCCCAAAAACAGGGTTGGAGGATGGATGACCATCCATATATTTTGAAGCAGAGGGTTGAGTCCGGTGCCATCCTCCGGAATAAATTCCGGGTTGATCTGGAATATCGGAGCTTCTGAGACATCACGCAACAGCATAAAGGGAGAACTCCCGATTTTTAAATCACCGATGACCACACCCATGATCATGGAAACCAAAAATGCCTGAACTAAAGCAAAAACCACCATCACAGGTCCCTCCCAAAACTTATTGGTATGGATGAGAATTATCCCCAATACAACGTTCCAAAATATCCAAAGAATAAATGCGCCTTCCTGACCTTCCCAAAAACTGGAAATCATATAGTGTACAGGAAGCCCTTTGGAGGAATGGGAATAAGCGTAAAAATATTCAAACCGGTGATTGTAAATGATTTCAAATAAGCAGAATGCAATCGAAATACTTGCCAATCCATGGATATAAAAAGTGATCCTACTGAAGTTGCGCCAGGAAGTTTTTTCCAGCTCATTGGATCGGGTATAATAATAATAAGAAAGGGCGGTGACCAAGGCACTGACAAAGGCCAGAATTACCATAAAATGCCCAAGATTACCAACTAGGGTATTCATCATTTTAAAAGGATTTGAGTATTCAACGAGACAAAACGGATCAATTGGAGACAGTTTTAACTTCTGTCTCCTGGTATTTGGAAGGGCATTTCATGAGAATTTTGTCCGCTACGAAAATTTCCTTTGATTTATAGGATCCTATCACCACAACTTGTTCTGACCGGATAAAATCCGCCGGAACGGGTTCATTATAATAAACATTTTGCTCCATTCCATCGCTGTCAACCATGGTGAAGGTAAAGGAAGTTTTTTCCTCATCTATTTCCAACCCAACAATTTGGCCACTTGCATCTTTTTTTAATTCTCCTACCACATGAATGGATTGATCATTTCCATTTTCCGCCATTTGCTTTGCCGTAGAGAAACTTTCATAGGTGCTTGCATCTCCTATGGAAGTAACAATGATCATAATGGCGACTGCAATTATGCCTAAACCAATGATATGTCCCTTTTTCATTTTTTAATCATTAAATTTCTTTTCCAGACCCGAAATTTTCCGGTCGGTATATACCACATAAACCAGTATTCCACCCAAAACAATTCCAATAATTCCAACTAATACGTATATTTTTCCTTCCGACCTCATTTTATCGGCCATGTCAACACCTGTATTTTGGTAATCTTCGGGTGTAATGTCTATTTTTTCCTGGGCTGTAGCAGATAAGCTAAGCAGGAAAAAGAACATAATAATGTATTTCTTCATTTTATAAATCGATCATTTTTTCTTCCAATTTTCTTTCCAGCCGCCGAACCCTTACGTTAACAGTGCTGAGCCATGCCCCCAAAAGGGTCCACCCAATTACCGCTGGGTAAAAAACTTTTCTAAGATTGCTGTCCATGTCATAGGCGTTAAAGCCTGGATTTCCACCGTTACCGGGATGAAGGCTATCCGTTAACCTCGGCAAAATAAAAATCAGGGGTATAAAGGCGGCAAAGGCAAAGATACTGTAAACCGCACTGATTCTGGCCTTCTGGAAAATATCACTAAGAGAATTTCGTAAAACCAAATAGGCAAAATACATCAACAAGCCTATGGCTGCCCCATTAAGTTTGGGGTCGTTGGTCCAATAAGCGCCCCAGGTAAACTTGGCCCAGACCATCCCCGTAATAATACCCAAGACACCAAACAATATGGCAGCATTGGTAAATTCTACAGCCATATCATCGTCCTTCAATTCCCCGGTTCTGAGGAATTTAATGCTGTAATAAACAGCAACGACCAGCATAAGTATCATTCCAAACCACATGGAGACATGGAAAAATAGTCCCCTAATGGTTTCATTGAGAATGGGAAGCCGCGGAACATCAATGAGCAATCCAGCTATCAAGGTGTATGCCAAGAGCAATACAGCCAATATTTTCCACCAATTTGCTTTCATTTTTTATTTTTTTAGGGTTTTGTTCCTTGACACCAATTTTTAATACTAACGTATGAGAAAGCTGAAAGGGATATTAACTATTTATTTTTCTGCTTTAAGATCAGGGATTTTGCCAGCTTGCAGGTGATTTTCTACCCATTGTGGGAGCAAAAATAAGTCATATAAAATGATTTTTTTACTTTTGATCTGTTTATTTGCTCAACGGTAATTTCAAGTGAAAATCAGAAGAAAAATAAGAAATGTGGGGCATAAATTTCAATAGCGGTAGTTTTCCTCGAACCTGTGATCAGCTCTTCCAAAGATAGGGAAACAGAATGTATGAAGTAGCGCCCACAATGGCATTGATGGCCAATAGGGTGATGATTTTTTCCCAATTTAAATCCCTGTCAAGTCCATCAATGGCATTTTTAGAAACCTGAATGGCCATCAGTAAAATGGGAATCATTATCGGAAAGCTTAAAATGGCCATTAAGGTGCCATTGTTACCTGCTTTGGATGCAATGGCGGAAACCATGGTCAAAGAGGCAGAAAACCCAATGGCTCCCAAAAAAAGATTTAACAAAAACATAGGTTGGTCTAAAACCTCATTGCCAAAAACCAGGCTGAAAATGAAATATCCCAATAGGGCAAGTATCAGGGTCAATAAGGTATTGTATATGGTTTTGGAAAGGATGATCGCTTCGGGTGATGCGATCATGTAGTAATAAAGCTGCCTTCCCTGGTGCTCCTGGACAAAACTTTTGGCCACTGCATTTACCGAAGAAAACAAAATTATAATCCAATATAGGGAATTCCACACCGGCACCTGTAGCTGCCCCTGGCTGGCTCCCATGCTCAGGTAAGTGATAAAAACCGCACTTACGACATATAGTAAAATGCCATTGATGGCATATTTTTGTCTCCATTCCAAAATGGCTTCTTTCCTGACCAAAATGGCTATTTCCTTCCACATAGGCCACAAATATAAGGAAGCAGGATGTAAAATAGGGTAAGCCCCGGTTTCTTTTTAACATATTAAGGGAATATCCGATCAAAATTTATAATTTTAAGAAATAGCCTTATTAGCCATTCAAGGGTATTGATGGATATAAAACACAAATTGATCTTCCATAAAAAGAAAAAAATGAACCCATTAACCTTCACCAATAGATGAAACCAAATAATTGGACAAATTCCAGAAGGCAATTTTTAAACAAAAGCCTAATGGGTGTTTCCACCCTTTTGACCCCTTGGCCTGCCTTTTCAGGTAAAACAAAATCCCTTCAGGAGGGGGGAAAGCAAATGGATACGGATAGCAAGTCCTTTGTTCCGGTGATGTTAACACCTTATAAAAGTGATAAAAGCATTGATTATCATCAACTGGATAGACTGACTGACCACTACCTCGCAGCCGGAGCAAGAGGGCTTTTTTCCAATTGCTTAAGTAGTGAAATGTATGAACTTTCACCCGAGGAAAGATTAAAAATTGCCAAAAGAGTACAGGGTAGGGTCAATGGAAAATTTCCGGTGGTCGCCACCGGTTCCTTTGGGGATACCCTACAAAAGAAAGCGGATTTCACAAAAAAAATGGAAGATACGGGCGTAGATGCCGTGATCATGATTACTGCTCATTTTGCAGAGAAAGACCAATCTGATGGGGAGATGATCAAGAACCTGGAAAAATTTCTAAAGCTTACGGAGGGGATTCCTCTTGGAACCTATGAATGTCCATCCCCTTACAAAAGAATTTTATCCGAAGAAGTTCTATCTCATATTCTACCTTCCGGAAGACTGATTTACCATAAAGATACTACGGAGGATATAGATGATATTGCCAGGAAACTGGCCATTTCAAAAGGAAGCGAATTGGGCCTGTACAATGCCCATATAGGAAGCGCAGTGGCTTCGTTACGAATGGGTGGGGCTGGACTTTCTCCAATAGCCGGAAATTATTACCCCGAAATCATTGCCTGGATTTGTCAGCATGCTACCGATCCCTTAAAAAAGGAGGAGGTCGATTGGTTACAAATCCAGTTGGCAAAAATGGAGCCTATCATTACCAAAAACTACCAACTGTCTTCTCGTTATTTTCTCAACCAATCCGGCATGTCCTTAGAGCTCTTGAGCAGGAATTCAAAAGGCCAGTTATCAGGTGACGAAATGAAAATCCTGGATAATGCCGTAAAAGAGGTCAATTCCTGGAAAGAACGGTTGGGATTACCCTTAGTTTAAACCGCCAACGCTTACGAGGAGGACATTCTTCCTTTTTCTAATCTATCCAATCAAAACCCAAGTAAGGTTTTAACACAGCAGGTAATTGTATTCCATTTTCCTTTTGATTGTTTTCCAGTAAGGCGGCTACAATCCGCGGTAAGGCCAAAGCACTGCCATTAAGGGTATGGGCCAAGACCATTTTATTATCCTGGTTTTTATACCGGAGTTTCAACCGGTTGGACTGATAGGTCTCGAAGTTGCTCACGGAACTGACTTCCAGCCACCTTTCCTGCGCAGCAGAATAGACCTCCATGTCATAGGTCAATGCCGAAGTGAATCCCATGTCTCCTCCACATAGTTTAAGTACCCGATATGGCAACTCCAGTTTTTGCAATAATTGCTGTACATGAAGGCTCATTTTTTCCAATGTCGGATAGGAATTTTCAGGAGTGGTGATCTGTACGATTTCCACTTTGTCAAATTGGTGAAGCCTGTTCAGACCCCGAACATGGGATCCCCAATTACCGGCCTCCCTACGGAAACAGGGTGTAAATCCCACATTTTTTTTGGGCAGGTCATTTTCCTGAAGAATTTCATTTCGATACATGTTGGTGATGGGAACTTCAGCAGTAGGGATAAGGTAAAGGCCATCCACGTCACACCGGTACATCTGGCCCTCTTTGTCCGGCAATTGCCCTGTCGCAATGCCGCTTTCTTCGTTGATCAATATGGGAGGTTGTACTTCCTGGTAGCCGGCCTTATCTGCCTCATCCAAAAAAAAGTTGATGAGGCCTCTTTGCAGTTTGGCCCCTTTGCCTTTATAAACCGGAAAGCCTGCACCGGTGATTTTAACACCCAATTCAAAATCCACAATATCATATTTTTTTATCAGCTCCCAATGGGGCAACCGCGCATTGGGATCCAAATTGGGGATTTTACCGTATTCCAATTCGATCAGGTTGTCTTCCGCGGCTTTTCCAGGAGGGACAGAATGATGGGGGATATTGGGTATGGTATAGAGCAGCGCCGTGAGTTCATTTTCGCAAGAGGCATATTCCTCCTCCAGATTTTTCACCTGAACCTTAATTTCTGCAGTTCTTAATTTAATTTTTTCTGCTTCCTCCTTTTTACCGTTTTTCATCAGCATTCCAATTTCCTTGGAAATGGTATTGGATTCAGCCTGAAGTTTATCCCTATCCAGTTGTACTTGTTTTCTCCGGTCATCTTTATCAAGTACTTGTTGCAGAAAGGATTCGGGATGGACAAGGTTTCTTTTTTTCAATCCCTCGCTGGCCTGTTGGAAATTATCTCTGATAAAATTTACCTGAAGCATATGTTGGAGCTTAAAATGCGCTGTTTTATTCAGTGGGCAAAGATAAGGAATAACTTATCAGGATGATATTCAAAATTTGGATAATTTGGAAGCAGGGATTGGCAAAATAAGGTGAATTGACTATCTTCACCCCTTACTTTTACCAACCGAAATTAAATATGAAAGCCAGATTTCTGTTCTTATTGTTTTTCATTGCTTTAGTTCCATTATTAATGGCACAGCAAAAACCTTTACAAATCATCATGATCGGGGCCCATCCGGATGATTGTGATATTAAAGGAGGAGGTACGGCTTCCCTGTTTGTTGAAATGGGGCATAATGTGAAGTTCGTATCTGTGACCAATGGCGATGCCGGGCACATGGAGGAAGGGGGAGGTATGTTGGCGAAAAGAAGGATTGCCGAAACCCAGGAAGTCGCCAAAAGGCTCGGTGTGGAATACGATGTTTTGGACAACCATGATGGGGAACTGTTGCCCACTTTAGAAATCCGTCTTCAGATCATCCGAAAAATCAGGGAATGGAATGCGGATGTGGTCATCGCACCAAGGCCAAATGATTACCACCCTGATCATCGGTATACCGGGGTTTTGGTTCAGGATGCTGCCTACATGGTAGGTGTACCCAATATCGCTCCTGATACCCCTGCATTAGACAAAAATCCGGTATTTCTTTATTTTCAGGACCATTTTCAGAAACCTAATCCCTTTGAACCGCATGTTGCTGTAGACATCACCAAGGTGATCGACAAAAAGATAGAGGGTATGGATGCCCATGAATCCCAATTTTATGAATGGCTTCCCTGGATAGGGGGCTATGCAGACAAGGTACCGGAAGGGAAAGCAGCAAGAATTGCCTGGCTCAAAGAAAACCGGTCGGGAAGTATCAATCCTCAGGTGAAAGCCAGCCTTGAAAAACGGTATGGTGCTGAAAGGGCATCCCAGGTCGAATATGCAGAGGCATTTGAAATCTGCGAATATGGTTCCCAACCCTCCGAAGAGGAAATCAAAAGGCTGTTTCCCATGTTGGGAAAGTAATAATTTGAAGTTAAAAAAAATCAATCAGCATAATAATTTATCATCTCAACCCTAAATAAAAACCTATTCCATGAAGGGAAAAAATATATTGGTAACCGGAGGTGCCAGCGGTATTGGATTGGCCATTGCCCAGAAGTTTGCCGCTGCAGGAGCCACGATCTACATTTTGGATTTTAATCCTGAAAATGGTAAAAAGATTGAAAAATCATTGGAGGATAAAGGTTATAATGTCCATTTTAAAATGGTGGATGTGGCCAACCAGTCTCAGGTTATGGAAGCAGTGGAGGACATCCAGGGAAATCTTGATGTTTTGATCAACAATGCCGGAGTTTCCCACATTGGGAATTTAGAAAGTACCTCCGAATCCGATTTAGACCGATTGTATGCCGTGAACATCAAGGGGGTTTACAACTGTTCCAGGGCGGTTATTGGGCGTATGAAACAACAGGGTGGAGGCGTCATTATCAATATGGCTTCCGTAGCGGCATCCATGGGCATTCCAGATCGATTTGCCTATGCCATGACCAAGGGAGCAGTACTCAATATGACCCTTTCCATTGCACGGGATTATGTGAATGACAACATTCGGTGCAATGCCATTTCACCTGCCAGGGTCCATACCCCATTTGTGGATGATTACCTGGCCAAAACCTATCCCGGAAAAGAAAAGGAAATGTATGACCAGCTGGCTGCCACCCAACCCATAGGGAGGATGGCCGAACCAGAGGAAGTGGCGAACATGGCTTATTTCCTGGCATCCGATGAGTCCTCTTTTCTGACAGGGGGAGACTACCTGGTAGATGGTGGATTCACCAAATTAAAAATGTAATCAAATAAACCGAAGGATAAAAATGAAACTGATAAGATTTGGAAAAGCAGGTGAGGAAAAACCTGGAGTAGAAATAGAAAATGGAAAAAGATTGGATTGTAGTGGTTTTGGCTCAGATTGGTCTGCCGATTTTTTAGGCAATGATCAGAATACTGAAAAATTACGGAAATGGTTGGATAGTAATGCGTCATCCTGTCCGGAGATTCCAGCAGATGAGCGCTTAGGTGCACCTGTTTTTCAGCCTTCCAAAATTATTTGTGTGGGATTGAATTATTCCATGCATGCAAAAGAAAGCGGGATGGATGTGCCGAAACAACCGGTATTGTTTATGAAAGCGACCTCATCCTTATCTGGCCCATTTGACCCCATTATCATCCCAAAAAATTCCAAAGCCACAGACTGGGAAGTGGAGTTGGCCATTGTAATAGGAAAAAAAGCCAACTATGTTTCAGAAGATAAGGCCATGGACCATGTTTTTGGCTATACCCTGCACAATGATGTCAGTGAAAGGGATTTCCAGTTGCACCATGGAGGACAGTGGGTAAAAGGGAAAAGCTGCGATTCATTCGCCCCTCTTGGCCCCTATCTGGTCAGCAAGGATGAGATCAAAGATCCACACAAATTACGGCTATGGCTAAAAGTGAACGATAAGATGATGCAGGATAGCTATACCTCAGACCTGGTATTCAATGTTCCCCAATTGGTCAGCTATATCAGTCAGTACATGAGCCTTCTTCCGGGAGACATCATCAGTACAGGTACACCGGCAGGTGTGGGCATGGGCCTCAAACCGCCAACATACCTTAAAGAGGGGGATGTGGTAGAATTAGGAATAGATGGTTTGGGCGTATCCAGGCAAAGGGCCGAAGATTGGAAAGCATAAATTCATTTTGGTTATAAAATCCTACAGGAGACAGATTTTGTCTGTTTTCCTGTAGGATTATTCATCCACTTTATCAAAATACACTTTCAGGTGTATACTCATTTTTTCCCGGAAAGTGGAGGGTGTACCAAATTTTAGGTCGTTCAATAAATCTCTATGGATCACGGCATTTTTCACTTCTGTTTTACTGATGATTTGGCCGCTATGTACCAGGTTAAATATAGGATGTAACATTTTTTGAAACCTTAATATGGTTTGGTTGCCGGAAATTTCATACAGCATGGAATGGAATTCTGCGTCATACCTGTTTTTCAAAAATCTATCCTGGGTATTTTCTTCCTTTTCCACCAAGGATTCTAATTTCCTGATGCTTTCCCGGGTTTTCCGGATAAAAAGCAAGTCAGCAATCCCCATCTCCAGTACAAGGCGTAATTCAAAAATGTCCTGAAGGGTAGCGCTATCCAGCAGCATGGGATTGAGTACCCGTTCAAAACTCCCCAAAATATCCGGCTGTGTTAAAATAATGCCCCGGTTTCTTTTGGATTCTATCAAGCCAAGCGTTCTAAGTCTGGATAAAGCTTCTCTTAGGGCGGTTCTGCTCACGCCCATAGATGTGGCGAGTTCAGACTCCTTTGGGATGGCATCCCCGGGTTGTAAATTGGCTTCGGTAAAATATTCCCTAAGGTTCAGCTCCACCTTATCCACCAAAGATAAGGATTGGTCGATTACCGGCTTAGGTTTTACGTTTAATGCTTTCACAAGCGGCTATTTAAAATTATTTATAAGGGCAAATATAATAAGTAATATTAAATTAATTTTTTTTAAGGCGCCATTAAAATTCCTCAGAACCATCAGAAAGCATAATGTAATAGCTGCAAACCAATGAAATATTGAAAATTAATGATTTAATAAAAGTATTTTAATGTTTGCGTTTTAGGCAATTATTTTCCAAATTGTTATAAATAATACATAACCTTTAATAGCCTATTTCATGCAGATAACGGGGACTCTATTAATTTGCCTGTTGGTTTTTTGGACACCGAAATGGAATATTTCTTGGGCATTATTTGATAAAGGGGGATTAGTATCAGAACACCGAAACATCTTAAAACCCCTATTTTCCCCCTCTTTACCACCTTATGGTACGGGTTTTTTTTCATTTCCTGAAAAGATCGGAGAGGCCCCCACCAATGAGGCCGTTGTAATTGATGACCGGGGAACTCTGAAGATTTTTTATATCAACCGGCCTGGGAATGCTGACAAGGTAATGGTATTGAAAAAAAACCAAAATGGATGGAGCGAGCCTGAAGAGGCTTTTCAGTTACCAGGGCAGGCCTATTATGCTTTACAGGTGGTAAAATCTGAAAATGGGGATCTTGTTTGTGTTTTTCATCTGTTTGGAAAGGGTGATCAGGGGTATAAGGGGAGGCACCTTGACCTTTGGGTAAACCGGCGGGTAGACAATAAGTGGGGCGCGCCTTTTAAAATTTTTGACGGTTATGTAGGCGCCATCCGGGGGCTTAAAAAACTCGAATCGGGAAGACTGCTCCTGTCCTTTGGAAAAGCGGTGCCGGAAAGGGAAGCGAAACCACCTGGAAATGAAAGGGATTTTGGGTGGAATTCCATCCAAACCATGTATTCTGATGATGGGGGATTGACTTGGGCCTCTTCGTCCAATGAGCTTGAAATCGAAATTGACAATAACAAAGTAACCAGGTACGGAGCCATAGAGCCGGAAATGATTGAAAGGGAAGATGGATCTGTCTGGATGCTGATACGAACCACCCATGGCAGGTTATTTCAATCCATTTCCTGGGACCAGGGGGAGACATGGACGGATCCTGAATCAACGGATTTTATTTCCTCTGACTCGCCAGCCTGTTTACTTCGCTTAAATGATGGGAGGATGGTAATTTTTTGGAACAGTTGTCAGCGATGGGATAACCCCCGTTCTTATGCAATGGGGGGAAGGGAAGTTTTGCATGCCGCTATTAGTACAGATGATGGCCTGACCTGGGAAGGTTTTAGGGAAGTGGCCCGATCACCTGACCTTGAGATCAATCAAGGGGATAGGGGTACGGCCTATCCATCAGCCGAAGAAATGGAAAACGGCCATATTATCCTTGTGACAGGTCAAGGGGAGGGGAAAGGAATATATGAAATTGACCCGGATTGGCTGGGGGCAAAAATTCAGAATTTTGGATTCGATAATTTGGGGCGATTAAATCAAGTCCATGGCCTTCCGGTTCAGGGGGATAAAAGTTTGGTTTATGGGATTCATTATCCTCAAAAGAATTCAAACGGAGAATGGGTGGTGAATTTCCCCATGGCTGACGAGGGAACCCTAAAAGTGGAAATGTACTCCAATCCTGATTTTGAAACTTTGACTTTTGCATTGTCAGACAATTTTTCCATTCCCGCTGACAGTATGGCATTCAGTCATGCCGTTTTCAGCTATGAAGTCCATATGTCCGAAATAGAGCATCATTTGAGTGGAAACTCAGATTTGAAATTCGAATTGAAATGGGGTGTGGGGAATCATGGCAATGATCATTTGGAAGTGTTGTTAAATAAGAGACCAGTCGGCACAATCAAAATGAGAAGGAAACCTGAGATGGGCCTAAATTACCTTAGGGTTGGCCTGGAGACTGCTGAAAGGTTACAGCCTTGGGTACGATCTATTGAATTTGAAAAAAAATAATTGAAGTGATTTTGATGGATTTAATAAATGCTTATATTTGAATAAATAGTACATATAATAATTAACTTAAATACCTTACTTATAATAGAATAAAATATTCAGTGAATGATTTATCCATATAAATAATACAAATATGCAGAAAAATTGTACTGGTTTCTTGAGACAATTGGTTTCTACCGCTTTCCTGGTTATGTTAATAGGACTGGGACAAAGCTGGGGGCAATCCCGGAATGTAAATGGAACAGTGACCTCAGAAGAAGATGATACTTCTATTCCCGGAGTCAATATCCTTGTAGTGGGCACCACCATCGGCGCGGTGACCGACTTGGATGGCAACTTCTCCTTGACGGTTCCGGGAGATGATCCTGTATTGCGGTTTTCGGCCATAGGATTTGCCACAGAAGAAATAAGGGTAGGCAATCAAACTACCATTAATATGCAACTTTCCACCGATGTGGGGGCTTTGGAAGAAATCATTGTAGTGGGATATGGAGAGCAATCCAGAGAGAAGCTGACCACGGCGGTCAGCACTTTAGATACCAAGGTTCTCGAAAATGTACCATTAGGTAACGCAGCATCAGCTTTGCAGGGTACCGTTTCGGGCGTAAGGGTACAAACCCTAAGCGGTCAGCCGGGTGCCGCTCCCAGAATAATTGTCAGGGGCGGAACATCTATTAACAATCCCAATGGTGCCCAGCCGCTATATGTAGTGGATGGTGTGATAAGAGATGACATAGAGGGTATAAACCCTATGGATATTGAGTCCATGCAGGTATTGAAGGATGCTGCTTCCACGGCCATTTATGGTTCTCGGGCTTCCAACGGTGTAGTGATTTTAACTACCAAAAGCGGGAAGGCAGGTACTACCAAGGTGACCTACAGATACACTATTGGTACTTCCCAATTAAGAGAGAAATACGACCTTTTGTCTGCAAGAGATTATATCTATTATGGAAGATTAGGTGTAGCGGCCACCGGTATAAAATCACCTGGGAGGCTTCCGATGCTTGATGGTTCTTTCGGGTTTGGCATAGGAAATGACCTTACCAACAATACCGCATATACAACTCAGTATCTGACAGCTGAAAATGAATACAAGCTTAACGAGGGTTGGGAGAGCATGCCTGACCCACTGGATCCCTCTAAAACCATCATTTTTGACGATGTGGATTGGCAGGATGTTTTGTTCAGAACAGCAGTGACGCATGACCATTACCTGAATTTATCCGGTGGATCTGAAAAAGCGACCTTTAATATTGGTGTAGGTTATGCTGATATGGATGGAACAGCAATTACCACCAATTATAAAAGATTTACAGCCAATATGAATGGCAGGTTGAAAGTAAATGATAAACTCTTCGTATTTGGAGGGTTAAATTTCACCAGATCATCAGATAATTTGGTGTATAGTGAAAACAATTTATTTGAAAGATCAATCGCTACGCCTCCTACTGCCAAATATACTTTTGAAGATGGAACGCTGTCTCCGGGGGTCAATCGTTCTTTGGGAAACCCTGCCTACCATCTGAGCCGAAGTAAAAACGACAATACTTTAAGCATCTTGACACTAAGCGGTGGTGCTAACTGGGAACTTGCACCAGGCCTGAGTTTTGAGCCATCTGCTTCTCTGTTTTCAAGAACAAACACGGCCAACACATTTTTAATGTCTTACCTAAATTCACCTACCCAACTGGTAGAAGACAGGAATGCGACCGGCAGTCAGGAAAACTGGGAACAAATACAGGTAGATGCAGTCTTTAATTACGAAAAGAGTTTCAGTGAATTGCATAACCTTAATGCTACCCTAGGGTATTCATTGTACCAAAGAGACAACTATAGTCTTTATGCACAAGGTAGAGGAGCAGCAACAGACCTTATTCCTACCTTAAACGCTTCCGGCGAACCTGTTCAGGTTTCGAGTAGCAAAGGGAAGCAATTGATTCTGGGGTATTTTGGCAGGGCAAACTATGACTTTAACAATAAATACCTGGTTTCGGTAAGTGCCAGGTATGATGGCGCTTCAAATTTGGGTTCCGCCTATAAGTGGGGCTTTTTTCCGGGTATTTCCGCGGGTTGGAACCTTCATAACGAAACTTTTTGGAACCAACCGGCAGGTATTGATCGGTTTAAGTTGCGGGCAAGTTATGGGCTGAACGGTAACCTGGGAAATTTGGGGGATTTTCAGTCCCAGGGAGCTTACAGCGTTGGGTCCATATATCAGGGAAACGCTGCGGTTGAGTACACCACTATTGCCAACCCCAACCTTAAATGGGAAGAATCCAGAACATTTGACATCGGCTTTGACGCAGGTCTGTTCGATAATAAGGTCACTTTACTGTTCGATTATTACCAGCGAGTGACTTCCAATCTTATTACCACGCTGGCAATGCCGAAGTTGACGGGATTTACCAGTATTTTGACTAATCTGGGTAGTTTGGAAAACAGCGGAGTAGAGCTTGAGGTCAATTTAAATCTTCTTGAAACAAAAGACTGGATGTGGAATATTGGATTCAATACTTCTTTTGTGAAGAATAAAATATTGGAATTGCCTGAGAATGATAATGAGAACAACAGGATTGGCGGGTTGTTACTATATGACCAGGCAGTAGGAGATTATGTCTGGAAAGGTGGATTACAGGAAGGTGGGCAAATCGGGGAAATGTATGGTTACCAATACCAATCCGTTTTTCCTACAGACCAGGCAGCTGCTGAAGCACCACAGGATATGATCATGGCCGGACCTGACCGAACCCGACTTGGTGGAGATGTTGATTGGCTGGATGTAGATGACAATGGTGTGATTGACACCAGGGACAGGGTATATATGGGCAATATTTTCCCGAAATGGACCGGTGGATTTACCAATAATGTGAATTATAAAGGGATCAATCTTTACCTAAGAATGGACTATACAACAGGGCATACCATTTATAATTATGTAAGGGCAAACCTGGATGGTCAGTTTGTTGGAAATACCAATATGAGTTCAAACATCTTAAGGTCCTGGGAAAATCAGGGGGATGTGACAGATGTTCCCAGATTCTACTGGGCAGACCAGGTAGCCCAAAGCAATTATTGGAGAGGGGATCCGAGAAACCTTAATAATGGTGGAGGCAGTTCTCTAAATTATGAAAAGGGAGATTACCTGGCCTTACGAGAGCTTACTTTGAGCTTTAATTATATGGCAGATTGGTACAGGAGGATTGGTATAGAAGGGATCAGGGTAAACCTTACAGGTAACAACCTGTACTATTTCACCAATTTTAGTGGTCTTTCACCGGAAGATGGAGGGCTTAACAGGGGACGTTTTCCTGTACCACGAAACATCATGTTAGGTATCAACCTTTCGCTTTAATTAAGTCCTGATCAAAAAGAAAATGTCATGAAAAAATTAGTTAATAAAAAGATTTACCTTTTTGGAATGGTGGTTTTCCTGCTAAATTATTCTTGCACAGAACCTTTGGAATTAGCGCCTATAAGTTCAATTGGTGCCAATTCCTTTTGGCAATCTGAACAGGATGCAACTGGTGGAATAATAGGAATGTACAACCAGTTTAGAAACCTGGCATCCAGGTCTTTGTATTATATGGGAGAGGCCAGAAGTGAAGTAATGGGACATGGGATTCAAAATGCAGATTTCAGACAGAAATATTTTGAAAATGACATGAATGAGAGCAATGCTGACCTTGATTGGCTGCAGGCCTACCGGGTGATCAATTATGCCAATCTGGTGATAAAAAATGTTCCGGATATTTCTTTTCCTAGTGAAGACAAGAAAAATGAGTTGTTGGCACAGGCTTATTCCATGAGAGCATTTATTTATTTCGTACTGGCAAAAACATGGGGGGATGTACCTTTGGTAACCGAGCCTGTAGAAGGCTATGATGCGCAGACCACCTTTCAGGAAAGAGTAGCGGTATCTGCTGTTTTTGACTTGATTAAAAGTGATCTGGATGAAGCCATCAACATGTTTCCAAATAATGAATTTCCCGCAGGCCGGGCTATGTGGTCCAGGCCTGCAGCCAATACCCTTAAAGGGGATGTTTATTTATGGACTGGTAAAACAATGGGAGGAGGAGAAGCAGATTTTACCACGGCTTTAAGTGCTTTAAATGAAGCAAAATCAGCGAACCTGAGTCTTTTGGATGATTTCTCCAGAGTATTTGATTTTGACAATAAAGGAAATCAGGAAATCATCTTTGCAGTACATTTCAGCGATTTTGAAGCTGCTAATAACATGTACTCAGATATGTATATCAATGCATTGGATATTAGGGATACCTATTATCAGCAGACGGTCGAAACGATAGGAACCCCGGGAGGATTCAATTGGTGGGCACCGTCTGCTACCCTGAGAAATCAGTTTAGTGAGGAAGATAGCAGGAAGTCAGGTAGTTTTCTTGAAATATATTCTAATGAGGAGGAAAATACCTTTATCACCTCTATTGTGCTAAAAGGCAATGGCTATTCTGAAGGAGGCACCAGAAGGTTTCTGGATGATATTGTAATTTACAGGTATGCTGAATTACTACTCCTTATAGCTGAAGCCAAAAATGCCCTTGGTCAGGACCCTTCCACTGAAATAAATATGGTCAGAAACAGAGCTTATGGAGATGATTTTCCAATGTACGAATTTACCAGTGGTTCCCAATCTGAAAACGACGAGGCCATTTTACAGGAAAGATTGTTTGAATTGGCTTTTGAAGGGAAAAGATGGTGGGACCTTATCCGCTTTAACGAAGCTTTTGATATGGTTCCTTCCCTGCAGGGCAAGGCTGGACAAAACCACTTGCTGCTATGGCCCATATCATTGGAAACCATTAGTCTCAACTCCAAAATAACCCAAAATCCAGGTTATGAACAATAAAAAAATTGCGGTACAATCGAAATAGTAGGTAAATATGTCCATAACCCAAATATTTCTATCCATAACGGTGATTATGGCAATTATTTGCCTTCCGGTAGAAGCCCAACAGACCTTTTTAAACGCTGATAATGGCAAATCTATCTCAATAGGAGCGTTGGTTCATCAGGACGTGGATGAAATCGAAGGGCTAATGATGGGGCCATTTGTCAAGCTGGACAAAGGAGATATCTTAACAGTAGATGGGACTGATTGTATCATAAGTAGCGACAATGGAAAAACCTGGGAAAGGTGGCCTGTTTTTGAGCATCCTGAAAAATTTCTGATTTCAGATGAGCGGGCCATATTAAAGACAAGTAATGGGGTAATCATCCTGGCCTTTATGAATTTAAAGGAAAGGGAAAATTGGAATTGGCAGGAGGATATTTCCGATTCACCTGGCGCCAGACTCCCTACTTACACTGTGAGAAGTCTGGATGGTGGTAAAACTTGGCAAGATGTGCAAAAACTCCACAATGAATGGACAGGCGCTATTCGTGACATGATCGAAACTGAAAATGGAAATGTGGTATTCACCTCCATGATGATGAGGCACCACCCCGGTCATCACACGGTACTGACCTATAAATCCGGGAATGAAGGGAAAACCTGGGAAAGGTCAAATATTATTGACCTTGGCGGAATTGGCCATCACAGTGGAGTCACCGAAGCCACAATTGAAGCACTTAAAAAAGGAAAATTATGGCTTTTGATGC
Source organism: Cyclobacteriaceae bacterium (assembly GCA_040905165.1). Lineage (GTDB taxonomy): Bacteria > Bacteroidota > Bacteroidia > Cytophagales > Cyclobacteriaceae > Cyclobacterium. Next base: position 22,934 of record JBBDSA010000017.1, on the reverse strand, counting down.
GAACCAACTGGGGGACATTCTGGGAGGCATTCTCATTGGACGATGGTAAAACCTGGGAAAATATCCGGCCAACTAACATTGAAGCAAGTTCAGCTCCAGGTATGCTTAAAAGACTTCAAAGTGGCAGATTGGTATTGGTATGGAACAGAAGATTTCCCGAAGGCACCCGGGAATATCCACTCAGCGGAGGAGACAAGCAATGGTCAGAAGTGGCTTCAAGTAATCACAGGGACGAATTATCCATCGCCTTTTCTGAAGATGACGGTATGACCTGGTCTGAGCCAAAGGTGATTGTAAAAATAGACCGCAGTCAAAAAATGGATCCTCCCTTAAGAAGAATTTCTTATCCATATGTCTTTGAAAATAATCCGGGAGAATTATGGATTACTACGATGCAGGGTGGTTTGAGGGTAAAATTAAACGAAAGTGATTTCAGTAAATAAAATATAAAATATTTTGCATTTAGACATTATGAATGGCCTATGAGAAATTTGCTTTCATCCCTTCTATCGATCATAATTTTATTAGCAATTTGCCCAACTTCTTATTCTCAGAAATTGCTGGATCCATCGGGGGTAGTTTTGCATATTGGAGAAGAGGGCGAAAACCCAAGAAACAGTGAAGGAAGCTTTATTCAATTAAAGAATGGTAAGATATTATTTGCCTACTCCAAGTTTGAAAGCGGATCAGGTGATCATGAAAGTGCCTTTTTGGCTGGGAGGTATTCCAATGATGGAGGGAATACATGGACGCTAAAGGATGAAGTCATCGTTGAAAATGAAGGTGGAATGAATGTTATGTCCGTTTCTTTTCTTCGCTTACAGGACGGCACTATTGCCCTCTTTTATGCCAGGAAAAATTCGGTCGATGATTGTATTCCTTTTATGCGTACTTCTACAGATGAAGCAAAAACCTGGTCAGCTCCCGTAAAAATAATCCAGGATAAGAAAGGTTATTTTGTTCTGAACAATGACAGGGTCATCCAACTGAACAGTGGAAGGCTTTTGGTGCCCGTATCACAGCACAAAACCAAGGGTTCGGATTTTAATATGAAGGGTAAAATTTTCTGTTATTTTTCAGATGACAATGGAAAGTCCTGGTTGAGCAGTGAAGAAGTACCCAATCCCGAGGGGGTGGTTTTACAGGAACCCGGGGTAGTTCTATTGAAAAATGGGTTGGTAAAAATGTGGCTGAGAACAGATACCGGGGTTCAGTATTTGAGTGAATCCAAAGACCAGGGGCTTTCCTGGAAGAAGGTGGAGCCTTCCAATATCGCTTCACCGAGATCTCCGGCCTCCCTAAAAAGGATCCCTTCCACCAATGATTTATTGCTGATTTGGAATAATAATGATGGTTCAGATAAAAAAACGGCATCAAACAGGACACCACTCACCGCTGCTATTTCTAAGGATGAGGGAAGAACCTGGGACCATTTTAAAATACTGGAAAATGATCCGGATGGTTTTTTCTGTTATACAGCAATTGAATTTGTAGAAGATCAGGTTCTCTTGGGTTATATGGCCGCAGAAAGATTGAGTCTAAAGGAAAAGATCCCTTTACTCATTAGAAAAGTGCCTTTAAATGAATTTTATAAACAGTAGACAAGCGCATGAAAAAGACAAACAGATTGGGCACAGGAATGATTCTGGTGCTGGTAAGTATTTTATTGAATTCCTGTGGGAATAAAAATATCGTAAAGGAGGCCGAGACTTCCGAAAAGGAAGAGGGCATCAGCCGAAACCTTATCCTTGATCCCGGGGAAAACAATCCCAGGAACAGTGAAGGAGATTTCATCACTCTGAATGACGGAAGGATTCTTTTTGTTTATTCTCATTATTATGGGGAATCATCCAGTGATCATGCTACCGCCTATTTGGCTGGAAGGTATTCTTCGGATCAGGGAGAAAGCTGGACAGAAAAAGATGTTGAGATCCTTCCTAACGAAGGCGGAATGAACGTCATGTCTGTTTCCCTTCTTCGCTTACAAAATGGGGAAATTGCCATGTTCTATTTAAGAAAAAATGATACGGATGATTGTATCCCCATGATGCGGGTTTCCCAAGATGAGGCAAAAACCTGGTCGGAGGCCATACCCTGTATTACGGATAAGGAAGGATATTTTGTGTTGAACAATGACAGGGTCATTCAACTGGAGGACGGCAGGTTAATGCTTTCTGTGGCCAGACATGCTGGTCCGGGCATGGAATGGAGCGGTAAAGGGGATATTTTCTCCTATTACTCGGATGATAATGGACAAAATTGGCAAAGCAGTGAAGAAGTGCCCAATCCGGAGGGTATTGTTCTTCAGGAGCCCGGTTTGGTGGAATTGGAAGATGGATCCATTTTAATGTTCATCCGGTCCAATGCGGGCGTACAATGCTATTCCTATTCCAAGGATAGGGGGAAAACCTGGTCTGAGGTTGAAAAAAGTACATTAGTGTCTCCAGTATCACCTGCCACCATTGAAAGAATCCCGAGTACCGGGGACCTTTTGGCCGTTTGGAACAATAATTTATCCGATGATCCTGAAATATCCAAGCTCAGAACCCCTTTAAATGCTGCCATATCAAAGGATGAGGGAAAAACCTGGGAAATGACCAAAACCTTGGAAGATGACCCTGACGGTTGGTATTGTTATATTGCCATGGACTTTGTTGGAGAGGATGTCTTATTGGGGTATTGTGCAGGGAACCGACCTGCTGGAACCGGGCTTTCTGTTACCAATGTCAGTAAAGTGGACATGGATTGGTTGTATGAATGAAAGAAGTATTGGGCAATTGGCAGTTGAAAACCGAAGACCCGCGTGGTGTGGGAGTATTTGGATAGTTTAAAACCAGAAATTGCCAGAGTCAATAAAAGTTATCCCAACCATGGCAACCAGAAAATCTCTGATTTTAATTGGGATTATCCGGATTATTTTGGGGAATATGTTTGGAAGGAGAATTAAGGTGGGGATTATTCAAGATGATAAAAAAACAGGATGAATGGAAATATATTCGGTATAAGGTTTGCTAAGGGATTGATTTTACTTTTCTTATTATTTGATTTTTCAACTAACCTAAAGGCACAACAAATGAAAACTGTTTTGCAGTTGAATCCAGGGGAAAACAATCCCAGAAACAGTGAAGGGGATTTTATCCGCTTAAAAGATGGCAGGATCCTATTTATATATACCCACTTTACAGGCCAATCAGCAAGTGATTTTGGTTCTGCTTTTCTGGCAGCAAGGTATTCGGATGATGATGGCCATACATGGACAGGTGAAGGTATGACCGTAGTCTCCAATGATGGGGGAATGAATATCATGTCGGTTTCCTTATTAAGGCTCCAGAATGGAAATATTGCCCTGTTTTACGCCCGGAAAAACAGTATACATGATTGTATTCCATTAATGCGGATTTCTAAGGATGAAGGGGAAACCTGGTCAGATCCCATGCCCTGTATTACAGATAGGAAAGGATATTTTGTTCTCAATAACAATAGGGTATTACAGCTCGAAAACGGCAGGCTGATAATGCCTGTTGCATTGCACGAGACTTTGGAAGGGGAAGAGTTCAACGATAAAGGCCGCTTGTTCACCTATTTTTCCGATGATAACGGGTTGAATTGGCAGGCGGGGAAGGAGGTAAGGAATCCAAAAAAAGCCACCTTACAGGAACCTGGCCTGGTAAGCTTAAAAAACGGGAAGTTAATGATGATCATCCGAACCGATGAAGGGGTCCAGTTTGCTGCCTATTCCAAAAACGCTGGAGAAAAATGGACCCCTGCAAAACCCACCCCTATTCCATCCCCACTTTCCCCGGCCACTATTAGTAGGATCCCTTCTACGGGGGATCTGATGATGGTATGGAATAATAATGGAGTGAAAGAGGGATTGTACAAGGGAAAGAGGACACCATTGAATATAGCCATCTCCAAAGATGACGGCAAAACCTGGGAGAATGAAAAGGTTTTGGAAAATGATCCTGATGGCTGGTATTGTTATACAGCTATTCATTTTGTCAATGATGATCAGGTGTTGCTTGGCTATTGTGCAGGCAACAGGCCAAAGGGTACGGGTCTGTCCATCACTAAATTAACCTTGTTAGACCTGGCTTGGGTTTATGGAGACTAAAAACTTCTGTACGGGCCAGGGGGTCCTGAACTTTGGTCAGTAAGCAACTATATTTATGAAATAATGCATCTAATAGTTATATTATTTTTTCTGAAGTTCATACCGCTGATGGCAATGGAGAATTATTTCAATGCCCAATTCGGAATGCCCATAATAACCGAAAAAAGACTATGGCAGGATAAAAAACTGAAAGTGGTGGCTTTTGGCAATTCCATAACAGCAACAAGGAATACCATTCACCAGGTGTATGCTCAAAGGTTGCCACAAATATTGGCTAAAAAGGGAGTAATGGCAGAGGTCATCAATGCCGGGGTTCCGGGTAGTCATACCGGTAGTATCAATGACCATTCCCTGTTCAAGATCCAGCATGGGCTGGACAGGTTTGATTCCGATGTCCTGGCACATCATCCTGATTTGGTGATCATAGGGTTTGGAACAAATGATGCCCATATCGATGGTTCGGATCCCAAGGGCCCATCCCGGATTCCGGTAAAAGATTATGAAAATAATCTTACTTTCATGATAAAAACGCTTCAGGAAAATCAGATTAAGGTTATTCTTCTAGCTCCCAATACTTTGGGAAAAAAATTTCCTGGCTATCAAAATGAAAGGTTAAGGCTGTATGTAAATACGGTTAGGACACTTTCCAAAACCTACCAAACCGGGCTGGTAGATAATTTTAAATTATTTATGGATTTTCAGAAAAATACAGGTAATCCTATTGATGATTTATTATTGGATGGCGTTCATCCCAATGATGTAGGCCATCAATTAATGGCGGAGGAAATGGGCCAAGAAATCATCCATATAATGAAATAAATTTAAGAGGAAAATATGTCGGAATTATTTCCCATTACTACCATTCTAGGACCAAAAACAGGCCCCGCCGGCCTTATCATTGCCGGTATTCACGGTGATGAATATGAACCTATTATGGCGGTGATGCAACTAATAAAGGGACTGGGCAATAAATTGATAAGTGGCTCCCTGACTTTGGCACCAATAGTAAACAAAGGTGCTTATTTGGCCGCCTCAAGGGTGGGGGAGGATGGGCTTGACCTTGCCAGAACCTGTCCCGGAAACAGTTCCGGAAGCATCACCGAAAGGGTAGCCCATGAAATCAGCGATTTGATCAGGAAGGCAGATTTTATGATTGATATGCATACTGGAGGAAATTTATTTAACATCTCACCATTATCCGGATATATGTTGCATCCCTCTTCAGCAGTGCTGGAAAGCCAGAGAGCCATGGCTGAAGCCTTTAATTTACCCATCGTTTGGGGTACAAGTCCGGAATTGGAAGGAAGAACTTTATCTGTGGCCAGAGATGAAAATGTTCCCGCCATCTATACGGAATACAGGGGAGGGGGATATTATCCTGAAGGAATTGGGGATTTAGTTGAAGGTTGCAAAAATGTATTGGGGTATTTTGGAATGCTACCTTTCGAAAAGTGGACCAGGAGGGTGGAGCTTAGAATAGAAGACAGCCAACCGGGAAGTGGACATTTACAGGAGATGTATCCAGCCCCAGAGGAAGGAATTTTTGTGGCGGAGGTTGAATTGGGACAGGAGGTCAGGCAAAATGAAGTTTTGGGACATGTTTGTGGTTATAGTGGAGAGAGAAAAATAAAGATCCATGCCAAGCAGGATGGAAGGGTATTTTTGATCAGGGCAGTGCCCATGGCAAAAAAAGGGGATGCCCTGGCCGGGATTTTATCGAGCGGAAATAAAATTTAACATGAAGAAATCGGATAGCTATCGGTCAAGGGTTATCATCATAACTGGCGCTTCCCGAGGAATTGGGAAAGCAATGGCACAAAAATATGCTGAAAATGGAGATTTTATTGCTTTGGTAGCAGATCAAAAAGAGGAATTGGATGAAACGGCAGCCTTAATAAAAAAAGGTAATAACTGTCTCGTTCTTCATGGAGACTTGGCCAACGAAGACTTTCTTAAGCAAGTGGTGGAAGATACGCTTGGCAAATGGGGCAGGATTGATGTTTTGGTCAATAATGCAGCATGGAGAACGCTGGAAACCCTGAGGACCATCTCCCTCGAAAATTGGGAGAAAACCTTAAGGGTCTGCCTGACTGCACCGGTTTTTTTAAGTAAGCTGGTGGCTGAAATTATGGAAAAAAATGGATCCAGTGGTGTGATCATCCATGTCAGCAGCATCATGGCCAATAGAGCCGGAGGGACAAGTCCCGCCTATGTTGCATCTAAGGGGGCATTGCTCAGTATAACCTATGAAATGGCAGCCTTGTATGGTCCTTCCGGAATCAGGGTAATTGCCATTTGTCCCGGCAATGTCCATACCAATATGAGTCAGGATTTTACCGACAGTGAAGGCAAAAACATCAGTGAGGACCTGGTAAGGGACATGGAAAATCTGACCCCTCTGCAAAGAAGCGCCACCCCTCAGGAAATTGCCAACGGGGTTTTCTGGCTATCATCCGAGGAAGCCTCTTTTGTAACGGGAACCTCCTTGGTGATTGACGGTGGATTTACACATAATTTTAGCAGTTATCAAAATAAACATTCACAATTTCCCAAAGAGTTTTGAAAGGAATCTGGAAGTACAGAAATTTAATGGAATTGCCGGTTGACCTCCCTCCATTTAGTTTGGGGGAAGGAGAGACACCATTGATCCCATCTAAAAATATCGGGCCGGAAATGGGCATGGACAATTTGTATTTCAAACTGGAAACCGCGAATCCTTCCGGGTCATATAAAGATCGTTTTGCGGCTTTTGCCATTGCCGAAATTTTGGACAAAAAAAGTACAATCTGTTTGGCCACATCCAGCGGAAATACTGGGGCAGCGCTTGCTGCCTATTCTGCTGCTGCGGGTCTGCCATGTAAAATTGCAATTGTGGAGGGCGCTCCCGAGGGAAAGTTAAAGCAGATGAGAGCATATGGGGCAAAGTTATTCATGATAAAAGGGTTTGGCATTAGCAGTGAAATCAGTGAAAAGGTATTTGACAAACTTGCTGATTTGGCCATACAAAACCATACCCGGATTCAGGTAAGTGCATTTAAATATTGCCCGATAGGGATGAAAGGAGTACAGTCCATCAGTTTTGAAATAGCCGAGGACATGCCCGAAGTAGAAAATTTATTCGTTCCCGCAGGAGGAGGGGGGCTGGCCCTGGCAGTGGCCAGAGGCTTTCAGGTATGGAAGCAAAGAAATCCTGGTTTTGAAGTTCCCAGGATCCATTGTGTTCAACCTGAAGGCAATAATACCATTGCCGGCAATTTAAGAACAGGCCTGGATCATGCTCAGCCCGTAAAAGATGCATTTACCAAAATTAGTGGGTTGCAGGTGGCCAATGTAATCGATGGGAATGACACATTAAAGGCCTGTAGAGATACGAAGGGAAACGGCTATCTGGTGACGGATGAAGAAGTTTTTGACTGTCAACGCTTATTGGCGGAGAAAGAGGGAATATTCGCTGAACCTGCCGGTGCCGTTTCTCTGGCCGGTTGGTTGAAAGCTGTCCGGTTAGGTGAATTGAATTTAGGGGAAAAGGCAGTATGTATCGTTACCGGAAATGGGTTCAAAGATCCACCTTCTCTAGAAAATTTAATTAAAATGAATCCCGTACAATATCTAGAGGATGAAAAAAGTATTGAAAATTATTTTGGAGTGGAATGATTGAAATCGAAATAATAATAAATCAACATGAATGATAAACTAAAGGGGGTATGGCCTGCGATGTTAACCCCATTGAATGAAGATGGACGGCCGGATATTGGTCAGTTGGAAAAATGGTTGGATGTCCTTATTTCACAGGGGATGGACGGGCTTTATTTGCTTGGGTCCACTGGCCAGGGTTTTTTATTGGGAGAAGCCGATAGAAAAAGGGTCACAGAAGTGTCGACAGCCGTCAACAGCGGAAGGATTCCGATCATCGTACAGGTAGGTTCCATGACTACCAAGGAATCGGTAAGCCTGGCAAAGCATGCGGCAAGCTGTAAAGTAGATGGTATTTCTTCCGTTGCTCCTGTATATTACAGTTCTTCTGATGGCAGCTCTGCCATGGCGCTAAAGCATTATGAGGAAATTGCAAAATCCACTGATTTACCTTTTTTCCCCTACCAGCTCGGATCCAGTGGCTTTTCTGATGGCCTGGTAGGCTTTGTCAATAAACTGCTCCAAATCCCCAATATGGCTGGGATGAAGTTGACCACCAATAACCTGTTGGAAATCAGTACCATTTCTTATAGTTCAAGGGGAAAGCTAACCCTTTTTAGTGGGGCAGACGAGTTGATGTGCCATGCGGCACTTTGTGGTACTTCTGGTGCTATCGGTTCCTTTTATAATTTGTTTGGTCCAGAATGCCAGTTTGTTCGCAATTCCTTTTTACAAGGAAATGTAAAGCTGGCTACAGATTTTATGCTGGTTTTTCAGGAAATGATTGCAGAGGTATTGCCCAATATTTGGACATTCCTCAGACAGGCCATACAATTCAGGTATGCCGTTGAAATCGGTCCTGCCATCCCCCCGGTGGGCAATACCAATAAGCCCTGGAAAGAAGAAAAAGTCCAAGCTTTGGTCAAATTAATTATTGATGCTTCCAAGATTAAAGAATCCCACCTTTCCAAATGAAAAAAACAAACTATTCCATACAGGAGATGGAAGAAAAGCTGTATGTGGCTGTGATCTCGGATGCCTTGGATGGTCTGGGGTTTACCGCCCAATCACCGGACATTACCTTTTCTATTCATACGGGAAAGCCTAAACTGTTGGGAAGGTGTAAAACCACCCTTTGGTCTGAAATGTACCATGAGGATCTTAACCCCTATGAATTGGAACTTAAGGCCGTTGACGCCTGCAAGCCAGGTGAAATTTTCATAGCAGGCGCAGCAGGATCTAACCGGTCTGGCATTTGGGGAGAATTATTATCCACTGCTGCGAGTAACAGTGGTTGTATCGGTGCATTGGTGGATGGGAGCATCCGTGATATTGCCAAAATCAGGGATATGGGTTTTACAGTTTTTGCAAAAGGAAAACGGGTTTATGACAGCCAAAACCGGCAGAGGGTAATTGATATCGATATTCCTGTTGAAATAGGTGGAGTTCTCTTTTGCCCTGGAGATTTGGTGTTCTGCGATGAAGATGGGGTAGTGGTTATTCCGCAGGAAGTGGAGGTAACTGCCATTGAAAAGGCCATGCTAAAAGTAAATGCAGAAAACATCACCAGGGATGAAATTAAAAAGGGATTGAAAGCGACGGATGCTTATAAAAAATATGGTGTATTATGAATCAATCTTTTAATGGTCTTAGTGAAAGCCTTATCTTAAAAAAATCATGAAGAAAGAAGTAATTTCCGGGGAAGGAGTTCCCCAGAGTACCCTGCCGTTTTCTCCTGCTTTAAAAGTAAATAACCTGGTTTTTGTATCGGGGCAGGCTTCTGTAGATGAAAACGGGAAAATTGTGGTGGATGACTTTGAAGGAGAAGTAAGAAGGTCTTTTGAAAATGCCAGGAAAATTCTGGCTGCAGCAGGTCTGGATTTCAGCCATGTGGTGCAGGTCAGGAATTATGTAGCCCGTCAGGAGGATCTGGGCCAATTCAACCAAATCTATAAAGAATATTTTCAATCCCCCTATCCTGCCAGGACCACCTTGATCGGATGTTTGGGAACATTGTTGAAATTTGAAGTTGATCTGATCGCTTATGCAGAATAAATATCCAAAACGTATCGGCATTTTGGGTATTTACCATGAGTCCAATACTTTTTTGGAAAAATCCACTGATTGGGAGGACTTCAGCAATGGCCATCTGCTTTACGGACATTCAATTATTGAAGAATACCGGGATGCCTATCATGAGATCGGCGGAATGGTAGAGGCGCTGGGAAAAGAAGCGGATTTGGAGATCGTTCCGCTGTTTTACGCAGAAGCCACCCCTGGGGGTACTATCTCAGGCGAAACAGCTGAACGCTTGTTGATGGAAGTAAAAAATACTTTAACCGGAGCATTGCCTCTGGATGGATTAATGGTGGTACCACATGGTGCAGCTGTCAGTGCCTCTATTATGGATTTTGATGGTCATTGGCTAAAAATGGTCAGAGAAATGCTTGGACCCCACCTTACCATTATCGGTACCATTGACCCACATTGCAACCTAAGTGATGCCATGGTGGAGGCTGTTGATGCCTTGATTGCTTATAAGACCAATCCGCATGTGGATCAAAGGCAGGTGGGAATGGAGGCCGGAAGACTTATGATAGACACTTTAAGCGGGAAAATCCGGCCTACCATGCAGGCGATTCAAAGTAAGGTAGCCATTAGCATCGAGATGCAGCATACCGGTTCCAGTCCATGTAAAGAACTGTATCAATTGTCTTCAAAAATAGGGGGAAGATCTAAAATCCTTTCGACAAGCGTCGTTCTGGGTTTTCCTTATGCCGATGTTCCGGAAATGGGTACCAGCTTTATAGTGGTGGCAGATGGGGATGAGCCTTTGGCCCGAAATGCAGTAAATGAACTGAATGATTATATTTTTAAAAACCATTTGAAATTTTCAGGCGACAAAATCGGACTCGGCCAATTGCCGGATGAAATCCGCAAAGCGCAGAAACCCCTGCTTTTATTGGATATGGGGGATAACGTTGGGGGAGGCTCGCCAGGCGACAGTACTTTCTTATTGGAGTTGTTGGAATCCCTGGCAGGGCAAAGAAGTTTTATTTGTATATATGATCCAGAAGCGGTAAAGACTGTCAAAGAAAGATTGGGTAAAGATGTTTTTCTTACTTTAAGTATAGGTGGAAAGACCGATCACCTGCATGGAAAACCTATTGATATTTCCGTGAAATTGATTTCCTTGGTGCAAGGTAAATTTTCCGAAAAAGAGCCCAGGCATGGAGGGCAGGTCAATTACAATATGGGAGAAACAGCCATTGTAAAAACCAAATCGGGTAATACCCTGATGCTTACTTCTTTGAGAACAGTGCCTTTCAGCCTTCAACAATTATTGCACTTCAATATTGATCCGGCTCATTTTGACATCATTGTTGCCAAGGGGGTGCATGCTCCATTGGCTGCCTACCAGTCTGTTTGTAAAAGTATCATCCGGGCAAATACCCCAGGGGTTACCCGTGCGGATATGGTTAATTTGCCTTACTGGAACAGGAGAAAACCGTTATATCCATTAGATGATTTAGCCTAAATTAAATGATGCCAAACCCAGAAAAAAACGTACTTCCCGACCCAAAAACGACCCTTCCAGAGCTGTTGCTGGAATTGGAACATTATACGGAAGGTCCGGCTGTTGATCATAAGGGTTCCTTTTATTTTACCGATTTGGCAGGTCAGGGGATTCGAAAATTTCGGGGCGGGCGTTCTTTGCCATGGGGGAAAGGAGAAAGACCCAATGGGCAGGCCATTATGCCCAATGGGGATCATTTGGTTTGTGACAGTTTTTCTGCCTGTGTTTTGAAATACAATGCCAAGGGGAAACTATTGGGAAGCGTGTCTCCGGACACCATTGAAGGACATCAGGTACGTTGTCCCAATGATATAGTCATTGATCCGGACAGGGGGTTTTACTTTACAGATTCTGTCAGGAAGGAAGGAATGGTGTATTTTGTCGGTTGGGACGGATCAGCATGTACCGTGGCCAAGGGAGTAGACTTCGCAAATGGCATCGTTTTCCAAAAAGAAAAAAATATTTTATGGGTAGCCGAAAGTTATAAAAACAGGATTTTAAAAGTGGATTTAAATGTCCATCTTAATGATACGGATTATTTGACCGTTTTTGCCTCATTGCCTTTCAATAAAAACAACACGGAAACCGGCAACCTTCCTGATGGGCTGGCTTTGGACATGAAGGGCAGACTTTGGGTGGCCCACTATGGGATGCAGGCCGTACAGGTACTTTCTGTGACCGGGGAACTGCTGGCAACCTATGATTCAGGTATCCCCCTAACCAGTAATGTATGTTTTGTCGGAGATGAAATTTGGATAACTGGGGGAATAGGGGAGCCTGGTCCCGGAAGGTTGGCAAAAATTAAGGTGGGTATAGAAGGTTACCCGCTTTTATAAATGGGAAAAAACGTTCTGATATGATATCAATAGGAATTATTGGCGCGGGAAATTTTAGCATCAAACATATTGATGCCATTAGAAAGTTACCTAACCTTCACCTTAAAGCGATTTGCAGGAGAGATCCCCTTGCGTTGGACCAACTCAATAAAACCTATGGACTGGAGGGATATACGGACTATAAGAAACTTCTGGAAAATCCTGCCATCGATGCGGTATTGATTGCCACACCCCATCATCTCCATGCGGGAATGGCCATTGAAGCCGCCGCTTCAGGAAAACATGTATTGATGGAAAAACCTATGGCTTCCACATGGGAGGATTGCCAGGCCATTTACGAAGCCAGTGAAAAAAACAAAGTGAAGTTAATGCTCGGGCAGGTCGGGCAGTTTACCCCTGCATTTGTGGCCGCCAGAAAATATTTGGAATCGGGCAATCTGGGAGATATTCATATGGCCAGGGCTACATCGGTCTCCTTTTGGAAACATGCAGAACGGCAGGATTGGCATTTGAAGAAAAATACCGGTGGAGGATACCTCTTGTCCGTAGCCGTCCATCAGCTGGATTTGCTTTGTGCATTGATCCCTTCCAGAGTGCAGCGCGTGTATGCCATGATTTCCAATAGTTTTCACCGGGATGAAGTAGATGATGGAGGCATCATCATCCTGAAATTCAGGAATGGGCAGCAGGCCTCCTTGCATTTTTCAGGATTCAAAAATGGGGTAAACCAAGTGGATGCAGAATTATATGGATCCAATGGGATGCTTAAAATTAGTTTTTCCCAGGGAGCTTATCTGGGTAAAGACCAAAAATGGGAATTATTGCCTGGTTCTTTTGTAGAAAACTGGATGGACCATGCTTTGGAATCCGAATGGAGGGATTTTGCCAGTGCCATTGAATTGAACCAAGAACCAAGGGTGTCCGGGAAACATGGTTTGTATGTGATGGAGGTTTTATTTGCAGCTTTATCCTCTTCAGCATCCGGTAAAGAAGTTGCTCTACCCTTAGATTTAACCTCAATTTCAAATTAATTCTGATGATTCCAATCAAACCCTTTTTGAAAATCACCTTCCTTCTTATCAGTTTGTTGGTAAATAGTTTGGCAGCCAAAGAAATACAATGGGAAGAACTGCCATCCATTCCCGATAAAGAAGGTTTTGCCGGTATGTTTGCCGGGGTAAGCAATGAGGTTTTGGTGGTAGCTGGAGGAGCTAATTTTCCTGACAGAAAACCATGGGAGGGGGGAGAGAAAATCTGGTATGACCACATCTATTTTTTAGAGAACAAGGGTAAAGATTGGCAAATCGCAAAGCAAAAACTTCCATATCCGCTGGCCTATGGCGTTTCTGTATCCTTTAATGAGAAAATTTGGGTGATTGGAGGGAATGATGCAACAGGGCATTACGATAAGGTTTACAGTTTATCTTTCCAGGATGGTGAAATTAGCATTGATCCTAATTATCCTTCCCTGCCAGTGGCCTTGGCCAACATGGCTGGAGCGGTCGTGGACGGAGTGGTCTATATTCAAGGGGGACAGGTAAACCCGGAGGGGATAGGTGAGGATTCCTTTTATATGCTGGATTTGAACCAACCTCAATCAGAGATGAAATGGGTGGAGGGTCCGGCTTTTCCGGGTACTTCACGGATTCAGGCCGTAGCGGCCGCCCACAACGGTAAATTTTATCTTTTCAGCGGTTTCCATTTGCTGAAAAACGAGGACGGAGGGTTGGAAAGGCAATTGCTAATAGACGCTTATCGGTATTCTCCGGTGGAATCTTCCCTTCAAGGAAAATGGGAACAGCTCGAGAATTTACCGAGAGGGGTGGCAGCAGCCCCCTCCCCGGCCTTCAGCTTGGGTAATTCCCATATTTTGATTCCCGGGGGATTGGATGAGGAAACCCTGAGGTTTGCAGATCCTTCTACTCATCCGGGATTTTCAGACAAAATGCTGGCCTATCACAGCAAAGCTGAAACTTGGGTGGAAATGGGGGAGATGCCTACTGGTAGTTCAAGGGTGACAGCACCCACTGCCTTTTGGAAGGGGTACTGGATCGTGCCCAACGGAGAAAAAGGACCTGGAGTCAGGTCGCCCATGGTTATGGGAATGGAAACCCAAAATGCTTTCGGTTGGGTCAATTGGACGACTTTAGGCATTTACCTGATTGTAATGCTGGGAATCGGATTTTATTTTTCCAAAAGAGAAAATACGACGGATGAATATTTTCTTGCGGGTGGAAGGATCCCCTGGTGGGCTGCGGGATTGAGTATCTATGGTACCCAATTGAGTGCCATTACCTTCATGGCCATTCCGGTGATCGTTTATGCCACCAATTGGCGTTTGGCACTGGGTTCCTTTATGATATTTGCCATCGTTCCTATTATCATTAAGTATTACCTTCCTTTTTTCCGCAGGCTGAACATCACCACCGCTTATCAATACCTGGAGCTAAGATTCAATATCCATGTCCGGTTACTGGGCAGCTTGACCTTTATTTTATTGCAACTGGCCAGAATGGGCGTGGTGGTTTACCTCCCCGCCATCGCCATTTCATCCGTCACGAGAATGGATATTTTGCTTTGCATTGGAATCATGGGTTTATTTAGTACTGTGTATACCGTAATGGGAGGAATGGAAGCAGTCATCTGGACAGATGTGATTCAGGTTCTGGTTTTGTTGGGAGGAGCCTTGCTTTCCATTATCATCGCCATTTCGAATATAGAAGGTGGATTGGACACAATTATCCAGGTGGCTACAGAGCACCAGAAATTCAAATTGATAGATTGGTCATGGGATTATACCCAGTTGGTTTTCTGGGTGGCCATCATCGGATTTTTCTTTTTGAACCTGATTTCTTATACCTCGGATCAGGTGGTCATTCAGCGGTACCTTACCGTTAAAAATGAAGATGAAGCAGCTAAAAGCCTTTGGACGAATGGTATTATTACTTTGCCCGGTATATTATTGTTTTTTGGATTGGGGACCGTGCTTTATGTCTATTATTATAGCAATCCCGATAAGATAGGGAGCATCAACCCAGAGGAATTACTTCCTTATTACATCGTGGCAGAGCTACCCATTGGTATAGCAGGACTGGTGATTGCAGGGATATTTGCAGCAAGTATGTCCTCCCTGGATAGCAGTATGAACAGCATTGCTACTGCCTATATCACCGATATTCATAAATTTTTTAACCCAAAATTGGGTGATCGGGAATACCTGAAATTGGCGAAAATCACTACCATAGTGATGGGTGTATTTGGCACACTTACAGCCATGTGGATCGCCGTATCCGATGTGGGTTTTATCTTTGACCTTTTCCAAAAATTGCTCGGAATGATTGGAGGTTGCCTTGCCGGGGTCTTTGTTTTGGCCATATTTAGCCAAAAAGCTAATGCAACCGGTGTGATTATCGGTACAATTTCCGGTGCGGTTATTACCTTCCTGGTAAGCAGGTATACTGATGTAAACGGCTATTTATACGGTGCTATCGGGGTCCTAAGCTGTGTGATCATTGGCTATATGGGGAGTGTCATTTTTCCAAAAGGGCAAAGCCAACCAGAGGGATTTACCTATAGGACCATTGTAAAAAAAGAATGATTTTAAATAGGTAAAATATTTTTGCAGCTTTTGAAAAATATAATAATACGAAAAATACAGAAAGGAATCCATTCCTCATATTAAACTTTATAAAATGCCGTTTTTAAATCATTCGAGACGATCATTTATTGATAGGCAAGAGAATTAACTCCATGTTGATGTAATCAGACAAATTGGCAGGTTTCTTCTGTTCAGATTAAATATTGTCCCAAACAGGTTTTGATTTTTGGGGTCGATACATTTTTCTGACAAAATAAAATCTTAATCATGGTGAATAGGGATTTGCCATCAGATTTCAGTTAGGTTTCCCATCCCTATTGAAAATAGGAAATATTGTTTGGTGATTTCATGAAATCTTATTTTGACCTTTTTATAGTGGAATCCTTGGTAATTTTCGATAAATTTAATAGAAAATTTCCATGAACTTTGATCAGGAAGGATCTGAAATCAGTTGCAAATGGAATCCCTGTCCAGATAAAAAAAACTTAATCTCATTAAAATTTGTTAAGTAATCCAATGAAATTATTTGGTCTGGATTCAGAAAAAACAGGTATTTATTGGTGAAGGGTGTTAAATGACGTTAAAATTAATGCCTTGTCATGGGGTGGCATTGTTTTGGAAGCAACCCAGAGTAAAAATACTCGTGTAAATTGTTGAAACATCAAAGAAAGGTATAAAATGAATAAAAAACAGTTTTTCTTGGGTATCCTTCTCGCCTCTTTAATTGGGGGGATGGTTGCCATTCTAGGAGTAAGCTTACTCCAAAACAATCAAAATTCGTCCAGTAATTTCTCTGAAAAACAAAATACCAGTTTTGTAAATTGGTTGAATGATGATCGGTTTGTGGTTCCGGAAGGGATTAATTTCGTGGCATCGGCGGAACAGGTTACTCCTGCCGTGGTTCATGTAAGGAGCAGTGTTTCCATAAGTGGCAGAGAAGGAAGCGTTGATCCATTGGAGGAATTCTTTGGATTTAGAAACCCAAGGGGAGAAGCCCCTCCCAGGGAAGGAAGAAGTTCAGGTTCAGGAGCCATTATATCGGAAGATGGGTATATTGTCACCAATAACCATGTGATCGAAAATGCCACAAAGGTAGAAGTTACTTTAGAAGATAACCGTAGGTTAACAGCTAGAGTAATCGGTACAGATCCCACCACTGATTTAGCCCTGCTGAAAGTGGAAGCCAATAACTTACCATTTATTCCCTTTGGGGACTCCGACCGGGCAAAAGTAGGAGAATGGGTACTAGCGGTTGGAAATCCTTATGATTTGAATTCAACGGTGACTGCAGGAATTATCAGTGCCAAAGCAAGAAATATAGGGATTTTAAGGGATGAAGTAAACAATTTGCAGATTGAATCTTTTATTCAAACCGACGCAGCGGTAAATCCCGGAAATTCAGGTGGCCCGCTGGTAAACCTTAATGGAGAGATTATAGGAATTAATACAGCCATAGCAACGAGGACTGGTGGTTTTAGCGGGTATTCTTTTGCTGTACCCAGTTCGATTGCCAAAAAAGTGATGGACGATCTTTTGGAATTTGGGACTGTCCAGCGGGGCCTTTTGGGCGTAACCATATCGGATGTGAATCCGGAATTGGAAGAAAGATTAGGTCAGAAAATTCAGGCCAGTAGAGGAGTATATGTTGTTGGAGTGAATGAAAATAGCGGAGGTGAAGATGCCGGTATCCAAGAAGGAGATGTCATAATAGGCATTGATGGATTTGACACTTACACCACCTCTGCCCTTCAGGAAAGAGTGGCCAGGAAGCGGCCAGGTGATAAAGTGGAGGTCAAATTCCTAAGAGGCGGGAAAGAAATGACGGCCATGGCCACTTTAAAGAATTTTTCAGGAGATACCAAAGTGGTCATCAAAGAACTTCCTAAAACAGCTGAGTTCGAAGGGGTTGTTTTTGAGGATTTAAATGCCAATTTGAAGGATAGGTTGAATCTGGAAGGCGGAGCTTCGATTTCAATTATTGAAAATAAAATTTGGAATGAATCAGGTTTGAGAGCGGGTTTTATCATTACTAAAATTGGAAGGACCAAGATTCTCAACAGTGAAGATTTAATTGAGGCGCTGGAGGAATATACAGGACAGGAAGTGACCATTCTGGGTGTTTATCCCAACGGGCAGCGTTCTTATTATGAGTTGAAATTGAACTAGTGGATTGGGTGTAATAATGCAATGATAAGCAAAAAAGGCTGTCCTGAAAGGGCAGCCTTTTTTTGGTGCGCCCGGTATGGGCGATAACTTTAGGGTGAAAGTCCCGAACACACTTGGCAGTAGGAAGTGTTAGCTTAAGACAAGGGTGTCCACCGTGAGGTGGAATCTGAAGGCCGCAGGCAGGGAAATCCGCGGCAAAATCTCGGCCTGACGAACAGAAACTGCATATAAGGCTTATGGAGGCTGGATGAGGTTGCCAAACAAACCAAAGTCCAATACTGCCCAGTCCCTCTGAAGTAGATGCAGCAGGTAGGTGGGATGAAAGTTATCGTTCTTACCCGGGGAGGTCTCACGGACATGTGGAAACAGAGTTTAAAACATGGACAACAGTTGCCGTGAGAAGTCAGCCGAGGTCAAAGTACCGAACCACGGGTTGGTTTGGGAAGGACCGAACCTTGCAATAGGTCAGTGAATGAATGTTACCTGATGAACAATTAGTTGTCAGATGCCCGAAATGGGACTCCTTACTAAAAAATAGGACGGAATCCGAATAAGTAGGTTAGAGTGACGATTATTCTGAGGGATAGCTGAAAATACCACCTATACACCTTTGGGTGTCAAAGCAGGGAACCGCCCTGTACCGAACGGTACGGTCGAGTAGGTCAGGGGGATTACTCCCCTTTTCCCCTTTAAGAACCGTACGTGAAAGTTTCCCTTCATACGGCTCAAGCATTCTAAAAACTGCCTGGGCAGTCCGGTTGCCAACTAGCCGGCCTTCTTTGCGGTATTTGAATATGTTTTTCTTCTTGCCATCCTGTCTTTAAAGTAATCTTCCCATTCCTTATCGTAAGGGTTTGAGTGACTCTTTATTTTTACGTGCCGCCTTATTTTGACGGCTTCGAAGAGCGGAAGCTCGAAGGTTCTACCGCTTTCTGTAGTAGCGAACACCCAATTTCTGTTGCCTTTGGTTTTAAAGTATTTTGCTCTGATCCATCGGCTTCCTTTGTTTGGGTGTCTGCGTTTGGCCCATTTCCACAGTAGTCTGGATACTTTATGATCCAGCTGCGCAAAGGTTCTCGAAGCTGCTGAATGGCAGTAGAAGTTGGCCCATCCCCTGATTTTTGGAGAAATCATACGAATGAGCTCTGCCTGGGACACGGATTTATGGTTGGCTATAGCATCGCCGATATTTTCCAGGATCGCCTTCACCGAAGCCTTCATGGGTTTGGTGAGACACTTGTTCCCATATTTACGGATGTTAAAGCCCAGGAAATCGAAACCCTTCTGGATATGGGTAATCTTGGTTTTCTCTTGTGAGAGTTCTAGCCCCCTTTTGATCAGGAATTCGCTGATAAGTGGTTTTATCTCACGCTCAAGATATCCGCTGTCGCCACAGGTCACCACAAAGTCATCCGCATACCGGATGAAATTTACTGAGTGACCTTGACAGCAGGTGCAGAAGCGCTTTTGCCTTGTGAAAATGTTTTTGTTTGACAGCCTTTACGATACGTGATTGCAGTGACTTTACAGTTCGTTCGACCATCTTCCAATTAATAGAGTTCCAGTCTGTCCATACCGTTGGGGATGCACATCCGTCATTGGGCGGATTCATTTGCGTTTTCCTCATTAAATTCTTACTATAATTTTCTCGTAAAAGAGTACCATGACGGAAGTGGGTATATCCCCCACATTACATGGCGGCTTTGGCTTTCTCCGTCTTTCCTTTACCCGCATCCCGTTTGGCCTGCTTTGCAGTAGGCTAATCCCAGCGTATCGGGAAGGGATGTGGGCTTACCAAGTTCCGTTTAGATAACGAACGGGGTTAGGTCCTGCCTCTTTGCCAGGG
The DNA here is from genome assembly GCA_040905165.1 of Cyclobacteriaceae bacterium. GTDB lineage: Bacteria > Bacteroidota > Bacteroidia > Cytophagales > Cyclobacteriaceae > Cyclobacterium. The sequence continues at coordinate 3,164 of JBBDSA010000017.1, read as the reverse complement.
GAATCGTAATCCATGTGGCAGGAACCGTAGAGCCTGCCAACTTTACCCCTTACCTTTTGGTCACAGCGTGTCATCGTCTTTCGCTGTTTACACGTCACGACATTTATCGGCAGTTCACATATGTTGACCATACCCATCAAGCCTAACTCCCCCGCACCTAACGATGGTGCGCAACAGAGATTCTTCACAGAATCTCTTTAGGGCTATATTGTCAAGATAGCTTCGCACAATTCCGTTACCAGAAATGCACGTATCAATAGGCTACTTGTGATGGAACACAAGGTTTAATCGTTCTTTGAACGTTAAACAGTTATCTAAACGACTTCTTGTCGCACCAGGGTGGTGTGGGAGCCTCAACCTGAGCCATTTGGCTCAGGTCGGGCTACTCGATTGGCAACAGTTTTTATTCATTTATTTTCAAGACGTATTTCAGTCCGTCATAAAAACTTGGATACGGAACGTGTCCGTAATTATCATAAGTTTTATATTTGAATGATACTCTATCTCCTAATTCCAAGTTCACTTTTTTAGAAAATTCGAGCATTGCATAGTGAACTTCTTTTTTTGGGTCAAAAGGGTCTGCTAATGAGTTTGCAACGAATAATTTCTTTCCATTAAACCGCTCTTTGTCTTTAAAAGCTTTATCAGTCAACGCACCAAAATAAGTATTCATATCTGCGTACCAACCAGCACTATTGCCAATATAGTTGTCAAATAATTGTGGCTTTTCCAAAAAAGCATACATTATAAATAATCCACTCAACGACTTGCCACGAATTGTCCTTTGTCCGTTTGAGCGATACCCATTTTCAATATGTGGTATTAGTTCTTTTTCTATGAATGAGAGAAATTGTTCAGCTCCAGGATTGTCAACTTGGTATGTTGGTGTACTTAATGGCATCATGTCTCTGTCACGGTCGGTATTTACAATAGCAACTATTATCATTTCCGCTCCAAGCTTACGGGTCGCTGTAATCGCATCTAAAAGACCTGTCTCATTTCCGTCCAAAACATATAGTACAGGGTAAACATTATTTGAGATGTCGTAATCTTTTGGAAGGGATACTATGAGTTGTCTCTTTTCATTTAGAATTGTTGATTGAATACTATCCTTAACTCCAACTTTTATATTCACATCTTGAGAATATCCAATTCCTATTTCCAATAACCCTAAAATGACAATTAATAAAATGTTTTTTATCATAATGTGCTTTTTTTCAAATTGTTGCCAACGTTACGGCTTTGCGAAGTGCGGATATTTGAAATTCGTCCGCCCGGCTGTAAAGATGATTTGAAAAATGATGAAAATATTACCGAAATGTTATTTAGAAAGAAGTCCGCCCCCAACTGAATTTGAATAAAGAACTACTGATTGATTTCCTTCCGTCTGCCCGCATTTTGCAAAACCGATGTTGGCAGCAGGCCTTACAAGCTAAGCCTTAGAAATTCTTTGGGCTGCAGATTCTTTTTTTCCTACAGCTGGGACAAGTTTCCCTACTTTTCCAAATCCATAAACGGGCATATTGTTATAGACACATTCATATTCACCTGCTTTGACTTTGTAGGTTTCATGCCATATTCCAACGTCACCATTACTTCTTATTTTAGTATTGAAAGCCTTCCAGGCGGGATAATGATGGCTGTTCCTATCCTTTGAATATGCTTCTAAGTGTTCAAATGATTTCCAGTACTGAATTATTACTGGAGGAATACCGCCTAAAATTTGAAACCCAAGAAAACCACTTTCCGGATTTTTGGAATGTTCTTTGAGCATTTTGGGCATAGCTGATGCTGCAGGTAACCATTTGTGAATTTTCCAAAGACGATTAATTTTCATACCAATTAAGAAGACAACAAAGTCGCCTTCATATTCAACAGTCATTCGTTCATTTATTGTTTTGGCCATGATTAATAATTTTAAAGCTATGATTTGAGTTCGGCTTGAACGCAAAGTGTTTTAAACGCAATCTACAAAAAAAATAAATAGTGGTTTAATGGTTTCAGATTGCGGTTAAGACATTGTTGGACAAAGCCTTCCCCCGTTTATGGGCATTTATCCTTTTTTTTTTACCTCATTTGGTGGCCATAAGTTCATTTTACCCTTAGGTTTTCCTGATGTGCTTTCCGTCGGTATCCAAGGGGTTGATTTTTCGACATACCTCTTCCCGGCAAGCCATTGCCCTGGTCAATATTAACAACCTGCCAAAGAACGATAGAAGGTAGTTTTCAGGGCTCCTTTCCCTTTTCTTCTGGTAGTCCGAAGATCAATTTTCCCTTTTTGCAGGCACTGCAGCCAAAGAGTCCCTCGCCCAAAATCTCCTCTAATAATTCGTAGGTGCTCAGACCTTCAAAGGGGGAAAGGGTCCTTATCCTGTTAAGAAGCCTGAAACACTCCTCCATGACCGTATTGCTGTTGGCAGAGGCGAGAATCCCGTAATACCGTATTTTGTAAAAGCCGTTGGGAAGTATCCCGATGCTCGGGACAGGTTATGTTGCATAAACCTTCTGATAAACTCTCCACAACTAAGTTCCATCGTTTTCTGTCTTCCGTCCCGGTAGTCTTTCCACAGGAACTTTACGGTCTTTCCATCTGAGCCCAGTATCCTGCTGTTGCTGATGGCAACCCTGTGGGTGCCCGCCTCCCGGAGGGCAGGTACCTGCCCAGGTAAGCCAGGACCTGCCCTGCTCCGCGGAATGTTTCTTTGATATGAATATGCCAGGTTTTTTCATAAGCGGCTTTATTGAGCAACTTCCCGTCTGTAAACCGCTCCATTTGTTTTTCAGGAAGACGTAGCACTTTTCCGGCCAGAGCGTTTCTTAGCTTTTCCATAAAAACGCCTCTAAATATCCCTGCCAGGGCTTTCACGGGCACAAAGAACTTTTTGTTGGCTGCCACCCACTCCATATGGTCAGGATCAGGCCCTCCGGCAGGTACCAGCATGTGGATATGGGGATGGTAATTGAGTGCCTGTCCCCAGAGCCTGTCCCGATAGCGCAGCGTATCGGGATATGGAGTACCGACAGACAGCCGCTTTCCACTCCCAGGAAGGCAGGGTTGGAGGCTGCCTTCTTCACCGCAAGGGCCGAAGAGGCAAAGAGCATGCTATAACATTCCCGCTGGTTGAGGTAAAACAGGGGTTTGAGGAATTCCGGAACGGTGAATA
>JBBDSA010000016.1:2592-177728 GCA_040905165.1 Cyclobacteriaceae bacterium | reverse complement strand
TATTTACAAAACCACGACAATTTAGTTTAACGCTAAGTCAGGAGTTCTGAATTTAGTCCGCTCTTCAGCATGGATCTTTCTTCTGTGCTGAGGCCATTGATATAATCCTCGTAGGCCTTTTCGTCCTCCGGCCCCACTTTAAACCGGTCAAAACTATTATAAAAATCCCTTGTTTGAGGATCGCTTTCAAGAACGGTTGATTCCAAATCTGCCCTATTTCTTGTTTTGCTTAAATAAGTTTCTTCCCGATCATAGGCCTTTCTCTCCTCCTCCTTCACCGCTAAAGGTTCACGCGAATCTATTTTGTACCAATTTACCTGTTCAATGGCGATGTCTACGGGTTCGGTGCCAAAAAACCAACCTCTCCAAAACCAATCCAGGTCTACGGCAGAGGCATCTTCCATCGTTCTGAAAAAATCCGCAGGAGTGGGATGTTTGAATTTCCAGCGCTGGGCATATCTTTTAAATGCGAAGTCGAACAATTCCCTGCCCATCACTGTTTCCCTCAGAATATTCAATGCGGTGGCCGGTTTGGCATAAGCATTGGGGCCAAACTGAATGATATTCTCTGAATTGGTCATGATCGGTTCCAAAAAATGCGCTTCACTTTTCATATAAGGCGCAATTTTGTGAGCAGGACCCCTGCGGGAAGGATAGTCACGTTCCCATTCCTGTTCGGCCAGAAACTGCAGGAAGGTATTCAATCCTTCATCCATCCAGGTCCACTGCCTTTCGTCGGAATTGACAATCATCGGGAAAAAATTATGGCCCACCTCATGGATGATTACCGATATCATCCCATATTTTATGGCTTCTGAATAGGTACCATCCTTGTCTGGCCTACCATAATTGAAGCAGATCATGGGGTATTCCATTCCATTCGAGGCTTCAACAGAAATGGCAACAGGGTAGGGATAATCAAAAGTCCTTGAAGAGTAAGATTTCAGCGTGTGTGCTACCACTTTGGTAGAATATTGACCCCAAAGGGGATTGGCTTCTTTTGCATAATAGGACATGGCCATCACATCCTTATCCCCTACTTTAACGGCCATGGCATCCCAAAGGAATTTCCGGGAAGAGGTCCAGGCAAAATCCCTGACATTTTCAGCATGAAATATCCATAATTTGTTATCACTCGCTTTATTCTTTTCCAGTTTTTCCGCTTCAGATTGAGACCGGATAATTACGGGTTCATCATAACTACCCTTGGCCCGGTTCCATCTTTCCATTTCCGATTCACTCAAAACATCTTCCGGATTCTGTAAAACTCCAGTAGCACCTACCATGTGATCTGAAGGAACCGTGATTTTTACCTTATAATCGCCAAAAACCAAAGCAAATTCACCCCTACCTACAAATTGTTTGTTATGCCATCCTTCAAAATCAGAATAAACCGCCATTCTTGGAAACCATTCGGCCATGGTATAAAGGTAATTTCCATCGCCCTCAAACTTTTCATAACCCGGTCTTCCCCCTATAAAGCTGATCCTATCGTGGATATTAAAACTCCAATCGATGCTGAATTCGAATCTTTCTCCTGGCATCAGGGGTGATTCAAGGTCCATCCGCATCATGGTATGGTTAATGGTTACAGGAACGTCATTCCCTGACTTGTCCTTTACAGAGAAAATCTTCAGGCCCAGGTCCATATCGTGCCATAATATCCCCTGTAATTGCCTTAATCCCAATTTTGGACCAATGCCATTGGGGGCCATTTTAGGGGTTTCAGAATCTTTGCTTCTTTCATTTTGTTCTAACTGAACCCACAGGTATTCCAGTGGATCCGGAGAATGATTATAATAAACAACATTCTCGGTGCCCTTTATGGATTGGTTTTCATCATCCAGGGAAACCTCAATTTCATAATCTGCTTTTTGTTGCCAATATTGGTGCCCGGGAGCTCCGGAAGCAGTTCTATAAACATTCGGTGACCGCAATTCGGGCCCTAACTGCTCAAATCTTTCTCCATGTCGCTGTTTCTTTACCTGGGACCATACTGGCAGATTCACTGAAATGACAAAGATTATTATCAATAATTTATTATTCATTTTGAAAGTAATTTAGGTTTAACAGCTACCCCAACAGTTTGATTTTCACATTAGATTAAAAATTTAACCTTTAAAATTATTCATAGTTTATATTTTATAATATTTTTCACCAATATTTATTGTCAATCATCATCATGATGGACATGCCCAAAATCAAAGCGGAAACAACCAATACCCATTCCTTTCGGCTGAGTCTAAATATTCCAATAATCAGGGAGGATACGATCAAAAACAACAAAACAATCACAAGCTGACCCACCTCTAAACCAAGGTTAAAGGCCAATAGGGGTTGAAAAATCTGGCCTTCTTTTCCCAAAAGGGATCTTAGGTAATTTGAAAAACCCAAACCATGGATAAGGCCAAAAAATAGGGCAAAAAAATAATTGATTGATATACCCCTTCCGCTGGAAGAACGGGGATTTAGGATATTGATAAAGGCCGTAATGGCTATGGTGACCGGAATGAGGAATTCCACCAGTTGGGTATTCACATTGACCAACCAAAGGGTGGCCAAAGCCAAGGTTAAGGAATGCCCTATGGTAAAGGCAGTTACCAAAACAATGATTTTTCTCCAATCTCTCAAAAGATAAATGACTGAAAGGGCAACAATAAAAAGAATATGGTCAAAGCCATTCAAGTCTAAAATATGCTGGATGCCCAGGTTAAAATAAAGCTGAAATTGATTCATTCAATAGGTGATTAGAAATACTTCCGGTTTGAAAATTTTATTGTAATATTAATGCATATTTTACAGATTATATAAAAAAAGAAGCTCAAAATGACATCTTCGTATTGTTGGACCATTTCCTGGATGCTATGGCTGGCAGCCCACCCATTCTTTATCAGTCTTACGGATATGGTCTATAACCCTGAAAATGAAAGGATAGAAATCGCCCAGAAAATTTTCTGGGATGATCTGGAAGTGGCCCTTTCCAATGCCATCGGATCTCCTGTTGATTTTTTGGATCCAGCGGATCCGGCACAAATGGAAAAAATTATTGAAACTTACCTGCTGCAAAAAAACAAAATCAAGATAAATGGCAAACAGGTGAAATTGGAATATTTGGGTCATGAAATTGAGGAAGATGCCGCTTGGTTTTATATGGAAACAGAACCCGTGGATCTACCCAAAAAAATCACCATCACCAATGAACTGCTTTTTGACGATTTTCCGACCCAACAAAATATAGTCAATTTTTATATGGACAGAAAGCCCAGAAGTCTGATCACACATAAAAGCAAAATTGAGGGTGTATTAATAATTGAGGAATAAGCCCCCTATTGTAATTTACAAGTGTCAAGGGTTTCCCAACGGAATTGCTCTTTCTTGAGGAGAGAAATATCAGAGATCACCGACCGATAATCCATTTCATACTTTTTAAGGAATTCAAGATATTTTTCAAATTCGGATTTTTTAAGGTCTTTAAAGGCAATGGTCATATGTGGCTTGAAATTGGTATCACTAAGCTCTAAGGTTTGGCCCAATTTACTTTTGCAAAACTGAGCCAATCTACCTTGAATTTCCAATAATTCAGAAGGATAGTTTACACCAATGTAAATCACCCTTTTTCCAAAGGTTTTGAAGCCTTTAAATTGCAATTCAAATCTTTTTTCCTGTGCAAAAAATGAATTCAATTTTTTTAAAAGCAATCCTTCATTTTTTTCGTTGAAAAGAAAGGGCATTTTTAAGGTCACGTGGGAAGGGGATTTTAATGCATATTTCAATCCGAAAACTTCTTTTAAATCCTGTTTTATTTCATCGGCCAATGCGCCTGCCTCCCCCTTAGGGACTATCCCTATGAAGTACTTTTTCATGATCTTTCCCATATTTTTTAGCTGTTTATTGCAGTAATTCAAACCCTATAGCACTTTCTGCCCACCACAGAAACATTAATTCACAAATTATTTTAAAAGTAACCACCAGAAGGTTAAATTGACAAACCTTAGCACCAATTACAATCAAAAACCAAGTGATCCCAAGGGAGCATATGCCAATGACAAATTTCAATAAAATAATGGTAGGGCTGGATTTGAGCCATATGGATGATACTTTGATTTCAAACCTTAAATATATGGCCTCCATTTTTGAAATCAGAAAAGTTTATTTTATCCACGTTTCCAAAGATCTTATATTACCTGAAGAGATTTCCCATTCTTATCCCGACCTCCTCGCCCCGGTAGATGAAACCATTAAGAATGAAATTACTCATGAAATAGAAACGGTCGGTCTTCATGAAGCATTTTCCTATGAAATCATTGTAAAAGAAGGGAATCCACAGGAAACCATTTTGAGATGGTGTAAAATCAAGGATATCGATTTATTGGTAATGGGAAGGAAAAAGATGATCAAGGGCTCAGGTTCATTGGTCAAAAATCTCACACAAAAATACGCTAATCCTGTTTTTTTGTGGCCTGAGGGTACTCACCTTACAGGCTTGAAAAAAATACTGCTCCCTATAGATTTTTCATCTTATTCCATCATGACCATTCATCTTGCCAAAGAAATTTCCAATAAAACCGGAGCGGAAATTTCCTGTTGCCATCTATATGAAGTACCAGTGGGCTATAGTAAAACGGGAAAATCATTCGAAGAATTCTCAGCCATCATGCTTGAAAATGCCCGGAATAATTACGAAAAATTTAAAAAGGAAAACCAGCTCCCCCACTTCAATTGCACGTTTATCCTTAAACAGAAAAAAGACGAAGTTGAAAATATTCTGGCCTTTTCCATAGATCACAAAATTGACCTGTTAATTATAGGGAGCAGGGGAAGGACACAATCAGCCGCCATCCTTTTAGGCAGTGTGGCTGAAAAATTGGTGGACGTCAACAATGAAATCCCCATGTTGGTTTTGAAAAAGAAAGGAGAAAGTATGGGCTTCCTAGAAGCCCTTTTTAAAATATAACCGGCTAATTCAAAGGTTTCCTGAAATAAAAAGCGGCCTGATCTCCTTTCCCCTCTTTGTTTAGTTGGAGGGATTTTTTTTTGAATCTGATAAAATCTTCTTTCGAAATCAGCTTTCTGGAAGTTTCACCGTAAAATGGGATTCCTTTTGCATAAAGTTCACTGGCCCAAAATTGGAATGCATTACTGTCCCATTCTATCCGGTAAATTTCTAATCCGGTTTGATCGGCTAAAATTTCCATGGCCTTCTTACTGGGTATGAAATGGTGCCGGGGTGCATCCAACTGAACCCAGTTTTCGCGGTATATCTCCCAGGCCAGCCCATCAGAAACCGGAATTCTGATCAATAATTTCCCTCCCGGATAAAGCAGATCCGAAATCTGTGAAAATGATTCTGCAGGGTTTTCCATATGTTCAAAAGCATGATGGAGCATAATGACGTGAAATTGCCCGTGGATCTCTGCCAAGGATTTTTTGTGAAGCACCATGCATTTGTTGATAATCATTGTTTCTTTTAAAAAAGGGTCAAATCCTTCTAAAAAACGAAACCCGGATGCATACAATTCATAGAGCAATTGACCATTCCCACAGCCAATGTCGGCTATTTTATCGGCTTTATTTACTTTTAAATGTTTCAACCAATCCGCATATATTGGCTTTAAAAAATCAAGGCCCCAGCGAATAAATAATTCAAATCGTAAGGTCTTTAACCAGTGCACTTGAAAAGTAGAAAGAGAGATGGGGGTATAGGCATAATATTCGTCGGGGTAATAATAAGACATGTCCTCCGGAGGCGTAATCAACTGTATGGTCTCACATTTTTTACAAGCGGTATATTGAAATACCTCGCCAGATCCAAACATCATTTCCTTCACCTCAAAAATTTCTCCATGGGAATACTGACGACAAATTTTACATCTGAATTTATCCATTAACCAATGGTGATATTTGTTGAATTTAATTTTGATTTAAAAAGCGCCATTCTTTTGATATTCCCTTCAAAGTGGTCAACTTTGCCGTAAACTACAAAATAATTGCTGTAGGTTAGTAATTCAGTTCAATTTCTATAGCTCCTGTTTACCGTTAAATTTATGCCAGGCTTTTTTTAAGGTTTGGCATTTTGCAATAATCCGCATGAAAAAGAAAATCAAAACACTTTTTGCCCCCTCCGATGAACCCCAATCTTTAGGCGGTAAATTCAGGTTAAAAAGGTACCGGTATTTTGAAGATCAATTTTATCAAACCTTTAAAAACAGTGCATCCGTAAAGATTTTGGATGTGGGAGGTACGGAAAGCTTTTGGAAAAACAGTACCTTTTTGCTTTCCGGAAATGCTTCCGTTACGCTATTGAACCTAGAAAAAGAACCGGTGGAAATGAAAAATATCATCAGCATGGCTGGGGATGCCACCGATTTGGCGCAATTTGATACGAAGTCCTTTGATTTGGTTTTCTCCAATTCGGTCATTGAACATTTGTATAATATTGAAAACCAAAAAAAAATGGCCAGCGAAATCCGGCGGGTAGGGAGAAATTTTTTTGTTCAGACACCCAATAAGTACTTTTTTCTCGAACCTCATTATGCTTTGCCCTTCTTTCAGTTTATGCCTTCTTATTTGGCTTATTTTGTACTGACGAAAACCAAACTGAGCAGAATGCAGAAATGGGAACCCCAATTTGCCAAAGCTTACCTTGATGAAATCAGGCTTTTGTCCTTAAAAGAAATGAAGATGCTATTTCCAGGTGCCCAAGTTTATCAGGAGAAAATGATGGGTTTCACCAAATCCTTTATTTTACACACTTTGGGAATCCCCAAATAAAAAAATCCGGTAGGCCCGGGCATTTATCAATAATTAATTTCTACCAGATTCTCTTTTATTTTCCTTTTACATAGGGCTTTAAAAAGCACCTCATATTCATCGGTCACAAAATCCCAGCTGTATTTTTGGGTAAGCCCCTCCCGGGAATGTGCCCTCAGGTAATCCATTTTTTTAGGTGTACTTTCGGATTCTTCGATGATCTTTACGACAGATTCAATGTTTTTATCAAAATACCATCCAAATTTCCCCTGTTGTAGCATTTCCTGATTAAACCTGGTGTCCAGAGCCAAGATGGCACAACCAAAACCCAATGCTTTTAACATGGCAGGGTTTGTCCCTCCATATTCGTGTCCATGAAAATAGGCATAGCAATTTTGATAGAGAGAGGACAGTTGTTCCTGGTCCCTGACATATCCTGTAAATACCAATCTGTTGTCTTTTATACTCTTCATTTTCTGGGCAAACCTATCATGGTAGGGTACATCGCCAACGATCACCAATTTCCGTTTAGAATTGGATTTGACAAATCCTTCTACAATCAGATCTGCGTTGTTGTCGGGGATCAATCTGCCAACAATTAAATAGTAGGATTCTTTTTGTAGATCCCAATTTTCAATAAGATTGCTGTCCGAGCTGTTTTTTGGATTGGCACCATATGCGATCATTTTAGAAGGAGCCCCAAATTGTTCCAGATAAATTTTCTGCATTTCATCTGAATCAGTGATCAATTTATCATAAAGCTTGGTAGCGAGTCTGGATGCAAAAAGATAATACTTGGCGCCCAATCCCTTCCATTTGGGTCTAAGCCATTCCAAACCATCCACATTAATTGCTGATGGTTTTCCAAATATTTTAGTCAAAATCCCAAAAGGTCCATTGGCACTATTGACCACCAAAACCACATCCACTTTGGAAAAACAGACATGGATCATTGAAAGAAGAGAATTGGTTAATTGGCTCAAAGACTTCGTTTCCACACAGGGGACATACACCAGATTGATCCCATTCACCTTTTTAAGTTTCTTTTCAAATAAGGGGCTATGGCAATAAATGGTAACTTCGATTCCCCGTTGAACCAAACGTTCTCCCATTTCCTTGACAAAAGTTTCATAACCTCCGTAAACATAAGGGTAACCCCTGGTTCCTACAATTGCTACATGCAATGGCTTGCTGATTTTTGACATACTGTTTTAGTTTACTTCTTCAGAAAAAACAGTTAGAATTTTCTCCCTAAAAGAAGGAAGGGAAAAATTATTTAACACGCTCTCCTTGGCTTTTATACCCATTTTTAATCTAAAGTTTTCATCTTCTACCAATGGCTCCATTTTCCTGGCAGCCTCCTCGGGGGCATTCCAGGGAATATGAACACCGGTCACTCCATCTGATATCATTTCCAATGCACCACCATGTGCTGTGGCCACAATGGGTTTTTGAGAAGCCATGGCCTCCAATACAACAGTCGGAAAGGGGTCAGGAAGAATGGATGGAAGGATAAAAATATCCATGGTAGCCAATACCCTTGGTATGTCTGATCTAAAACCTAAATTATAAATTTTATGATTAAATTTCTTTTTCAAAATATTCAATTCTAACCCTTCATACAGCCTTTCATCTCCAGGATATGGATCTCCAACCAAAATAAAATATAAATTTAAAAATTTTTTATTTAATTCTTCTGAAATTTCCAAAAAGTATTCTTGGCCCTTCCAACTGTTGACCCTCCCTATCATTCCAATGACAAGGGCTTCAGCAGGTATTCCCATGGTTTTTCTTAAATGATCATGGCCGCAAAGATAGGGTTTATAATTGATCCCATTATATATCAGCGCCAACTTTTCCTCTGATACAAATCTGCTCCAATGATTTTGAACAGCCTCAGAAACAACTATTACTTTATGCGCAAACCGGTTGATCATTTTTCCCATGGCCCACCCAAACCATGATGGCTTCAAAATGATTTCATGCAAATGCCAGATATGCCGCAGATTTAATCCCTTCGCCACAAAGGCCCCGACCCAAACAGCGGCCGTATTGGAGTAAATATGGGTGATCCCCTCTTCCGTGGCCAATTTTTTGAGTGTTTTAATGGCATTTCTCATTACTTTAGCCCGGTTGAGAAGGCCCTTAAGATTGAAATATTTCCGCCGTATAATACCTAACCTCAGCAGTTTTACATGAATACCCAAATCTTTTAGTGCCCCCACCAATGGTCCATCCTCCGATAAAATCACCGTTACACCATGACCCTCTTCTTTTAGCAGCTGGGCGGTTACCAAAAATATTTTACTTGCTCCATATAAATCGGAAGAACCATGAAGCATGAGTATATTGTTTTTTGCCATTTTCAAATAGTGTAATTTTAATTTTGCCTGGCTTTCTTCAGTAAATAAAACGCGCCCAAATGACCGCCATGGTCCGTAAATTCAACATGTACCTGATTTGAAAATTCAGAAAACAGACCAAAAAGTTTTTTGGGAGAATAGTGGTTCATCTGCATTGTTGGCTCTGCACCTAATTTCCGATTTTTAAGGCTGGAATAAATGAAATTATAAGGCCGGAATTTTGTCCTTAAATAAAAATTGAGATAAGTGGGCAATGGTAACCGCTGCCCATGGGTGAGCTGCACCTGCAAAATCCCCCCCCAATTAAGGTGATCCAACAGCTGCCTTAACAGCATCATCCCTTTCCTTGGCTCAATATGTTGAAATACAATATAAGAATTGATGAAATCAAAATTTCCAATCTGATTCAAATTTTCGCCATCATAGGTTTGAAAGGAAAGGTTTTTCTGATTATATGTTTGCTGATGGGTGATGGCCCTTTGAATAATCTCTTCAGAAATATCAATTCCCAGCACCTCTTTATCAGAAAACCCGGCAAAAGGTATCGCCAACCTGCCCACCCCACATCCAAAATCCAGCACCGATAAATTGGAGATTTCTGTGCCGAATAAATCCCACACCCTCTTTCGGGTCTGCTCGACAAAAACCTTTCCTGTATCAAAAAATTCAGAAAGGCGATCTTCTGACAACTTTCCCATCCTGTATTTTTCATCAGATAAAACACCAAAATAAGGGTCGTTTTTACCTAAATATTTCCAGGTGTCCATCGATTCTGAATTCATTTCTTTACTTTCTGGTTTTGATTACTTTGGCAGGATTACCGGCAACAACGGAGTAAGGCGGAACATCACGGGTCACTATACTACCTGCTGCAAGCACCGCTCCCCGGCCTATGGTGACGCCGGGTAATATGACTACATTGGCAGCTATCCAACAGTCATCTTCTACTTTTACAAAGGACCGCTTTACCCCCTGATCAATCATGGGACTTTGGGTATCCTCAAAAATATGGTTTTCGGAATAAATACTCACCCTGGGAGACATCATCACATTGTTTCCTATTTCAATATAACCCGAACAACCTATATAGGCATAAGGACCAATGCTGGAATTATTGCCTACTTTCAAACCAACCCCTGCTTCTCCCCCGTAGAGATTGGTAGGTCTGATCAGGGCATAGCTTCCCACCGTAACTTTTTCACCAAAGACAATCCCCTTTTGGGACAGACAATTGATTTCACAATGGTCCTGTGCCACAAAATTCCTACCTACTTTTAAATATCCTGCCTGGCGAATGGTTACGCCTTTCCCAATAAAAACCATACCATTGGAAACCCGAAACCTCCATTTTACCCAAACACCCCTCATCCACCAAATGAACATTCTTCCCAAAACGCCTAAGGTAGAACTGCTGTCCCAACTTGGACCAAACCTGTCGGATAGATCAAGTCCGGTCATTTTACTGATTAGCCTTCCTGCCAGATTATCCATTGATCACCTTATTAAAATAAGCCTGCAAAGATACGAAAAACTTTTCCCTTGAGAATAATGCCAGTCTTTCCTTTCCCAATCGTGCCAATTGAACCCTTAAAGGTTTTTCATCAACCATTTTTATCATCGCCTTAGCCAGTCCTTCCACGGTATTGTCTTCACTGACCAAAACAGCTTCTCCACCTATTTCTTTCAGCGCGCCCTGATTGGCGATAATAACAGGGAGCTGATAAGAAAAAGCCTCTAAAACCGGCAAGCCGAAGCCTTCATTAAGTGACGGAAAAACATAGGCAAAAGCATGTTGATAATAATCGTTTAAACTTATTTTAGAAAGGTATCCAGGAAGTACCACCTTACCTTCCAATCCTTTGTCTTTTATACAGGCCATAATTCGGTCATGATCATCCAAAGTTTGTCTTGGCCCTCTTTGCCCCACCAGAACAAGAGAGAAATCTTTGCCCGTTAGTTTCAAAAACAGGGCAAATGCCTCCACTAAAGTCACCAGGTTTTTTCTCTTTTCCATTACCCCCACATGAAGGAAATAGCGGGAATCCAAAGGAGATTTGTTAGGAACCGGATTATTTTGGGCCGAAAAGTTTATTCCCGAATAAACGACCTCAATGGGATGTGCCGGGTGAATATGTTCCGCAATCCTTTTTTTCGCATAATGACTTACGGTTAATACCCGGGCTTTTGCCTCCAAAGACCTGTTGAGCAGGGATAGAAATATTTTTCGCCAAATGGGATGATAATGTTCAGGAGACTCCCAAAAAAAGCCATCATGGATAACAGTTACTTTTTTTCCTTTGCCCCAAGGAATAGGTAAAAAATCAGGGGAGAAAACAAGGTCAGCACCATGCCAATAAGTAGACAAAGGCAGATAAACCAATTTATGAAAAAAATAGCGGGCCTGGAACAGCCAGTTTTTCAACTTGTGGGTTTTTCCCCTGAAGTAATTACTACGATGGACCTTTTCCCTGTCAGGCACCACAATAAAACGGAAGTCTTCCCCATTATACAGCTCAATTTCATCACACAAACTTTCAATATAGGTTTTGATACCGGTTTGAGCGAGGTACAAAAAATAGATATCAATGATGATAATTTTTTTATTTCTCATCCTGAGATTGCTGGAACCCTGTCTTTCGGTTCCGATAATTCATTATATGCTGTCATCGAATATCCCATCATCCACCAAGTCACCAAAGATACATAGGCATACAATTCTGCATTGGCGGTAAACAAGGGCAACAGTAAGCCAACTTTGGTGGTGCCTGCCACAAAGGCTATCCTGGCCACTACCGTATTTTGAGTATTCCAGAAGACCTTCAGGCATTTAAAAATCCCAATTCCCAGTACCATGATATAAAGCACCATACCCAATACCCCCAGCTGAACGCCATAAATCAAAAACTGGTTTTCGCCCCCTACCCTTACCTCGTCCTCCACACTTCCGGTATTGCCGCTCATGGCCAAACCAATTCCTTCAGGATTGGCGATGAAGGTATCCAATGCCAAAAACCATTCGATCAAATGACCCATGCTGGAGGCATTTTGAAAAGTCAGCGTGTCATAAACAAAATAATAGAAATCCTCTGAAGCAAAAAACAACACATAGGCCACAAACAAAAGGAACAGGCCCGTTCCTAAAGCCAACAATTTATATAGCCTGAACACCAAAGCCAAAAAAAATATCATGATGAAAAATGCCCCGAAGGCCGCCCTTGAAGCTGAAAAAAACAAACTGCCTACCGCAGCGATCATCACCAATATATAAAACCACCCTTCTTCTCTTTTGGAGCTGAGGTACCAGATCAAGCCGGTGGAAAAGGCAAGAAGGCAAGAACTGGCCAGCTCCAAGGGGTCTGAAAAAAATGAAGCCAACCTCATGCCGGTAGTTTGGGTTTCAAAGGTCCAGGATAAACCATAATTCCCTGTTGGCTCCACCCCGTTTATTGCCAAATTAAACAACGCATATCCGGAAAAATTTTGAAAATGGATACCAATCAACCTTTCCAGTACATTCAAACAAAATGCCGATATGGCAATGATCATGATTACCTTAAACAGTCTCCCAATCTGGCTGGGGTTAAACGAGGTATTCCTACCCAGAAAATAAAAAGCTCCGATTAATAAGGTGTTTTTTAAATACAAAAGCTTGTTGATAAAAGTAGCTTCCCCCAAAGGCAAAAATAAATAAATGGTAGCCAGGCCAAAAAAAGCGATGAATAACTTATCTACGATATTGATCCTAAAACCATATCCAAAAGGATCTCTCAGATAAAATACAAAGCTTCCCAAGGAAAGAAGAAGGATAAATTCCTTGAGGTATTGAAAAAAAGCCACAGCGAGGGGAGATCCGGTAAATTGATAGACTATACTGAGAATGGAAATATAAAAAGGCAAATAAAGCGCCATAAAAACCACCACAAATTCCCATTGGCCTTTGAATACAATTCGTTGGAGAGCGACTACCAACAATGTGATTACATAAACGACCACCAGTAAAAACAACAATCCCTGTATCATTCCTGATTTGAAATTTTGGTGGTGAACCCCTCCTTCCAGCCTCTTATCACAGCTTTAAGCTTATTTTTTCTTCCTCGGACCAAAAAATAACAGGCAAATATTCCGAATCTTATCAACTGTGCGGGCCAAGCCACTATTCCCAGAGGAAACCGGGCATGCTTTCTCAATTGAAAAACCTGATTCCGTGCATTTAAATAATGAACCTTGGGGTCTAAAAATCCTTCCTTTTCTTCATTTTTACTCTTTGAGGAGGCGCCGGCTTCATGGAAAATAACAGAAAGAGGGTGGACCTTCAGCGCATAACCCCTCTTCTTCATCCTTAAAGACCAATCCACATCTTCGAAATAAGCAAAATACTGTTCATCCAATAAACCAACCTCCTTGATCACCTTGGCTCTTACCAGAATGGCACAACCTGTTATCCAATCGGTAGGATAGGCTATTTTGTTGTTTTTTATCTTATAACAAGTTTGCGAATAGGCCAACCAGGGCCTGAACCTGCCTCCTGCATTCCATAATTTATCTTTTTTTCTTAAAAAATAAATTAAAGGTTGAATGGCAGCCACATTTTCCGAAATTTCCATCTCCTCCACCAGATAAGTCAAAAAATCAGGGTTAAGCTCGGTGTCATTGTTCAAAAGCATTATATAGCGATATCCTTCTTCCAGGGCTTTCCTGATGCCAACATTGTTTCCTCCGGCAAAACCCAAGTTAGCATGGTTTCTGATCAGCTGTATGTCTGGGAAGGTTTCCTTAATATAATCAAAGGATCCGTCCTCTGAGTGGTTATCCACGATGATCACCTGCGAAGGGGGAAACCCTGAATTCAACAGGCTCTCCAGACAGGCACGGGTATATTCCCATCCGTTCCAATTAAGGATGACGATAGCTACTGAATAGGACACGGTAAAATTGGTGAATTAAAGTGGGCGATTTGGCATATAGAAGCAAGACCGATATGCCAAAAATAAATATTTCGGTGGTTAATAGGGAAAAGGCCAGTCCAAGTCCACCAAAATAATGGGTCAACAGGATGGAAGCGCCCAACATGTAAAGGCAGAAAGACCAGGTAGAATTGAATAATATCTTTTTTTGGTCCGTAACGAGAATAATCAGCATATTGGAAATATTAAAGGAAGCCAAAAAAGGCAAAAATGCCAATACCCTAAGAAAGCGGATAGATGTTTCCAATTTGTTCCCCGATACCAATTGAATAATTTGGGGTGCAAGGATGAAAACCAACATGCTGATCCCTAAACCGAAGATCAATGAAGTCCATTGCACCTTTTTCAAAAAAAAATGAAAATGTTTTTGATCCTGGACAAACAATTTACTGGCTGTGGGGTAGGCGGCCTGGGTAATCAAAGTAGGTACGATCCTTAACACCATCGCTATCTTTTCTGCCATGCTGTACAAACCCAAAATTTGGGCGGAAGCAAAAAAACTTAAGATGATCAGGCCCCCGTTTACCGCAATATGTGATGCCAAGCCAGAAAAAAAAAGCATCAGGTTATCCTTCCAGGATTGCCAAATCCTAACCCATCCAGGAAGTTTAAGTCGAATGGAAAGCCCTCCATGAATATAGACCAATAACAACAAATTGGAAATTAAACCGGTGATCCCCAAAAAAAAATTAGCCAAATAACTTTGGAACGGTTGCTGTATTAACCAAACCAATAAAAAAAGATACAGCAATTTACTGAAGACATTGGTCATCGAAACCACCTGCATGGACTCCCGCCCCTGAAAAAACCAGGTGGTGGATGTGGCTTCAGAAAACAACAATACCATGGACCAAAATAAAAGTATTCGGTATTCCTTAAAAAAACCAAATCCGACTCCGAAAAATAAAATCAGGGTCAGTGAAATAGCTGCCAATACCAACTTGCTTGTTAATATTAAGGAAAGCTTTTGTCCCATCATGCTGTTTTCCTGTTGGGAAAGGGCAATTTCTCTGGGTCCGCTAAGGTTGTATCCAAAACTTACCAAAACATTAAATAACAATATGACGGAGAAGGAGAGGTTAACCAGGCCAAATTGCTCCACGCCAACAGACTGGATCAAAACCGGCATCGCAATCAACGTGATGAGGATATTGGAAGACTGGATGAGAAACAAAAAAATAAAATTCTGAATGGATTTGTGTCTGATCAGATGAAAAAAAGGCAATTGATTGATTTTTTCGAACATGAAATGGCAAAGGAGACTTTTTTGGGTTAATTTTTCACATGAAATACATACAGGGTTTTGGTATAAACCAAAATCAGGGAAAGCACAAAAAAAGCAAATGCTCCTATTAAAATTCCTGTTTTCATTTTCCATCTCGAAACCTCCAGTGGATACCTGGGTTGGTCTATGATCTGAATCAGTGGGGTATTGTTACGATGGTTGATTTTGGCCATTTCAAGATTTTTTACGATTTCTTCATAAACGGCTGCAGCCGCCTGAATATCAATCTGAAGGCTTTTAGATTCCACCGTTCCCTGTTGGAGCAAGGGATTGGGATTGGGGATCCTATCCTGAAACCGGGCCAGGCCCTGTATTTTTTCATCCAATACTGCCCTGACACTGTCGGCCTGATATTGGAGAATGGTAAGGTTTTCAGAAGTTTTTTTGGTTTTGGTTCTCAGATAAAAATAATTCACATTTTCCACCAGGTTTTCATTGAAACCTTTAGAGAAAGGTTCGTCTTTGGAGGAGATGGCTACCTTAATGATATTCAGTTTCCTGTCCGGTTTATCAACCTGCAGGTTTCGGTCACGGATCTCTTTCACAATTTCCCGGATCACACTGTCCTGCTGTATAGAAAAATCTTCCCTGGGAAGGAAAAAGTTCAATTCATTAAATCTTACTTTTTTACCCCATTTATTTTCAAGTTCATTGTACCGAATGTAACGCTCCACCAGCAGCATGGAATCTCCATTGATCAGTGCGGGGGACAATAAGGTTGTTGAAAGCATATTATTGGATCTATACAACTCCATGATATTGTCGCCTTTAAAAAGTCCGGATTCGGAACCCATCGATCCCAGGTTTATTCCCAACACAGAGGCTAATCCGGAAAAATTACCCAAACCGCCCATATCTGATTCCTCCAAAACAAAAGTGGTTTCGGCAGTGAAAATGGGCCTCTTTAAATAGGATGCTGCCACGCCCAATACTGCCCCTAACAAAGTCAATAATCCAATCAACTTCAGGTGTTTCCGGAAAACATCTACCCATGAGGCAATTCTCCCTACCAATTCCCTAAAGGTAATTTTATCATCCAGGATATGAGGTTGGTTAGCCATAATCAATTAATAATTTGTGTGATGACTAATGCCATGGTAGCCAATCCGGTGGTGATCCCTATCAAATCCCCGGGGCGGATGGGAATTTTCGGACCCTTGGTGGGCACAATAATTTCAGATCCCGGTTCTACCTTTGGATAGCTGTTAAAAAAAACAAAATTTTTCGTTCTGGCCACTTCACCATTGGCATATACCACATAGGTTCTTTTTCTCCTTGCCCGATGATCAAATCCCCCAGCACGGTTGATGTAATACCGCATACTCCTAAGCTGCTCATATCTTACCGTAGTGGGGTAGATCACATCTCCTCTCAAACGGACGGTTTGCAGTTGGCGTGGAATGCTTAAAATATCACCTTCCTCCAAAATCAAATCATATTTGGATCCGGGTTGGGCGAGAATGGCCTCCAGGTCAATGGCAATGGCTTCGGTTTCCTTTATTTTAATGGGTCCCACTTCCACTCTGGTATCCGCAATTTCATTCAAAATGCCCTCCCTGGCCCCGATAATTTTATCTTCGATGGTCTGCTCCTTGTCCTCTTCATCTGACAGGAGATAATCACCTAATCTTTCCATCAGTTGCTTTTGGGATTCAGTGGGTTCAAGTGATTTCTGATTTAATCTTTCTAATAAATTTAACAGATTTTTTTCCCTTCTCAGTTTCTCTGATTCCGTCTGGTAAAATTCCGTCCTTCTAATCAAGGTTGCTCCCCTGGGATAAGCAAATGCCGTTAAACCACCGGCCCTTTGGATGACATCGGAAATTTTCTCCTCTGCATTTTTAATGGCAAACTCTCCCGGAGCCATTACCTGCCCTTCCACTTCTATCATTTTTTCCAAAGTGAAATTGGTTTTCTTTCTTATCACCAAATTGTCAAAGGGCTGAAGGGGCACACTTTCCATAGACTGGCTTAAATCAGCTTTCATGCTGATGGGGATGATTTGTGAAAATTCTCTTCCATCACCATTTGAAGCCCTCCTGGCAATTTCAATATCCTCCAGAGAAGCCGCTTCCTTGAGACCCCCAGCCAATAAGACCAAATCTTCTGCAGTCATTTGTTGCGAATAGGGATATGTTCCGGGATGAAGCACTTCCCCGCTTACCTTTACATAAAATTCTTCATTGAGATCATAAATTGAAGGAATGTTGACCACATCCTCAGGCTTTAAAATAAAATCAGGTTCATTGCCGGCCATGATTTCAAGAAGATTTACCTGTAACATTTTGGTAGTGAGGTCCTCATTCGTTCTCAGGATACTTACCCGGTTTTGAAAAGCCTCACCTTTTAAACCTTCCGCCCGTTTTATTAATTGTGTCAGGGTCATTCCCTCCTGAAAGGCATAATTCCCTTCCCTGAAGACCGCACCCCGCACCTGGATCCTATTGGAAAATCTGTCTAAAACCTTTCCCACTTTATATTTATCTCCCCCTTTAACCAAAAACATGGAAAATTGATCATTAAAAATGTCAGATACGGCCCTTTCCTTATCGGTCACCCTTGTCACACTGACCCTATCGCGGAATGCCTCATCGGTAAAGCCCCCGGCAAAATCCAATACATCCCTGAAAGTATCCTCATCTTTAACCTCAAAAATTTTAGGACGTTTTATTTCACCGGTTAATTCTACCCTACCCAAATAGGGAGGCACCATGATGACGTCCTGATCCTGAAGATGGACATTTGTGGTGGCATCCCCATCAATCAGAAAATCATAAAGGTCAATTTCTGAAATCACCCTGTTATTCCGGATCAGGTTGATACGCCTCAGGCTGCCATTTGAATTAGGCCCTCCTGCCGCATAAAGCGCGTTAAAAATGGTGCTGAATGAGCTTAAAGTAAATGAGCCAGGAAGGCGGACCTCCCCAACTATGTTGACTTTTATCGTTCGTATGTTACCCAGGCTGATTTGCATAAAGGTATTGGGATTGGTCCCGGATAATCCCCTATAGAATTGGGAAAGCCTGTTTTTGATGACTGTTGAGGCTTCATTCAATGTAAGTCCTGAAACAGTGATTGGCCCTACATTATCAAGGATCAGGTTTCCCTCAGGGCTTACCCTTGCTTCATAATATTTTTCTGATTGCCCAAAAATATCCACATAAACTTCATCACCCGGACCGATAATGTAATTTTGGGGGGTAGCCATATTCAGGTTGGGCTCAAAAGTCAATCTTCTATCCTTGCTGTAAAAAAGATCCAGGCCAAAAATGGGTGACTCATTTTTTTCTTCCTGGATGTTGGCCTGAGGGGCCAAAACACTCTGCATGATTTCATTATAATTCAATTGCCTTCTTGGTTCTCTTTTTGAGGCAGAGGAAGAGGTATATGAACCACCGATTTCCAAAACCATTCCATCCAACCGTTCTCTTAATTTCTCGATCTCTTCTTGCGGAACCCCTCTTACCTGGGCCATCTGTACCAATTCCTCCTCTGTCAATCCTGCCTCAGCGGCCCTCTTGACCAGCATCTGAATCTGCTGATCAGAAAGATCATCCACCTTGATAGCCGAAATATCCTGTAAGGACTGGGCATTAACAAAAAAACACATAAAGCCAAATAATAAACCTATAATCAAAGATTTTATAGGATGGATAGGCCAATATTCACAAAATTTAACCCTCATTGATTCGCATATTTTTGAATGATACACAGCTTCGCCACGATAATCCCACCCCAATCATGCATTGATTCCAAGGTTGGATGATGTCGATTTTTAATGAAGCGACCGTAAAGATAATTATTCCATTCCTTTTGGGGCCAATCTTTGACAATTAAAGCCTTTCAAGTGCATTTTATTTTTTTAGTGAAAGAAAAAACATTTCCGCTCCGCGGGATTTGCAATCCCGACGCACAGATCAAGGGGATTTGTAATCCCCAAATATGAATTCCAAGATTGTTGAAATTATAAGAGAGGCTGATGTCACATGATCCACCGAATAGAGTGAGGTCCCCCATCGAAGTAATATTTCTTTCGAATGAAAAATTCTTTAATTGGAACCAAAGAATCAGGTAACATTTTGTCAATTTTTGTTTAATTTAGGTAGGTTCAAATAATATTTGAGCAGGGTGATGAGCAATAGATGGATTTAACCATTTTCCCTGTAAGAATAAACAATTGTAACATGATGGTGGCATCAAATTCACTAAATCCTTTACCCAAAAATATCTATAAAATGTTTACCCTAGATCAAATAAAAGATGCTCATAGCAAGGTGAAATCCGGAGCAGACTTTCCTGCTTACATTCAGGTCCTCAAAAAAAATAGGCGTAATCTATTACGAAACTTTTGTGGCAGATGGACACACCGACTTTTACGGCGTGAACGATTACAAAACCACTTCGCCGCCAAAATATGATGATTTGGTAATTGAAGAAACATCCAATGAGGAGGAATTTCGAATGGATTTGAAAGCCCACCAAGAGTGCAAAACCGACTATCCTACCTTTTGTAACGACGCTGCCAAATCAGGTGTCGAGAAGTGGGCAGTTAGAATGGACGAGATGACCTGTACCTACTTCGACAAAAAGGGAAACAAAATTTTGATTGAAGAAATACCACAATAAAAACTGCCAACAAATATACCAGATCCGCGGGATTTGCATTCCTTTGGAACAGATAAGTGGGATTTGAAATCCCCCTTATCTAATTTAATCCTATTTAAAAGCAAAATCGTACTTGAAATCACCTGGCCAACCATAAAGGGTGAATCAATAGTGATTTTGCAATGACTCCATGGCCTGTGTCTCACTACCCTGGCAAATCCAGAGCCCAACTTATCATCCAGAGATTGAAACAGGGTTGAATTTCCCTCCTGATCTATTCCTTCGGCGGATTGATCATGATATGGGCGCGGTGGGTACCGGGATCCATGATCCAGGGCATACCCGGGGCTTCGGGTTTTAGCGCCAATCCGGTACTTTCCTGGGTGGCCCAGGGAATGTAGACCACATAGCGCAGATAAGTGTTTTTTACGTCTCCCTTTTGAGCGTCATAATCTTCGGCCCCTGCCGTCAGGGAATATAGGGTGGCTCCGTCCTTGGGCATTTTCAGCGTACCGGCCTTGGCCTCAGACTCCCGTGTATCAAAGGTTTCTTTAAAGTTTTTGCCTTCTTTTTTCAATTCACGGCCCCGTTCCATAAAGGGTTCCAGTGCTTTGTGGTAACAGGCCACATTAAAGCCCTCTGCTTTGGGATCATCCGCAATGCAGACCATTTCGTTGCTGCCTTCCCGCAAAACGGTCCAATTTCCCTGCGCATCATAGCCATAGACCATGGCCCCTTCTCTTAGGTCTTCCGGGGCTGCCAGCACGGCAGTTTTAATCTGCATGGTTTTGGAGGGAACCTGTTGTGCGCCAGCCTGGTCAAATAGAAGCCATACAAAGAAACTTACAAATAGGTATTTCATGGGTTTGGTGAGTAAATGTTGAAGAAAACCAATTTTCAACCAATATACAGAATCTTTTTGAGGACCATAAAAATCCAGGCGCAAATTCCTTCAAAAATGCTTTGGATTTGAATGAGAAGGACATCATAAGCAGGAATAAGAATCTCTGCAAATTAGTCCTGGTCAGATCGCGGCTTGCTAAATCAGGCTCCGCCTTCATGGGGAAGGTGGAAGCGGGTAAGAAAATTCTTACTTAAACTTTTACTCTTCCAAATGGGTATTTGTCCGATCCACTGATGTCCGATCTTCCCGATGCACCAGGTCCCATGCCGTATGAAATATAAGCTTGGCCCGCTTTTCCATCAGGTCAAATTCGATCTTGTCAACGGTATCGGAGGGCTGATGGTAATCATCATGCACCCCGTTGAAAAAGAAAATTACGGGAATATTGTGCTTGGCGAAATTGTAATGGTCTGAACGGTAATAAAAACGGTTTGGGTCATCTTCCGCATCATAGCGGTAGTCCAGGATCAGATCGGTGTAGGTGATGTTATTGTATTCGTTGATGATCTTGAGATCCGAAGATAACATCTCTGAACCGATTACATACACGTAATCCTGGTTTTCGGCATCCTGGTATTCATAATCAATGCGCCCGACCATATCAATGTTTATATTATTGACCGTATTTTCCAAAGGAAAAACTGGATTTTCCGCATAATATTCTGATCCCAGCAAACCTTTTTCTTCTCCCGTCACATTGAGAAAAAGAATACTTCTCCTGGGTTTGTGGCCATCATTGGCAGCCATGGCAAAAGCCTCAGCAATTTCCATCACCGAGACGGTTCCGGAACCGTCATCATCGGCGCCGTTGTTGATTTCTCCGTCGCTGTTGACGCCCACATGGTCATAATGGGAAGAAATCACCAACACTTCTTCTTTTTTGTCTGTACCTTCCAGGTAGGCCAGGACATTTTCTGTTCCTACCATCCGCTTTTCTTTGTGCACCCTGAACCTCACTTTTTGGGAAGGTATGGATTCAGGGTTATTTTTGGCCGCTTCCTTCAGGTCCTCCAGAGGAGTGTCAAAAATCAGGGCCATTTGATCAGAACTTACCATAAAAACAGGTCGGTGTTCATCCGGTTGATCAAATCCCAACCTGCCCTTTCCTGAAAGGGACTTGTAACGGTTGGCGATACGGTCAAAATTGGCCCGTCCTTCCATGGTTACCATGATGACCCCTTCTGCACCGGCTTCCATCACCTCATCCACCACTTCCGTACCACGAGCCCCAATGGCCCACATGCCCACCAATTTACCTTTCACATCCACTTTTTCAAGGTTTTCCTCATTGGCCAGGCCCAAAAAAACCAGATCCGTTCTGTTCCTCTTTTTCATGTTGGCATCCCCCACAAAAACAAAATCCTCATTCATGATCAGGTCCCGATTTCCGATCTTAAGCTCTATCTCATTCCATAATACAGCCGATAAATTAAATTTCTGAAGGTATTCCCCGCTTACCGGTCCTCGAAGGTCCTTTTCTTTGTAAAAATTGACCAGGTATTCCGCGGCCAGTTTTTGCCCTTTTTCGCCGGTGTCCCTTCCTTCCAGTTCATCGGAAGCCAGGTAAGTCAGGTGATTTTCCAGGTCTTCCGCCTGTATGGTCGATGCGTATTTTAGGGAAAGGTCCTCCTGAGCAAAGGCCGCTCCACTCCCCACCAAAAACAGCTGTAAAGCCAAAATCAATTTACTTTTCATTCTTTTGTTTATAATTTTAAAATATAGATAATCAAAAAACCATTTCACTTCAAGATAGTTTATCAAAATATTAATGAAGCGAATTTAATACCTAAACCAGGTAAAATTTTTACCTTTGCGCTTCAGATAGGGCTAATTGGCCTCGCCAAAATTAATCATATTTTACCTTTATTATATGAAAATCAATCTTTCTTCTTCATCCAATTTTCAAAACAGGCACATTGGACCTTCTGCGGATGAGGTACAAATCATGTTAAATGAAATAGGGGCCAATTCCCTGGAATCCCTCATCCAGGAGACGATTCCTGATCGCATCAGGTTAAAAAACCCCATACAGCTTCCCAAAGCCAAAACCGAATCCGCATTTCTGAAATCTTTCAAAAAACTGGCCGGAAAAAACCAGATTTTTAAATCATTTTTAGGATTGGGTTACCATGATACCATCGTGCCGGGAGTGATTCAAAGAAACATTCTTGAAAATCCCGGCTGGTATACCGCCTACACACCTTACCAGGCAGAAATCGCCCAGGGCAGGCTGGAGGCCTTGATCAATTTTCAGACCATGGTCAGCGAGCTGACCGGAATGGAGCTGGCCAACGCCTCCTTATTGGACGAAGGAACGGCAGCGGCAGAGGCCATGAACTTACTTTTTGCTTCCAAGGGTCGAAAAAAAAAACAGGCCAAACGGTTTTTTGTGGATGAAAAAGTATTCCTACAGACCCAGGCGGTTTTAAAAACAAGAGCCATTCCGGTGGGCATACAATTGGACATCGGGCCACTGGAAAAACTGGATCTTTCCGATCCTGATTTATTTGGAATCATGCTGCAGTATCCCAATGCTGATGGGGAGGTCATAGATTACAGGTCCCTGGTCTCAAGTGCGGCCGACCATGAAGTGTTGACTGCTTTTTCGTGCGATTTATTGAGCTTGACCCTATTGGTTCCACCAGGAGAAATGGGTGCTGATGTGGTGGTAGGTAACAGTCAAAGATTGGGTGTACCTATGGGATTCGGAGGCCCTCATGCCGGTTTTTTTGCTACTAAGGAGGAATATAAACGACAGATTCCTGGAAGAATTATCGGTGTATCCATTGATAAAGAGGGCAAAAAAGCATACCGCATGGCCCTCCAGACCAGAGAGCAGCATATCAAAAGAGAAAGGGCTACTTCCAACATTTGTACCGCACAGGTCCTTCTGGCCGTTATGGCCGGCATGTATGCCGTGTACCATGGGCCCAAAGGCCTGCAAGCGATTGCTGCCAAAATTCATGGTTTGGCGGTATTGACCACCGAGCTGCTGGGACAATTGGGTTTTGAGCAAAAAAATAAATGCTTCTTCGACACCATTAAAATAAAAGTAGATGAAGTCGAAAGCGAAAAAATCAGGGCCTTTGCTTTGTCCAGAAAGATGAATTTTCGGTACGAAAAAGGGTTCGTTTTTATCAGCTTTGATGAGGCCAAAAGCAACTCCGACGCACTGGGGATTTATGAGGTATTCGCAATGACTACCCATAGCCATGAATTCAGTAAACCTGAAGCGGCAGAAGCGGTGGAGGCCTTCATACCGGAAACCCTGGTCCGAAAAAGCCTGTATCTGCAACATGAGGTCTTCCAAAGATACCATTCAGAGCATGAAATGTTGAGGTACATGAAAAAACTGGAAAATAAGGACCTTTCTTTGGTCCATTCCATGATCTCTCTGGGTTCCTGCACCATGAAACTCAATGCCACGACAGAAATGATCCCTGTAACCTGGCCGGAAATCGGTCAATTGCATCCCTATGTTCCCCAGGAACAAGCTGCTGGTTACTATGAAATGTTCCAGGAGTTAAGAAACTGGTTAAGTGAAATTACCGGATTTGCAGACACTTCCTTACAGCCCAATTCCGGTGCTCAGGGAGAATACGCAGGATTGATGGTCATCAGGGCCTACCACCAAAGCAGGAAAGAGGATTTTAGAAATATTGTCCTGATACCTTCTTCTGCACATGGCACCAATCCAGCTTCGGCTGTAATGGCAGGAATGAAGGTGGTCATCGTACCCTGTGATGAACGGGGCAATATCGATCTGGAAGCCTTAAAGGAAAAGGCGGTAGACCATAAGGACCACTTGGCCGCTTTAATGGTAACCTATCCCTCCACCCACGGGGTATTCGAAGAGGCCATACAGGATATTTGCCAAATGGTCCATGATTATGGAGGACAGGTATACATGGACGGTGCCAATATGAATGCACAGGTGGGTCTGACCAGTCCCGGAATGATCGGTGCCGATGTTTGCCATTTGAACTTGCATAAAACCTTCTGTATTCCCCACGGTGGTGGAGGGCCTGGTATGGGTCCCATTTGTGTAGCAGAACATTTAGTGCCCTTTTTACCGGGAAACCCGTGGATCAAAACCGGAGGGGTAGAAGCCATTCCCGCCATTTCCGCAGCACCCTTTGGCAGTGCCAGCATCTTGCCTATTTCCTATGCCTACATCGCCATGATGGGAGAAGAAGGGCTTACCATGGCGACCAAAATTGCCATTTTAAATACCAATTACATCAAAAAGAGGCTGGAATTACATTACCCCATTTTGTACACCGGCAGCAAAGGAAGGGCAGCCCATGAAATGATCCTGGATTGCAGGGGTTTCAAAGAATTTGGCATTGAAGTGGAAGATATAGCCAAGCGGCTGATGGATTATGGCTATCATGCTCCTACTGTTTCCTTTCCTGTAGCCGGGACACTTATGGTGGAACCGACGGAATCGGAAAACAAATTGGAATTAGACCGGTTTTGCGATGCCATGATCGCGATCAGGGAAGAGATCCGAGAGGTACAACAAGGGAGGGCAGAAAAGGAATCGAATGTTTTAAAAAATGCCCCTCATACGGCGCAAACACTTGTGGCCAATGAATGGACCTTTCCGTACAGCAGGGAAAAGGCCGCCTTTCCTCTGCCTTTTGTAAGGGAAAATAAATTTTGGCCCCCTGTGGGGCGGATCGATGCAGCCTATGGAGACCGCAACCTGGTATGCAGCTGTATCCCTACAGAAGCCTATGAGGAAGAAAAATTGTTGTCCTAAACCTCTATAGAGAACCTTAAGGTATCCCTTCTGGAAACTTAAAAAACTCATAAGCCCTAAAAAATCCCCTCCCGTCTTACGCCGGGACAGGCTTTGCCCTCCGCCGCGGCGGAGGGATTTTGGTTCCGTTCTTTCCGTGGCCATTCCTGTTTTATAACTCCATTGGCCGGATCATCCTTATTTTAAAGTACCAATCATTTTTTCAGGTTTTACCCATTCATCAAATTGTTCATTGGTAAGCAGTTTCAAATCCAGCGCGGCTTCCCTGAGACTGCTCCCTTCTTTATGGGCTTTTTTAGCGATTTTCGCAGCATTTTCATACCCGATATGTGGATTCAAAGCCGTTACCAGCATCAGGCTGTTTTCCAAATGCCGCTGAATAATGGGCTTATTGGGTTCAATTCCTTGGGCACAGTTGTCGTTAAATGACATACAGGCATCTCCCAATAAACGGGCTGAACTGAGTAAATTATTGACCATCATTGGTTTGAATACATTCAGCTCGAAATGTCCGTTAGCTCCACCAATGGAAACTGCGGTGTCATTACCAATAACCTGTGCACAAACCATGGTCATAGCCTCTGCCTGGGTAGGATTGACTTTTCCGGGCATAATGGATGATCCAGGTTCATTCTCAGGGATCAATATCTCTCCGATTCCCGATCGGGGGCCTGAGGAAAGCATTCTTATATCATTGGCAATCTTCATCAAGCTAACCGCCAGTTGCTTCAGGGCGCCATGGGTTTCCACCATGGCATCATGTGCTGCAAGCGATTCAAATTTATTGGGAGCGGTAATGAATGGATTTCCCGAAAACCGGGCGATATTTTCCGCCACTTTTTCCGCATATCCCTCGGGGGTATTTAGCCCGGTTCCCACTGCGGTACCTCCCAGCGCCAACTCAGAAAGGTGGGGAAGGGTATTGCGGATGGCCTTCATCGCATGGTCCAGCTGGGCTACATATCCTGAAAATTCCTGCCCTAAGGTCAGAGGCGTGGCATCCATAAAATGAGTACGTCCAATTTTAACCACATCCATAAATTGATCAGATTTACTTTTCAGGGTATCCCTCAACTTTTGAACACCGGGCAGGGTAGTTTCCACCACCATCTTATAAGCTGCAATGTGCATGGCTGTGGGAAAAGTGTCATTGGATGATTGGGACTTATTTACATCATCATTTGGGTGGATTTTCTTTTTTTCATCCTGCAGGCTACCTCCCAAAAGGACATGTGAACGAAAGGCAACCACCTCATTGACGTTCATATTGGATTGGGTCCCTGAACCTGTCTGCCATACAACCAAAGGAAATTGATCATCCAATTTTCCTTCCAGGATCTCGTCACAGGCTTTTGAAATGATAGCTGCTTTACCTTGATCCAACACCCCCAACTCCGCATTGGTGATAGCCGCCGACTTTTTAAGAATGGCAAATGCATGGATGATTTCCAGTGGCATCTGGTGCCTTGTACCTCCGATTTTAAAATTATTGACCGATCTTTGGGTTTGGGCTCCCCAGTATTTGTTGGCAGGGACTTCCACTGGGCCCATGGTATCATTTTCTATTCTAAATTCCATATTTAAGGTATATTAAAGTTATTCTGGTTCATTTGCTAAAATACAACAGGACATCCAGATTACATAAAAGGCTGACCAAATGTTAATGAAACCAATTGGCAAAATGAGAAATGGGCAAGGTTAAAATCCGGTTTTTCATCCTTTAATTTTTAAATCCATCATCTCAATGAATAATTTTTGGCTTTGTTTCACTTTTCTTTTGAAATTAAAAAAGGCAAAAGTATAATTGCCAATTCCCGCCAAAGCACTCAACGCGGCAAAAACCCAATCCTGGTTCACCGAAAGGAAAAAAACGGTAAGCAAAAAAGAAAGTACACTCCAAAATCCAAGAAAAAATTCCGTACTTGGAAAAAATGAATAGTGGAGAAAAATGATACTTCCTTTTGCGGTAGGCTCAATATGCCCTTTAATCAAAGGCAGAAAGCTGTCTGCCTTATCTACCTTTAATGATATCCGAAAGCCATTGTTACCTACCGAGCCATTAAAAGAGTAACCCTTGTTTTTCCTGAAATTTGCGGTATCCAAATAATTGATGTTTTGAGTCACCAATTCAAGCCTCATGACTATCTCCTGTCGTTGAAGGGACGAAACAAAAATCTCACTGTATTTTGGGACGAGTCTCACCATTAGAGAACCCAGTTTTGGTATTAAGGTTTAACTTTTACGGCAATGCAAGAAATTTCAACATTTACATCCTTAGGTAGGCGCCTTACCTCCACTGTTTCCCTGGCAGGAGGAAAAATTTTAAAATATTGGCCATATGCATCATTGATGGAAACAGCCTGGCTATAAGGCCCTATGGGCATAGGGGCCTCTTTGGAATATATAATTTCTTTACTCATGGATTGGAATGATAAAATTTTAAAAATGTAATTTAAAATTGAATTTTTTCAATTAATAAAAATCTGACCTATTTTTAAAAACAAATTGGTGCTATCTCACCTTCAGCTTACCACCATTTTAAATCCTTCCCCATGAAGTGTAATGATTTGAACTTTATCATCGTTTTTAAGTAATTTTCTGATCTTACTCAAGTAAACGTCCATGCTTCTTGCGTTAAAATAACTGTCATCCCCCCATATTTGCTTAAGGGCGTTGGACCGGCTTACATTTTTATTCATCTCTGCCGCCAATAATCTTAACAGTTCATTTTCTTTAGAGGTAAGTTTGTGTTCCCCATGCGGCCCTTCCAGCAATTGCTTATCATAGTGTAGGGTAAATTTGCCGAATTGATAGACCTTTAGAGGGACGGATTCATTTTTATTATGAGTCCGTCTTAGTATGGCCGAAATTCTCAGCAGAAGTTCCTCCATACTAAAAGGTTTGGTAATGTAATCATCCGCTCCGATTTTCAAGCCCTGAATCACATCATCCTTAAGGTTTTTTGCGGTAAGATAAATGATCGGAATATTTTCCTCCACCTGCCGTATTTCCTTTCCCAGTGTAAAGCCGTCCTTTTTTGGCATCATGACATCCAAAATGCAAATCTGGTAATAGCCCTTTTTGAATTTGGACCAACCCTGTTCTCCATCCCGGCATAAAGTAACGTCAAAACCCTTCACGCCAAGGTACTCCTGTAGAATATCACCAAGGTTTGGATCGTCTTCCACTAATAAAACTTTTGCTTTGCTCATTGTTTTTTTGGTAAAATAATGGTGAATAAACTACCTTTTCCCAGCTCACTTTCTACTTTTACCGTACCTTTATGCGCCTCTACCATGGTTTTGACATAAGAAAGCCCCAAGCCAAATCCTTTGACATCATGGATGTTTCCGGTGGGTACCCTGTAAAATTTATCAAAGATTTTGCGGATGGCCTCCCGATTCATCCCAATACCATGGTCTCTGATATCAATCTGGAAAAAACCATCGTATTCCTTGACTTCAATGGCAATTTTTGGGGCCGTTTTTGAATATTTGTTGGCGTTGTCAAGCAGGTTATTCACGATATTGGTAAGGTGAAAATAATCCGCTTCGATTTCCTTTTCATGAGGTTGATAATCCACCAGGATTTCACCTCCTCTATTTTCTACCAATAGGCTGAAGTGTTCTTTGGCCATTGTGATCAATTGGAACAAATCCACTTTCTCAATTTTAAGTTTGAAATCGTTCTTGTCCAGTGCAGCGGCTTGCAATACCTGTTCTACCTGGCCACCCAACCTTATATTCTCATCTTTTATGATGTCCAGGTACCTCTTTCTTATGGACTTTTGCCCGACAAGGTCCGGGTCCTGCAATGCCTCAACCGCCAAGCTTACCGTAGATATTGGGGTCTTAAATTCATGGGTCATATTATTGATGAAGTCATTTTTGATTTCAGAAATCTTTTTTTGCCGAATGATCACCCTGACCGCATACACGAAGCAGATAATGATAATGCCCAAAAACAACAGAGAACTCATCAAGGGAAAAAATACCTGTCGCAACAAATAATTCTCCTTATTGGGAAAATGGATGACAAGGAAATTTTCTCCACCAAATAAATCGCTGGGAAACAATTCAGCACGAATGCCATTATTTTTAAGGTTCAACAAATCTGTCACCTCACCAATACCAATTATTTTCCCCTGACCATCAATTATCCCCAATTCAAAAGGCTGCTGAATATTTCTGTTGAGCAACTGGTCCTCAATTTTTTTCCAAACTACTGCAGTGTCAATCCTGTTTAAAATGTTTTGGTTACCCCGGGTTAAAAGCTGGTCAATAACGCCTTCGACCAAGGCAATTTTCATATTGGTTTGTACAATGGTTTCAGCAAAATCCCTGGACACATTATACTCTTCAATGATACTGGTTTGCCAATGGTTGGCATATTGTCTTTTACTGAAATACCGGTCCTGCTTACTCAGGAATTCATAATATTTTTCTTTCTCCTGTAATAATATTTCCATTTCATCCGGTGTAAAAAGACTGGAAGCCACCGAAGGTTCCATCATAAAATATTTTTCTATCTGGCTGAAATTCTTTGGCTCCCCTTCTTTAGAGGCAACCAATTTGCGAAAGGTCTGGGAAATTTCAGGAAGATGCTGGCCGAACAGAGAGTCCACCACAGAAGGTCGGTTTACGGCCACCTGACGGTGCCGCAATTGCAGTCGGATCGGCTCTATTGGTTCAAAAAGGACTTGGTGAAAAACGGTATCACTTTCCAGAAAAAGCAGCGTTTCACTTTTTTCCAACATTTCTGACGTAGAAGCCAGGGCTTGAAATATATTCTGTTCAAACCTTTGCTGGTTGATATTGAGTACGTTTCCAACCCAATAAAATTGGAACCCTATTAAGCCTACACTTGCCAGGGACATCAGGAAAATAATAATTTTGATGCTAATTTTGGACATTTTACAAATTTAACGGTTACAGACCTCTAAATCATATCCTTAACTTTTTTTAACATAAACCTGCCATCAGTTAAAATGGAATAAATTTTCCGGATACGTAAACAAAATCTACCAACCTCAATGAATAACCAATTTTAACGAATCATAATTCCGATCCCTACTTCATACTGTTGAATTGATTTTAAGTTTAACCACCTTTATCTATCTTTGCTCCCGTAAATTTAAAAATTATGGAAATCAAAGACCAACGGTACCGGATCCAGGGTTTGCCCCTACTGGAAATAGGTGAAAAATACGGAACGCCTGTATATGTATATGATGGAGAAAAGATTCTCCATCAGATTCAAAGCCTGAAAGATGCATTTTCAGGGGTAAATATGAAGATAAAATATGCTACAAAAGCCCTATCCAATATCAATATATTAAAATTGATGCGGAAAGCCGGTACTGGGGTGGATGCTGTATCTATAGAAGAAGTAAAACTTTGTCTACATGCCGGTTTTAAGCCTGAAGAAATCATGTATACCCCAAACTGTGTGTCATTCGAAGAAATCAAATCGGCTATTGAGTTGGGCGTAATGGTGAATATCGACAATATTCCGATGTTGGAACATTTTGGGACAGAATACGGAAACAGCGTCCCACTCTGTGTCCGGCTCAACCCCCATATCCTGGCAGGGGGGAATGCGAAAATCTCTGTTGGACACATAGACAGCAAATTCGGGATTTCCATATTGCAACTGAAACATGTACTAAAAATCATCCAAGCTTATGACCTCAACGTCGTAGGATTACATGTGCACACCGGGTCAGACATACTGGATGCAGAGGTATTTCTAAAAGGGGCAGAAATCCTGTTCGATGCCGCCAGGGAATTCAAAGACCTTCATTTTTTGGATTTCGGGGGAGGCTTTAAAGTAGGTTATAAGACCGGAGACATTACCACAGACATTAAAGATGTGGGTAAAAAAGTATCCAGGGCATTTAAAGCATTCTGTAAAGAGTACGGGCGCGAGTTGGAAATCTGGTTTGAACCCGGAAAATTTCTGGTCAGTGAATGTGGATATCTTTTGGTCAAAGCCAATGTGATCAAGCCTACTCCTGCCACCACCTTTATCGGGGTAGATTCAGGCCTAAACCACTTGCTAAGGCCCATGATGTATGATGCCTACCATGATGTGGTCAATATTTCAAAACTCGATGGCCCGGAAAGAGTATATACCGTAGTCGGTTACATTTGTGAAACAGACACCATCGCCGCCGACCGAAAACTCCGTGAAGTGAAAGAGGGGGACATCATTGCCATTAAAAATGCCGGTGCTTACGGTTACAGCATGGCCTCTAATTATAACTCCAGGTTAAGGCCTCCCGAGATCCTGATTTTAAATGGTCAGGACTATCTGATCCGGGAAAGAGAAAAATTTGAAGATGTCCTAAAGGGGCAACCCCTTTTGGACATCTAGTAATATTTATTGTCCTTTTCAGATATTTTTGAAAAGGACAATTTTTTTTCATCTCCCAAAACCACCATTAATCTCATTTTAATTTATGGCACCTCCATTTTTTCATGGATAAAAAATACCGCTACAAAAAGACCCATTTTGCGGCTTTAAAATAGTTTTTAAAATATTTTGAATAATTAAATATAATTCTATTATTTAAGCAAATAAAACAATTAGCCACTATTTCAGTATAGTGTATTCTAATTACATAAAATAATATTTTATAAATTAAAAAACAAAAATACTCTTATATACTGCAATAAAATGACATCATATTAGGCCTTAGTCCGAGTTAGGGGAAAGCCAAAAATAAATTTTTAAAGCTAGTGGTAGGGTTGTAACAGCAATTTTAAATAATAAGCAATGATGGGGTCGAAGACGAAGGCAATTATGCAGATCCATTTAGATCAAAAAGAAGCTGAAAAAATCAGCGAAGATTTATTGGAATATGCCGAAACGCTGAGTGAAGCTTTGGGTATGGATACTTTGAACATCCAAAGGGAATTGCAAGCTGGTGACCTTAACCATTTGATCATCACCTTCAACCATTATTTCGGAGAATACATTGAATTGTTAGACTCGGATCACCGGATTCATTAAGGGATGGAAAAATGAGAAAAGTTGAAAGGATGAGTATCAATTAATTATTCCATCAGACTTCCGGTGGCTTTGTGATAGAACTCAGGCACTAAAGAAGCATTACTTCAACAGGCTGAATCTTACCTTGGCCGGGTTAATCATTTATAAACGGTAACCTGATTTCGCCGAGTCAAATCCATTTCGATAAAAACCTGGCAATCCTATTTTTATTGAAACCATATGGGGGGTAAAGCAGCCTTAGGGAAGTTATCCCCGTTTTCTGTCTCAGAACTGCTTTTTCATTGGAAAATGCCAAAAAACCATAATGGCCATGCGCCTTTCCAATGCCACTTTGGTTCACCCCTCCAAAAGGCAATCCGGGATGGCCAAATTGCAGGGTACAATCATTGACCCCCACAGTTCCTGAACTGGTACGGCTGATAAAAAAATTAATAAAATATGTCTCCTCCGAAAAGATGTAAAAAGCCAGAGGTTTTGGTTTGGAATTCAAAAAATTAACCGCCTGATTGATATCCGAATAGGACAATATCGGAAGAATCGGGCCAAAAATTTCTTCTTTCATCAAGGTCATGTTTGGACCTACCTGGGTGACAATGGTGGGTGCCATAAATATAATTTCCTCCCTTATGTTTCCCCCAAATTCCACTTTGGCTCCTTTGGACAAAGCATCAGATATCAGGCTTTCCAACCTTCTGAGATGATTTTTATTGATGATCCTTCCATAATCAGGACTTTTTTCAATTCCTCTGCCTTTGGGATCATACATCTTTACCACTTGGATTTTTAATTCCTGTAAAAATAAATCCAATTCGGATTCGTGCACCAATAGATAATCCGGTGCGACACAGGTTTGCCCACAATTGATGTATTTTCCCCAAACCACCCGCGCTGCTACTTCTTTTAATTTGCAGCCTTTGTCTATGATTACAGGGGATTTCCCTCCCAGTTCCAAGGTTACAGAAGTCAGGTGATCAGCCGCTGATTTCATAATGGATTGGCCCGTCTTTGGACTCCCTGAAAAAAATATATGATCAAAGGGTATTGATACCAGGGTTTGGGCTATCGTTAATCCACCCTCAAATACCGCAATCTCATTTTCCCGGAAAATCTCCCCAATCATTTCTGAAATTAGCCGGGCTGTATTGGGAGCCAGTTCAGATGGCTTAATGATGGCAGTACATCCTGCAGCAATGGCCGATACCAATGGTAAAATGGTCAGGCAAAAGGGATAATTCCATGGAGAAATGATCAAGGCACAACCTTTTGGTTCATAATACACCTGGGATTTAGCTCCCAGTAATGGCAAATGGGCCTTTACCGGCTTTGGTTTCATCCATTTTGGCAATCTTTTGCATGCATATTTGATTTCTGATAACACCACATAGGTTTCATTAAAATCAGCCTCCATCGCCGGCTTTCCCAAATCTTCATAAAGGGCTTTCCTGATTTTGTCCTGGTTGGATTTAATCCAATTTTTCAGCCTATTCAGTTTACCCGCTCTTTCTGCAGCGGTACTTAGGCGAAGACGGTGAGATGAAATTTTTTGTAAGGCGAATACGGTTTCGACAGGACTGGTTTCGACCTGTCTTCCTGGTTGTTTCATAAGAAATCGGACTAATTGCAATTTAAAATCAGCGAGCATCCCTCAACAGTAAAGGTAAAATTCAAATCGTTTTAATCCTATACTCTATTTCATTCGGAAATGTCCCTGGTTAAGAAATTTATTGACCTGTTGAACAAAGAAGCCCAATTAAGGTTTATTTTTAGGGGGAATAAAAACAGTTATAAAATGAATTGGAGCATCAATGCGATTTTCCAAAAAAATGTAATGCTAGGGCAAAATAAAAAATAACATTAACCAAGGGATACATTAGGAATATAAAATCCAAAAATAAAAAGTCAAACTTAAAAGCAATTGGCCAATGATGGCATCAAAGTAAAACTGGACCCTCAACCAATTTAAGAGGGTCAAAATGAGATGACTCTCTTTTTAATTTGGATTCAAAAACCTTCTTTTTGAATTTCTTCGAAATTCTTTAGGGATTCCTCGAATTTTGTCAAATAAGATTGAACATAGTTGAGGTTCACATACTGTACCT
Organism: Cyclobacteriaceae bacterium; assembly: GCA_040905165.1. Lineage (GTDB taxonomy): Bacteria > Bacteroidota > Bacteroidia > Cytophagales > Cyclobacteriaceae > Cyclobacterium. The sequence continues at coordinate 142,979 of JBBDSA010000016.1, read as the reverse complement.
GGGGGAATTTATTTTGGGGTTGAAATAAAATAAACATTATCAACGGATTTTTTACCTGTCCAAACAATGATGGCTTCTTTCCTGTGCCAATTCTGGTCTAAAAAACAACCTCCCCATTTTCAGGGAAGGTTGGGGGGTGAAAGACCGGGTTCGAACCGGCGACCTCTGGTGCCACAAACCAGCGCTCTAACCAGCTGAGCTACAATCACCATTTATAAAACCTACTGATACCTTGATCAGATTGGATTGCAAAGGTAATATTGTTTTTTTTCTATAGCAAAAAGTTACTTAACATTTCTTGAAAATTTCAGTCTTTCCCCTTTTTTCTCCTCATGGAAATTCCCATTTTCATATACCAAATGTCCGGAAACGATGGTATGGGTTACTTTCGATTGGAAAGTCTGGCCCTCAAAGGGAGACCAGCCACACTTGGAAAGCACATTTTCCCGAGTCACTTCCCAAGGACTATCCAAGTCAACCAATACCAAATCAGCATGATAACCTGGTCTTAAATACCCTCTTTTTTCAATTTCAAAAAGCAGGGCTACATTATGACAAGCTTTCTGAACGATTTCTTCCAACTGTATTTTACCCTGATGGTACATTTCCAACAAAGCCACAAGGGCATGCTGTACCAATGGCCCCCCTGAGGGCGCGTCGAGATAATCACGTTCCTTTTCTTCAAGCGTATGGGGTGCATGATCTGTGGCGATCACATCAATGTGTCCATCCAAAACCCCTTTCAAAATCCCGTCTCTGTCCTCCTTTGTCTTGATGGCAGGGTTCCACTTGATAAAATTTCCTTTTTCTTTGTAATCTTCATCCGAAAACCAAAGATGATGCACACATGCTTCCGCTGTTATCCGCTTTTCTTCCAAGGGCAGGTTTTTATCAAACAACCTTACTTCCTTCTCTGTACTGATATGCAATATATGAAGTTTAGTGCCATACTTTCTGGCCAAATCCACTGCCTTCTTTGAAGCATCAAAACAGGCCTCTTCCGACCTGATTTTTGGATGGTATTCAGGAGGAATATTTTCCCCAAATTTCTTTCTGAATTTTTCAAGATTGCTTTTAATCATCTGGTCATTTTCACTGTGAGTGGCGATCAAAATAGGGCTATCCCTAAATATTCGCTCCAGGCTTTCCATATTATCTACCAGCATATTTCCTGTGGAGGAGCCTTGAAAAACCTTGATCCCGCAGATATTTTCAGGATCTACTTTTTTTATTTCCTCAATATTATCATTGGTTGCCCCCAGGTAAAAAGAATAATTGGCCAGGGATTTCCGGGAAGCTATTTGGTATTTTTCTTCCAGGAGTTGAAGGGTGGTGGCCTGTGGCTGGGTGTTGGGCATTTCCATATAACTTGTGATACCTCCGGCCACTGCCGCCCTGCTTTCGGTATATATATCTGATTTGTGGGTAAGTCCCGGCTCCCGGAAATGAACCTGATCATCGATTAAGCCCGGAAAAAGGTATTTTCCCTCGGCATTGATATCAATATCCGCCTTATGTTCAGACAAATTACCCCCGATCATAAAAATCAGTCCTTCCTTAATAAACAGGTCACCACGCATTATCTTGCCTTCATTCACTATATTTGCATTACGGATCAGTATTCGCTTCATAACATCTGTATTAAATGGGGCTTCAATTCAAATTTCCATACATTCATTCCCTAAAATTATAAAATCATGTCCGATAGCCGGCAAAGTTTTTCGAATTTTAATCTCAACAATCAATTATTAAATGCGATAAAGGAAATCGGATATGAAAAACCCACTCCCATTCAGGAAAAAGCCATTCCCCTTGCTTTAGCTGGGCATGATATTTTAGGCATTGCACAGACGGGAACCGGCAAGACAGCAGCTTATGTCCTCCCCTTGTTGTATAAGGTAAAATATGCTCAGGGTATTCACCCAAGAGCCTTGATCCTGGCACCCACCAGGGAGTTGGTCATGCAGATTGAAGAAGCCATGGTGGCATTTGGAAAATATACGGACCTCAGGTATGCCTGTTTGTTTGGGGGATTAGGCCCCAAGACGCAAATAGAAAAATTACAGGAAGGTGTGGACATAATCATCGCCACACCGGGAAGATTTCTGGATCTGTATCAGCGGGGTGAAATATTTCCAAGAGACATTAAAACCATGATCCTGGACGAAGCCGATAAAATGTTGGATATGGGCTTTTTGCCTCAGATCAGGGCTGTTCTTGAAATAATACCCGTTAAGCGGCAAAACCTGCTTTTTTCTGCCACCTTCAATGAAAGGGTAGAAAACCTTTCCCATGACTTTCTGGAATTTCCCGAAAAAATAGAAATCTCCCTACAAGCCACTACGGCAGAGACGGTTCATCAGGTGAAATACCTGGTACCCAACATTCAAACCAAGTTGAACCTTTTGGAAAAGATCGTCAAAGAAGATTTATTTCAAAGGGGCATTGTATTTACCAAATCCCGAAAAAATGCAGAATCTGTCTTTCATTACCTGCAGAAAAAACAACCCGGTTCCATTCGGGTCATTCATGCCAATAAAGGTCAAAATACCAGGATCAACAGCATGGAGGAATTTAAAAAAGGCAATGTGAAAATATTGGTGGCTACAGACGTTGCCGCCAGGGGATTGGACATCAGCATGGTCAGCCATGTCATCAATTTCGATGTTCCTTTGATCTATGAAGATTATGTACACCGAATTGGCAGAACAGGAAGGGCGGAAAACAAAGGAAATGCCATTACCTTTATCAACCCGGCAGAGGAATTTCACTTTGACAAAATTGAAGCCATCATCAGAATGAAAGTGGATGCCTTAAATATACCTGAGGACATTCCAGTTCTGGAAACACCGTTTGCTGAAAAACAGGAATATGAAAGGGAGATTGACAACCAGAAAAAGGGGGCTGATCCTGATTTTAAAGGTGCTTTTCACGAAAAAAAATTCCCAGGCCAGGCCAGGCCCAAAAAAGAGACAAAAAGAGGGAACAAAAATTCCAAGGCCAAGAGAAACCGCAACCAGATGAAATCAAGGGGCAAATGGAAATAAGGCCAAAGGCATGCTGGAAAAGCCTTCTTTTCTTTGACCCTTCAAAACGAAGGAGGGTGATTGGTTTCCCCACCAGTATTCTTGGTAGATTTAATCAATGATTGTTTCTAATTTCTTTGTCATACAAGGCAATGGCCTCTTTAATGATGCGAATGGCCTCATTTTTTCCCAAAAAGTCTTCCACTTTTACCTCCTTATTTTCAAGTTTTTTGTAGTCCTCAAAAAATCGATGGGTCTCTTTCATTAAATGAGGAGGCAGTTCGGAAATTTCGTGGATATAGTTGACAGATTGGTCATCTGCTGCTACGGCAATGATTTTATCATCTGCTTCTCCACCATCAATCATCCTCATTACCCCGATCACTTTCGCCTTGACCAAGGTCATGGAAGGAATATCAATTTGAGATATGATCAATATGTCCAAGGGATCATGATCTTCACAATAGGTCTGAGGAATAAATCCATAATTGGCAGGATAATGAACCGCCGAAAACAACACCCGGTCCAACAGCAACATCCCTGACTTTTTGTCCAACTCATATTTGCCTTTGCTACCTTTAGGAATTTCAATAACGCCTGTTACATATTCAGGAGAGCCCTCTCCAATACTTACGTCGTGCCAAGGATTATTCATGTTAAAAATTTTATTTGGATAAATTGGTCCGCAAAATACGCCCATTTTTGCTGGCAACAAAGCCAGGATTTATTATTTTAAACAAGCGGAAAAAAAAATAAAACTGGAATGAACCCAGAGTAAACCTATATGGAAAATCGGGATAAAAAGCCGAAAAAAGAAAGTGGAGGAACTTCTTAAATTAAACTAATAGATCCGGTAAATTCACAGTAATGACAGTACCAGATCCCAGATCAGAATTTAAAAAAACATTACCTTTCAATTGTTCAACAGATTCCTTTACCATATATAAACCGAGACCGGATCCGACATTTCTTTGCGTGGCTCTGTGAAATAAATTAAACACCTCTTTGCGGTGCTTTTCCTCTATCCCAATTCCATTATCGGCAATTTCTATTATGGCTTTATTTGCCAAAACCTTTATTTTGATGCGGATATTTTTCTCCCCCGCTTCTTTTTGAAATTTGAAGGCATTGCTGAATAAGTTATTTAAAATAACCCTTATTTTGGATTCATCGGAACTGAACGGTCTATCCTGCACTATATCCACTTCTATCCTAACCTCATTTAAGTCCCACTTTTTACCATACTCTGTCAGTAACAAATCAAATATTTCCCTGAAATCAATGGAGACTATTCTGTTTTCAATTTTAGTGGATCGGTAAAAGTCCAACATTTTATAAATAAAATCATCTAATTTTAAGGTGGCGGAATCAATCATTTCAAAATATTCTATGATCTCTGGATTTTTGACCTCCATTTTTGCCAATTTGGAAATTCCTGAAATGCTCATTAATGGACCTCTCAATTCATGGGAAAGGCTATAAACAAATTGATTCATTTCGGTGTGCAACTTTTGAAGCCTACTGTTCTTTTCTTTCAGTTCCTGTCGGGCATTATAAATTTCAGCAGCATTGATGATGGCATTTTTTATTTGTTCGAGGTTCCAGGGTTTATCAATAAAGCGGTACACTTCACCCCTATTAATGGCATCAATGACACTGGCGATATCCGAATATCCGGTCAGTAACATCCTGATGGGATCAGGCTTAATTTCAACCAGCTTTTCAAAAAACTCCACTCCCGTCATTCCAGGCATTCTTTGGTCGGCAATGACTACTTGAAATTCTCTTTCCCTGACAATTCTAAGGCCTTCCTCTGCATCCAGGGCCGTATAAACATTAAATTCTCTCCTCAATGCCGCTTTAAATGAATTCAGGTTATTGTCCTCATCATCAATATACAACACGTTGATTTTTTTCATCATCCTAATTTACTTTTGATCGACCGGCAGGATAATGGTAAAAACTGTTCCCCTCTGGTTTTCAGAATCAACTTCTATTACCCCTTTATGCTTTTCAATAATGGTATGCACAATGGACAAGCCTAATCCAGTACCCTTACCCACTGATTTGGTGGTGAAAAAGGGTTCAAAAATCTTTTCCCTAACGGCAGGAGGCATTCCCGGACCATTGTCCTGGATTTTGACGACAACTTTGCCTTCTTCATTAAGAAAGGTGCATATGGTCAATGTAGGTTCTCTTCCTTCAATAGGATGGTCCAGTAAAGCTTGGATAGCATTTCCTATTATGTTCATAAATACCTGGTTGACTTTACCCGCCAAGCATTCCACCAAAGGTATTTCACCAAAGTTTTTCTCCACCTTGATTTTTCCTGACATGGTGCTGTTCAATAAAATGATGGTGCTGTCAATCCCATCATGGAGATCTACTTTTTTTACATCCTGTTCATCTACCCTTGAAAACAACTTCAATCCGCGAACGATTTCGACTGTCCTTTTTGCTCCGTCCTCCATTCCCAGAAGCAATTGTTCCACTTCTTCCAAAAGGTAATCAATTTCTAAATCATCCTCTAATTCCTCAATCTCGGATTTACTTTCTTCGGAAAACTCCATTTTTCCTTTTTCCCTATATAAATCCATCAATTCAAGTAGATCTTTTAAATCTCTTTTTAAAGGTGAAATGTTGGAACTGACGAAATTGATGGGATTATTTATTTCATGAGCTATTCCGGCGGTAAGTTGACCCAAAGATGCCATTTTTTCTTGATTGACCAGTTGAGTTTGTGTATTCTGAAGGTTTTTTAATGTCAGTTCCAATTCTTCGGTTCTTGTCTTAACCATCTCCTCCAGTTTAAGATTTTGTCCTTTTATAAGCCTTTCATTTTCCTTAAGGGCTTCTAATTTATCGTGTTGCTCTATTTCTTTTTCCTTTTTTAAAAGGTTGATTTTATCGGCCAAAGCAAAAGAAAGCAAAAGGGCCTCAATAGCTGTTCCTGCCAGCAGTGGGAAATTGGCATAAGAACCCAAATCAAATACCCTTTGATTATGTAAAATATACATGACCAAACCGAATAACAAAAAACTCCAGGCCAATAAAAAAAAATAGGCTGATCGATAACCTTTATTTGCGGCAATGATCCCGATGGCAAAAAAAGTGATGGCCAAAACCAAACCGTTCACATCCATCATGAAATAACTCAATGCCACTTTTCCTGTTAACCTCAGACCCAAAGCTAAAACATAGGAAATTACAATCAGATAGAGGTAGTTTTCATATTTCGGGATGTAAACATTGGTTTTTAAAAACAACCGGATAAAAGGAATTACGAATATACTTGAAAGGGTAGTAAAGCCTATTATGCTCACTTCATACAAAAAAGGTGATTCAAACAGGAAAAAAAAGGAATAACCAGAAAGCGAAAGTTGAGCCAGTGCTATAAAAATAATATAAAAGCAATAATACAAATAAACTTTATCTCTGACTGAAAAATACAATATCAAATTGTAGAGAAAAAGGGCAATCATAATCCCAAAATAGGCACTGATGATAATTAACCTAAGGCTATAATTTTGATAAAAGGAACCTTCAGGGGATAATGAGATATCAAAATCTACAGGAACTGCGGAATTAATTTTAAAAACAACCCTGGAACTTAATTCATCAGTGACAGCAACAGGAAAAAACGGATTGGGATTCTTTAATGAGTTCGCTCCAGGGTAATCGGTGCCTGCAAATTTGGAAAAAACAAAATCGCCTTCCTTATCGAATCTTATCATTTGCACTTTCCTGAATGAGGGATTGCTCAATTCAAAAACATAAAGGCTATCTTTGTTCAGGTTTTCAAATTCCGAAAGGTCAATTTCCAGGTACAAAACTTCTGAAATCACTCCCAAGTCAATTTTATGTTGCGAAGAATCTAAAAATTGTAATTTTTTTATATCATGGGGATGGATGGCGGAATCCAGCAGTACAAATCTGTATTTATTGAATTTCAAACCCTCGTCCTGACTGAATATCCCTAAAAAATAAATAATAGGTACAGTGACAAACAAAATCAAAAAAAGGGTAAAACTGATATTTTTAAAGTACATGTAAATATCTTTCATTTGCTCGGTTTAGGTATTTTTAGCTCAAACTGCAATTCCATTTCACCCTTAGGCCCACTTTCTACCGTATTGAAATTAATTTTATTTCTGAGCTCAAAAATATAATCCCTTTCGGATTTTTGCGCATGGGATAGTTCTTCAATATCATTTATTTGCAAAGCTGTCGCGATAAGTCCTTCTTTGGGATAATAAAAAGATCCATTATCCCCAAGGGAGTCAATGACTTCATAGCCAACGCTCTTTGAAATACTGAGGGTCACCGGAGAACTCAAGCCAAAAAGTTTTTTTAGGTGCAACTGTGGCAAGATGGCTATGCCCACCCTTACCAGGTATATGCTTCCTATTCCATATCCAGCCACTTCCCTGCTGTTCCATAATCCGCAGTATTCTGCCACTTCCAGGTCGGAGAATTCAGCCATGAAATCCAATATTTTGGGATCAATTCCTTTAATCGCCATTTCAAAGGGAAGGGGAAAGTTTTCTGTTCTTAACTGAATTCTACCACCACCCAATATCCTCAAATCCTCCATGGATTCAAATAAAATAAGATAGACATGGGGATTTAATGCCCAAGATCTATCCGCGGAAGTTACCTTGGTAATTCCATATGATTCCAACACTTTATGATGACCATATATGTATTTCTCGGTGGCCTCAATGTCATCCATGGCCCTGACTATCCTAACCCTAACCTTCATTAAGCTTGATTATCTCATCTAAGTCAATATAGATTCTACCTGATTCAACTTTTTGACCTAAAAGTATCATTCTTGCGTAATGACAGCATACAGCGCCACCCATCAGTACGGAAGAAGCCAATTGGGGCCAGGATGTAATGGACTTGCCCAGTTCCGAAAAGCTGTATTTAACCCGCTCTGACAAGTTGTCGTATTGCAGCAGAGACATCATGATTTCCTTCCCCTGTTCCGGTAACTTCTCCAAAAGTTCATTTTCATCTCCGAATGGGCCCAACAACCCATGAAAAATGGGCATATCTGAAACCTGGTCGAATCTTTCAATGTCCAACATTCCCCTATCACTGGTATCCATCATCACCGGAATATGCAAGGCTCTTGCCTTTAACCTACTCAGAATTTTAATGGGTAAACTATCACATTCCTCAATCAACAAATCCAACTTTCCTCCCAAATTAAAAAAATCATCTATATTTTTTTCATAAACTCCTTCATTAAAAACATTCACCTTTAAATAAGGATCAATTTCCGCAATTTCTCTGGCCACAATCCAGGATTTCTTTATTCCCAAGTTAAAAAGTCCGGTTCTGATTCTGTTAAGATTACTTAAATCCAGGCTATCAAAATCGGCTATCCTTATTTCTCCAAATGCCCTTTCCATGGCAAGGCTCAGGGCAACACTTTGCCCTACTGAAAGTCCGATTACCCCAATAATTTTATTTTGAAGTACCTCTTGTTCTTCTTGGTTGATTTTATACCGGTTTCTGATGGTCCGTAATTTTACGAAATCCCTTTCCTCCAATATCCGGATCAGGGTATTCCTCCATGGGTAATACACCCAGTTCCCGTTTTCAAACGGGGGTTTGCCGGATAATTCATAAAAATCAAGCTTTTTTTCACTCAATTCCTCCAAAGAAAGTTTCCGCTTTGGGTTTTGAATTTTTATCAATTCTGTAAGCTGTAACTCAAAGGTGTCAAAAAACATTACTTTGCCACTTCCCTTCAATCTCTTTATTAATTCATTATCTTCCTCACTTTGAGGAGATAAAATAAAAGGTTTATAGGATTGATCAAACTCATTCCTCTGCACTGAGTTTTCCATAATAAATTTGAATATTGAAGGTGGTAATAGTAGGTAAAGTTATATTTTTGTGTTCACAAACAATCAAAAATAAAGAATTTATTTCTTTTATTTTTTTTGTTTTCCAGGTTCAATTCTTTAATTTATAAAATAAACTTTTGGACAATTATAAATTACGATCAAACTAATGAATATTTGTTGAAAAAAAGCAATATTTTCTTTAAAATTAAATTCAGTTTCTTAATTTTAAATTGAAAGGGTAATTTAGATATTTGTATAATGGAAAAAGATAAGATCACGATTTTATATGTAGATGATGAAGTCAATAATCTCAAGGCTTTTAAAGCAACTTTTAGGAGAGACTATAAAATATTTTTGGCAGAATCCGCAGATGATGGGCGTGAAACTTTGTTGCGGGAAGATATTGATATTATTATCACTGACCAGAGAATGCCCATGGAAAATGGCGTGGATTTTCTGGAATCAATCATCCCTATGCACCCCGATCCCATGAGAATTTTACTTACCGGTTACACCGATATCCAGGCAGTTATTGATGCCATCAACAAAGGAAAAGTTTATCATTACCTTACCAAACCCTGGGAAGAGGATTACCTAAGGACTGTAGTAAAAAATGCTTTTGAAATTTATTCATTAAGAAGAGAAAACAAACAACTTACGGACAGTCTGTTGAAAGCCAATGACCAACTCGAATTTTTGCTAAGGCAAAACCTGCTTTCCTGATTTACGCATAGGACAATTCAATATCTGGCAGCCAACAGTAATTGTAATTCTTTATGCGCCATATGAAATTTCCTTCCCAAATGGGCGTTGGTCAAACTTCCTCTATAAGTGTATACCCCTTTCATGAACCATTTATAACTAAAAATCATTTCCTCAGCTCCCCCTAAATCTGCCATCTGCAGCAATATTGGTGTGAAAATATTACTCAATGAATAGGAAGCGGTACGGGAAACCCTAGATGCAATATTGGGCACACAATAATGGATAACACCGTGTTTCACGTATACCGGATCCTGATGGGAAGTCATTTCAGCTGTTTCTACGCATCCACCCTGGTCAATACTTACATCAATAATTATACTGCCTTCCATCATCTGGGAAACCATTTCTTCAGATACCACTATTTTAGACTGGCCTTTTTCTGCCCGTAATCCACCTATCACCACATCAGATTCTTTTAGGGCCTGCCCCAATACATAATTATCAATGGTGGAAGTAAACACCTGCTGTCCCAACACCTGCTTGATCCTTCTAAGTTTATAGATATGGTTATCGAAAATTTTTATGTTCGCTCCCAACCCCAAAGCCGCTCGGGCAGCATATTCTGCTACGGTACCGGCACCTATTATTACCACCTGGGTGGGAGGCACCCCGGTAATACCTCCTACTATCAAACCTTTTCCGTTATTGACACTGCTTAAATATTCTGCCGCGATAAGCATTACGGTGCTTCCTGCAATTTCACTCATGGCCCTCACCACAGGCATTCCCCCTACCTTATCTTCCAAATTTTCAAAGGCCACCGCTGTGATCTTCTTCTCATTTAGTAATTGGATAAATTCAGCCCGTTGTTTCCCCAACTGCAGGGCAGAAATCAAACAGGCTCCAGAACGCATATATCCAATTTCTTCCTTGGTAGGAGGCTCCACTTTCAAAATCACCTCCGCATCAAATACTTCTTTGCTGGAATAAACTACCTCAGCACCGGCATCTGCATACTCTTTATCGGAAAATTTGGAATCCTTTCCAGCTCCTGTCTCCACTTTTACCCTCTGCCCGTTATTGACCAGTAGATAGACCGCTTCAGGGGTGAGGACCACCCTCTTTTCCTGTTCTTCCACCTCCCTTGGAACCCCAATCAGCACAGCACTTCTTTTACTTTTTACCCTTAATCTGGCCTCCTGAGTAAATACACCCGTTTCTTTGGCTATTTCGGTGAAACCCGTTTCCGATATCATTTATTTATGATTTTAACAGATATGATCCTTTTTTCAAAGCCTTCCTTTTGAATGTCAATGATGGCAAAATGGTCCGGAATTAGTTCCGCTATTTTTTCTGCCCATTCCACAAAGCAGTAATGACCACTATAGAAATAGTCTTCCGCTCCGATCTCCACCGCCTCCATAACATCCGCAATACGATAAAAATCGAAATGAAAAATTTTTCCCCCCGGTTTCATTTCGTATTCATGTACCAGAGAAAATGTAGGGCTCGTCACCAAATCCAATACCTGAAGCTGCTCAGAGATGGCCTTGATTAAAGTGGTTTTACCTGCCCCCATTTCTCCTTTGAATACCCAAACTTTAGTATCCTTGCATAAATCTATGATTAATTTTGCGGATTCTGAAATTCTGTCCAGATGATTACAGGCTATTTTTTCCAAGTTTGGATCATTTGGGCTGTAGGTGAACAATAGGGATAATCATTTCTTCCAATGAAACCCCACCATGTTGGAAAGTATCTTTGTAAAAGTTGACATAATAATTATAATTATTAGGGTAGGCAAAGAAATAATCTTCCACCGCAAAAACATAGCTTGAAGAAATATTCAGCTTAGGGAGCTTGGCCTCATCCGGTCTTTTCACTTCAAATACTTTTCCGGATTCAAAATTAAGATTTTTTCCCTGTTTATACCTAAGATTGGTTGTCACATTTCTGTCGCCTATTATTTTATAAGGCTTATTTACCCTTTTTGTACCATGATCTGTAGTCACAATCACCTCAGCCCCAGCAGCGCTTATTTTTTTAAAGAGTTCGAAAAGAGAAGAGTGCAAAAACCAGCTTGTCGTCAATGACCTGTATGCAGATTCATCCGGGGCCAGCTCTCTGATCATTTTCATGTCGGTCCGTGCATGGGACATCATGTCTACAAAATTATAGACCAAAACATTGAGGTCGTTTTTCAACAAATTTGGAAACTGCTCCAAAATCGCCTTTCCCTGGTTGATCTGTAGGATTTTATGATAACTAGATTTAATGTTCAAACGGTTTTTCTTGAGATTTATTTTCAAAAATTCATCCTCATGATTGTTTTTCCCCTCATCCGTCTCCTCACCTTCCCATAAATCGGGATGGGATTTTGCCATGTCCATGGGCATCATCCCACTAAACAGGGCATTCCTGGAAAATGCAGTGGTAGTAGGCAATATGCTGTAATAGGTATCTTCTTCCTGAACATTAAAATGATCCCTCAACTGATTCTCTATCATTTCCCATTGATCCAAACGAAGGTTATCGATCACAATAAAAAATAATGGTTTACCTTCTTTGATTTTTGGAAACACCCATTCCTTCATGACCTGAGGGGACATCAGGGGTTTGGAAATGTTGGGAACATTCAACCAGTCCAGGTAATTTTCTTTGATGAACCGGGTAAAATTGACATTGGCCTCTACCATCTGGGAAATAAGAACTTCCTGCATGCTTTTATTTTCCGTTTCATCAATCTCCAATTCCCAATAGGTAAGCTTCTTATAGATATCTGCCCATTCATTATGATCTATGGCCTCATTGTAAGCCATGCTGATGTTCCTAAAATCCTGTTGGTAGGACAAATTGGTCTTTTCACTGATCAACTGCTTGTTTTGAAGTATTTTTTTTACGGAAAGTAATATTTGATTTGGGTTGATAGGTTTTATTAAATAATCTGCGATTTTCCCTCCAATGGCATCGTCCATAATATGCTCTTCTTCACTTTTCGTGATCATGACCACAGGGACCTGTGGCTTGAGGCTTTTAATTTGCTGTAGGGTTTCCAGTCCGGTCATTCCCGGCATCATCTCATCGAGAAAAATGACATCATAATTTTCTTCCTCCACTTTTTCCACTGCATCCAGACCACTGTTTACCGTACTGATATCGTAGCCTTTTTGTTCTAAAAACAAGATGTGGGGTTTTAGCAAATCAATTTCATCATCAGCCCATAAAATTTTAAATTTTTGCATATGTTTTTGGTTTAATTCTTTTTGGATTAATTAATTTTGAATACTTCGCTTAAAAGAGAAGCCATTTGAAAAGTCATAAAATCATCAATGATCCTGTGTACGGGATCATCAGTATACACAGTGAACTTATTTTTGCTGTTATTGATCACCCTTATTTCCAAAGGTTACGTAGAATCAAACAGCTAGGTTTGACCGACATGGTTTACCCAGGTGCCTTACACACTCGGTTCCACCATGCTATTGGAGCAATGCACTTGATGAGCATTACTTTAGACCACCTTCGGAATAAAGGGATTGACATCAATGATCAGGAATTCGAAGCCGCACTTATTGCCATTCTTCTGCACGATATTGGACATGGTCCATTTTCCCATGCCTTGGAATCCATCATCATCAAAGGGGTCCACCACGAAACCCTCTCTCAACTCTTCTTTGATGAAATGAATAAGCAATTTCATGGCCAACTTACCCTGGCCAAGGAAATTTTTATCGGAAGTTACGAAAGAAAATTTCTACATCAATTAGTGTCCAGTCAATTGGACATGGACAGATTGGATTATCTCCAAAGGGATTGCTATTTTACCGGAGTCTCCGAAGGAACCATAGGGGCGGAAAGAATTATAAAAATGATGAATATCGTCAATGACCAGGTAGTCATTGAGGAAAAAGGAATCTACTCCATAGAAAATTTTTTGAATGCAAGGCGGCTGATGTACTGGCAGGTTTACCTGCATAAGACTACTGTCTGTGCGGAAAAAATGCTGATTAATCTTATACTTAGGGCCCAAAAACTACAATCTTCCGGGATTTCTTTGAAGGGCTCCGATGAATTGATCTATTTCCTTCAACAGCCCAACCGATTGGATAGGCAGGCCATCACCAGCGATTTTTTGAAAATATTTTCAAGTTTGGATGATTTTGATATTTGGGGAGCTATCAAACTTTGGAAAAACCAGGAAGATTTTATCCTCAGTGAAATATCAAATATGTTTTTAACCCGAAACCTTTTTAAAATACAAATGCTGAACCAGCCTTTTCCCCCCGGATCCTTAAGCAAATTGAAAGAGGTTATTCAAAAAAAATTCTCATTAACTGATGAGGAACTCAATTATTTTTTTTCCTCAGGGGAAATCAGTAATTATGGATATTTGGCAAAAGATAAAATATGGATGCTTACAAAAAAGGGCGAGGTCATTGATGTGGCCCAAGCAGCGGATCTACCGAATATCAAGGCCATGAGTAAAATTGTGAAAAAATACTATGCATGTCATGCTAAAAAATTAACTTTACGTTGAAATCAATAAAAAGTAAATGGAATTAACCATCGATCAAATTGCACAACTTTTGGATGGAATGGTAGAAGGTGATGGTTCACAGAAAATACAAAGGCTAGAAAAGATCCAAGAAGGCAGCCCAGGAGGCATCAGTTTTTTATCCAACTTAAAATACGAACCCTATATTTACAAAACCGGTAGTTCGGCCGTAATCGTTTCAGAAGATTTTGTGCCTCAAAAAGACATTTCAGCTACCATCATCCGGGTGAAGGACCCCTATACCGGTTTCACCAAATTATTGGAAGCCCATTCTTCTCCTCCTCAACAGGCCCTTTCCGGCATTGAACAACCTGCCTATATGCATGAAAGCAGTACCATAGGTGAGAATTTTTTCAGAGGTGCTTTTTCTTATATTGGTAAAGGCTGTAAAATAGGACAGAATGTGATAATTCACCCCCAGGTTTATATTGGGGACGAAGTCATCATTGGCGATAACTGCACCCTTCAGCCAGGCTCCAAAATATATTCCAAAACCATCATCGGGAAAAACTGTGAAATACAGGCTGGAGCAGTCATTGGATCTGATGGATTTGGATTTGCGCCGCAGAAAGACGGAAGTTACAAAACCATACCCCAGTTGGGAAATGTCATCCTCGAAGATGATGTAAGTATTGGGGCGAACAGCACCATCGATTGTGCAACGATAGGTTCTACCATCATCAAAAAAGGAGTGAAAATTGACAACCTGGTACAAATAGCCCATAATGTTCAAATCGGTGAACACAGTGTCATCGCTTCCCAAGTAGGGATTTCCGGTTCTACAGAAGTCGGCAAACACTGCATTTTGGGGGGAAAAGCAGGAATTGTCGGGCACATCAAAGTGGCAGACCGGACCACCGTCGGAGCGAACACCGGCATTTCCAAAACCATTGCAGAGCCCGGCCAAATTATTTTTGGTTATATTGGATTTGATATTAAAGATTACCTGAAATCCTATTCCATTTTTAAAAAATTGCCTTTACTTCATACCAGGCTAACAGAGCTGGAAAAAAAACAATAGATTTGAGGTTGATTTGGATTTTTCGGCCTAGTTAAATTATTTTAATGAAAGTAAAACAACATACCATAAAAAAACAAGTGACCTTATCCGGAGTGGGACTGCACACCGGCATTGAAGCAACCATGACCTTTGTGCCGGCCAGCCCCAATCACGGGTATAAATTTCAAAGATTGGACCTTGAAGGTCACCCCATAATAGATGCCGATGTAGACAATGTGGTGGACGTGTCCAGGGGTACCACTTTAGAACAAGGGGGTGCCAGGGTATTCACCGTAGAGCATGTACTGGCAGCACTTGTAGGGATGGAGATTGATAATGTACTGATCCAATTGAATGGTCCGGAGCCTCCGATCTTAGATGGTAGCAGCATCCAGTTCATCTCTATTCTAGAAGAAGCTGGCCTTGAGGAACAAAATGCACTGAGAAGATTTTTTGAAGTCCCTGAAAGTATCCATTATAAGGACAGCGCCAGGGAAGTGGAAATGGCTGCTTTGCCCCTGGATGATTTTCGCGTAACGGTAATGGTAGATTATAACTCACCGGTTTTGGGAAGCCAACATGCCTCCATCACCGATATCAGCCAATTTAAAAGTGAAATCGCTTCCTGTAGAACATTTTGTTTCCTGCATGAACTCGAAATGCTCTATCAAAACAACCTGATTAAAGGAGGGGACTTAAACAATGCCATTGTGGTGGTGGACCGGGTGGTAAAAGAGGAAGAGCTTTCCAATTTGGCCAAAATGTTCAACAAGCAAATGGTGGAAGTGAAAAAGGAAGGGATTTTAAACAATGTGGAATTACGGTATAAAAATGAACCGGCCAGGCATAAATTATTGGATGTAATCGGGGACCTTGCTTTGGTGGGAAGACCCTTAAAAGCGCAAATATTGGCGGCCAGGCCAGGTCATGCCGCCAATGTGGCCTTCGCAAAAAAAATAAAAAGGGCCATGGAAAAAGCAGGTCCGATGAATATCCCATATTATGATCCTAAATTGCCCCCTGTTTTGGATATTGGGCAGATCAGCAACATCCTTCCCCATAGGTATCCATTTCAACTGCTGGATAAAATCATATATTTGGATGACAAAGTGGTGGCAGGTGTTAAAAATGTCACCATTAATGAACCGTTCTTTATGGGGCATTTCCCGAACAACCCGGTTATGCCCGGTGTTTTACAAGTGGAAGCCATGGCCCAGACCGGAGGCATTCTTGTGCTGAGTACAGTGGAAGATCCCGAAAATTATTGGACCTATTTTCTAAGTATCGAGAACTGTAAATTCAGAAAGATGGTTTTACCAGGTGACACATTGATTTTTAAATGTGAATTACTCAATCCCATAAGAAGAGGTATTGCAAAAATGAAAGGTGAAGCATTCGTGGGAAATGTTTTGGTATGTGAGGCTGTAATGACAGCCAGCATCGTAAGGAAAGACGCATGATCAGTAAATTATCCGAAATAAATGAAAAATCCCTGATAGGTGAAGATGTCACCATAGAGGCCTTTACATCTATCCATCCCAATGTTGAAATTGGAGAGGGCACCTGGATAGGCTCCAATGTGACCATCTATCCCGGTGCCCGGATTGGCAAAAACTGCCGGATATTCCCTGGAGCTGTCATTGCAGCCATTCCTCAGGATCTTAAGTTTAAAGGAGAGGATTCTTTGGTAGAAATTGGAGATAATTCCATTATTAGGGAATTCGTCACCATCAACCGTGGTACGGTAGATAAAAAAACCACCAAAATAGGTTCCAATTGCCTTTTGATGGCTTATGTTCATATTGCCCATGACTGCATTGTTCATGATAAAGTGATTATTGCCAATTCCGTGCAGGTGGCCGGACATGTCACTATTGACGAATGGGCTTTTATTGGTGGCAGCAGTGCCATTCACCAGTTTGTGAAAATCGGTATGCACAGCATGATTTCAGGAGGTTCTTTGGTCAGAAAAGATGTACCTCCTTTCACCAAGGCAGCAAGGGAGCCTCTCAGCTATGCCGGAGTCAACTCCCTGGGTTTAAGGAGACGTGGATTTTCCAATGAAATCATCAGTCAGATCCAGGAAGTATACCGGTATCTTTTTCTGAACAGCTGGAACAACAGCCGGGCCTTGGAAGAAATTGAAATAAACCTCCCTGCAACTAAGGAAAGGGATGAAATTGTTAATTTTATCCGGTCTTCAGAACGGGGCGTCATGAAAGGCTATATCCAATAAAATGTTTTCGCTCAAGCTGGATAAGGGAGGAAAGAGATTTCAACATGAATGGGTATTCAGAAATTTAAGCCTCGACCTGAAAGCAGGAACGAAATTGGCAGTAACCGGCGGTAATGGTTCTGGTAAATCAACCCTGATCAAATGCCTTGCGGGCCAGATGCCCTTCACGGAAGGCAAAATCCAATTTTTCAATGATAAGGCTGAAATCCCCGATTCAGACTATTACAAACAGTTGGTAATCAGCGCGCCTTACCTTGAACTTCCAGAAGAATTTTCCCTCCGTGAGTTTTTACATTTTCATTTTAAATTCAAAAAAATTTCAGGTGGCCTTACTTTGAACGAGCTTGCCAAGACCCTTTACCTGGAACACGCCCTGAATAAACCCATCTCCTATTTTTCTTCCGGCATGAAGCAAAGGCTGAAGTTGGGCATTTGTTTTTTTTCTCAGGCCAACTTGGTTTTATTGGACGAGCCTACGTCCAACCTGGATAGCCAAGGCATCGCATGGTATAGGGACCTGGTGCAACTGGAAGGCCAGGATAAATGCCTCATCATCGCCTCAAATGATCCAAGGGAATACGATTTTTGCAGACTTACCGTTAAAATGGAAAACTTCAAAAAAAAGATTTCCCTTTGAAAGATTTAAGAATTGATTAATTTTACTTCAACTAATCCCTGTTTCATGAGAATTCCATTCTATATATTATTTTTTTTAATGGTGGTCGCCACGGTCCCCTTCTCCTGTGGTGATGGTGATAACGGCGAAAATCCCCAGAAATCACCGGAAGAATTAGCTATTGAAAGCCTGACTGGCGAATCTGGAAGTCAGGTTTGGACGGTAGGCAACGGTGGTTCCGTTTCCAAAGACGGTGTTTCCAAAAATGCGGAATTTGAAAATTTTGAATTGCGGTTTATCTCCAATAATGCAGCGAATTCCTATACTACGTCTTCCGGCCAGCTTCTTTTTGATTCAAGTGGCAGTTTTTCATTGCAGGGCAATAACCTGGATATCATCGTCCTTACAGGGACGCAACCGGCAGCCAACAAGGAAATTTCTTTCACCAAAAACCAGGATAACCTAAGATTAGAATTTAATGTTCCTGCCCCTCAAAACGCCCGCGTTACTGCATTGGCAGGATTTTATGTATTTGATTTGGTAGCAGCCGAATAACACAAACCCCAAAAACCATGAAAAAAATAGTATTCTTTTTTTGCACTTTGATATCTATTTCCGTCTCAGGACAGGATAATAAGGTTAGCCCAATTGAAAATCAGGTATCCGAGCTGACGACCGCCATGGTCAATGCAGAAGAACCTAAGCTTCATCAAATGACCTCAAAATCACTTTCTTACGGCCATTCCAATGGCCTGATAGAAAACCAGTCTGAATTCATCGCTGCGCTGACCACAGGGGTTTCCAATTTTACAGATATAGAAATCCAGAACCAAACCGTAGAAAGATTGGGTAAGATTGCCCTGGTAAGGCACCGCATGCTTGCAAAAACCCACAACAAAGGTGCCGCTCCGGCAAGCATAGACCTGGGGGTGTTGATGGTCTGGCAAAAAAAGGGTAAAAACTGGAAACTGTTGGCCAGGCAGGCCTTCAAAAACTGACCTTCCCTCTTCAATTTTTTAGTTGGATCAGGGTAATGCCAGAACCACCCCTGTCAGCATGTTCATCTCCATAGCCCTGAACGGAAGGCATTTTGCGGATCATGTTTCTGGTCAACTCCCTCAGTATTCCATCTCCTTTACCGTGGATCACCTTTAATTCTTTCATTCCCAGCATATGGCCTTCATCAATGAAGTTTTGGACCAAGGTTAGGATTTCTTCTCCTCTTTTGCCCCTGATGTCCAAATTCGGTGAAAAATCCTTCATTTTTGCCATAGCGTCATAGCTGGTCCTTTTCTCCCCGGCCCTTTTTTCTTTTTTCAGGGAAGTATTGGAAATTTTCTCCAGGCGGCTCATCTGGACATTGGATTTTAAATCTCCTATCATGATTTCAGCATTTTTGCCTTTGATTTTCAATACTTCTGCCAGGGCACCATTGTCTTTAACCCTCACCTGATCCCCGGGGAGAATTTCTCCTTTAAGGATTTCTATGGTCTTTTTCTCTTCCGGTGCTTTTTTTTCTGGCTTCAACGCTACTTTGTGTTGGTCTAAATCCTTTCTGAGCTTTTTCGTGGTTTCTTTATCCGCCTGGGTTTCTTTTATCGATTTTATGGTGTTTTCAATTTTCCTGTTTGCCGCCTCCAAAAGTGCCTTTGCCTGGATTTTGGCCTCGTTGATGATGCTTTTTTGGTGGCTGTCCAAGGTGTTTTTTAAAGAATTATATTCTTCCAATCTCAAAGACAAAATCCGATCTTTACGCTGGAGGTCGGAAAGCAGCTCTTCGTATTTGTTTTTCTCACTTTCCACTTTGAGAAGAAGCTTTTCATACCTGACCCTTGTTTCCCCTACCTGCGCCTTGGCATGCAGGATGATTTCCCTTGGAATTCCGATTTTGCCCGCAATCTCAAAGGCAAAGGAACTGCCAGGCTTCCCAATTTCCAACTCATACAAGGGTTCTAACCTATCCACATCGTACCGCATGGCACCATTGACCATCCCATGGCTTTTTGATGCCAATTCCTTGAGATTGCCATAATGGGTGGTTACGATGCCAAAAGCGCCCGATTTGTTAAAGGAAAGGAGCAATGCTTCCGCAATGGCCCCCCCAAATTGCGGTTCGGTTCCCGTGCCGAATTCATCAATGAAAAATACCGTCTTTTTATTGGCATGAAGAGCGAAATGCTTCATGTTCATTAAATGAGAACTATAGGTACTCAAATCGTTCTCAATATTCTGTTCATCGCCAATATCAATAAAAAACTGATCAAAAATACAGCATTTGGATCGGGCATCCATAGGCACCAACAATCCACATTGAAACATGTACTGCACCAGGGCAACGGTTTTCAGCGTGACTGATTTTCCCCCTGCATTGGGACCAGAAATTACCAATAACCGCTTATTGGAATCCAAATGGAGGGTAACCGGAACGATGGATTTGTTCTGGGCTTTGAGTGCCATCTCCAAAAGTGGATGCCGGGCTTTTTCCCAGTTCATCTCTTTCCCATTTTCCAAAACCGGGTTGATGGCATCGATTTTTACGGCAAACCTTGCTTTCGCCCTGATAAAATCAATCATACCCAAAAAATGAAAAGCCCGCTTAAGATCCGGTATAAAACCTCTTACAACATCGGTCAGTTGGGTAAGTATTTTTTGTATCTCCCTCCTTTCCATATATTCCAGGTCCTTGATTTCATTATTGATGTCCAGCACTTCTGCCGGTTCCAGGTACACCGTCTGACCGGTAGCTGATTCATCGTGGATAAAACCTTTGATTCGTTTTTTGTACTCCGCTAATACGGGAATCACCATTCTGCCTCCCCGGATGGTAACAGAGGCATCTTCAGGGGTGAAACCTTGGGCCTTAACGGACCGGTAAATATGGTCCAAAACTTTTCTTATCCGGTTTTCCTCATAGGCCAATTGGGTACGGATAAGGTTTAATTCCTGGGAAGCATTGTTCCTGATTTTCCCCTTTTCATCAATGACTTTTTCAATGCTTTTGGTTAGGGAAAGGTCATCTGCCACCATTCCCAATAATTGGAAAAGCTGAGGGTAATCTTCACTGAATTTATTAAAAAAAATTACGCATCCTTCCAGGGTCTTCAAACCGAGCCTGATTTCATGGAATTCATCTTCAAAAAGAAAGGTTCCTTCAATTTTCGCTCTTTTCAGGTAGGGATAGATGTTGATATAGTTGGAGGAAGGAAAAGGATCTCCAGAAATCAAAATCCTACGGAATTCATCCGTTTGTTCCAAAAGTTTGGAAAGCAATCTTTGATCCCTGGAAAAAGTAATTTTCTGAACAAAAGCAGCACCTAAAGTACTGGTGCATTCGTCTTTTATAAGCAATCTGATTTTATCAAAGTTAATTTTTTCTTCTAGATTATCCGGATATAATCTCATCTATTGATTGGTGTTTTTTTCTCTCACAGTCAAAGAATCAATGGTTCGCTCGTAAATACCTTCCATTTTTTCAGCATCCCTAAGGTAGTATTGCAGGCTGCTGAGGTAAACGCTGTCAGCAACTTCGTGTTTCTCAAAAATTTCTTTCTCCAAAACGGGATACAATTTTCGGGACGAATCATAAGGAATGGATAGAGATTGTACAAATCCCTCTGTCAGATGGATATCTACCAATATTGACACCATTTTATCCTCACTCAAAACGTTATTACTTTCTGCAGGACCGCCGCAGGAAATTATCAGAAAAAGACAACTATAAATAATCAATTTATTTTCCACGCCCCAAAATTACCTAAATCCTTTGAGATTTGACAATAACTAAGCTGCAAGTCGTTTTATTATTCAATATAGACTGCTAAATTAGGCCTTTGATTGCAGAAAGAAAATGAACCAACTTATAAAAAAATTAAGAAAATACGAGATCACCTTGAGAAAAGTGGCTAAAAGCCACCTTCAGGGCGACCATCAATCCATTTTCAAAGGGGCAGGTCTTGAATTTGATGATTTGCGTCCTTACCAGTATGGTGATGACATCAGAACTGTTGAGTGGAAGGTTTCGGCAAAAGGACATGGGACTTTTGTAAAAACCTTTAAAGAAGATAAAGATCAATCGGTTTTTTTTCTTTTGGACATAAGTGGTTCGCAGGATATAGGTAGCAAAGACAGAAAAAAGATCGATCAGGGAAGAGAGATCGCAGGCGTGCTGACCCTAGCGGCCGTTCATGAGGGTAGCCAGGTGGCCTTAATAAGCTATTCTGATGAAAAAGAAAAAATAATTCTCCCCGGGAAAGGGACAAAACATGCCGTGAAAATCATTCATGGAATATTCAACCACTCCAACAAATCCCTCAAGACAGATTTAAACAGCATGTTTACGTTTTGCCTAAATCTGATCAAAAAAAGAAGCATTATTTTTGTTATATCTGATTTCATAGATGAGGAATACGAAAGGCCTTTGAAAGCCCTGGCCAATAAACATGATTTGATCACCATCCAAATTACCGACCCTATTGAAGCCGCACTACCCTCCCTGGGGATCATTCCGGTTTTTGACAAAGAAGCCGGCAAAACTACCTGGGTCAATACGGCTTTTGGAGGATTTTCCAAAAAAATCGCCCACTCCTTTTCTACTGAAAGGCAAAACCTAAAAGAATTTTGCAAAAAAAACCAGATCAATTATTTACAAATTGACACCCGACAGGATATTGTTTTGCCCTTAATGGAGTTATTTAAGTTAAGAAATAAAACCATGAAGCGTGGATAAGGCAAAAATTTTCCTGTTTTTAACATTTTCCTTTTTTTTCATTCGATCAGGTTTTCCCCAGGAAATTGAAGTGGAAGGTTATTTTCAGCCGGATTCAGCGATGCTCGGAGAGCGGGTAGCTTATGTGCTGAAAGCCAAATACCCCAGTTCCTTACCTGTTTTATTCCCTGATTCCACCTTTCGGTTTGGCACCATGGAATATTTGGGGAAGCAAACATTCGCATCACTTACCGAAAACGGGATCACCCTGGACAGTGCGGTCTATTACCTTTCCAATTTCTCCCTGGATTCCATCAAAAATTACCGCTTACCAGTATTTGAAATCCTCCGATATGACAGTATCAGCCATTATCCCCAGGAGGCGGAATTGAAGTTAAAACTCACCATTGATGAAATTCCGGAAACCCTGACCTTTCAGGAAACCAACAGCTATCAAAAAATTGATCAACCTTATAATTATCCTTATTTACTGATAGCAATGGGTTTTGTTCTTGTGCTGATACTAGGCCTCCTCTATT
Organism: Cyclobacteriaceae bacterium; assembly: GCA_040905165.1. Taxonomy (GTDB): domain Bacteria; phylum Bacteroidota; class Bacteroidia; order Cytophagales; family Cyclobacteriaceae; genus Cyclobacterium. Next base: position 119,736 of record JBBDSA010000016.1, on the reverse strand, counting down.
TTTTCGGAAGAAATATCAAAAACAAATGGTACATCCATAAAGAGAAAAAAAGATGGAAGCAATTCTTGGCAAACTGGGAAGCCTCCAAACAATCCTTCCTTGAAAACCCCAATATGGACCGCGCTGATGAATTGTTGGGGCTGTGGAAGGGTTACCTTGAAAACCTTACCGGAAATCCCTATAAAGAATGGACTTCCACCGAAATTTCACTCTTCCTCAATAACCCTGACATCCTGAAAGATTTTCGGAAAATAGAACTGATCATCTATGCCAATCGCTACGCGGATGACATGAACCTGGCATGTGATCACCTGCTGAATATTTCCGAGAGTTTGTTGGCTGATAAAATTAAAAAAATCCAAGAACATGAATGATCTCTCTTCTTATATTTCATGGACCTGGTTTACTCCTGAAACATTCCGATCCTACGAATGGGAAAACCTCTGGATGCTTCACCTCATTTGGCTGATTCCACTTATTCTTTTGATCAGGAAGTTTATCAAACTATTGAAAAAGCCTGTATTGGAGCTGTCCATTCCCACAAGGGTGGCCAGGAAAAATCCATGGACCTATTTAAGGCTGGTACCCGCCCTGTTTTTCCTTCTGGCACTTTGGATGGTGGTACTTGCTTTGGCTAGACCTCAAAGAACCAATGAAAAAGTAGAACAATACACGGAAGGCATAGACATCATGTTGGTTTTGGACATTTCAGAATCGATGGACCTTCAGGACTTCACACCCAACAGGCTGGAAGCGGCAAAAGAAACCGCCATTGATTTTATCAATGGCCGGATTGCTGATCGCATCGGCATGGTTATCTTTTCCGGAGAAGCATTTTCACTGGCACCTCTCACCACTGATTATGAATTGCTCACCGATTTGGTGGAAGGGATTTCATTTAATATGATGGATGCCAAAGGTACAGCCATCGGCAGTGCTGTGTCCACCGCCACCAATAGAATGAGAGAATCGGAGGCCAAATCCAAAGTCATGGTGCTCCTTAGTGATGGGGACAATAATGCCGGAAATGTTGACCCTGTTTTTGCGGCCCAACTGGCAGAGGCCATGGAAATCAAAGTGTATACCATAGCAGTGGGAAAAGATGGTATGGTGCCCTACGGAACAGATTTTTTTGGAAGGCCGCAGATGATAGAAAGCTATTTAAATGAAGAAACCCTGAGGAACATTGCGAGCACCACGGGCGGGGAGTTTTTCAGGGCCTCCGACGATACGGCCCTGGAAAACATATTCACAAGGATAGATGAGCTGGAAAAGGTGGAAATCATAGAATCAAGGTACCGGGAAACCCTGGACTACTATCGGGTCTATCTGTTTTGGGGTATATTGTTTTTCTTTTGTTGGATGATTCTAAAATCTACCTTTTTCAACAATTTCCTCTTGGATTGAAAATAATGAATACCTCTTTTCAGGAGTTTATTTCCTGATCAATTCCTCTCGCGAATGATTCTCTAAATCAGGATGAAGAGACAACAGGGAGTAATCAGGACATATCCCAACCCGGGCGAACAGGTTCCTTAATATATTGGTCCGCTTCAGGCACCCCGGTTGCCTTTAAATTTTCGGCATCCCAATTTATTTTCTGTCCGCTCATTCTCAAAGAAAGTACGCCCAATAAGGTGATCTCCGTTAAATGGGCCCCATATTCAAAATTTGCACTGGCGGCAGGCCCTCCTTTAATGGCGTCTACCCAGTCTCTAAAATGCCCTTTCGACCTTTCGATGGTCTGTTTTGGCTTTTTCATGCTTTGGGCCAGAGATTCAGGAAATACATGAGGCACGCGATCTCCTCCATTGACGATAATTCCCTTTTCTCCAACGAATAAGGTGCCCCTGGATGGCCATTGATAGCCAGGAGGCAGGGAACTGTGAAGTTGGGGTTTAACACCTCCGGAATACCAGGTCAATTTAATCGGATTTCCGGTATTGTTATCCGGGAAGTGATAATAACCGATCTCCCCATAGGGCGCAATTTCCCGGTTACTGAAACCTGCTGGAAACACCTCAATAGTATCCGGGTAGCCCAATTCAAATGCCCATGTAGCCGCATCCATATCATGACATCCAAAATCTCCCAAGGCCCCGCATCCAAAATCCCAAAAATCCCTCCAGGTGACAGGGGAATACCATTCATGGTAAGGTCTGTTGGCAGAGGGTCCGAGCCACAAATCCCAGTCAAATCCATGGGGTTTGGTGGTACCTTGTTCCGGAACTTCATGTATTTCAGGTATCCATCTGGTAGCGGGCACCCAGGAATGGGTTTCTTTAACCTCTCCGATCACCCCACCACGTAGGTATTCTACAGTTTCCCGTATCCCATCGGTACTATGGCCCACATTGCCCATTTGAGTGGCCAAACCTGTCTCCTGGGTCAATTTTTTGATCATCCTTGCCTCCCAGATATTGTGGGTGAGCGGTTTCTCACAGTAGACATGCTTTCCTGATTTCATGGCAACATAGGTCACATACGCATGGGTGTTGTCCGGGGTAGAACAACAGATGGCGTCCAACCCTGTTTCCTTCTCTAGCATTTCCCGGAAATCCAGGTATTCATTGACCTTAAAATTTGATGTTTTATCCTCATAATGCGCTTCAATAATTTTTTTTACCGGACCTCTTCCTGCAATGGAACGATAATAAAAATTTGCAAGATCCCAGTATTCTGCCGGGTCTGAAATGGCAGTTATCTGAACATCTTCCAATTTCATCAGGTCCTGGGCATTTTGGCGGCCTTTCCCCCCAACCCCAATCATACCAATATTGACCTTATCACTGGGTGGTATATAATCCTTTCCTCCTAAAACAAACCTGGGAACGATAAAAAAACTTGCCGCCGTCATGGAAGAGGTCTTAATAAAATCCCTTCGGGAAGGGTCGCTTTTCTTTTTCTTATTATTATCCTGAAGCATTGATTTTCTATTTAATTTTGACCTTAATTTATGCAACCTGCTTTATTATTTCCTTTTAATTTACATTGACAGTGCAAATTTTACCGATTTGGTTTTCCAGAAATCATATCCTATAGATCTTCTCGGCATTTCGCTGATATAATTTTTCCTTTTCCAGTTCCGATAAAGATCCGGACATTTGTTTGAAAACCGTAAACCAATCCAAATAACTTCCACCTCTTAGTACTACTGGCCAGTCCCCTCCAAATAGGATGCGGTCCGGCCCAAATGTGTCCAACACGGTATCAAAGTAAGGCCTAAGGTCCTCCACATCCCATTTTCCAGGCTCAACTTTGGTAATCATCCCTGAAATTTTACAATTTACATGCTCCATTTCAGAAAATGGCCTCAGCAGTGAAGCCCATTGCTGCCAATCCCCTGATTTTATATCAGGATTGCCAATATGATCTAAAACAAAGGTCAGCTTTGGAAATTGCTTCACCATTTGCAAGGCGTCTTTCATTTGTTGTGGCCTGATATTCAAATCATAGGACAAGTCAAAATTTGACAGCAGTCCAACACATTCCATAAAATTTTTGTCCCCATACCTCATCTCTTTCCTTATTCCTCTTACCAACCTTCTTTGGGAAAGCGATTCCATTTCAGGGATGGCCTCAGCCCCCCGCTCTAATGGGAAATAAGCCACCATGCCTTTGATCCTTGGGTCTTTCCTGGCCTGTTTTTCTACCCATTCCACTTCCTGAAGGTATTGTTCAGGCAATCTTGCACATTCCACAAAAACCATTTTTGTTATAGGAATACCTTCCGTGGCTTCCTGATAATCGGGCAAAAGAAAATTTCTGTTTAATGGGTTTTCGGATTGCTGTAACCATGGATAATCCATCTCTTTTAAATCCCAAAGATGTAAATGGGTATCCACCATAGGAATGGTTCCTAGGGCCCCTAGCCCCCTCAGAAAACCTGTCCGGGGAACAAGGGAAATGCCCATGGCTGCCAATAAGCCATTTTTAATGAATGTTCTTTTATCCATCCTTGCCTGCGTTCAATAATGCAACAATAATTGGGTGACGTTTTGGATCAAATTGGAATAGATGGTGTTTTTAAATTAGCAATTGAAGCATCAATTTCTTCCTGACTCAATTCATGCTGTTTGATTTTTCCGGCAAAATAATCATCATATGCTTTCATATCGAAATTGCCATGTCCGCATAAGTTAAACAAAATGGTTTTTGAAACGCCTTCTTCTTTGCATTTATTGGCTTCTTGAATGACCGTGGCTATACCATGGTTGGCCTCCGGAGCTGGAATGATACCTTCCGTCCTGGCAAATAACACCCCCGCTTCAAAAATTTCAATGTTATCATGAGCCCGTGCCTCTATAAGCTGGTCTTTTAAAAGTTGGCTCACAATAACCCCTGCTCCATGGTAGCGCAAACCACCTGCATGTATGGGGGCTGGTATAAAATCATGTCCTAAGGTATACATGGGCAATAAGGGTGTCATTCCTGCGGTATCCCCAAAATCGTACCTGAATACGCCCCTCGTTAATTTTGGACAAGAGGAGGGTTCACTGGCAATACACCTGATCTTTTTACCCTGTTCAAAATTCAACCGTAGAAAGGGAAAAGATAAACCTGCAAAATTGGATCCTCCTCCAAAGGGTGCAATGACGATATCAGGAAGGTCACTTCCTGCTTTTTCCAGTTGTTTAATAGCCTCCATTCCTATGATGGTCTGATGAAGCTTAACGTGATTCAACACACTTCCTAAAGCATATTTGGTGTCCTCTCTTGTGGCAGCCATTTCCACTGCTTCCGAAATGGCGATCCCTAAACTTCCGGGAGAATCGGGGTTGGTTGCTAATATTTTTCTTCCCGCGGCCGTGCGGTCTGAAGGGGAAGGATAGACATTTGCACCCCAGGTATTCATCATCATTTTTCTATAAGGTTTATCCTCGTAAGAAAGACGGACCATATATACATCACAGGCGATACCAAAGTGCTGACAGGCAAAACTTAAAGCACTACCCCACTGGCCGGCACCGGTCTCTGTAGTAATTCTTTTGATTCCTTCCATCTTATTATAATAAGCTTGGGGTATGGCCGTATTGGGTTTGTGGGATCCGGAGGGGCTGACTCCTTCGTTTTTATAATATATTCTGGCAGGGGTGTCCAGCGCTTTTTCCAACCCATAGGCCCGGTATAAGGGCGTTGGCCTCCAAATGGAATACATGTTTCTGACTTCGTCAGGAATGGTCACCCACTTATCCGTAGTCACTTCCTGCTTGATCAATGCCTCCGGAAACAATGGCTCCAGTGCTTCAGGACCTATTGGCTCCAATGTTCCAGGGTTGAGAGGGGGAAGAGGCTTATTGGGCATATCCGCAATAATATTATACCATTTTTCAGGTATTTCATGTTCTTCCAGAATGGTTTTTCGTATTTTCATTATACTGTTTTTGGTTCATTTGATTTAACCCAAATCATTTCTTGGCAGAGACACTCCTAAAATGTTCTGTTTTCTACCCCAGAACTTTAAAAGTCCATTCCTAAAAATGGTTTACAACGATAAACTATTAAAAATAAACCTTAAATCCAATCCTCTTGTCCTGAATAGTAAAGGATTCCAGAATTTTAGGGATTTTTTTGCTGTTTTGAACCTGAAGCCGGTACATGATCCAATCAAAAACCATCAGGAATGCTCCCTGCATTACCACAGATTTTCCAAATCCAATCCATTCTTTCCGACCCAATCGTTTTCCCCTTTCCTGCCATATATCCCAGGTCAAGCGCGGCATTTACCAGTAATACTTTTTCAATATGATTTTGTGCGGACAAACTTTCCCACAGTTCCATGTAAATAACAACTTTCCGTTTTTCATTCCTACAAAATAACCTGGTGTTGTTGGAAAGCAAAATACAGCATTCTAATTCCAAAAAATACCAACAAAATACCCACTGTTCTGTTCATTTTCAGCATCAAATTGGAGGTAAGATGGTGTCTTAAGGATTGTGCCATATACGCTTTGAACAAATCAAATGAAAATACCGTAATCATCAGGGCCAAATAAAAAACCACTTTATCCAAAGCGTCAAAACTGGATTTTAAATGAACAAGTCCTGCCACCGAAATCCAAAATAATAAAACAAAAGGATTGATTCCGTTTAATCCCAATCCCTTTAAAAACCCTTTCCGCTTTCGGGCGATCAGAAAATTGCCTGAAACTGGTTTTTTCATGACTTTTTTCCGCAATGTGGCCCAACCAATTCCGATCAAAATCATTCCTCCCACATAACCCAATATGATTTTAAAAGCTATATTTCCTATCAAAAAAGATACGCCAAAATAAGTAATTATCACGAAAATAGAATCACTAAGCAAAATTCCAAGTGCCATAAAAACGGAATGCCTGAAACCATTTTCAAGGCTGTTTTGAATCAATGCAAAAAATACCGGGCCTATAATAAAGGACAAAACCAGTCCCATACCCATCCCTTCCAAGGTGGCCCAAATCATGATTTTTCTGTATTCTCCTTCAAAAATCTGACCCAATCCTCGGCCCTTTTCCCTTTTAATACCCTCGGAAATTTATGTTGTCCGCCTTCTTTTCCCTCTTTTTTCAACCAATTGTAAAAAGTATTGGAGGGAAGTAAAGTCACCTTCAAGCCCTTCAGTGCGTGGTTTCTTTCTGTGATATAATCGTCATTGACTTTTTTTAAATTCTCATCAATCCGGGTTTTGAGCTGGCCTTCCTCCACCTCATCATCTGTACCGATATACCAATGATGGGCAAATAGAGAACCAAAAGGCTCCCCGATTACGGTATATTCCCTGATACTGATATTGAGCTGATCTTCGGCCATTTCCACAGCTTTGTTCAAATTGTCTACAGAGAGGTGCTCACCACATAAACTCAAAAATTGTTTGGTCCTTCCCGTAATGATGATTTCGCTTTCCTCCTTAGATACAAATTTTAATACATCCCCTATCAGATATCGCCAGGCTCCTGCGCAGGTGCTGATAAGAATGGCATAATCTACCCCTTCTTCTACACATCCAATTGATACGGGCTTTACCTGGTCCCGTAGTTCACCATTTTCATCAAAATTGGTATCGTTAAAAGGCAAGAATTCATAAAAAATTCCATTGTTCAGGACTAAGCGCATGGATTTTCGGTTGGGGCCAGACTGAAAAGCCAAAAACCCTTCACTTGCCAGATAAGTCTCTATGTAAATCAACGGAGCGTCCAAAAGTTTCTCGAACCCTTTTTTGTAGGGCTCAAAGTAAACGCCACCATGAACAAAAATCCTAAGGTTTGGCCAGAGTTCATGAATATTTTTCAATTCATACCTTTCAATGATTTTTTCGAGTAAAATCTGAAGCCAAGCGGGCACGCCAACAATTATACCAATATCCCATTTAGGGGCATTTTCTACTATTTGTTCTAATTTTTCACCCCAGTTTTTATTCTTGGCAATTTTATTTCCAGGTTTATAAAAACGCTGAAACCAAACAGGTAATCTCCCAGTTGTGATTCCGCTTAAGTCCCCGCTGAAATAGGTTCCATTAAATTCAAGATCTGTGCTTCCACCAAGCATTAGAATACCCTTATTAAAGAGTTTGTCCGGCAAATCATATTTCGAAAGAGTAAGAATTTGACGCACTCCTGTTTTACGAATGGCCATCACCATTTCCCGGGTGATGGGAATAAATTTACTGGGGCTTCCGGAAGTACCAGAACTTAGGGCAAAATACCTGGTATATCCTGGCCAGGTGATGTCCTTTTCTCCCTCCTTCAATCTATACCACCATTCATTATAAATTTTTTCATAATTATATAGGGGCAGTTTCTCAGAAAATGCATGGTAATAAGAGAGATCCTTTTCTTTAAATTTCAGTAATATAGAATTAAAATCATATTTCTGGCTAATTGCTGTCCTTGAAGCGGCTACCAATAACTTTTGAAGTACAGCCTTTTGTAATTCTACCGGGGAGCTATATTCCTGTTCCAAAGATTCTCTTAATCTAATCCCGTTTTTTAGCAATGTACCCAATATAGCCATATCTTTGTCCTCTTGAAAAAAGTCCAATTGAATTTAATTCTCTAGGTAAAAATACAATAATGAGCATTAAAGAAAACCTTAAAGCCCTAAAAAAATCTTTTTTTAATTCGGATTGCCTGCTGGTGGCCGTCAGTAAAACAAAAACCAAAGAGGCCATCATGGAGGCATACGATGCAGGAATAAGGGATTTCGGTGAAAATAAAGTTCAGGAAATCTCAGAAAAAGCACCGGATTTACCCGATGATATCCAATGGCATATGATCGGGCACCTTCAAAGAAACAAAGTGAAGTACATTGCTCCCTTTATCTACCTGATACAAAGCGTGGATTCCTTGCGGCTTTTAAAGCAAATCAATAAAGAGGGGGAGAAAATTAAAAGGACCATTCCCTGTTTACTTCAGGTATATATCGCCAAGGAAGAGAGCAAATATGGTTGGGATGAACAAGAACTTTATGCTTTTCTATTCGGAGAAGAAATCTTGGACATGCATAATATTGAAATCAAAGGCTTAATGGGAATGGCTACCAATACTTCCAATCAGGAAACCATAAGGACCGAATTTCAGGGGTTAAAAACCTTATTTGATCAACTCAAAAAAGAGGATTTACCCGATCATGTAAGAATGGAGGTTTTATCCATGGGAATGAGCGGAGATTACCAAATTGCCCTGGAGGAAGGAAGCACCATGGTCCGTATAGGAAGCGCTATTTTTGGAAAAAGAGATAATATTTTATGATGAAAAACCTTCCATATCTACAAACTGCTGCAGTATTTGGAGTATTGGCCGTCATTTTTGGAGCATTTGGTGCCCATGCTTTGGCCCCCTTTCTTGTTCAGCACGGCAGGGAAGCTACTTACCATACCGCAGTGGAATACCATTTTTATCATAGCCTGGCTTTGGTTTTAACTGGTATTTTAAGTCATTTATTTCCGGAAAATCCAAAGTTTCAATACAGTGCATGGTTTTTTATTGCCGGCATTTGTATTTTTTCAGGTTCACTTTACCTCCTGTGCCTCACTCAAATATCTTGGCTGGGAGCGATTACACCCGTCGGAGGGCTGAGTTTTATATTGGGCTGGGTGTTTTTATTTCTTGCCGCCTCCAAAGGAAAATAAATATCCTGATGATTTTGAAAAAGTTTTTAATAACTGGAATAGCGATTTGGATCACCATTTCCCAGGTATACGGGCAGGGTATCAGGGAAAGGTTAATCGGATTGGACAACCTTTTGGGTCAGGGATCCTTTTTTGATAACCACATGGCAGGTTTTATGTTATATGACCTGGATAGCCAAACCGTTCAATACGAAAGGAACAGCCACCTCTACTTTATCCCTGCTTCTACCACCAAGCTGTTTACTTTTTTCGGTTCCCTGATGGTATTGGGCGACACGTCCACTTTTTTGAGGTTCGTCCCACAAGAAGGAAATGTAACCATCTGGGGAACTGGTGACCCCTCGTTGGAATACCCCCCCCTTCCAACACCCAACATGAAGGAATTTCTCGCCCGGTATGATAAAATATATTATTCCGAAAGTAATTGGCAGGACAGCCCGTTTGGGTATGGTTGGCAATGGGATGACTATTTTTATTCCTATTCCGCCGAAAGGTCACCGATACCGATATTCGGCAACCTTCTAATGGCCAGAAATGTCAACAATAAGCCTGTTCTGACCCCTTCAATTTTTACGGTGTCCTCATCTGAAAAGCCCATGAGAAATGTAGAAAGGGATTGGCATACGAATAATTTCTATTATAATCCACGTACCTATAATGGTAGAGAAAGCAAAGTCCCCTTTATTACGTCCAAAGAAATCTTCGCACAACTGGCAGGTCTTGAATGGAAAAAGGAAGTTTTGCTTTCCAAAGAAAACCTCCCTCCGAATCATTTTATCCTAAAAGGTAATCCAACAAAGACTTTTTACAAAGAAATGCTTTTAGAAAGTGATAATTTTATTGCCGAACAATTGCTCCTTCAGATTTCCGACGAGGTTTTCAGGGAACTCAATGCCGAAAAAGCCATAGAGTATATTAAAGAAACTTATTTGTTTGATTTACCGGACGATCCGATTTGGGTGGACGGATCCGGGCTCTCCAGACATAACCTGATTACCCCAAGGACCATGGTTTCCTTATTGGATAAAATATACCGCCTGCTTCCGGATGCTGAATTATTTGGGCTTCTTCCTACAGGGGGGCGGACAGGAACCCTTAAATTCAATTACCAAGCCCCGGTCCCCTATATCTTTGCCAAAACCGGCACCATCAGCAACAACCATAGTTTGGCAGGTTTTATCAAAACCAGGAAAGATAAAATTTATGCATTTTCCTTTATGAACAACAATTATCCGTATAAGGCCTCTATTGTCAGAAATGAAATGGAAAAAGTTTTGTTATTTATCCGTGATAATTTTTAAATTTCTTGATGAATAAAAGAACCTTTATTAAAACCCTAGGGGTTGGTTTCGGTGTTCTGCCATTTAAGGGATTAGCCTTCGAAATGGAAAACCCGCAAAAAAATCAAAAGATTTTACCCAAGCCCCTCCAGCCCGGGGATCTGGTTGGACTGATCAGCCCTGCTGCCGCCACTGCTGAAAGGATTGAATTTACTTTTGCCAGAGAGGCACTTGAGGCATTGGATTTGAAGGTAAAAGAAGGCCGACACCTGAGCAGTCGAAGAGGACACCTCGCGGGAACAGATGAGCAAAGAGCCCAGGATCTAAATGCCATGTTTTCAGATAAAAGGGTAAAAGGGGTTATTTGCATCAGAGGAGGTTCTGGTGCCGCAAGGATATTGCCTATGATTGATTACGAAAATATTCGAAGGAACCCTAAACCCCTTTTGGGATACAGTGATATTACTGCCCTTCACAATGCCATTTATGCGCAGACCGGACTGATCACCTTTCATGGACCAAATGGTACCGGAAGCTGGAACAGTTTCAACGTTTCCCAGTTCAGAAAAATTTTTTTTGAACAGTCCACAGAAATCATATACGAAAATGAAGTTCCGGAAACCGATGACCTGGTCGTGAAAGAAAACAGGATCCAGGTCATTTATCCCGGTAGCACCCAAGGAGAATTGGTAGGAGGTAACTTAACGGTTTTAACCGCTTTGGCTGGATCACCTTATTTACCTGATTTTCAAGATAAAATTTTATTTTTAGAAGATATTGGAGAGGAGCCTTATCGGATAGATCGCATGATGAGTACCCTGATGCTTATGGGGGTTTTTAAAAAAATTAAAGGATTTGTTTTTGGCCAGTGTACGGATTGTACTCCCAGTGGGGGCTATGGTAACCTGACTTTGGATCAACTGTTTGATGATTATATTCTCCCATTAAAAATCCCTGCCTATCGCGGAGCCATGATTGGGCACATTCCCCAACAATTCATTCTGCCTTTCGGCGCCAAAGTAAGGATGGATGCTGAAAAAGGAATACTTGAGTTGAAAGAAAAAATTTTCCAGTAACCTCCGCTTATACCAACAAACTAAGAAAGGATTGAATACCTTTTTAAAATAAAGTAATGTTCCACCTAAGCTTTTAAGTCCTAAAATCACAAGTTAAAATAATGAAATGAAGCCTACTTCCCTTTCCACTCCGAATGATTCCATTTTTCAAAGCGGCAAAAAAAGTTTCAACTACTTGGCTATGGGGGACAGTTATACCAAAGGAGAAGGAGTAATTCCGGAAAAGAACTTCCCTTATCAAACCGTAGAAAAATTAGCTCATTTCAATTTGATTTTCTCACCTCCTAATATCATTGCAGAAACAGGTTGGACCACGGGGGAATTAATACATGCCATGCATAAGGCTGAATTTGGAGACACTGTTTTTGACTTGGTAACACTGCTTATCGGAGTCAACAACCAATACAGGGGACAATCCCTTACCCTGTATGAAAAGGAGTTCAAATCCCTGTTGGAAACTGGATTAAACCTGGCAAATGGAAAACCAAGCCAGGTAATGGTGATTTCCATTCCTGATTGGGGTGTAACCAGATTTGGAAATTCCAGTGGCAGAAATCCTGAGAAAATTTCTCTGGAAATTGATGCTTTTAATCAGGTGAATTATCATATTTCACGGGATTTTAAGGTCCATTACCTTGAAATCAACAAAATGTACAGGATGTACGGGGGCTTAGAAAAAAACCTCAGTTCTGATGGACTTCATCCCAGTCCACTGATTTATGACAACTGGGCCAGCAATCTGGTAAATATCATCCTACCTCACATTCAATCCTAAAATATCAGAAAGCAAAAAACCTGCATTGACGTGAGCCAAGCAGGTTTTTTGCTATTTTATTCTGGCTCGCCTATTCAGGTTCCTTTTGGTAAAACATTGGAGATCATGGAAACTTTTTCAATGGGCTCGTTGGCATTGGAATATATCCTGACCACGCTGTTTTGTTTTCCCATTTTTCCAGCTGAATTGAAAGAAACCTTAATTTCTCCTTTCTTTCCAGGGGCGACCGGCTCCTTGGGCCAATTGGGAACAGTACATCCACAGGTCGCAGCCACATTGGATATCACCAAGGGAGAATTTCCGGTATTTTCAAATTTAAAAACGTGCTCCACTTTGTCGCCTTGATGGATGTCCCCAAAATCCTTGGACGATTCCTCAAAGGTGATGACCGGTCCATTTTCAGATTTTTCCTGCGCCTGAGCAAAAAAGACAGTAAAACAGGCAACTACTAACATCAGCATTCTTTTCATATCACTTTATTTTTATTGATTTTCCTTATTGGTATCCCTATTCTCGTTAATAAAAAACCGGGCATGAAAGTTCACCATAAACAATTCTTCTTTTGCCCTTGTCATTGCGGTATATAGCCATCTTACGTACTCCTTATCCAATTGTTCTATATTCAGGTAACCCTGATCCACAAATACCGCATCCCATTGTCCCCCCTGAGACTTATGGCAGGTGAGTGCATAAGCAAACTTTACCTGTAAGGCATTTAAATAGGGATCCCTTTTCACTGCTTCTCGGATTTTGGTTTTATTTCCCAAATCCAAATAATCCTGCTCCACTGCCTGATAAAGCTTTTTCCATTCTTCAAAGGGCAATGCCGGTTGAGAAGTATGGAGGGTATCCAACATAATTTTGGCTTCAAAAGGTACCTCTTCCGGATAATCCACCAACCTTAATTCCAAAGTAGCAAACCTTAGGCCATAAATTTCTTCAAAGGAACGAATTTTCAGGATTTCTACAAAATCACCATTGGCCAGAAAATTGACTTTTTCCGATTCTTCCATATAGGTGTAATTGTTTTTGACAATCATCAGTCTATCCCCGGCATTCAATTCTTCTTCGTAAAAGAAAATCATGTTCCGGATATATTGATTAAACTGCACGGCAGATTTATTGGACCTGGTAATGATCATGGTATTGTCCAAATCAAATTTATCGTAAGCATACCTTAATCCATCCTCTAACCTGTCACTTTTCATTTTGAAAAAATCCTTAAACCCCTTTGTTTTAAAAAGGATGTTGGGTGGATTTTTCGAAACCTGGTCCCTCAATGCGGTAGCATTATAAAGGATGCCGGAATCAATGTGCTGTCTCGTTACTTCTTTTAAAAGTACTTCTGAAACTTTCAGGTGAAAGTGACGGGAAAGGTATTCTTTATCCAGGGCAGGACTGTCATTGCTCCCTACTGGAGGCAGTTGGGCAATATCTCCGATCAAAAGGAGCCTGTTGTTCTGATTCTGGAAAACATATTCAATCAAATCCCTTAATAGAGAATTACCCCTGCTATTATCATCTGATAGCATGGAGGCTTCATCCACAATGAAAACGGTATCTTTATAATAATTTTTCTGCAATTCAAACCTATATAAACCATCCGATTCTGAGGATTTGGCCCTATAAATTATTTTATGAATGGTAAATCCTGTCTTGCCCGCATATGCACTCATCACTTTTGCCGCCCTGCCGGTAGGGGCCAACAGCATTGCCTTCAAGCCTAAAAAAGGCAGGATTTTTACCAATGCGCCGATGGCAGTGGTTTTACCTGTTCCTGCAAATCCCTTTAGCACATAGGCGGTCTTCTCGGGGCTGTCCTGTTTAAGGAATCCATTCATGTCTTTGAAAAAGGCTTCCTGATCAGAAGTGGGGGAGTGGGGAAAAAATCCCTTGATCCTTTCGGATGGCATTGTTTCTGATTCCTTATCTTTATGCATCAACAGCGAAGCTAATCTGAAATGACTGACATTAAAAACCAATTGGAAGATAAATTCGGAAACAGACTCAGAACCCGCGTTAATGGGATTCTGACTATAAATAATAAAATTTTGATGGTGAAGCACCTTATTGGGGAAGGACGCATTTTCTGGAACGTGCCGGGAGGTGGTATGGAGTATGGCCAATTGGCCATTGAAAATCTAAAAAGAGAGTTCAGGGAAGAAACAGGCCTGGAAATTGAAGTCCGGGAATTTTTATTTATCCATGAGTATTTGGAACCCCCATTACATGCCATAGAACTTTTTTTTATGGTGCATTTCCTAAAAGGGAAACTGATCAAAGGATTGGATCCTGAATTAGTCCCACATCAACAATTGATTGATGAAATCAGGTTTATGGACATAAATGAAATAAAAGCGATTAAGGATACCGATAAACATGCTATATTTAGGGGAATAAATTCCTTAAATGATATAAGAAAATGGAAAGGAAATTTTAATTTTGAAAATAATTGCATAAAATAGCGTTCTAAAACTAACCATCAATTCTTTACAACATTTAATCAGGCTTTAAAATATTCAAAAATGACATTGAGCAAAATATTATCAATTGTATTTCTCCTGGCAGCATTGGGCTTAGGGTATAGACTTTACATGGGAGTGGATGAGGTAGTGGAGGAAGAAAAGAGATTGGAAAGGACGGAGGTCAGAATAATTGAAAAGCTGGAAATGCTTAGAGATGCCCAGGTCGCCTATCAGGCAACCCATGGGGAATATGCCGACAATTGGAATGAACTGAAAGAATTCATACAAGAAGGGAATATCTACATCGTTCAGCGTACTGAAACCACTGAACTTCTTGAATATGGAGAGGAAGTCACTACCGTTGAAATCGATACATTAGGCGCGGTCAATGTTCAGGATTCCCTCTTCAATGAAAGAAAATACCCTGATTTTAACCTTGATGTTTTAAATGTGGTTCCCGGTTCAGGCGGAAAACAATTTGAGTTCTTTGCGGATAAAATCGAGCGAAGTGGCAGAGAAATTGCTGTTTTTGAAATCAGGGATCCCGCACCGATCAATCCGGTCAGAAGGAGAAACAACAATGAAAAAGCTTTAAGGGTAGGTTCCAGGACAGATACGTCCACTTCCGGAAATTGGGAATAAGATTGGCTTCCACAAAAAAATATATTTCAAGTAAATTCATCAGCGATAAATTTGACATTGGAAAGATCTCAAATTTATCGCTTTTCTTATATG
This sequence comes from Cyclobacteriaceae bacterium, assembly GCA_040905165.1. GTDB lineage: Bacteria > Bacteroidota > Bacteroidia > Cytophagales > Cyclobacteriaceae > Cyclobacterium. Next base: position 104,299 of record JBBDSA010000016.1, on the reverse strand, counting down.
ATCAGCTTCTGGTTATCATTGCCCATCCGGAAGAGGTACGCACCATCTCCGGTGTCCATATATACACAATCCATTCGCAGGAAGATTTATATGGCATCTTAGAATCGGATGAATTGATAAATCAGTCAAGGGCAACGGGAAAACTTACCGTACACCACCAAAAATTCGGTTTGGTTCCCGGACCGCTATTTAACCCTTCCCACACTTCACTTTACCTTAATTTTTCCGCTGATTTGGAAAAGGGAGACTGGGAAATCTCTTACGAAGGAGTATACAGCAACTCCATACAAGTGGTAAGTGCTTTGGACAAATCGTTTTTAATTAAACTGGATGGTTTAATTCCGGAACTGGAGATCGCTCATGGAGCTGCCCAGGTTTTGGATTTTTTTCTTAACAACAACAAGGACCTGCTCAATCAGGAAATCTTTATAAACATTTCTCCTGGTAGTATATATGTAGTCGCCTTCAAAGGTGGTGAAATGGCCTTGTTCAACCGCTTTGTCATCCAGGGAGAAGCCGATTTTCTTAAATATGTCTTAACGGTTATTCAACAATTGGCATTTGATCGGGTACATTGTAAGATTTCACTGTTCGGTAATTTGAATTACGTTCATTGTGAAATTGAAAATCTTCAAAGGTATTTTAAAAATATCCATTTGAAAGACCCTATGCAGAATATTCAGTATCAACCAGGTGCCGAGGATTTCAAAAACACCCGGCTTTTAGAAGCATTTTGGTCACCAAACAATCTTTAATGAAAAAAACCGCACTTTTTCCAGGGTCTTTTGATCCCTACACCAAAGGCCACCATGATATTGTAATGAGGGGTTTAAATCTATTCGACGAAATCATTATCAGTGTAGGTCATAATACCACCAAAAAAAGCCGGTACTTTGACATAGAAATGATGGTGGAAAAGATTAATTCAATCTATGAGGAAATGCCGAAAGTAAAAGTGATTTTATACAATGAGCTTACCTCCTCTTTGGCCAAGAAACACCAGGCAGGGTACCTATTGCGAGGATTGCGCAACACCACGGATTTTGAATATGAAAATACCATCAGTCAAATGAACCGTTACCTCAATGAAGATTTAGAAACCGTATTTTTGATCACCTCCCCGGAATTCGCAGCCATCAGTTCCACCATCATCCGGGAAGTCCACCGGTATGGTGGAAAGGTGGGGGACTTTTTGCCTTATAAGGTTTGAAAACTTTCAGGACATCGTTTTAAAAAATGCTTGTATAAATACCGCATGGAGGGATAGGAATTTACCAAAGCCGTCTTGGCCTCCTGATGATTCATCCACCGAATATCCTCGATTCCCTCTTCTAGCTGAGGTTTCATCTTGGCATCATTTAAACATTCCATGGTATACCAATGAGTTTTCTTTAATATACTTTTTCTGTTTTGGGTATAGGTATGCCATGTTTTACAAAGGGGCTCCACCAATTTCACCTGAATATTGCATTCTTCTTCCACTTCCCTGAGCGCACAGACGGCGGGGGATTCCTTTTTTTCAAATTTTCCCTTCGGCAAATCCCATTTGCCCAGCCTGAAAATAAAAAGAATTCGGTCTTCCTTGGTCACTACCCCCCCTGCTGCCTTGATAATCAGAAACCTGCTTTTGATAAATTTCTTCATTCGCTTTACATCCGAAGTTACCAGGGTAATGCTGTCAAGGTGTTTTAATTTCCTTGTTCTCAGTAAGTACAAAAGTTTTACCACGATGTCTCTGGAAGGGTTATTTATGAGTACATCATCATGAAAATCAGCTGTTGTGGGCAGATCAGAGGGGTTATCATACACACACTCATATGTTTTTTTTTGTTGAAAATCCGAGGTGGAAACCAGGTCCAGTGGCTTATCATTGATAAAAATTTTCATGTCCCAGAAATTTTATCCAAAAATGCATATTTTTTTCAGCCATCACAACCCTCTGTTCATTTTAATCCTTTAATTTTAAACATGGAATTAAAAGATAAAAATACAGCTGAAGTCGTTGCAAAAAATTTATTACATATCAAGGCCATAAAACTCAATCCTGGAGCACCCTTTACTTGGGCATCTGGATGGAAATCACCCATTTATTGTGACAACAGGCTCTCCTTATCCTATCCTTCCGTAAGAAATTTGATCCTGGAAAAATTGGTAAAACTGATTCAGACCCACTTCCTGAACATTGAAGCAGTGGCAGGAGTGGCCACAGCAGGGATTCCACAGGGAGCCTTGATAGCAGATCGTTTAAATTTACCCTTTCTCTATGTAAGGTCAAAACCAAAAGGCCACGGTATGGAAAATATGATAGAGGGAAAAATCACGGCAGGCCAAAAAATTGTAGTGGTTGAGGACCTGGTATCTACCGGAGGCAGTTCGCTGAAAGCAGTAAGGGATTTAAAGAAAGCCGGCTTTGAGGTGTTGGGAATGGTGGCCATTTTTACCTATGGATTTGACATTGCAGCACAGAATTTTGAGAAAGAAAGTGTGAAATTGGTGTGTTTAAGTGATTATGACTCCCTATTACCTGTTGCATTGGCTGAAAAATATATTTCAGACACGGACATGTCCACCCTTTCCCAGTGGCGGCGTCATCCTGAAAAATGGGGACAATAGAAATCAGGGATGAACTATTTTTTTTCCGGAATTTTCCATAATACCCATTCCAAAAAGAGCAAAATCATATTTTACGGGATCATTTGGATCCAATAGCCGGAGGTTTTCTGTCAATTCCATGGCCGTCATCCAATCTGTCTGCTTTCTGGAAATTAAGCCCAAACTCCTGGCTACCCGATCTACGTGTAGATCACAGGGACAAATCAGCTGATAGGGTTTAATGGTATTCCAGATGCCAAAATCCACCCCCATATCGTCCTTTCTCACCATCCATCGCAAAAACATATTGAGCCTTTTACAAGCCGATTTTCTTAGGGGGGTAGCGATGTGTTTCCTGGTTCTGGGCGGGGAATCAGGATGTTGGAAAAAAAAATCATGGAACCGGGCCAATAGCAATTCCATAATATCCTTATTTTCACTCCATCCTGAGGTAAAGGCCTCTTCAAGGCTTACATGCTGCTTATAATATCTGGAAAAAAAATCAATGAAATATAGGGTATCCATATCATTGAATGTCCTGTGACGAAATCTAAGGAATGGTTTTAAATCATTTTCACGATGGTTCAGCATAAAGTCATGTGGACTATAATCCATCATCGCCATCAACTGCTCACATTTATTGATGATGGTTTTGCGCTGTCCCCAGGCCAGAACGGCTGCAAAAAACCCTGAAATTTCAATATCCTGTTTCTTTCGGAAAAGATGGGGAATGGAAATTGGATCTTCCTGAATAAAACCAATTTGATTATATAAGGCTGCTTTTTCATCCAGCAGCTCCCTGAGTTTCTCCATTATGCCCTGGCAATTTTTACCTCTCCCCCTTCAATCCCATCAAACCATTTTAAACAAAGGAACTGGTCATCCTCTTCTGATAAGTACCAGTCAAAGCATTTGATATTGGTCAATTTGGTCAGTTTATCTTCATCCGGAAGATATAGGCAAATATCAAAGTCAGGAATTTGATTGATGTCTGTAGTATTCCACTTCTCCAACAACCAACCTTCATCCATAACCTTTACACGTTCACCAAACACGTGGCCCTCGATCACGGAGGGAATGCCATCACTTCGTCTAAGGTGGAAACAGTTGGGCCCAAACATAATCTGTTTAAAGAGTTTCCCCTCTATTAAATCTGATTCAGAAGACAACCTTTTCCATTCCGATTGATCCATTACCTCAGATGGGGTGTTGCTGTATTTGGATAAAAAGGAGGATATACCCGAAAAAAAATAGGTGATCCCAACAAAAAGGATCCCAAATGTAGCAAGTACAGGATAGGTTAAAACAAAAATAAAATTCCAAACGTACCGAAAGAAATGATGAAAATGAAGCTGAACCTTATTCATTTTGGCTTGAAAGTGAATGTAAAATTAGTTCATATTCAGCAAACAAACAAAATCCTCCCATTTAACCTGATATTTCTTTCGAACTTAGACCAACCATTAAATTCTCAATCAATTTCTTTACCTTTGCAGGCTGAATTGACAGAAGCACAATGAATTTACAACAAGAGATCTCTAAACGCAAAACCTTCGGCATCATTGCTCACCCGGATGCCGGAAAAACCACTTTGACAGAAAAGTTGCTGCTATTTGGGGGAGCCATCAAAACAGCCGGAGCGGTAAAATCCAATAAAATCGATACGGCTACCAAATCGGACTGGATGGAAATAGAAAAACAAAGAGGGATCTCTGTGGCCACCTCAGTAATGGGTTTTGAATACAAGGGACAGAAAATAAACCTGCTAGACACCCCGGGACACCAGGATTTTGCGGAAGATACCTACAGGACCTTAACGGCGGTCGATTCCGTGATTATGGTCATTGATTGTGTAAAAGGGGTAGAAATACAGACCGAAAAATTGATGGAAGTCTGTAGAATGAGAAAGACACCGGTGATTTGTTTCATCAATAAACTGGACAGGGAAGGCCGGGATCCCTATGATCTATTGGATGAAGTGGAAACCAAGCTTAATATTGAGGTGAGGCCATTATCATGGCCCATATCCATGGGAAAGTCCTTTAAAGGTGTTTATAACCTATATGACAAACAATTGAATCTTTTCACCCCCAGCCAAAGAAAAATCAGTGATGACAGAATAACCATTGAAAATCTGGAAGATCCTCAATTAAATGAATTGATCGGACCAGGTCTTGCAGATCAATTAAGGGAGGATGTGGAATTGATAGAAGGGGTATACCCTGATTTTGACTCTGCTTCGTACCTGGAAGGGAAAGTGGCCCCTGTATTTTTTGGATCGGCAGTGAATAATTTTGGGATCCAGGAAATGTTGGACACTTTCATTAAAATTGCCCCATCCCCCAAAAGCAGATTGACCGAAAATAGGGAAGTAAAACCGGATGAAGATCATTTTAGTGGATTTATTTTTAAAATCCATGCCAATATGGACCCAAAACACCGAAACAGAATTGCCTTCCTCAGGATATGCTCGGGAAAATTTGAGCGGAACAGGCCTTATAACCATGTAAGGGGAACGAAAGCCCTCCGGTTTTCGAATGTAACCTCCTTTATGGCACAGGATAAGGAGATTATCGAAGAAGCTTACCCGGGAGATATTGTTGGACTTTACGATACCGGAAACCTTAAAATAGGCGATACCCTTACAGATGGAGAAGATTTACATTTCAAAGGGATTCCAAGTTTTTCACCCGAGATTTTCAGAGAAGTGGTCAATAAAGATGCCATGAAAACCAAACAACTTGAAAAGGGGTTACAACAATTGATGGAAGAAGGTGTGGCACAGTTGTTTACCTTTGAAATCGGTGCAAGAAAAGTGGTAGGAACAGTAGGACAATTGCAATTTGAGGTCATTCAGTTCCGATTGAAAAATGAATACAATGCAACAGCGGATTTCGTTCCCATGAATCTGTATAAAGCCTGTTGGATCCACAGTAAGGATAAAAAGAAACTGGATGAATTTGTACGTTCAAAACAAAGGCATATTGCCCGTGACAAGGATGGCAAACTGGTCTTTATGGCTGAAAGTAAATCCTGGCTACAGATGGTGCAGGACAATTTTCCGGACATTGAATTTCATTTTACATCTGAATATTAACCGACATAAAAATTCCCGATTGAATGAAAAGACCATTTAATGTTATTTATGAAGACAACCACCTGCTTGTGGTCAATAAATCAGCAGGAATTTTGGTCCAGGGGGATAAAACCGGGGATAAAACCCTCACCGATTATTGTAGGGATTATATTGCCAAAAAGTACAATAAGCCAGGAGCCGTTTTTCTCCATCCTGTCCATCGGCTTGATAGACCGGTAAGCGGCTTGGTAGTTTTTGCCAGAACCTCCAAAGCTTTGGAGAGAATGACCGCCCTGTTCAGGAAAAGGGAAATCCACAAGGTATATTGGGCCATTGTTAAAAGCAGGCCAAAGGAAGAAATGGGGAAGCTGACCCATTGGTTGGTAAAAAATCAGGAAACCAATATCTCTACAGCCTATATAAAGGAAATCCCTGAATCAAAAAAATCCGAATTGACCTACAAAAGGCTGGGCAAATTAAATGATCACTGGTTGTTGGAAATAAGACCACTTACCGGTAGACCACATCAGATCAGGGTACAGCTTTCTGCCATGGGATGCCCGATTCGTGGTGATGTAAAATATGGTTTTTCAAAACCAAATCCGGACGGCAGCATCCACCTTCATGCTTTCCATCTGGTATTTGTCCATCCCATAAAAAAGGAAAAATTGTTTTTGAGGGCAGCTTTGCCGGAAGAATCCTTTTGGGAACAATTTTTGGAGTTTGAAAATATAAAAATCGGTGACCGACACCTCGACAACAGTTTCAGTGGATAAGATTTTAGGCCGTGAAAAATTTAATACAAACCGTATGTTTCGAAAAACCATTTTAATATGCTCCTTTATTTTTTCTTCCATTGAGGTATTCGGGCAAACTGAAGGTGTTTTTTGGGAAATTTCAGGAGATGAATTGAAATCTTCCTCCTACCTTTTTGGAACCATACATCTTATTTGCGAGCAGGATTATATTCTTGGACAAAAAGTAAAGGAAAAACTATTAGAAAGTGAGACCCTGATCCTGGAAGTGGATATGGATGATCCTAACCTGGCCTTGTCCATGATGTCCAAAATGCACAATGAAGGAGGGGAAGAGATTACCGATTTTCTTAGCGAACAAGAATACAGGGAAACCCGGGAATTATTAAAGGAGCGGACGGGAATGGACATTGATAAGATGAAAAGTTTGCGTCCCATGATGCTGATGTCTTTTCTCTATCCCAGTCTTTTGGAATGTGAAACAAAATCCTTCGAAAATGAATTGATGATCATTGCAAAATCCCAAAACAAATCGGTGCTGGGTCTGGAATCCGTGGACGATCAACTTTCCCTTTTTGATAAGATCCCTTTGGATGAGCAATACCAGAGTTTCTACGAGTATGCCGGAAATCTGGATAAAGGGAAAAAAGAATTCAGAAGGTTAATTGATACCTATAAAAAAGAGGAAATTGCCCTATTGGTGGAAATAGTTTCCGAAAGTCCGGAATACAGGGAATACCAGGATATTCTCCTCGACCAAAGAAATAAAAACTGGATGGAACCCATGCAATCGATGATGCGGGAAGGCTCCATGTTCTTTGCGGTGGGGGCTGGCCATTTGGGTGGGGAAACTGGTCTGATCCATCTCTTAAAGGAAAAAGGATATACATTAAAACGATTGGATAATCTTTGAGACAAATTTCCTTAGATGGGATTTTTAGTGCAAGATACCACTCAATAAGGTCAATTTAATTTTCCGATGATTTACCTTTAAAGAACCGATAGATGCCCCAAGCGCTGAATAAAAACAATAGAACCAGCACCGGCAATTGCCAGTTTTCATCATCTGATTGCAATGCCTGATGGATGCCAGCTGCCCAGGTTCCCGTTAGGAAAGCAAGAAAGGTCCTTGGCAACATCCCTGCTAATCCGGCCCAAACCAGGTTCTTAATACCCGTCCTTAACAGGGCAAATAAAATATTGGATAAGGCAAAGGGAATTACGGGACTAATCCGGACAAAGAATACCAACCATCCCATCTTTTCCCTTTTCTCTTGGATAAGGAGGGCTGCTTTTGGATATGGTTTTAATATAAGGTCCAAACTGTTTTGATCAAGGTTCCTCCCAAGAAGGTACCCTATCACACTGGCCAAGGTGTAGGACAATACAAGGAAGGGAAAAGCCGCCCATCCAAAAATAAATCCGCTTAACAAGGCAAGAAAAGTCGTGGGCAGCAAGGCCATTCCCATCAGAATGGAACAAGCGACCAGATATAATATGATTGTGGATAGGGTTAAAAACTCCGGGGTTTTCAGGGGTTCCCAGTGTTGGTATATTCCCTGTAAAGTAAGGAGCGTACCAATAGAGGGCATCACGCTTACCCATAACAGGGCCCAACATACCCAGGGATTTTTGGAATAGATAATTTTAAATTGCTTGAAAATGGTATGTTTTTTATTCATCTTTGAGCAAATCTAATAAGAATCCCAACTTTAATTCGAATGCCCCCTCTAAAAAGGCATGAGATTTTTGGACGGTGATCTACTGGATCCATACAAAATATAAACAATGAAATTCGGAACCAAAGCCATACATGCCGGAGTTATTCCCGACCCTTCTACAGGGGCCATAATGACGCCCATTTTCCAAACATCTACCTATGTTCAAAAGTCTCCGGGGGACCATAAGGGTTTTGAATATTCCAGAACCCATAATCCTACCAGAACAGCCCTGCAGCAAAACCTCGCTGCCTTGGAAAACGGTAAATACGGATTATGCTTTGCCTCTGGCATGGCAGCCATTGATGCGATATTGAAATTATTAAGCCCAGGAGATGAAGTAATCAGTACCAATGACTTATATGGAGGAACCTATAGGATCTTTTCCAAAATATTTTCGAAATATGGAATTAAATTTCATTTTGTTAATATGGAAAAACCTTCAGAAATCGAGTCATATATCAATGAGAAAACCAGGTTGGTATGGGTTGAGTCCCCTACTAATCCCATGATGAACATCATTGATATTGAAGGCATCGCTCAAATCACCAAGAAAAATGGGGTCTTACTAGGTGTGGACAATACCTTTGCCACTCCCTTTTTACAGACCCCCCTGGATTGGGGGGCTGACTTGGTAATGCATTCGGTGACCAAATACCTGGCTGGCCATTCCGATGTGATCATGGGAGCCATTATTGTTAATGATGCCCAACTTGCCGAAGATTTGGCTTTTATCCAGAATGCCTGTGGAGCAGTTCCCGGGCCCCAGGACTGCTTTCTAGTGCTAAGAGGGGTAAAGACCCTTCACTTAAGAATGGAAAGGCACAGCCAAAACGGCAAAACCATTGCAGCCTATCTTAAAAACCACCCACGTGTGGAAAATGTATTTTGGCCCGGATTTGAGGACCACGTCAATCATTCCATAGCAAAAAAGCAAATGAGAGATTTTGGAGGGATGGTATCCTTCACCTTAAAAGACAATCGTATTGAGAGCGCTGTCAGCGTACTGGAAAAATTCAAGCTATTTGTTTTAGCCGAATCCTTAGGCGGGGTAGAGTCCTTATGTGGACACCCAGCTACAATGACACATGCCAGTATTCCAAAGAAGGAAAGAGAAAAAGTTGGTCTTTCAGATTCTTTGATCAGATTGAGTGTAGGGATTGAGGATGCGGAAGACCTGAAAAATGACCTGGCCAAAGCCTTGGAATCCAGCTAATTTAGCATTTCAGTGAATAAAAGGGTACATCTTTTTTCTACCTCTTTGGTCCTTTCTTTATGACTTTTCTTGATAGTCGTGAGGACAAACTGGTATTTTTTATCAATCTTTTCCCTGTCCCGCAGAAAATGAACCAAATGCTGGTAAATTAGATGGGTATGATACCATCCCTCTAAGGTTTGCATTAATTGGTCCATCTGTTGATGTACCTTATGCGTGAATACTGCATTTAACCCAATACTTAACCTTATTTTTTCAATAAAAGTAACCTTTTTCAAGCCCCGGAAGATATCATGCATATTGAGCGGATCCAATCTGCTTTTGGTATCAAATTGAAAATATCCAATCTCCTCGTTGATAATTTGGGTGCTGGCAGTATTGATTGTCAGCGGTGTAAGGTCTTTTGAATAATGCATCACATCCCTGTATAGATCTTCCCAAACCTGTAAAGGAATAGAAAGTATCATTTCATATACATTTGTATAAATATTTTTTTTATCGCTTACAATACTTTTTTCATATTCTTTAAAGTCCTCTTTATGGTCTCCAAAATATATATGGAAGGCATCTTCTATCAGCCGGATGTGGTGCACCTTTTTGAGGTTTTTTTTAAGCCCTTTAAATGGGGAAAAAATCTCATAAACCAAATTCTTATTTTTAAAATGAATTTTTGCCAAAAGGAGGACATAAAGCTCAAATAAAAAAAGATGGTCTTCCAATTCAATGGATTTCTTTGATTTAATCTTTTTGGTCAGCTCACCAAAAACTGCCTTTCCGGCATCATAATGACGGACAAAGGTATGGAAGATCAAAGGTGATGCGGAAGACATATCTATTCATGAATTTTCACAAGCGTGGAACCATAACCAAAATTGGTCTTATGATGGTCTTTAAAATATTTAATTCCTTTTAATTGGCTCAAAATTCGGTGGATTTCCTTTCTGAGTACCCCATTACCGATCCCATGGATAAAGGTAATCTCATCCATTCCGGATATGAGTGCCGCATTTAGGTTTTTTTCGAAAATCTCTAATTGCAATTTTAATTTTTCCCCGTTGCTCATTAAATCATGGTCCTTGGATAATTTTTCGATATGAAGATCGATGGTGGCGGGCGGCCTTTTCACAGCTTGTCTTGGATCATTGCCATCGTCTTTAGGATTGAGTATCCTATTTAGCCCCATTATATCCAGATCCTTTATTTGATCATCCAGTTGGAAGAGGTATCCTTCTTTTTCAAGTAAAGGAGCTTTTCCTTTGCTTTTAAAAAAAGATGAAGCTTTGAAATTAATTTTTCTTTCAAAAGGTTTGGGGTGCTTATCCAGGCTTTTATTGACAGGAACAAGCAAAAAATGAAGGGGTGGCCATTCTTCAAAGTTCTTAATTGATTTTTCCTCCATTTTTTTATATGATTTTGACATGATCACTCCCGCATCCAGGGTTTTTGAGTTAATTCCAAAAATTTCGGAAACTGAATACAAAAGGTCCTTTGAAGTATCATTGATGAGGATCATTCCATGCTGTTGGTCGTTATAGGGAACATAAGTTAAAAACACACCCTCCTTTCTGTGGACTTTTCCCCTGACCGGGGTAGTTTCTGTCTCCCTGCTTTCTTGGATACCTCCCCGGTTAAAATATTTTTCCTCTGCTTCATTGATGACCACCACTTCAGATTTAAGAACCGGGATTCGAAATCCGTCTTCAATCTCTATTTCTACCTGCCCTCCAGGTGAAAGTTTGGTGATCACCCCTTCTTCCATTCCATGCAATAATCTGACCTTATCTCCTATGTTCATGTTTCAAATTTACCAATTTGATAATGGAAAACCCTAAAAATTTTAAATTGCTGATTTCATAGGACAAAAAAATACCCTAAAGCCGGGAGGCCTTAGGGCAGTTGTTAATTTTATTTTATATTAAGGATCAGGAATTAAATAACAATGTTCACAATCTTTCCTGGAACTACGATCACCTTTTTGGGCCGTTTACCATCCAACCATTTTTTCAATGATTCGTGTGCGAGGGCCTTTGTTTCTATTTCTTCTTTGGACAATGAGAGCGGAAGGCTTAATTTGGCCCTCATTTTTCCATTAATGGAAACCGGATATTCATGGCTTTCTTCCACCAGAAATTCTTCATTGGCTGTGGGAAAGGCAGCTTGGATAATGGAAGTTTCATACCCCAACCTTTCCCATAATTCTTCTGCTATATGGGGAGCATAAGGGCTAAGGATTACCAGAAAAGGTTCCAATACCGCTCTTTTGTTACATTTCAGAGCTGATAGCTCATTGACACAAATCATAAATGAAGAAACGGGGGTATTAAAGGAATGTCTTTCTATATCTTCCTCTACTTTCTTTATGGTTTTATGGAGGATTTTAAGTTCTTCCTTTGAAGCTTTTTGTTCAGAAACACTCCAATTGCCCCTATTATCATGAAAAAGTCTCCAAAGCTTTTTTAAAAACTTAAACACGCCATCAATTCCATTGGTATTCCAGGGTTTAAATTGTTCCAGTGGCCCTAGAAACATTTCATATAAACGTAAAGTATCTGCTCCGAAACGATTGATTACATCATCGGGATTCACTACATTATATTTGGATTTGGACATTTTCTCTACCTCTGCACCGCAAAAATATTTCCCCTCCTCCAATATGAAAGAAGCATCTGCCAAATCGGGCCGCCAGTTTTTAAATGCCTCCAGGTCCAGTTGATCGTTATGGACAATATTCACATCCACATGCATAGGGGTGACATCATATCGATCTTTCAATCCTTGACTAACAAAGGTATTGGTCCCCTTCTTTCTATATACAAAGTTCGAGCGACCTTGGATCATTCCCTGATTGATCATCTTTTTGAACGGTTCTTCAAAGGGGGAATACCCTCTGTCATAGAGGAAATTTGTCCAGAATCTGGAATACAGCAGATGTCCGGTGGCATGCTCCGCACCACCGATATAGAGATCGACCGCATCCCAATACTGGGCCGCCTCTTTTCCCACAAATTCCTTTTCATTTTGGGAATCCATGTAGCGGAAAAAATACCAACTTGATCCTGCCCAACCGGGCATGGTACTCAATTCTAGGGGATAAGTTCCCTTCTCGGTAGTATAATTCCAGTCTTTGGCCCTGCCCAGTGGAGGTGCCCCATCCTCGGTTGGGAGGTATTTGTCCACTTCCGGAAGTCTTAGTGGCAAATCAGATTCATCAATAAGGCAGGGAACCCCCTCCTTGAAATAAACGGGCAAGGGCTCTCCCCAATAGCGCTGCCTTGTAAAGATGGCATCTCTCATCTTATATTGGATCTTCCCTTTTCCAATACCATTATTTTCCAGAAATTCGATGGCTTTGTCCATGGCATCCTGCATTTTCAGACCGGAAATAAATCCGGAATTCATGGTCGTTCCACCTTTTCCGGGAAAAGAGCCCTCTTCCATGCTTCCCACCAATACCTGCCGGATTTCCAATCCAAAGTATTTCGAAAAATTATAGTCCCTTTCATCATGAGCAGGTACGGCCATGACAGCCCCGGTTCCATATCCGGCCAGTACATAATCAGCTATCCAGATCGGAATTTTTTCATCATTGAAGGGATTAATGGCATAACTTCCCGTAAAGGCACCTGAAATGGTTTTTACATCACTCATCCTGTCCCGCTCCGATCTGTTTTTTGCCTCCTTTACGTATTCCAGGGCATGCTCCCTTTGGTCTGGAGTAATCAACTCGTGAACCAGTTCATGTTCTGGTGCCAAAGCCAGATAAGTCACCCCATAAATGGTGTCAATTCTGGTGGTAAATGCTTTTATTTTTTCAGGATGACCATTTATTTGAAAAACGATCTCCGCTCCAACCGATCGTCCGATCCAGTTTCTTTGCATTTCTTTGACCGGTTCCGGCCAATCGAGAGTATCCAAGCCTTTCAATAAACGTTCTGCGTAGGCTGTAATCCTCATGCTCCACTGCATCATCCTTTTCCTTTCTACCGGATGCCCGCCTCGTTCTGAAAATCCATCCTTCACTTCATCATTCGAGAGCACTGTACCCAGTGATGCACACCAGTTTACCGTAGTTTCTGCCAAAAAGGTCAAACGGTATTGTAATAATATTTCCTGCTTCCTTTTCTCCTCAAAGCTCGCCCATTCTTCCACGGAAAAAGGCAGAATACCCTCATCACAAACTGCTTTCACCATTTTGTTGCCATGTCTTTCAAACTCTTTCACCAATTCCTCAATTGGCTTGGCTTTGTCTTCTGAAAGATCATAATAGCTGTTGAAAAGCTGCATGAAAATCCACTGGGTCCATCGGTAATAGGAAGGGTCAGATGTTCTTACTTCTTTGTTCCAGTCAAAGGCAAAACCTATATTTTTAAGCTGTTCGGTATACCTTTCTATATTTTTCTCTGTGGTGATGGCTGGGTGCTGTCCCGTTTGGATGGCGTATTGCTCCGCTGGCAACCCAAATGAGTCATATCCCATTGGATGAAGGACATTGAAACCTTTAAGTCTTTTATACCTGGTTACAATATCAGAAGCAATGTATCCTAATGGATGTCCCACATGTAAACCTGCCCCTGAAGGATAGGGAAACATATCCAGGGAATAAAACTTGGGCTTGGAAGGATCCAGTTTAACATCAAAGAGCCCTCTCGCTTCCCACTGTTGCTGCCATTTTTTTTCTATTTCTTGAAAATTGTAATCCGACATTCTTTTTTAGTCAATATTTATGAATCCAAATTCAAAATTATAAAAAAATATCAGCAATCGTTTTTAATTTGGAAATAGAAATAGAATTGGGATCATATCCAAGGGAAAAAAAATGGGATGTTTTACCAGAATCTAAAACCTCTTCCGCGGTACCTGAAAAACCAGTTGTCCCAAATGTCCCGCGTAAAATAGATTTCCGCTCCAAAATTCAGGGAAAAATACCCATCATACTTTGCATGGGGTTCATTCATACGTGGATCCCCGCTTCCTCGCCTTGGTGCACCTCTGCTGTTTTGAATCATCTCAATATTAGGCTCCCCATTGGGTAGAAGGTACCTTTCCTGGCGAATGGATAAGCGCAGGCGGTTGGGGTTTTCGCCCGACACATAATCTTGGATAAGATCATCGTAATAGGCGGAAATATTATATGAACTGACATCGTCCAGGTAATCTGTAAGGGTAAACCTATAATTTCCTTCAATGTAAAAATCCATATAAACATTCACCTTATACTTTAGGCCCAAACCCATAGGAAAAACAATTGCCAGGTCAGGGTAAAGCTCATTTTCTGTCATTAGGGGCCTCAAATCTACCCATCTTTCACGATAATTGGTTTTGGGGTTATTGGTACTCGCTCCCAAACCGAAAAACAAATAGGGATTGATAAATTCACGTGTGATGTTATACACCTTTACCGGTTTGTAATAGTATTCCACCAAAAACGCTGCTTCCCAATTTCTGGCCCGAAAATTTAAGTTTCTTGGAATTCGGCCACTATTTGGATCTGCCTTTACATCCTGCCCTGAAATCTGATAGAAACTCACATCTGCCCTGGCCTTGAGATTGGTACCAAAGGTATACCTGCCTGTGAATCCGGCATTGTAATCCGGCTGCACCCCTTCTTCATATTTCCATAAGGAATACAGATCCCCAAAATATTGGGTGGGTCCTACATGCAGGGCAAATGACCAAGGCTCCTCAAATCTAAAACGATAAATACTTTGGGAAAAAGTACTGAAAGCCAGGAAAACAAAAAATATTCCAAAAAACAAAAAGAATTTGTTCATATAAAATCACTTCACATAAAAAGTCTTCCCTGTTTAATCCAATGATATTTAGCGCAGTAAATATAAAATATTTGTTTCCATAAAAAAAATTAAGGCATTTTAAATTTTTCAAGCCCTGACTTGATATGAAGATCCCTTTGAGGAAAGGGTATCTCTACATTCTCCTCGCCAAATTTCCGGAATATCTCATAATACAATTGGCTTTTTAATACCATTGGTTTATTGATGAAAACTGATGTCCATATTCTTAAATTGAAGTCAATACTGCTTTCATTGTAGGATTGAAATAAAACATCCGGTTCAGGATGTTCCAGTACCCCTTTATTCTGCTTTGCCACTTCAATCAGGATCCTCCTAATCTTTTGAGGGTCTTCCTTATAGGATACCCCTACCGGAATATTGAACCTTATGTTTCTGTCATTATGGGACCAATTGATGACAGGATTCTCAATAAATTGGCTATTGGGTACAATGATGCTAATATTATCATTGGTTAAAATCATGGTGGACCGGGCAGATATTTTGACCACATCCCCATAAACCTTATCTACCTCTATACGATCACCTACTTTGATAGGATTTTCGAAAAGAATAATCAATCCACTGATAAAATTATTGGTGATGTTCTGAAGGCCAAATCCGATGCCCACCCCTATGGCTCCGGCCAGAATTCCCAAGGCACTCAGGTCAACATTGCTGTTTTGCAAAATCGTCACGAATCCGATAATAATCAAAATGTATTTTACGATGGTGGAAATCGATTGCCTGGTTCCCAAATCAAGTTTATACCGGGAAAGCACTTTGTTCGCTAAAAATTTCCTGACAATTTCAGAGATGATGAACAATAAAGTGAATGAAATAATAAGACCTAAAAGCAATCCTAAGGTTAGTCTTGTTTCACCCAACATCAGAAGGTTCAATTTCATGAGATCATTAAAATGTTCCAAAAAAGCACTAAAATCCCACTCTTTAATATCATCTATAATTTCCTTCATCACAAAATATTTTAATATCCCATTATTATTATTTATTTTTCACTTAAGTGTGGATCAAACCAACTTTCCCACAGTTCAATTGCAATTATATTCTGTTAGGTATAAGCTAATTGTAAGTTTTTATTGCATTATACATATTAAATTTCAAATAGGGAAAAATTGTTTTTTAATTTTACGGCATGAGTAAACAAAAAGAGGAACTCGAGCATCGACTCAAACTTAGAAATATTAAACTGGCAGATTATACTGACATCCACAACATCATGGTTTCCATCTATGGAGACAAGGGGGGCGCCTGGACTAAAGAAGAATTTAAAAACCAGCTGAAGGCATTCCCCGAAGGTCAAATCTGCCTGGAAGATAACGGCAAAGTAGTGGCGGTCGCCTTATCTCTGGTCGTGGATTATTCCAAATTCGGAGACACCCATACCTATGACCAAATTACCGGATTCGGTAAATTTGACACCCATGATGATGAAGGGGATACATTATATGGGACCGATGTGTTTGTGGACAAAGAATACCGGGGCCTCCGTTTAGGAAGAAGGTTATATGATGCCAGAAAAGAATTATGTGAAAATCTTAACCTAAGATCGATCATAGCCGGAGGCAGAATACCCGGATACAGCAAATATGCCGACCAGATGACCCCAAGAAAGTACATCGAATTGGTAAAAAACAAAGAGATTTTCGATCCTGTTTTGTCTTTTCAACTGGCCAATGAATTTCATGTAAGAAAGGTCATCACCAAATACCTGCCGGAAGATACCGACTCCAGGGCTTATGCCACCCTATTGGAATGGATCAACATTTATTATGAAAAGGAAGAAAAACTCATTGGCAATAAAAAAACCAATGTCAGGCTGGGATTGGTTCAATGGAAAATGAGGCGGTTCAACAATGTGGATGACCTTATGCAACAAGTGGAGTTTTTTGTGGACACCGTTTCTGATTATAAGTCAGATTTTTGCCTGTTTCCGGAATTTTTCAATGCGCCTTTATTGGCTGAATTCAATAATATGGATGCTTCAGAAGCCATCAGAAATCTTGCGGATTATACCGAGGAAATCATTATTAGAATGAGAGACCTCGCTTTATCCTATAATGTGAACATTATTGCAGGAAGCATGCCAGAATACGACGGAAAAAAATTAAGGAATGTGAGCTATCTGTGCAGAAGAGATGGGACCATGGACAAACAATACAAACTTCACATCACTCCGGATGAGCAGGCTTATTGGGGTTTGCAGGGGGGAAATGGAATCAAGGTTTTTGATACCGATGCAGGAAAAATCGGCATTTTAATTTGTTATGATGTTGAATTCCCGGAGTTGGGAAGGATATTGGCCGAAAATGAAATGGATATCCTTTTTGTCCCATTCTGGACGGATACTAAAAATGCCTACCTTAGGGTCAGTACCTGCGCCAAATCCAGGGCCATAGAAAACGAATGCTATGTAGCCATTACAGGTTCCGTGGGGAACCTTCCTAGGGTAGAAAATATGGATATTCAACATTCTCAAGCAGCCATCTATTCTCCATCAGACTTTTCTTTTCCCCACGATGCCATCATCGCTGAAGCCTCACTCAATACAGAGACCACCATCGTGGCAGATGTGGATTTGGATTTGTTGACCAAATTAAGGAAAACCGGATCAGTACGGAATCTCGCTCAAAGGCGGTTGGACCTTTATTCCATTCAATGGAAAAATAAAAGATGATTTTGACTGACAGGAATAAAGGGTATGATACCGATAACCAACGATCGAGGAGCAAATATAAAATGAAGGTAGGTTTTGAAAATTTTATGATTTTTCAGGTTCTGGTTTTTATTAATTTAACCGCCCTGACCTCCACCTCTTTTTCCAGGCAAATTGACCAGGGGATATCCTTTGAAATAAGATCGGTTTTGGAGGGGGCTGAAGGCCAAACCATTCACCTTTTTGAAAACAACCCAATTTTCTCACTTGATCACCTGGCTGATTTTTATTCTCAACGTGGTTTTAGGGAAGCTTGGATTGAAAAGGGCAAATTGACTTGCTTTGCCTATGAGTTAAGACACCTTATAAAACAATCCATTTTCGATGGTTTGGTTCCTGAAGATTACCATTTGGAACGGATTGAATTTTATTTTAAGCAATTCTCGAATAATCAGCCCTCCCCTCCCTCCAATTTGGAACTGGCCGGTCTGGATATTCTCCTCAGTGATGCTTTTTTTCTATTCGCCAGCCATTTGTACAAAGGTAAAATTCATCCCGAATATTTGATTTCCGGATGGGACATCAGGACCAAGACTTCAGAACCTGAATTCATAGCTCAACTCAGAGAAGCTTTGGCCGCCCACGATATCAGAAAGCATTTATTCAGTTTTCGACCCAAATTCCCGCTTTACGGCAGGATGCGCAAGTCCCTGATCTACTTCCATGATAAAAAAAAGGAAGTAAATTCCGGTTGGAAAACCATAACCTATGACCACTCCATAAAACCCCTGGAAAGCCATATATCTATCCCATCCATTAGACAAAAATTGTTGTTTTGGGGAGATTTAAAGGAATACACCTGGTTAGAGGAAGCATTGTATGACAGTGCCATGTTGAAGGGAGTGATGGAATTTCAGGCTCGAAATGGGCTACTCCCAGATGGGCTTATCGGAAAAGCCACCATCGAGGCCATCAATAAGTCACCAGAAGCATTGATTGCTCAAGTGGCCGTAAACATGGAACGTCTGCGTTGGATACCTGACACCACCCTAAATGAATTTATCCTGGTCAATATTGCCAATTACTCACTGGATTACATTAAAAACAGAGATACCTTATTGCATTCAAAAGTTATAGTTGGAAAAACCTATCGGAAAACCCCGGTTTTCGATGCCCAATTATCCTATCTGGTATTCAATCCGACTTGGACAGTTCCTCCTACCATATTAAAAAATGACATTATCCCGGAAGTGAAAAAGAATCCCCAATACCTTCGTAGCAAAAAAATGCGGTTGCTTACTTTTTCCGGAAATGAAGTGGATCCTAGTACCATTGATTGGGATAATATCACCAGTTCAAATTTTCCTTTCATGATTAGGCAGGATCCCGGCAGGCAAAATTCCCTGGGGCTTATAAAATTCATGTTTCCCAACAAATACAATGTTTATATTCACGATACCCCTGCACGCGAGTTGTTTGCCAGGGAAGACCGTGCTTTAAGCTCAGGCTGCATCCGGATCCAAAAACCCCATGAACTGGCAGAATTGCTCTTAATGGATCAGTCGCTATGGACCAAAGATCGCATAGGCATGGCCCTCAACTCCGGCAGGGAACAAACCGTAGTCCTCAAAAATAAAATCCCGGTAATACTATTATACCTTACTTTCTGGACGGACAGCCTTTATGTTCCCATGGTTAGGAAAGATATTTATAAAAGAGATGACACCTTATATCAATTGCTGAAAAAACCCTGGAAATCAAACGCTCCCATTCAAAAAAATTGATTCGCGCTTATAATCGTCTTGATTGGAATGGACAAAAATACAACTTTTGTCCTTAATGGCGCTGATGATTTCTTCGTAATTCTCTTTAGGGAGTGCCGGGCATCCCAGACTTCTTCCCAATCTTCCAAAATTTTTGATAAATTTCATTTCTGCATATGCTGCCGCATGAATCACAATGGCCCTTGACCTGGCCTGATCATTTATACCGTTTTCCAATCCATCCAGTCTTAAGGATTTGCCGTGTTTGCCCATATACGTCTCTCCGGTCAGGAAAAAACCCAAACTGCTCATATAGCTTTCCGGTTGATTGGAAAAATTTTCGGCATGTAAAAGCCCGGAATTTCTGCCATGTGAAACCAGGGAATTAAATTTCAAAGCATAGCTTTTCATGTCAATCACCCACATCCTTTTATCGGTGGATGGAAGATCAAAATCTATGATCGTCAGGGGTTTTCCTGATTGAAGGGAACCATTTTGATTTAGTTTTAAATACCCGCTTATGGCTAAGCGAAGCACATCCTTTTTGAGCCCATGTTTACTTTCTACCATGTTTTCCCAAATCCTTGAAGCCACCTGGTCCGACATTTCCTTTTCTTTTGCCAAAAATGCATCTGTTTCATTGATCAACTTTACAGAATGGAGCTTCCCCGACATCAATATAAACATCAGACTGAATAATAAAATGATTGGCTTTTTGTTCATAGTACGATCAAATCCCACTTGGATCCCCACCTCCGGGATCTCCAGTTTTTATTTCAACAATGGTAAACGACAATTTACCTTTTTATCTGGCATGCAAACAAAGCTTTTGAAGAAATAATTTCATTTGGTCAAAGCCATCTTCATTTATGGCTTAATTTTGAACTGTTTGGGCTTTGTTTCTTGTTGTTTTCCGTGAATAACATCTCTTGCGAGTCAAACAGGGTGCAGATTTTCAAAAATACATCCATCATATAAGAATACAGTACGGGATTTGTTGACTTATTGTATTAAAAATTATTAAACAAAAAATTAAAAACCCTGTTTTAAATTCTATGAAAATAGCCGTATACCGAAAAGAGCATTTCAATGCCGCTCACAGGTTGCATCAACCAAATTGGTCTGATGAAAAAAACCTTGAGGTATTTGGAAAATGCAATAATCCCAATTTTCATGGCCACAATTACGAATTAATCGTCCAACTCAACGGACCTATAGATGAAAACACCGGCTATGTTTATGACCTGAAACGACTTAAATCTTTAATCAATAAATATGTAATCAGTAAATTCGATCATAAAAACCTAAACCTGGATACCGATGAATTTAAAAATCTTAATCCAACTGCAGAAAACATTGCTGTGGTTATTTGGAATATTTTGAGGGAAAAAATAGAAATTAAATACGACTTAACGGTTCGATTATATGAAACAGAAAGAAACTTTGTTGAATACAACGGGAATTGATCTCAACCAAGCCATCGCAGATATTGGGGATGAGCACATCGGCTCGTCCCATGAAACCCCTTTGAGGGAAGATGCCTTTGAAATGGATGATGAGCTGAAAATGGAATTGATAGAAAAACATTTTAAAGAGATCATGCATATTTTGGGATTGGATTTAAGCGATGACAGCTTAAAGGGTACCCCAAAAAGGGTAGCAAAAATGTTCATTAAAGAAGTTTTTAGTGGCCTTGATCCCAAAAATAAGCCCGAAGCCAAACTTTTTGAAAACAAATTCAAATACAATGAAATGTTGGTGGAGAAGGACATCACCTTCTTTTCGCATTGTGAACATCATTTTGTACCCATTTATGGAAAAGCACATGTGGCCTACATTTCCACCGGACATGTGATCGGTCTATCTAAAATCAATCGAATTGTACAGTATTTTTCCAAAAGACCCCAGGTTCAGGAAAGGCTAACGATGCAAATCGGCAACGAATTGAAAGCTGCCTTGAAAACCGAAGATGTAGCTGTGATCTTGGATGCCGACCATATGTGTGTTTCTTCCAGGGGTGTGAAAGACATTACCAGCAGTACCGTAACCTCCTTCTACAGTGGGAAATTTGAGAGCCATCAGTCCTCCAGAGCTGAATTTTTAAAATATCTGGAACTTAAGAAATAAAGGGATGAATTGGATATGAATGACAAAAATATTGTTGTTATTGGAGGAAACAGTGGGATTGGCAAAGGAATAGTTGACTTGTTGGAAGACAAAGGAGCCCATGTTTTCAAGTATTCCAGCAGCCTATCGGGTGATAACCGCTTGGATATAAAGGATGACTTTAAAGAAATTAACGGTTTACCGGAGGAAATACATGGCCTGGTTTATTGTCCCGGCACCATCCAACTGAAGCCATTCCACCGCTTGTCCATTTCCGATTTTCAATCTGATATTGAAATTAATTTTTTAGGTGCTGTAAAAGTTTTACAGTCTGCCCAGAAAGCTTTAAAAAAATCCTCTGGGTCTTCTGTGGTATTGTTCAGCACCGTGGCGGTACAAACCGGCATGGGTTTTCATGCTTCAGTCGCCAGCGCCAAAGGTGCTGTTGAAGGATTGTGCAGGTCTTTAGCCGCTGAATGGGCCAATTTTGGCATTCGCGTCAATGCCATTGCCCCTTCATTGACGGATACGCCCTTGGCACATTCCATTTTATCCAATGAGGAAAAAAAAGTTGCTGCCTCCAAAAGACACCCATTAGGAAGGTATGGCACTGTTGAAGACATTGCCGAAGCGGCATATTTTTTATTGTCTGAAAAATCTTCCTGGATGACAGGCCAGGTTTTAAAAATAGATGGGGGAATGTCTACCTTAAAATGAAATAAACTATTTTTTATAACATTTCAGTTGAACAAACTGTAAATGAAGGTATCAAATTGCTTTTGAATAATTTTAACACCTATGAGGACGCCACCTGAATCATATTTGATTTTTAAAGCTGAGCTTAAAAAAGCCCAATTGGAAAAGGAACGGCTAAGGAAAGCATATGATGAAAAGTTATGTGAAATGAACCGGGAAAGTTTCAATGAACGACACTTTAAACAGAATTGCGATGGAAAACTTTGAGCTGTCTTTTGAAGGGAGATACGTCAAAGTATTCGTAAATGAAAAGGAGGGAATGATTATATGTGAGCTTTTGGTGGACTATGTACCCATTGAAGATTTTAAAGCTGATTTTAATAAAATTTCAGAGATCGCCATCAAAGGGGATTATAAGAAATTCATTTTTGATAAACGTTCCCTGAGGGCATTTCATCAACCAAGTATGGAATGGTATTTTTTACATTGGAAGGAAAAAATGTACCATGAAGGCATCTTCATACACCGGAAAATCCTTCCGGAAGAGAAGTGGTTTGAAAAAATGGTGATGATTGCGAAAAATCAGATCATGGAAAATCACCCTGAAAACATCATTGAAAAACTGGACATAAAATACTGTGATTCCCTGGAAGAAGCCATCCATACATGATAAAACATTTTAATTTTGAAGACATTATCTCGGCTGATAAAGATTTCCGGAGGGATTTTGTCAACATGGAAAATTGGGAATTGTGGCTTTCACCGGCCTGGGGGATTATCATACCGCAAAACACCTGGCCAGGCTGGCTTATGCCAAGCCTGGCCAGTCAATAAGGGAAATAAAGGAATAACCCTTCATTAGAGAGAGGTAGGGCTTCTCATTTCTATCTAATATCATAGGCTTGCATAAAAGGTTGGCCGTTTTCCGTAAACCCTTCTATCCTCAATCTACCACTAAAATTTTCCAGAAATTCCCCCGTTTTTTGAGGTTCCCTGGCAGGATTTCCATTTAAATGGGTGATGACAAACCCATTTCCCAATCCCAGATCCCATAAATATCCCCGGGTCAACCCGGTTATTTTCACCCCAAATTTCAGATTCAACCGATCCATCTCAATGGAATTGACGGATTCCAATTTGCCACCCAAAAGCGGGGAAGTATAAAACTCCCTTTTAATCACACCTGTTCCTCCAAAGAGATTCTGTAAGGTGAGCTGTGCCATTTGCCGTTTATTTTCCCTTATGTATTCCATTGTAATTTCATCTCCCGGATAATAGTAAGAAAGTATTTCTTCGAAACTTCCTTTTCCTGTCACAGGGTTTCCGTCTATTCCAACTACCACATCATTCCTCTTCAATCCGGCTCTTGCTGCTGCCCCATCTCTTATCACATGGGATACAATAACGCCATCCAAGGACTTAAACGCCATCTCATCTGCCAATTCCGGTGTGATTTCTATCACTTCCAGGCCGGGTATGGCTTTTTGTACCTCCCCATATTGAATAAGGTCATTGGCTACTTTGGTGGCAATATCCACCGGAACAGCAAAACCATATCCGGTATAGGATCCCGTCCTGCTCAATATGGCCGTGTTGATCCCCACCAATTCCCCATCCACATTTACCAGGGCCCCACCTGAGTTTCCCGGATTAATAGGGGCGTCGGTCTGAATAAAAGATTCAAGCGGAAATTCTCCGCCCATGATATTGATCTGTCTTTCTTTGGCAGACACGATCCCGGCAGTGACCGTAGAGGTAAGGTTGAAAGGATTTCCCACAGCCAATACCCACTCCCCGATTTTCAGTTGCTTGCTGCTTCCGATTTTTATGGCAGGTAAATCCTCCGCTTCAATTTTTAATACCGCTATGTCGGTGTTGGCATCTGCCCCGATTAAACTGGCCTGATAAGTTCGTTTCTTATGGATAATCTCCAGCGTTTCCGATCTGTCGATCACATGGTTGTTGGTAATGATATATCCATCTTTGGAAAAAATCACTCCCGAACCGGTACTGACCCTCTGGGGGGACGCCCCCTGACCGAAAAAGTAATCAAAAATACTGTATCTTCTCGAATCTGTTCCGGAAAAATTTTTTATAAATACCACGGAATTCGTGCTCTTTTCGGAAGCGGTTACAAATGAATCAGGAATTTCAGAAAATTCCTGATCCGGGGTTTTATCAGTGCTAAAATCAGGTGTTTCACTTACAGATGTTCTTTGACTGATTACCTGTTGTACTTCGGGTTTGAGGTCATTATTAAAATTTTTTCCGGGAAGCTGGGAAAAAAACCAGGAACCGGCCACCCCTCCGAAGAAAGAGACAAAAAGAATCGTAATATTTTTTCGCATAATGGTGAATTTAATATACAAAACCATTCTACCCAAATGAACCTGCCGCTTTAACATTTTTTAGGGAAAATCCCACTCTGACAGGTTGATTCAACAGATATCCAAGGCGAGAAAAGTCAGTCTAATTTTATGCCAAAAAATAGATTTTGTAAAAAGAGGGAAAAAAAAGAGAAAAACTGTTTTAACCTTGTAAATTTGTCAATTAAATAATATTTAACCTTTCCTAAATGTGTTCGTTTTAGTCCATTGGGGATTTTTTTATTCTATTTCAGAAAGTTAAAAAAATAAATGTCATCAATTAAGAGAGTCGCTATCTTAGGATCAACCGGAAGTATTGGAACCCAGGCATTGGAGGTCATATTACAGCATCCGGACCGATTCCAGGTAGAGGTGCTAACTGCGCAAAATAATTCGGATTTATTGATAAAACAGGCCATTCGTTTCAGTCCCAACGCAGTGGTGATTGGCAATGAAGAATTATATGCCCAAACCAAAGAGGCGCTTTCTACCTATCCCATCAAGGTATATGCAGGACAAAAAGCGATTTCGGAGGTTGTAGAAATGGCTACTATTGATATGGTTTTGACTGCTTTGGTAGGATATGCAGGGTTGATTCCTACCCTGAAAGCCATTGAAGCAGGTAAAACCATAGCCTTGGCCAATAAAGAAACCCTGGTAGTGGCAGGAGGCCTGGTCACTCAACTTGCCAAACAAAAAGGAGTGGACATCTTTCCCATTGACTCGGAACATTCTGCTATTTTTCAATGCCTGGTGGGTGAATTTCAAAATCCCATTGAAAAAATAATTCTGACCGCTTCCGGTGGACCCTTCAGGGGCAAAACCAAAGCCTTTCTCAAAGATGTGAAAAAAGAGGCCGCGCTGAAACATCCCAACTGGGACATGGGCGCCAAGATTACCATTGATTCTGCCTCTTTAATGAATAAAGGATTGGAGGTCATAGAAGCCAAATGGCTTTTTGGCCTGAAAAAGGAACAAATTGAGGTGGTGGTACATCCCCAGTCTGTGATCCATTCCCTGGTTCAGTTTGAAGATGGTTCTATCAAAGCACAACTTGGATTGCCAGATATGCGTATTCCCATACAGTTTGCGCTCTCCTTTCCTGACAGGTTGGTTTCTGACTTTCCCAGGTTCAATTTTGCTGAGTATCCCAATCTGCAATTTGAGCAACCTGATTTCAATACCTTCAGAAACCTTGGATTGGCCTATGAAGCATTGGATAGGGGCGGCAATATGGCCTGTATCCTCAATGCCGCCAACGAAATAGCCGTGGCAGCATTTTTGAGAGACGAAATTGGATTCCTGCAAATGTCAGACTTAATTGAACAGACTATGCAAAAAATTGGTTTTATAAAGTCACCTGGATTGGAAGACTTAGTTGAAACAGACAAAATAACAAGAAAATTATCAAAAGAAATCATCAGTAGTTTATAAAAATAAATAATGGATACATTAATAATGGTAGCACAATTGCTGCTGGGTTTATCAATTTTGGTAGGGCTTCACGAATTGGGGCATTTGCTGGCAGCAAAAATGTTTGGGATGAGGGTGGAAAAATTCTCAATAGGTTTTCCTCCAAAAATCGCAGGATTCAAATGGAAAGATACCGAATACTCCATAGGAGCTATTCCTTTGGGTGGTTTTGTAAAAATCTCCGGTATGGTGGATGAATCCCTAGATTCAGAGCAATTGTCAGCCGAACCGCAGCCTTGGGAGTTCAGGTCCAAACCTGCCTGGCAGCGACTTATTGTAATGCTTGGCGGGATTTTCGTGAATGTGGTCACCGGCATTATTATATTTGTATCTTTGGTTTACTCCAGAGGTGAGACTTATTTCTCCCGGGACCAGGTCGTCGAACACGGCATCGTAGCCTATGATATTGCCCAACAAATCGGTTTTCAGGATGGGGATAAAATATTGGACATCAATGGACAGCCATATGAATCATTTAATGACCTGAGCAGTGGAGATGCATTACTAAGTTCTGGCGGCTATTATACCGTGCTTAGAGAAGATAAAGAGGTAAAAATTTCTATTCCAAGAGGTTTTATTAATTCTTTTTCCAATGAGGAAAGCATGTCCAACTTTCTTAGCATTCGTTTCCCCTTTGATGTACAAAAAGTATTGAAGGGAGAACCTGCTGAAAAAGCCGGACTTCAAAGCGGAGATAAAATCCTGGCGATTAATGAAAAGAAAATTTCCTATTTTAATGAACTCCAGGAGGCATTGGATCAGCAACGTGGAGAAACAGCCGAGGTTCTGATCGACAGGGAAGGTGAAAAAATCAAGGCTTCGGTACAGGTTAGTGCAGAGGGCACCATCGGTATTCAGGTAAATAACCTGATTGAGCCTGTAAGGAAAAAATATAGCCTTGCCCAGTCTATACCTATTGGAACGGAGCGGGCCTTTGGTGTGGTAATTATTAATGCCAGGGCCATGGGTAAAATGTTTACCGGGGAAGTATCGGCAAGAAACATGAGCGGACCCATCGGTATGGCTAAAATTTATGGGGATACTTGGGATTGGACGAAATTCTGGTCGATTACCGGGTTGATTTCAATGATATTGGCATTTATGAATTTGCTGCCTATTCCTGCATTGGACGGTGGCCATGTCATGTTTTTGTTGTATGAAATGGTTTCAGGTCGAAGCCCTTCGGATCGTTTTTTGGAAAATGCCCAAAAAGTCGGAATGGTACTTTTGCTGGCAATCATGGTATTTGCTATTGGAAATGATATCCTAAAAATATTTACAGGTAGTTAATGTTTAATAATAAATATATTGACTCAGGGATTTGGTGGAGGTAGTAAAAAGTAATGGATTTTTTTTTGCTGGAATTTTTATATGAAACTTATTAAGGGTAATCTGACAATTTGTGAAGATTTTGATATTGGCATACCTCTTGAGTCATTCATAATAAACCTTCCTTAAAGAGGAGGTTTTTCCAATTTTATAAATAAAAATGACAGTAAACCTGTTGTAATGTCTGTATGAACAATAACGACAATCAATTATATCAATCACTTATTTTGGGCGATTATTCAGGGGAAGGAGATCTCATTCAGTTGATTACAGATGATGAAGATGAGGCAGCTTTAAAAGATGAAAATTTTTCCAGGGAAATTCCGATTTTATCAGTTAGAAATACAGTGTTGTTTCCGGGTGTTGTCATTCCTATCACGGTGGGCAGACAGCGCTCCATAAGGTTAGTAAAAAAAGCACAGAAGGGTGATAAATTGATTGGCGTTTGTGCGCAGAAAAGCTCGAACATGGAAGATCCTTCCTGGGAGGACATTTACCATATTGGGACCTTGGCAAAAATCATTAAAATGATTGTTTTGCCAGACGGGAATACCACCATTATCATTCAGGGTAAAAAAAGATTTGAGATTGAGGATGAGGTGACAGAAGATCCTTATTTTCAGGCAAAAGTCAAATACCTGGATGAAACCTTTCCTCAGAATAACGAGCAGATTCAGGCCTTGGAGCAGTCCTTGAAAGAAGCTGCCTTTAAAATTTTACAGCTTAATCCAGAAATCCCCAGAGAAGCCCAGGTGGCTTTGGACAATATAGACAATACCCCGTTTTTGACCCATTTCCTTTCCTCCAACATCAATGCGCCGGTGGAATCCAAACAAAGGCTTCTTGAAATCAATGATGGGATAGAAAGAGCTACCTTATTGCTCGAATTCATGATGAAGGATATCCAAATGCTGGAGCTCAAGAGTGAAATCCAGAAAAAAGTCCACACCGACATTGATCAGCAGCAAAGGGACTATTTTCTGAGACAACAAATGAAGGTGCTCCAAACAGAACTGGGTGAAGAAGGTGCTGAAAAAGAGGTGGAAGACCTGCGTGCCAAAAGTAAAAAGAAGAAATGGCCTGTTGAAGTTGCCAAACAATTTAATAAGGAACTGGATAAAATTCTCAGAATGAATCCGGCAGCAGCGGAATACCCCATATCTTTAAACTATGCTGAGGTTTTGGTTGATCTACCCTGGAATGAGTTTACCTCCGATAATTTTGACCTGAAAAGAGCAAAAAAGATCTTGGACCGGGACCATTTTGGACTGGATAAAGTCAAAGACCGTATCATAGAATATTTGGCTGTATTAAAATTAAAACAGGATTTAAAAGGACCCATATTGTGTTTATTTGGCCCTCCCGGTGTAGGGAAGACCTCTTTGGGGAAATCCATCGCCAAAGCGCTCGGTCGTAAATACATCCGGATGTCCTTAGGTGGTTTAAACGATGAGGCGGAAATCAGAGGGCACAGGAAAACCTATGTAGGTGCCATGCCGGGAAAAATCGTTCAAAACATGAAAAAGGCCAAATCATCCAACCCTGTTTTTGTCTTGGATGAAATAGATAAATTAAGTTCGGATTTTCGGGGCGATCCTTCTTCTGCTTTATTGGAGGTTTTGGATCCGGAGCAAAACAATGCCTTTGTAGACAATTATTTAGAAGTGGACTATGACCTTTCCAAAGTCCTCTTCATCGCTACCGCCAACACCTTGGAAACCCTTCAGCCTGCGCTCAGGGACAGAATGGAAATCATTGAAGTCACGGGTTATACGATGGAAGAGAAGGTGGAGATTGCAAAAAAACATCTCATTCCGAAACAGCGGAAAGAGCATGGTTTAAAAGCAAAGGATTTGGTTTTTAGCAAAGAATCATTAATTAAAATCATTGAAGATTATACCCGGGAATCCGGCGTGAGGGGTTTGGAAAGGCAAATAGGAAAGGTGATCAGAAACGTGACCAAATCGATTGCCATGGAAGAATCCTATCAAAAGAAGATCACCTCCATCATGGTAAGAAGGATCCTCGGTGGCGAAATCTTTGATAAGGAAATTTATCAGGACAACACCCTTGCCGGGGTGGTCACAGGTTTGGCCTGGACTTCTGTAGGAGGTGAAATTTTATTTATTGAAGCCAGCATCAGTAAAGGAAAAGGTAAACTTACACTTTCGGGACAACTGGGTGATGTTATGAAGGAATCAGCGATGACGGCCATTTCTTACCTTAAATCCCATTCTGAAAAACTCCATATCGACCACCGGGTTTTTGATCAATATGATCTGCATATCCACGTACCTGCCGGGGCAGTTCCCAAAGACGGCCCGTCTGCCGGTATCACCATTCTAACCGCCATCGCATCGATTTATACCCAAAGGAAAGTGAAATCAAAACTTGCCATGACAGGTGAAATTACCTTAAGGGGCAAGGTGATGCCGGTAGGTGGAATCAAAGAAAAGATCCTTGCTGCAAAAAGAGCGGGTATAGACGATATTATTCTCTGTAAACGAAATCTGAGAGATATTGAAGAAATCGATGATTTATACCTCAAAGGGGTTAATTTTCATTTTGTCGACCATGTCAGCGAAGTGTTGGACATCGCGCTTCTAAATGATAAAGTGGATGAACCCTTGAAATTTTCCTACGAAGCTGAACATAAATACACTTTGGAGAAGGAATAGCCTTTAAAATGATATTCCCCTTGCAGCCAACCCGTTTAAATTGATATCCACTGGTAAAAGAATCTCAATAATAAACTCCAAAGAGATTGGGAATCACAAAATATTTAAATGACATCGTCTCATGAATAAAGATAAAATCAACCAACTGACCCCTAGGCAAATTGTTGCTGAATTGGATATATATATCATTGGTCAACAGGATGCCAAAAGGAACGTGGCCATTGCACTCAGGAATAGAATCCGGAGGCTAATGGTAAAATCTGATTTACAGAAGGATATTGTGCCCAACAATATTCTGATGATCGGACCTACTGGCGTTGGTAAAACAGAAATCGCAAGAAGGTTAGCTAAAATTGCCAATGCCCCATTTACGAAGGTAGAAGCATCTAAATTTACGGAGGTCGGGTATGTGGGAAGAGATGTGGAATCAATGGTCAGGGATTTGGTGGAACAGTCGGTCAATTTGGTGAAAGAATCAAAAAATGAGGAAGTAAAGGAGAAAGCGGCTGTCATGGTGGAAGATATATTGTTGGACATACTCATTCCACCGGTAAAAGGCACAGGATTCAGCAATACCAGGAGCAATTCCGATCAATTTAACCCAGATAAGGCTTCTGAACAGGAGCTCAATGAAAAGACAAGAGAAAAATTTAAGGAAAAGCTCAAAAATGGAGAATTGGAAGACCGGAAAATTGAGATCAATGTCAAACAATCTTCCTCTTCCGGTATAGGCATGATCGGAAATGGCATGATGGATGAAGCCAGCATGGCCGGGATTCAGGACATGTTGAACAACATGATGCCAAAAAAGACTAAAAAAAGGAAAGTCACCATAGCGGAGGCCAGAAAAATACTGATGGAAGACGAGGCTTCAAAGCTGATTGATTTTGATGAAGTTAAGGAAGAGGCCATTGATCTGGCCGAGAACAATGGTATTATTTTCATAGATGAAATAGACAAAATCGCCTCATCCTCCAGCAAGGGAAGCGGACCTGATGTAAGCCGTGAAGGGGTACAAAGGGATCTTTTACCCATAGTGGAAGGTACGGCAGTGAACACCAAATACGGTATGGTACATACCGACCATGTCCTGTTTATCGCGGCAGGAGCTTTCCATGTCAGCAAACCCTCCGATCTTATTCCTGAACTACAGGGTAGGTTTCCCATTAGGGTAGAACTCAGCAGCCTCACAGAGGAAGATTTTTACAAAATCTTAAAGGAACCAAAAAATGCGCTAACCAAGCAATACCAAGCTCTTTTTGAAGCCGAGCAGGTCTATTTGGAATTTACGGATGATGCCATTCTGGAAATAGCCGCACTCGCCTTCCATATCAATGAGGATGTGGAGAATATTGGAGCCAGAAGACTGCATACCGTGATGAGTCACCTGTTAAACGATTATCTTTTTGAAGTTCCGGACACCATTCAGGCCAACAGTAAAATTATGATTACCCGGGATATGGTCCAGGAAAGGTTAAGTTCTTTGTCCAAAAACAGAGATCTTTCTCAATACATCCTTTAATTCTCTTTACCTGTTCTTTTCTGATTTATTGCTTATGACCATCAAGGTGTGGCAAAGAATGGAATGATTTCCACTTCTGATGGCGCTGGTACTAGCTATTTACAGGCACCAACCCATTGGGCAACATGGGGAGTTGGTTGATTTTAACCCCTGTGGCATCAAAGATCGCGTTTCGGATCGCAGGAGCGATACCTATAATGGGAGCCTCCCCCGCACCGGAGGAAGGCAGATCCTTTCGGTCCACAAGAATTACTTCTATTTTTGGTGTATCTTTAAACCGGGGAACCCTATAGGAAGATAGGGAGGCATTTTTGATATCCCCATTATCAAATTCCACCGACTCAAAAAGTGCACCACCAAGGCCCTGTAGCATACAGCCTACCACCTGACTCTTCAAATGTCGGGGGTTTAGGATAGCACCGCATTCAAATCCGCCAGTGACTTTTAAAATCTCTAATTCCCGGGTATCAGGGTCCACTTTTACCTCTGCGAATGTGGCGACATAACCTCCCTTCGCAGCACCGCAGGCCATCCCAAACCCAATATTGGTTCTTTTAATTCTTTTTCCCCAGCCAAAAGCATCCGCCGTAATTTTAATTAAATTACTCAGCCTTTCATTCTTCAAATGAGTGAGACGGAATTCCAGGGGGTCTTTTTGATTGGCTGAAGCCAGATCATTGATCTGTGCCTCAATCGCAAAAACATTGGCCGTGGAGGCCAGGGCCCTGTAGGAGCCTTGCCTTAATGGAGAATCAGCGCTATGGTATTGGTGGTTCTTTTCCTTTATTTCATATGGCGCTTCAATTGCGGCACCTCCGGAATTGAAATTATGAAAATCCCAAGCAGATAAATGTCCATTTTGGGTACTTGCTTTTACCCGGATCACACCAGCAGGCCGAAAATAGGCCCATTTGAATTCTTCCTCCCTGGTCCAGTTGACCTTTACCGGGTTTTTCACTGCTTTAGCCAACCTGGCTGCTTCTATACCAGCCTCACCGGTATGTTTGCCGCCATATCCTGATCCTGTATCCGGCATATATACCCGGATTTTTTCTTTTGGAAGGTCAAAAGTCCTTTGAAGTTCTTCCTGCACCCCGAAAGGTCTCTGCGTACCGGTCCAAACCTGAAGTTCATCCCCTTTCCATAATGCCAGACCAGCCCGGGGCTCCAGGGGCACATGAGCAATATACTGCACCAAAAATTCCTGATCCAATTGCTTATCGGAAATCAAATATTCACTTTCCAAAGCATTCCCAATCGCCGTTTGATCCTTTCCCGTATTCACTAAGTGGGAGAACAGGTCTTTTCCGGAGAGTTGCGGCGAGGTTTCCCATTCTGCTTCAATCATGGCCAATGCCACGGAAGCGGTTCTGGAATCCTTGGCTGTAACCCCTACAAAATCATCTTGCTGGACAATTTCAACTCCGTCTAATCCAGCCGCCTTTCCGGTATTAACGCTCTTCAGTTTCGCCCCTATATAGGGTGGTCTCAGAATTTTCCCATAGACCATTCCAGGCACGGACATATCTGAAACATACCGATGAGTTCCGGTAATAAAATCAATTCCGTTTACTTTCCTGACCGATGTACCAGCTGTCTTCCAAGCTTCCGGATCCACCGTTGGAACCTCCTCATCCATTTTCTTCATCCATTGTTTACCTTTGGCCAAATCCCCATAACTTAATTTACCTCCATTACTGGGATGATGAACAAAGCCTTTTTCCAGTTCCAGTTTCACTTTGCCCAGCTTCCATTCTTCTTTGGCTTGTTGGAGCAACATTTCTCTTAAATTCGCAGCTGCTTTCCGTAATATGGGCGCCATTTGTGGGGTGGTCAGACTACCATAAGTTCCACGGTCATATGGGGTCTGCTGGGTATCCCCCATAATCAATTCGATATGCTCAATGGATATCGACAATTCCTCGGCCACTACCTGGCTAAGAGACGTTCTTATATTCTGACCCACTTCCACCTTTCCGGTAAACACCGTCACTTTTCCGCTATCACTGAGATGGATCCATGAAGCAAGTTGGTCCTCATCTTTCAATGGAGCATCTGAACCCAATACCTGAAAGGCCAAAACATCCGTCATGACCACATATGTGGCTATGCCGGCACCCATTTTCTTAAAAAAATTTCTTCGGGAAATATTTTGGGGTGGCAGACTTTTTCCCGCCTTTTCGTCAATCTTTGATAAACGCCCTTTCAACTTTTCTTTTAAAGATTTCATAAATTAATTTTATTTTCAGACGCTTTTTTTATGGCTTTGATTATTTCAGGGTAGGTGCAGCAACGACATATATTACCATTCATGCCTTCTTTTATTTCCTGCTCGGTCAATTCCCTCTGCTTGGACAATAAGCCAATGGCCGCAATGGCCATTCCTGAAGCGCAATAAGCACATTGAAATACATCTTCCTCCAGGAAGGCTTTTTGAACAGGATGAAGCTGACCATTCTTCACCAAACCTTCAACCGTAATGATGTTTTTACCCTGTACACTTACAGCAGGCGTGATACAGGCCGATGTTGGCGTGCCGTTTACCAAAACTTTACAGGCCCCACAGGCTCCTTCACCACATCCGTATTTTGTTCCGGTTAGGTCTATTTGTTCCCTGAGTACCTCGAGGAGATTTGGGTTACCCGAAACCTCTACTTCATACTCCTTTTCATTGACAGTTAGTTTCATTTTGATAAGAAATATTATTTTCTTTTAAGGTAAAACTTTATGTGGAGGAATGCAAAAATTTTTCAATTGGCTGCCTTTTTATCCACCTTCTTTCGTTTTTATTTGGCACATATCAAAAAAATCTTTGGTTGACAAGCACATTTTAAATAATTTTGCCTTTTCAAATCGGAAATATTCAGTTTCATTTTATTCAGAACCTGAACCTTGATAGAAAAGCCAGGAAAATTTTAATGCCTGCAAAAACTATCAGGACCTTCCTAATGGGATCAATATATATTAGATCAAATTAAATGAAAAAAACTAGAGCTGTTATTACAGGAGTCCATGCCTGGCTTCCAGAATATGTCCTCACCAACAAAGAACTGGAAACCATGGTGGATACCAATGATGAGTGGATAACCAGTAGAACAGGGATCAAAGAAAGGCGGATTTTGAAAGGAGAAAACCAAGGTACCTCGGTGATCGGAACGGAGGCCGTTAAAGGATTACTGGAAAAAACCAATACCAACCCTGAAGACATTGATCTGATTATATGTGCTACTGTCACTCCTGACATGTTATTTCCTGCCACAGCCAATATTATCGCCTATAATGTGGGCGCAAAAAACTGTTACAGCTTTGATATTTCTGCCGCTTGTTCCGGTTTTTTATATGCACTGTCAATAGGCAGCCAGTTTATCGAAAACGGTGTACATAAAAAAGTAATCATCATCGGAGCCGATAAAATGTCTTCCATTGTTAATTATGAAGACAGGACCACTTGTATTATCTTTGGTGATGGAGGAGGGGCTGTTTTGCTGGAGCCCACCCAGGAAACCTTGGGCATTATGGATGCTTTATTGCATACCGATGGGTCAGGAGCGGATTTTCTCCATATGCGGGCCGGAGGCAGCCGAAAACCCGCTACCTTGGAAACCGTAAAAAACAGGGAACATTACGTGTTCCAGGAAGGTGCAACTGTATTTAAATTTGCCGTTACCAATATGGCAGAGGTGAGTGCCAGGATTATGAAAAAAAACAACCTGACTGCAGACGATATTGCCTGGCTGGTGCCCCATCAAGCCAACAAAAGAATCATTGATGCTACCGCCAGCCGGATGGGTATTGGACCGGATAAAGTAATGCTCAACATAGAAAAATACGGGAATACCACTGCCGGCACCATACCCTTATGTCTCTGGGACTATGAATCCCAGCTAAAAAAAGGTGATAACCTTATTTTAGCTGCTTTTGGGGGAGGTTTTACCTGGGGAGCTGTTTATTTGAAATGGGGATATAATCCAAAATAATCGAAAACAACTACATAAATGGCCAATACCTCTGATTTTAAAAACGGTCTTTGCTTGGAATTCAATCATGACATCATGACCATCGTAGAGTTTCAGCACGTTAAGCCAGGCAAAGGACCTGCCTTTGTACGGACCAAGTTAAAAAGTCTTACTACCGGAAAAGTCCTGGACAAAACATTCAACGCCGGAGAAAAAGTGGTTACGGCAAGGGTAGAAAAAAGACCACACCAGTACATATACAACGATACACTGGGTTACCATTTTATGGATACAGAGACCTTTGAGCAATTACAAATTGAAGAAAAACTGATTGAAAGACCGGAGTTACTGAAAGAAGGCCAAATGGTGGATATTTTGATCCATGCTGAAACCGAAGTTCCCTTGGGAGTAGAACTACCTCCCTTTGTAGAACTTATGGTGACATATACTGAACCGGGAATAAAAGGAGATACGGCTACCAATACGCTGAAACCTGCTACCTTAGAGACCGGAGCAGTGGTCATGGTCCCCTTATTTGTGAATCAGGATATCATGATCAAAGTAGATACCAGAGATGGTTCTTATTCAGAGCGGGTGAAATAATGCTGTTTTTTTTACAGAATTTCACTAGATTACGTAGTTTTAATTAGTATAAAATCTTCTGAGTGGCTGGGACCCAAAAAAAAGGTCCCCTTCAAAAAGAAATATTATGAAAGCAAAAGAAATACAGGAATTGATCGATTTTATTTCCAATTCCGGATTGGCAGAGGTTAAAATCGAAACGGATGAATTCAAACTTTCCATCAAAAAAAATTCGGAAACCCCTCCCTCCAATCCTATAAAAGACAACCTGCCTCAGTCAGAAACTTTGGGCCAACCATCCCCCCCTACACCAAATGCGGCCAACAGCCCCTCTGCATCTTCTCCTGGAAAAGAGGAGAAATCCCACTTCTTGGAAATAAAATCGCCGATGATAGGGACCTTTTACCGGTCTCCCAATCCTGATACTGATTATTTTGTGAATGTAGGGGATTCGGTACAATCAGGCCAACCTGTCTGTATCATTGAGGCCATGAAACTCTTTAATGAAATCGAATCGGAAATCTCCGGGAAAATTGTCGAAATTTTAGTGGAAAATGCCTCGCCGGTGGAATATGATCAACCCCTCTTTTTGGTAGAACCAATGAAATGAACCTAATTATTTACCCTTTTGAAAAGAAATTGTGTTTAATAAAATATTAATTGCCAACAGAGGAGAAATTGCTTTAAGAATCATCAGAACCTGCAAGGAGATGGGCATCAAAACTGTAGCGGTTTATTCCACAGCAGACAAAGACAGTCTTCATGTACGTTTTGCTGATGAGGCCGTATGTATAGGCGCCCCTCCAAGCAAAGATTCTTATCTCAATATTCCCAGAATTATCGCTGCTGCCGAAATCACCAATGCGGATGCCATCCACCCAGGATATGGCTTCTTATCGGAGAATGCGGAATTTTCGAGGATTTGTGAGGAATACAATATTAAGTTCATTGGAGCCAGCCCTGAGATGATCAATAAAATGGGGGATAAGGCAACAGCAAAAGCCACCATGGCGGAAGCTGGGGTACCTACCATTCCTGGTTCGGAAGGTTTGGTGGAAAGCATCGAAAAGGGATTATTACTCTCTGAGGAAATCGGATATCCAGTGATTCTCAAAGCAACGGCTGGAGGAGGAGGAAAGGGTATGCGCATCGTCAGAGAACCCTCCGAATTTAAAAAGGCCTGGGATGATGCCAGACAGGAATCATCCGCTGCCTTTGGGAACAACGGTCTTTACCTGGAAAAATACGTGGAAGACCCTCACCACATTGAAATCCAAATCATCGGGGATTCTACAGGAAAAGCTTGTCACCTATCCGAAAGAGACTGTTCCATTCAAAGAAGGCATCAAAAATTGGTAGAAGAAACCCCTTCCCCCTTCATTACGGATGAACTTAGAGAAAAAATGGGCATGGCTGCCATCAAGGGTTCAGAAGCCATTGGATATGAAGGAGCAGGTACCATTGAGTTTTTAGTGGATAAAAACCGGGATTTCTATTTCATGGAAATGAATACCAGGATACAGGTGGAGCATCCCATTACAGAAGAAGTCACGGATTTTGATTTGATCAAGGAGCAGATCAAAGTGGCAGCAGGAAAACCCATAAGTGGAAAAAACTATTTTCCAAAACTTTTCGCCATGGAATGCCGGATCAATGCGGAAGATCCCTCCAATGGGTTTCGGCCCAGTCCGGGAAAAATAGTCAACCTTCACCTTCCCGGGGGTAAAGGGGTAAGGATTGATAGCCATGTCTACGCAGGGTATGTCATCCCGCCCAATTATGATTCTATGATAGCCAAATTGATTGTAAGTGGACAGACAAGAGAGGAAGTAATTGTCAGAATGAAAAGGGCATTGGAAGAATTTGTAATTGACGGGGTTAAGACTACCATTCCTTTTCACCTTTCCTTATTGGAAGATCCACAATTTAGGGAAGGTAATTACACTACAAAATTTCTCGAATCATTTGACTTTTCCAAGATAAAAAAGAATTAAAAGTAATTTTTTACCTTTTAATTTATCTTATATAAAAGAATGGTTATAGCCATTCGATTATTTTTTCAGTCAATTTTTTTCTAAGATTCCGAACCATCATTTTATATTCCCACTCATAAATTATTTTACTGTGAATTTGTATAATTGTTTGTAAATTGACCCATAAATCACCAAATTGCTGATTGTTAAGAATTTAAAATAAGCCCAATCATATGCTTAGGCATTCAGTAAATATTCTAATAGGGGTGTTATTAATCCTCACCTCCTGTTCCCAATCTCAAAATTCGGATTCCACCCTCTCCCCCGGTGAACAAATCAGCTATAATTTTCATGTGCGCCCCCTTTTGTCTGACAACTGTTTTGCCTGCCATGGCCCGGATGCCAATAAACGGGAATCCGGATTAAGACTGGACAATGCTGAAGGAGCCTATGCTGCCCTGAAAGAAAATCCTGAGGCACATGCCATCGTACCTGGTAAACCAGAGCAATCCGAAGTTGTCAGACGGTTATTCACCGATGATGATTCCGAAATGATGCCCCCTCCCTCCTCCAACCTGAAATTGGGTGAACAGGAAAAAGAGATCATCAGAAATTGGATCAAACAGGGCGGGGAATACGAACCTCACTGGGCTTTCGAGGTACCCGAAAAATCCCCATTACCGGAAATCTCCAACACAGAATGGGTACAGAATGAAATCGACCATTTTATTTTGGCCAGATTGGAGAGATTGGGTCTGGAACCCAACGGTCCCGCAGAAAAAATGCATCTTTTAAAAAGGTTAAGCATCGACCTTACCGGTCTTCCGCCATCCATGGAAATGATGAATACTTACAAAAAGGATGAAAGTTCAGCAGCTACTGAAAAAATAATTGATAAACTGCTTTCCAATCCTACATTTGGAGAAAGAATGGCGGTCTTATGGATGGACATATCCAGGTATTCAGATTCCTATGGATACCAGGATGACAATATCCGTACACAATGGCCCTATAGGGATTGGGTAATCCATGCTTTTAATAACAACCTACCTTATGATCAGTTCATCACCTGGCAATTGGCCGGAGACCTGATTCCCGATGCCACCAAAGAACAGATTCTGGCCACTGCATTCAACCGGAACCATAAATATACCGAAGAAGGTGGTGTCATAGATGAAGAATACAGGGTGGAATACATTGTGGACAAAACCAATACGTTCAGCAAAGCCATCCTTGGCATGACGGTGGAATGTGCCCAGTGTCATGACCATAAATTTGACCCCATTTCCCAGGAAAATTATTTCCAGCTTTATTCGTTTTTCAATAATACGCCCGAACAAGGATATGAAGGTGATGTGAGCAGGTCAAAACCGGCCAAAGAACCCATCATGTGGATAGAAAACAATGACCTGGATGGCATACTGGATTTCATCAACCATAAGGATACCAGCAAAGTAATGGTTTCTGTGATGGAAGACTATAAAGACACCCTAAGGAAAACCTATGTTCTTGACAGGGGGCTTTATGATCAGCCCACCACTGAGGTAACCATGTCCACCCCAGAGGCAATTTTACCTTTCAATGAAGAAAAATATCCCAAAAATAGATTGGGGTTGGCCAAGTGGACATTCTCGGAAGAAAACCCCTTGCCGGCAAGAGTATTTGTTAACCTTATCTGGCAGGAACTTTTCGGAGTGGGTTTTGTCGCTTCGGCAGGAGATTTCGGCATGCAAGGAAAACTGCCCACTCATCCGGAACTTTTAGACTGGTTGGCGGTTGAATTCATGGAAAGTGGCTGGGATGTCAAACATCTGATCAAAACCATCGTGAGCTCTGCCACTTATCAGCAGTCGGCCTCGACCTCTATAAAGAAATTGGAAAAAGATCCTGAAAACACCTATCTCGCCAGGGCATCCCGGATAAGAATGAATGCGGAACATATACGGGATATGGTGTTGTTTTCCAGTGGATTGATGGTGCCTGAAATAGGTGGGCCTAGTGTAAAACCCTACCAACCGGAAGGATTATGGGAGGCCTCTACTTCCGGTAGAGGGGAACTTGCCGTTTACAGGCAGGATAAGGGCGACCAGCTTTATCGAAGAGGCTTGTATACCTTTATTAAACTGACCTCACCTCCCCCAAAACCCATCATTTTTGATGGAAGTAACAGGGATGTTTGTGAAGTTACCAGAAACAGGACAAATACCCCCCTACAGGCCTTGGCCATGTTGAATGACCCATTGGTATTGGAAGCTTCCAGGGTATTGGCCACCAATTTGCTTTCTGACGGGAAGGAGCCTTCCATAGCTGTGGAAGAGGCTTTTGTAAGGATATTGTGCCGGGATCCCAAAGAGGAAGAACTTGAGCTTCTGGAACAATATTTCCAGGAAGAACTCAGGCGTTTCCAGAAGGAACCGGAAACGATATTAAATACGGTGAATGTAGGTGAATACCCACTTGCTGAAGAAACCAGAAGTGCTGAAACCGCTGCTTTAATGCAGGTGGTGGTGGCGATTTATAATGTAGAAGAGGCGATTACCAAAACCTGATATGGAACAAGAAAGATTAGAAAGTGGATTAAACGAAAACAGAAGAAAGTTTCTTTCAAAAATCAGTCTTGGCCTGGGCAGTGTTGCCCTTGGTTCCTTGCTGATTCCCGATCTGTTTACAGGAAAATCAGAATTGGATACCGATAAACTGATGGCCAGTTTACCCCATTTTGCTCCAAAAGCCAAAAGGGTGATCTATCTTTTTCAGAATGGCGCCCCAAGTCAGCTTGAATCATTCGATTATAAGCCCACATTGAACAAACGGGTCGGTGAAGAGCTTCCGGAATCCATCAGGCAGGGGCAAAGACTTACTGGCATGACAGCCGGACAGTCCTCGTTCCCATTGGTTGGGTCCTACCATGGTTTTAATCAATATGGAGAATCCGGGGCATGGATCAGTGACCTGTTTCCTTATACAGCCAAAATCGCAGATGATATTTGTATTGTGAAGTCCATGCATACCGAAGCCATCAACCATGACCCTGCACTGACCTTTTTCCAAACAGGGGCACAGGTAGGAAACAGACCTAGCATGGGTGCTTGGTTAAGTTATGGCCTGGGCAGTGAAAATAACAACCTTCCCAGTTTCTGTGTTTTGTTATCAAGGGGAAAAGGCAACGGACAGGGGGTCTATTCCAAGCTTTGGACCAATGGCTTTTTGGATTCTGTACATCAGGGGGTACAATTTTCCAGCGGTGATGATCCTGTGCTCTACCTCAATGACCCGGAAAGCATGGGAAAATCAGACCGTCGAAGGATGCTGGATAAAATTTCAGCCTTAAATCAAATGAATTATGAATCTTTTGGCGATCCAGAGATCAGTGCCAAGATCCAACAATATGAAATGGCCTACAGGATGCAAACTGCTGTTCCTGAAGTCACTGACCTGACCAATGAACCAAATAGCACCGTTAAACTTTATGGGCCTGAATGTCTGGTCCCCGGTTCTTATGCTGCCAATTGCCTGCTGGCACGGAAACTTTCTGAGAACGGTGTGCGGTTTGTACAGATATACCACCAGGGCTGGGACCAACATGGTAACCTTCCCAATGAAATGGCCATGCAGGCCAAAGATACGGATCAGGCCTCTGCGGCTTTGATCACAGATCTCAAGCAAAGGGGCCTTTTAGATGAAACCTTGGTCATCTGGGGAGGAGAATTTGGAAGAACCAATTATTGTCAAGGCAAATTTTCCCCGGATAACTACGGAAGGGACCACCACCCAAGAGCCTTTTCGCTTTGGATGGCAGGAGGTGGTGTCAAACCTGGAATCACCTATGGAGAAACGGATGAATTCGGCTATAATATTGTAAAAGATCCAGTGCATGTACATGACTTTCATGCCACTATGCTCCATCTTTTGGGCATTGACCATGAAAGACTGACCTTCAGGCATCAGGGAAGAAGGTACCGTCTAACTGACGTTGCGGGGAACCTTGTCAATGACATCATTGCCTGATAATGTAATTTCTTGATCCATAAGTCAATCATCTAATATGCTTTCACCCAAAATTAAGGCTTTGTTGGGCCAGTTGTTATTTGCTGCCAACGTTTTTGTTCTTTTCCTTGTAGTTGCTGAAAACAGGGTAATGATTCCGGATTGGCTACATGTCTTTGGAAGGCTTCACCCACTTTTGCTGCATTTTCCAATCGTGCTGCTCATGATCGCCGTAGCCCTTCTCGCTCTACCCGGTCTGTTGAAAACCCGCGAAGACAGTAAGGATTATGGAACCGATCTTTTATTGTTGGGTGCACTCACGGCTGCTTTTACTGTTATTGCCGGGCTTTTGCTTTCCCATGAAACAGGGTATGACCAAAATGCGCTTCTATGGCACAAATGGACGGGCCTAACGGTGTTCTGGCTCTCATCCCTACTCTATTATTTTATAGAAAAAAGTACGCAAAAAGTACTACAGATTTCTTCTGGACTGGTTGCAGTGGTGGTGGTGGTTTCCGGACATTTGGGCGCTTCCATTACGCACGGTGAAGATTTCATCACAGCACCATTTATGGGCAATGATATGGTGAACGTAAGCCTGGAGGAGGCAGAGGTATTTGAGCATGTCATCATGCCCATCCTGAAAAATAAATGTATCAGTTGCCATAAAGCATCCAAACAAAAAGGCGAGCTCAGAATGGATTCACCGGAATACCTTCTTGAGGGTGGCGAATCAGGGCCGGCAGTAATACCCTTTGATCCGGAAGGCAGTCTCCTAATTGAAAAAATCCACCTACCCCTTGAAGACGAGGAACACATGCCCCCGGAAGGAAAGCCCCAGCTCAGTGAGGAAGAAATGGCCATTCTCGAAGCATGGATCGTTGCAGGGGCTGAATTCGAGAAAAAAGTAACGGACCTTTCTGATACCACCGGAATCTATGCCCTGGCTGTAAACAAATTTAAATCCGCCCCAAAAATCTATGATTTTAAAGAAGCGGATGCCCAAACGCTGGAAAAGCTCAATAATTTTTACAGGAAAATCCAACCATTGGGATTGGAATCCCCTGCCCTGTCGGCCAGCTATTTTGGTAGGGCTAGTTTTAAGCCGGAATCCCTTCAGGAGCTGCAGGAAATAAGTCTACAGTTGGTTTCCCTGAACTTGAATAATATGCCGGTTAAAGATGAAGACCTTGAATACCTGAAACCTTTTGAAAACCTGGAAAAATTATTTTTGAATTTTGCGGACATCAGCGGTGAGGGTCTGCAGCATCTGATAGGATTGGAAAACCTAACCTACCTTTCAATTTCAGGAAATCCTCTAGATGAAAAGGCCCTTGAACAATTGGCTAACATGAAGCAGCTCAGGCAACTTTTTATTTGGAATACCGGCCTGGAACAGAATGCCCTCGATCAACTTAAACAGGATCTTCCCAATGTGGAAATTGAAACCGGATACAGAGATGATGGAACTGTTTTCACCTTAAACCCTCCTGTAATTCAATTTGATAAGGCTTTTTTCAGTGAAAAGATGGAACTGAAAATAGAGCATCCCATACAGGGAACCAGTATATTCTATACTTTGGATGGATCAGAACCTGACAGCAGCAATTATCTCCTTTATGAAGGTCCATTTGAAATTGAGGAAAACCTCACTCTAAAAGCAAGGGCATTCGCTGAAGGCTGGACGGGCAGTGCAACGGAAACAGCAGAATTTATCCGGTCTGAAATCAGTCCCAAAGACTATGAAATGAAATTTAATCCAGAGGACAGGTATAAAGGTGATGGCCCTAAAAGTCTCTTTGACCGCTACAAAGCCATACCGGATGTATGGAACCTCAACTGGCTGGGATTTCAAAACAACCCGCTGGACGTAGAAATGGAATTTGAAA
Organism: Cyclobacteriaceae bacterium; assembly: GCA_040905165.1. GTDB lineage: Bacteria > Bacteroidota > Bacteroidia > Cytophagales > Cyclobacteriaceae > Cyclobacterium. Next base: position 60,156 of record JBBDSA010000016.1, on the reverse strand, counting down.
ATCCCACAGAAATCAACCACATGGCGCTATCTATCTGGCACAATGTCGGTGCTAGCTTTTTCCCTCCCGAGGAAGTGGAAATATGGGTACAGAAAGAAGGTCAGGATTGGGGCCTCGCAAAAAAATACCGTCCTACCCCACCCAAAAAGGATGATAAGGCACATCTAAGACAAATGGATATCCCTTTCACCGCTTCGGGCATCACAAAAATGAGGATCGTGGCCAACCCCGTTCCTTCGCTTCCTGCATGGCACGGAGGAGCAGGCAGAAAAGGATGGTTAATGGTAGATGAATTGGTTCTGAATTAGGCCCCCCTCCCTCAAATTTTTCTTTTGATTTTTACAAAGGCCAGCCATCATGCTGGAAACATCACATGGAGTTATGGGGCAAATAATGAATAATTATAAAGGCGCAACAATGGGTTCATCGCCGGTTTAATATGCCCCAAAAATACAATCCTATTTCTGGCTTTGTACTTTTGGGACATAAAAAATATTCTCTCAATTTTCTTTAATCCTTATCTTTAATCTCCTCTTCACTTTGGGCAAGCAGGAAGGCTTTGATAAAATCGTTCAAGCCACCATCCAATACGGTCTGTACATCAGAGGTTTCATATCCCGTCCTGGCATCCTTAACTAATTTATAAGGATGGAGCACATAATTTCTGATCTGTGAACCGAAATCTATTCTCATTTTTCCCGATTCCACTTTGGCCCTTTCGGCATTCCGCTTTTCCATTTCCATCTGGTACAGCCTGGATTTAAGCATTTGCATCGCCTTTTCCCTATTTGCCAATTGAGATCTTTCTACCTGGCATATCACCACTATCCCAGTAGGCTTATGGGTAAGCTGAACTTTGGTTTCCACCTTGTTTACATTCTGCCCTCCTGCACCCCCGGATCTGGAAGTATGCAAGTCAATATCCGCTGGATTGATTTCAATGTTAATGGTGTCATCTACCACAGGGTAAACATAGACGGAAGCAAAGGAAGTATGCCTTCTACCACCACTGTCAAATGGTGAAATTCTTACCAAACGATGTACTCCTGTTTCGGATTTCAAATAACCGTAGGCCAATGGTCCCTCAAATTCCAAGGTGGCAGATTTAATGCCTGCCACTTCCCCTTCCTGAAGGTCTACCTCTTTTACTTTGTAACCGTTTTTTTCTCCCCACATGATGTACATACGAAGCAGAATGGAGGCCCAATCATTACTTTCGGTACCTCCTGCTCCAGGATTGATTTCCAACATGGCATTCAGTTGGTCCTCTTCTCCTCCCAGCATTTTTTTCAGTTCCAGATCTTCAATTGCGGAAAGTGCTTTGCTGAATTCCAATTTAATCTCCTCATCAGACACCTCATCTGCATTGTAAAATTCCCAAAGCACCTCCAAATCCTGGATCTTTGAGGCTACATCATCATATACACTGGTCCAGGCTTTCCTGGCTTGTATTTGTTTCATCACCTTCTCCGCTTCTTCCGGATCGTTCCAGAAATCTGCCTGTGCCGAGATGGCTTCAAATTCTTCTATTTCCTGTTTCTTCCGGTCGTAGTCAAAGATACCTCCTTAAGGCCAAAATGCGGGCCTTCAAGTCTTTCAACTGTTCTGATGTCATAACTGATTGATTTAAATGAATGGCAAATTTCGACAAATCTATTTACATAACCTACGGAAACTCTCTGTTGGATTCCGGATTTTGGATCAATAACGGTTCCTAATAATGTTTAAAACCTCTTAAATCCTTAATTGATTTGATGTAATTAAAAATTGATCCAATAGTAAAAAAAATTTAATCCGTAACTTCCGGATTTTCTACTTCGGCTAGAGGAATAATTTGAATTTTATTTTTCCGGTTAGGCTTGAATTTGTTATACCTAATCGGGCTAAGTGCTAAACTGGTGGCTAAAAATACCCCGGAAATAACCAATGTTTCGTTGCTATAAGAAAGGCTTCCATCCGCATATAAATCATTGATACCTTCGGCTAAAAGCAACAATATCCCGCCTGCAGCGGGAAGCAAAGTAAAGTTACCGAGGGTTCGGTTCCGCTCATCCTTTTCCCTGATATTGATAGAAACAATCTGCTTAGGGCTAATGATATTTTCCGTTAAAAGGATATAGTCATTGGTAATTTCTTTGATGATGTCCGTTATATAATAATCCAGATTTTCCTGAAGATAGATCAGTTGATCCCCCTCTTCATATTTAATTCTTGTTTTTTCATTGTTGCCCCTTTGAAGAATCATCACATTTTGGCAAAAGGAAAATGGGCACAGTAAAATAATGAAAACAAAGAGAAAAAAATAAAATTTAACTTTTAGATCTGTCATCTTTTGGGAAATTTAGGAAAGGACCCGATACTGTTATAATGTTAAAATAGGGCACGGTTTATCCTAGCCATCAGTATTTTGTGATCCATCCATGTTCATCTTCAACCCGACCGTATTTAATAGCGTCCAAAATTTCCAATACCCTATTAGAAAAGGCCTCTTTTGGTTTTTCCGGCAAATGATGATCTTTCCCTTTAATATGAATGAGATTAATATGGGCAACTGTAGCAGCGGTACCTGTTCCAAACGCCTCTTCCAAAATACCATTATCCAAAGCTTCTTCCAATTCATTTACCGTTAAAAACCTTTCCTCCACCGGCATACTCATTTCCTTGGCCAGGATGAGCACACTGTCCCGGGTGATGCCTTTCAAAATTGTTCCGGTAATTGTAGGGGCGGTGATTAAGACGCCGTTAATCACAAACATTACATTCATCGTACCGCTTTCTTCTATGTATTGATGGGTTTTTCCATCCGTCCAAAGCAATTGGTCATAGCCTGCTTTCTGTCCAAGCTGTGCAGGATACAATGAACCTGCATAATTTCCTGCTGCTTTTGCAAATCCGGTCCCTCCCTCAATAGCCCTTGAATATTGGGTTTCGACTTTAACCGCCACCGGTTTGGCATAATAATGACCTACAGGTGAAGTGAGAATCAAGAACTTGTATTTATTCGAAGGCCGAATACCTAAATAATCATCAGTGGCAAAAATAAATGGCCGGATATAAAGAGAACATCCCGGATTTTTCGGAACCCATTCCCTATCTACTTCAAGCAATTTCCGCATCCCTTCCATAAAAATTTCTTCAGGAACCTCGGGTATGCACATCCTTCTAGCGGATTCATTCAACCTCCTTTGGTTGGCATCTCCCCTGAAAACCAAAATTTCACCTTGTTCATTTCGATAGGCCTTTAGCCCCTCAAAAACAGATTGTCCATAATGAAGTGTGGCATTCGCAGGGTTTAATGATAAAGGTGCATAGGCTTCAACCCTGAAGTCCTTCCATTCACCATCACTATAATCGGCCACAAACATATGATCACTGATGATTTGACCAAATGCTAATTTGTCAAAATCGGTGGAAGCCAATTTTGAAGTGGAAGATTTATTGATCTGAATTTCTAAAGTTTTATTCATACTCCGTTAAACTCTTGGCAACCAAGCCCTCTCTTTTACATTTAATTCTTTTGCAATTTGTCTTCCCAACACAAACAGGTAATCTGACAATCTGTTCAGGAATTCCAGGATTAACCCATCCAAAGCACTCTTTTCATTCAATGCCACCACACACCTCTCGGCTCTTCGGCATACCGTTCTGACCACGTGGGCCAATGATACCGTCGGATGCCCACCAGGCAAAAGAAAATGCTTTAGGGGGCTTAAACCCTCTTCCATTTCATCAATGGCTTTTTCCAGCATCATTATATCTTCTTTGCCTAAGACCGGTTTCTTAATTTTTGAATTCCTGTATTCACTGGCCAAAGATGCACCAATTACAAATAATATTTCCTGGATACTTTCGATAAATGCAATTCTCTTTTGATTAATATTCTGATCTGCCAACAAGCCAATATAAGCATTCAACTCATCTATGGTACCATAAGCCTCAATTCTTAAATGGGACTTTTGGACCCTTTTCCCTCCCAAAAGAGAAGTCTCCCCCCTGTCTCCGGTTTTGGTATATATTTTCATAAAATGGTTTTAACCGTTGAAAGGCAAATTAGACCATGAATTTGTTGACCACGGTAGGATTGGGATTAACCTCGTCTGATTCCACCAGCCCATCACGCAAACGTATTACACGATGTGCGTATTGGGCGATTTCATCTTCATGCGTAACCATGATTATGGTATTCCCTTTCTGATGCAATTCATGAAAAAGATCCATGATATCATGAGAGGTCTTGGAATCCAGGTTTCCCGTAGGCTCATCCGCCAGAATAATACTCGGATCATTCACCAGGGCCCTTGCGATGGCCACCCGCTGCCTTTGCCCCCCGGATAATTCATTGGGCTTATGATGAATCCTGTCCTCCAAACTAACACTTTTCAGGGCTAAAAATGCTTTTTCTTCTCTATCTGCTTTGTTATATCCGGCATAAATAAGAGGCAAAGCCACATTTTCAAGACAGGTAGCTCTGGGAAGTAAATTAAAGGTCTGAAAAACGAAACCAATCTCTCTATTTCGGATTTCAGCCAATTCATTCTCAGACATATCACTTACATCCTTGCTGTTAAGTATATATGTTCCGGAAGTGGGTGTATCCAGACAGCCTATAATATTCATCAAGGTTGATTTACCGGATCCTGAAGGCCCCATAAAAGCCACATATTCCCCTCTGTCCACAAGAATGGTGACAGATTTCAAGGCCCTTACCTCTTCCGTCCCCATGCGGTAAATTTTTTGAATATCTTTGGTTTTAATAATTTCAGGCATTTCTACTCATTTAAGACGTGAAGATACAGTTTTATGTACAAAAACAGGAATACAAATTGTTAAATTACATCAGTGGAACTAAAGATGCTCCAGTTGCAATGCTATCAAATCCTCTGATCCAACCCATTCCGACATTATCGCCAGATTTTTACTTGCATATTGATCCAGTCCTATCTTTCTGCTGTATTTTACCAAATTGATCCACAAAAGGGGATCCTTATTGAATTGACTTGCTTCCAGTAGATGGTTGTATTTATCGATATCTGAATCATAGCCTTCCAATCCTTTCAGAACCATCGGAGTCAAATAAGCATTCCTGCCCGGTTTTGGGGAAAAATAAGCATATTCTTCCACGGTACTAACCATGTTATCTTCAAAAAGGTTTTCATCTTCTAGCAAGGCCACATAATCTTCCAAATCGTGCTTTTCATTTCCCTGCTTACGGTATAGGGTCATTAGGTTGTCGATTTCGGACTTTTGAAGCCAATGACTCTTTTTTAATATCAATTGTTCTATAAAAAGAGCCTGTAATCTTTGACCTTGGATTTTTTCCAAAGCGGGTATCAGTTCAGTACCCAACATTTTTGGCAGGTCGGCCATTTGCCTGAAAAAAGTCACGGTATCATTTTCCACCAATTTTTTGTCTGCTCCAAACACCATCCAATCGGGAAATGGAACCTTATGGGTACCCCATATGAACAGGGCATCATGAGGTTTCCCTCCAAAATAAAGAACCGGGAGATGGGGAGCCTTAAAATTTGAAAACCCCTTTTCCAAAGCTTGTTTCCATTCCACCGCAGCTTTCTCCAAATCCATCTGCCCTGAAAGAACCGAACCCGCAAAAGCGTGGTAATATCCGGCATTCCCATTAAATTTATAGGCCATCCCATTCAATTGTTTGAGCAATTCATTGATTTCCCCGGCTTTATATCTTAAAACCAAACCAGATTCCCTTAAATCCTCCTCTGCTGAAAATGAAAGATTTCCGTTTCCAACAATAAGGCTATCCAATAATACGAGGTGCTGGTGGAATGGGAGGTACCCAATATTATTGGTCCATTGGTTCCGGATGATCGCCCTACTCAGGATATCAGCGCCATTTCGAATGGTATCGGTTGCCAGTTCAAATCCAGCTTTTTCCTGATGGAGATTATAATATGCCAATAAATTTATCCGGGACAAAAGCCCTTCTGATTCCCTTTCCCTCCCTAAAGGAAGATCGTTTTGGGTATTCAGCGCCATTAAGTTCCCGTTTTTAATATGTGGAAAGTCTTCCATATTCGTTAAAAGACTTTTAGCCTCCTCAATAAGGTTGATTTTTAGGTAATGAAGCGCAAGGTTATTGGTGAGAAAGGAATTGTCAGGAAAATATTTTAATCCAGTTTCCAAATAATATATGCTCTCATTCAGCCGCTTGCCTCTTTTTAGGTTTTCCGCAAGAAGTAGGATGTCGGGTACATTGGGGTTTTCTTCAAAACTTCTGGTAAGGACTTTTATCGCTGCGGTAGGTTGGTTTTCCTGAAGATAAAGGTGGGCAGCAGCGTTAAGGGCCTTTTTGTTATTCCTGTACCTTTCGAATGCGTTTTCATAAAGCACCCTTGCCTCCAAGGGTCTATTTGTAGCAAGGTAATAATCAGCAGCGTTCATGGTCGAAGCGGTATTGAACTGAACTGCCACAATGGCATCTGCGTATACCAGTAAGATCAAAAAGCTTAAAAATCCCCCAAGCCGCATATGAAAATAGGGGAAAAATGGTGGTTGGTATATTATTTTATCTAGGGCCCTTCCACTATTGAGAATCCCTGAGAAATTAATCAACAAATACAAAAAAAACAGGAGGCCGAAACCAAGTTGGCTATAAATAAAAATATGTTCCAAAAAATCAAACATAGGGGTGTTTACCACCAATTTGGCTTTTAAAATCACCAGGCCCGTTAAGGCGAATCCCAACAAGTAAAAGGCCTTACCTACCCAAGGTGATTGGTAGGGTTGGTCCAAGTGTTGGATTTTATGTCGAATTTCCAAAAACCCCAAAACCCCGATTATAATGAAAAGCAGCTGATAAGGTGGGAGAGGGATGACATTCACATCACCGGTCAAATCTAGATACATGAGGGCTATTAGCCCTAAATACAATATTGAAATGATGCCGAAGTGCCAGGAAATGCGTATACCCACACCCAAATTAAGATTCACGAGGCCAACAAAAACGTTGGAAATAAAAGCATGTCCTATATAGATGAGAAAACCGCCTGCAATGATCATGGCCATTAAGCCGATGTTTTCTGAAAATAGCAAGGTAGGGTAAGCAGTGTTACTAAAGTAAATCAGGACAAACAGACAAACAATTCCGGATAAAAATATTAGGACCGTCCTTTTGGATAATGACCAGTGTTCAAAAAATATATGGATTAAACTGGCGGGCAGTAACAAACCTATGAGACAAATCATCATCCCATAATTGGTACTGATACCTCCAATGTTCAAGGAATTAACCCCACTGAAACTCAGTAGGAAAATCAACAGCCCAGCAGCAATTAAAAATGAGTACCTGCTGAAGGTAGTCATAAGTACCAGAAATAAGAGCAGAACCGTCCAAATCACTAATCCCGCAATTTGCGAAAAATAGGGAAAGGTTTCCGGAGGAAGGGATTCAAACCATTGAAAAACCAGGTAGTTTTGGGTTTCCAAAATAATATTTTCAGTACCGACTTCAATGGTATCGATGGGGACATTTAATTTTTCAGGTTCCAAGCCTGTAGATATTGGCAAGCTTGAATTTCCAAAAAAATGGAAGGAAATGATTCCCAAAGCAGCAGCCATTGAAATAATTAATGCCAGCAAAATGATGGCCTTTTGGAAAAAAAAATCCATTGAATTCGTTTTTGTCATTCCATCACTTTGGGTACTCGGAAATAATCAGAATCCCGCTGAGGTGCATTTTTCAATCCCTTTTCATGGTCAAGATGTTCACCCACCTTATCTTCCCGCAAAATGTTTTCCTCAGAGGACATGGTTGTGAGAGGTTCAATGTTTTCGGTATCCAGTTCATTTAACTTTTCCACCCAATCCAGAATTTGGGTCATGTCCTGGGTCATCTTTTTTGCACCTTTCCGGTCAAATTCCAATCGTGCCAAATGGGCAATTTTTTTTAAGGATTCAGTATCCAGTTTCATCTGCTATTTTGTACGGTTTCTATATATTCATTGTCTTTCCACAACTGATCCTGAATGGTGTTAAAGCATTTTTCCTTCAGTTGGTTTACATCCTTTTGTGTCAATCCCTTCACAGAAATTGGGGAATGGATGACTACTTTAGCGGTTTTGTAGTTTAACAAAAACCTACCGTCATCAGGCAAAAGTAAATGATTGTAGGATAAAGTGATAGGAATTATGGGAATTTGTTTGTCCAAGGCCACTTTAAAGGCTCCATCTTTAAACCGTGCCATGCCAGGGGGGCTAGAACTGGCAATTCCCCCTTCAGGAAAAAAAACCACACTGCTTCCTTCACTGAGGACTTCTTTGGCCTTAATTATAGATTCTCCCCTACTTTTTAAACTATTTCTGTTTACCGCGATATGAAGGTTTCTGAACATATAGCCAAACAGTAGAATTCTCGCCAAAGAGCTTTTTCCTATAAAGACCATATCAAAGGGAATCAAACCAAGGACGGGAATATCAAGGTAGGAAAAATGGTTGGATACGATTACAAACTGTCCATACTTTTTAAAATAGTGCAGGTTTTCAATTTTAACACGGATGAGCAATAGGCCAAAAAATATTTTTGACCAAATTCTGTTCAGTTTCCTACCATGGGTTTTAAGTCCGGGAATTTCTATGGTTAGAAAAAACAAGGGTAGCAAAAGCAAAAAAGTGGAGGCAAAGATAACACTGCCATAAATTGAGTAGATCCTCCTCAACCATTTCATATTTTTCTCACTCTTAAAGAGGTGCCTGCCGTACTGATTACCCTGACTTTTTCCCCTTTATCAATAAATTCTCCCCTGGAATAGGCATCATAAATTTCCTCCTCTATCAGGATTTTACCACTGGGCATTAACCTGGTATGGGTAATTCCCTCCTTACCCATTAAAACATCTCCATAAAAGGAAGAGGTATAGCCTTCCGATTTTTGCTGGGTATCCGCCAAGGAAATGCGGCTGAAAGCCTGCCATTGGTTGACTTTGGGTGTAAGACTGAAAATCAAAACCGTTGCAAGGATCACCGCCAAAACCACGGTCAGCAAAGCTGCAAACAACTTACCGGAGCTTACAAAAGTAAAATCAAATAACTCATTGGGAAGCATTCCCATGGTTAGACCTGCCAATACACCAATAATCCCTAAAATACCGAATACCCCAAATCCGGGAATCACAAACACCTCCACGGCCAAAAGAATGATGCCCACTACAAAGATCACGATTTCAAAATTGCTGGCCAATCCCGTAAGGTAATAAGGGATGAAATACAAAACAATCGCCAAAACACTGGCCGCTAAAGGAAAGCCAATACCTGGGGTTTGAATTTCAAAATAAATTCCACCAAAAATAATCAAAATCAAAAAGCCACTGACGACCGGGTTTAAAAAAACGGCAATCACATCTTCGACCAAGGTAGGCTCATATTTGACAATTTGGTAATCAGACACCTGATTACGTTCAATGATTTCTTCTATAGAGGCTACTTCTGCTTCACAAAAGCCATTTTCGATGGCCTCAGAAACAGAAAAGGTGATCACTTCCCCTGCAGTCGTAATCCCTTCAATTTCAATTTTTTCATCTACCATCGCTTCAGCAATTTGGGGATTTCTTCCTGTTGCCTCTGCGGTACTCCTCATCATGGACCGCATATAAGATTGGTATTTATCAGGAGCTGCCTCTCCACTGCCTCCCATTACCACTGTAGCCGCACCAATACTACCCCCACTGGCCATGTAAATGCTATCACAAGCAATGGAAATCAAAGCCCCAGCCGATGCGGCATCTTTGTCAATGAAGGAAAAAATCGGAATCTTGGATTCCAAAAACATGGTCCGGATATCATCTGCATCATTTACTGCTCCACCATAGGTATCCATGTGAACAATAATCATATCCACTTCCTTTTGACCCGCCTCTTCCAAGGCCAACTTTACCTTCCGGTTCATCCTTGGATCAATATCACTTTTAATTTCCAAAACATATACAGTTTTCAAAGAATCATTTCCCTCCTTATCCTGTGCTATTAAACCGGATAGGGGAGTCCAGGTCATCCAAATAAGAAGCAGAAGCGCCGACACCAATTTCTTTTTCATCATTACATTTATTTTTCAGTTTGAATATACCAATAATATTATTCAAACCCCTACTTGGTATAAAATGGGGTTGCATTTGACAAAATAAATATGAAATTTGCATATATTAAGAAAGTATTAAAAAATGGACCTATTTTAAAATGATAAAGTGTTGGTTATTTATGTTCGGCTTGAGTGTCTTGGTAGTCCAAAATCTGGCGGCTAATACCCTGTCTGTCGATTCGGTTGGAATTGAAAAAATAGGAGATCAATCTTTTATTATTCATCAAGTGGAGCCCCAGGAGACGCTGTTTGGCATTTCCAGAAGATATAACACCCAGGTTAATGACATTGTGCAAAACAATGACAACCTCAAGGATGGCTTGAAAATCGGACAAAGGATCAAAGTGCCCTATGTCGAAAAAGAAACCCTCCCTCCAGGGGCTTCTGTACATCAGGTCAACCCAGGAGAAACCCTTTTCGCAATTGCCCAAAATTATAATGTGCCCCTACAGGACCTAATGGCCTGGAATGACTTGAAGGGCACGGATCTAAGCGTGGGCCAATCCCTACTTATCAAAGGTCTGGAAGAAAAGGCCCATCCTATTGAAGAGGAAGTTATTATGGAAACCGCGGAATTGGCCGACCAGAATGTAGCCGTCACGAACCAACCTGTGAAATCTGATTCCGGTAGCTCGAAAAAGAAAAAAGTAAATTCGAAAGCAGAAATGCCAAAAAGAGTGGAAAAATCCACTTCTCCATCCAATAAAAATCCCCAGAAAAGTTCCCCTTCAGTCAAGCCTGCTGAAACCGTAACAAAATCAACTGTCCCTAGCACAGGAAATTGGATTTCCCATAAAGTTGATCAAGGGGAAACATTATTTTCCATCGCCCAATTTTATGATACAAAGGTGGAAGATTTGATCAAATTGAATGGCCTATCCTCCAATAACCTGACCATAGGCCAAACCCTGAAGGTGGGGAGAGAAACCAATCCCAATATCCCGGTCACCAGATTTCCGGAACCAAAAAAATCCCTTCCTTCCCCAAATGAGGCCTCCAATTCCTCCGGTCCTCCTACCAAAAGCACCCTACCCACCTCCACCAGTGGTTCATCATCTGCCGGAACCAGCAATGTTGCCTCTTCTACAGCATTCAAAAATATCAAAGAAAATGGTCAGGCTGAAGTCATAGAGGGAACCGGAAACCACAAGAAATACCTGGTGCTGCACCGCAATGCCCCGGTTGGAACCATCATGCGCATCAGAAATGAAGAAAATGATGTCACCGTCTTCGCCCGCGTGGTGGGTGTATTGCCGAATACCGGGGACAATGATAAATTGATAATTAAAGTTTCTAAAGCTGCCTTCGATCAATTAAAAGCAGTAAATTCCCGTTTTCGGGTGGAAGTAGCCTATTGATTTTTTCAATTGAACTTGGCCCTATAATGGTCAGGATTAGATTAGATGTTCCAAATCGATCTTCTTACAGAGGCGAAAATTACCCCCTATGGTTTAAGATAGAGCCTATGAATTCTTTTAAATAAAGTTCCCAAACAGCCATTTCTTTGCCCGCCGGATTAAATAGATTAAATTAACTGTTTTGGATTTTATGCCATTTCGTTTGTTGCTGTCGTATGAAAGCTTTATGAAAAAAGGAAATCCGGTCCTGGTAAACCTGTATGATTTTAATACCTCGGAATGCCGGCAATTGCTGTAAATTACCATCACCTTTTTTCAATTGATTTCTCGAATTTTAAAATATCTTTCATTAGGTCTATATTCCTTGAAAGGTATTTTTTATTTTTGATGCATAACCATCCACCGAAAATACTTCCAAAAGCATTTAAAATATGTCGATCACTCTTTCTCTCCTTCTTATATGAAAAAACCATTTCGAAAGAAAGAAAATGATAATGAATCAGTAATTCCGGCGGTAAAAAGCGGTTTTGGGACATTTGGTGGGGTTTTCACCCCATCGATCCTGACCATATTAGGCGTTATCATGTACCTTCGATTTGGCTGGGTGGTCGGTAACGTAGGTCTTATAGGGACTTTGATTATTGTCACATTGGCCTCTTCGATCACATTCTTGACTGCTTTATCTGTAGCTGCCATTGCCACCGACCAAAGGGTAAGGACAGGGGGGGCCTATTATATGATCAGCCGATCCTTGGGAATAGAGGCAGGTGGTGCCATTGGTATTCCTCTTTACCTTGCCCAGGCGCTTTCAGTAGCGCTTTATACCGTGGGTTTTGCCGAAAGTATGGTGTCGGTATTTCCTGCTTTGGATTTTAAAATGGTGGGTTTGATAACAACGGCAGGCATCGCTACCCTGGCCATCGTTTCTGCCCAAGTGGCCATAAAAGCTCAGTATTTCATCATGTTTGGCATTGGGTTGTCATTGATCTCTTTTATTTTAGGAAGCCCCATAGAAGAAACCACCATTGAATTGTGGGGGGCCTCGGACCGTAATTCAGAAAGTTTTTGGGTTGTATTTGCTGTATTTTTCCCGGCTGTGACGGGGATTATGGCTGGTATTAACATGTCCGGCGATCTAAAGAATCCTTCCAGTTCCATCCCAGTTGGCACCTTTGCAGCCATTGGTGTAGGTTATGTAATTTATATGACTTTACCAGTCATCCTGGCCCAACGGGCCAATGCCCTTACCCTGATCGCAGATCCCATGATCATGCGAAAAATGTCTTATTGGGGTGATGCCATTTTAATTGGTGTATGGGGTGCCACTCTATCCAGTGCTGTCGGAAGTATTTTGGGGGCACCCAGGGTATTACAGGCCTTGGTGAGGGACCGGATCCTCCCGCCTTGGTTGGATTGGTTAGGATATGGTTCCGGATCCGATGATTCTCCCCGGTACGGTACCCTTTTCACCATGGCTATCGCCTTGGTAGCTGTTTATTTAGGAAATCTCAATATCATTGCTCCTATTTTAACCATGTTTTTCCTTACCACCTACGGGATATTAAATGCAGTGGCAGGAATAGAAGGTTTTTTGAACAGCCCTTCTTTTCGCCCTTCCTTTAAGGTGCATTGGACTTTATCCCTTCTGGGTACTATTGGTTGTTTAGGAGTCATGTTTTTAATCAATGCATTGGCCACTGGCCTTGCTTTTGTTTTTATCATTGCCATATTTTTATGGTTACAAAGCAAAGAAATGAAAACCGCCTGGGGGGATGTAAGGCGAGGCATATGGATAGCCCTGATTCGAATAGGCCTGTTAAACCTGAGGCGTACAAAAGCGACAAAATCATGGAGGCCGAGCCCTTTGGTGCTTTCAGGAGCCCCAACCACGCGATGGCATCTGATAGATTTTGCCTCCTCAATCATTCATAACCGTGGGCTTCTTACCGTTGCAACGGTACTTTCCACCAGTAACCTGACCAGCAAGAGAAGAAAAAAGATGGAAAACAATATTGAAGATTTTTTAAACAAAAAAGGTAAACAGGGATTTGCCCGGGTTATTTTGGCCAAAGATACGTTTAAGGGGGCGGTTGAATTTGTCCGGTCTTATGGTTATGGTACCTTGATACCTAATACCATTATTCTTGGAGACAGTGAAAATACTGCGATTCGTAAGAATTATTGTGAAATGATCGCCCAATTTCATGAATTGAACCGCAATGTGGTTATAGTCCGTGATAATCCGGAAAAGGGATTTGGAAATCGAAAGCAGATAGACTTATGGTGGGGCGGATTGAAGGCCAATGGAGGGCTCTTATTGATCCTGGCTTACCTTTTGCAATCTACCCGTTCCTGGTATGGGTCCAAGGTAAATATAAAAATGATGGTGTCAGATGAAAAAGCGGGCAGGGATGCCAGAAATAACCTTTTGGCAGTCATCAAAAAACTTCGCACAGGTGCCAACCTTGAAATTATCGTGGCAAAGGGTCGCACTTTCGAGGAGGTCTTGCATGAATCTTCAAGCAATGCCGATCTGATTTTCATGGGGATGGCTGTGCCGGATGAGAATTTTGAAGTATATTATCAAAATATTCAGAAAAGAATCCAAAATTTACCCACCACCATATTGGCCCTTGCGGCGGAAGGGATTTCCTTTGGCGAGGTACTGATGCAACAAGATGAATTTAGAGATGATTGACGGTTTGCAATTTAAAATTATTCTTTAGATGAGAATTTTCATATCAAATGATTTAAAATTCTAATTTCTAGGAGATTTTCTTCCTTATACACTAAATTACTTCTATTAAAATTAATAAAAGGAACAATTGACATTCATTCAATGTTGTTTTTTTTAATGTGATTTGATTTTTAATTTTATCTTTACCTAACAGGCGACATGCTGGAACTTGCAGGAATTATCATATTAGGAATTTTGGCCCAATGGGTTGCATGGAAATTTAAGATTCCTGCAATTTTGCCCTTAATATTGACCGGGTTAGTTGTCGGGCCAATTTCTACCTTTTTTACATCAGATGGTACACAATGGCTACAACCCATCTTTAATGGTGAAAATGGGCTCTTCCCAGACGATAAATTATTCAATTTCGTTTCTTTGGCGATTGGAATTATTCTGTTTGAAGGGGGATTAACCTTAAGAAGAGGTGAAATTTCTAAAATGGGACCTGTAGTCGGCAAGCTTATCCTTTTTGGTTCCATAATTTCCTTTATCGGTGCCGGCCTGGCAGCCCATTTCCTGTTTGACTTCAGCTGGCGTATCTCCTTTCTCTTTTCCTCCCTCATTATTGTAACCGGCCCTACTGTAATCAACCCTATTCTGAGAAATCTCCCCCTAAAGCAAGATGTGGCTGCTGTGCTAAAATGGGAGGGAATACTTATCGATCCACTGGGTGCATTGGTAGCCGTTTTGGTTTTTAATTTTATCAGCGTAGAGGGAGATGCAGGTTATACCAGTCAGGCCATATTTGATTTTGGGAAAATCGTCTTTATAGGGTTCTCTATGGGTGTCATTATGGGATGGTTGTTGTATTTTACAATTAAAAAGGGATGGGTGCCCCCATTTCTGTTGAATCCATTTTCCCTGTCTTTTGTACTGCTTACTTTTGTTTTGAGTGACCAAATTGCACACGAATCCAGCCTTTTGGCAGTGGTGGTGATGGGTATGTTTTTGGGAAACAGCCAACTTCCAAATCTTAAGGAATTACTTGATTTCAAAGAAACTTTGAGTGTATTGCTCATTTCAATTCTCTTTATTCTGCTCTCCGCAAATATCAGTTTGGAAGAACTCCTGTTGGTATACAATTGGAATACAGCCGCATTGCTACTCATCATCATCTTTTTTTTAAGACCTTTAGGGGTGTTTTTAAGCTCCCTCAACTCGCCGTTAAAAAATAATGAAAAATTATTTATCAGCTGGGTAGGCCCACGCGGTATTGTAGCAGCGGGAATCGCCTCCCTCTTCGGAACCAAATTGACGCAGGAAGGGATTCCAGGCGGGGAATTTATCACTCCTCTGGTGTTTTCAGTAGTTTTGGTAACCGTGTTACTCAATGCCACCACTGCCAGGTTAGTGGCCCGTCTTGTGGGTGTATTGAAAAAATCCGACGGGGTAATGATCATTGGTGCTTCCAAAGCCTCCCGACTGATCGGATCTTACCTAAAGCAAAACGGCAGGCATGTAGTATTGCTGGATACCAACAGAAAAAACATACTAAATGCCAGAAAAGAAGGCTTGGACGCAATTATTTCCAATATTTATTCAGACAAACTGGAAGAAAATATTGAATTCAATGACATGGGGTTTCTTTTGGCCCTGACAGGCAATGATGACATCAACAAACAAGCCATCAACCGGTACAAATCCATTTTTGGTGAAAATGGCTCTTTCCGATTAATCAATCCGGAGGAATTGAATTCGGAAGAATCACCTCCCACACAAGATCTTTTTTCCAAAACCTACGGCTTCGATAAAATAGATGCAGTAGCCCGAAAATTCCCCTACATACATGAGGTGCCGATAGAATCGAAAGAAAAATTCCTGGAGTTTATTAAAAATATTGAAAATGATGAAAATGCCATTATGATGTTTCTCAAAGATGAAAGCAATCACATCGAATTGCTTACATTTCTAAATGATTTGGATATTGATAAAGGGTGCAGGTTGGTCTATCTGGGCAAAGCACTTGAATTTGATGAAGGGGTTAATGAAACAATCATTGGCTAAACCGGTTTGGGCCAGGGAGAAACATTAGGTCCAGGTCAAACAGGATGATGTCCGCCATAAAGCCTAATTTGATAAAGCCCCTTTCCTCCAAACCAAGGGCTAATGCAGTTTGGGAAGAAGAAGTGTTGATGGCATTCCCTAAACTGATCGCTTTCTCATCCCTGGCGTAGTGGGCCAACTTTCCGGTAAAACTTCCAAGTGTCTTTCAATTCAGGATCACGGATCCTTTTCAAAAGGGAGGGATAGCCACCTTCTTCCGCCCATCGTGGAATGACGGTGGCCCTGAAAGAAGTTTTGGAGGCTTCATACGGGTATTGGTTGGCCGTAACCTTTACGCCCTTTTTCCGGGCTTCTCTAATTAAAGCAATGACCTCTTCACCTTTTCCCCATACATCGGCACCCAGGGCTTTGATGTGTGAAATATGGACCGGTACCCCTGATTCTTCCGCAATTGCCAACGTTTCTTTTACGGAATTGATTAAACCAATGGAATAAGAACTCTCATCCCGCATATGGGTATCATAGATACCATTATACCGATGAGCTACCTTGGCCAAGGCCACAATTTCCTCCCAATGGGCAAGGGCCCGCCTCCATCATTCCCTCCGAAGACTGTTGTTACCCCCTGCATTAAAAATGCAATGTTGGCCCTACCATCTCTATCGTCTAAATCTCCCTCAATATGGGTATGTGGATCTATGAATCCAGGAGCCAAAATCAATCCTTCCGCATCAATCACTTGCTTAACGAGGGTGTCGGATTGTTTCCATTCACCGATAAATTGAATCCTGTCACCTTTAATCCCCACATCCTTTTCCTGCCCTTCCAAAGTTATGCCGTCATAAACCAAAGCCCCTATAAAGAGAACATCAAGATTCATTGCACTTTGGGAAAAAGCATTTTGAAAATTCAGAAATATGGCAAAAATGAACAGGTGTGACGAATAATTCCTCATGGTATCAACAAATTTGTGGAAAATCACCGGGTTATACTATTTTCTGGATTGAATTTTTGCAATTCTATAAACCATAGCAAAACCCAAAAAAAAGCGGAAAAAACCACTCTAGGATTTTCCCGCTTTTTTTATGGCATGATTATGCCATATTTTAATCTAACCTTTGTCAAAGGAATCCAGAGATTCGTTCCTCAACCAAAATACCCCGGAGGACAATCCTAAGGGGTATTTTTTTTTGGCAAAGGGTACTGAGTTGGTAAAAGACAACAGTTGGCCCTAAAAGGCAGTTAATCCTGATTACTCTACCGGCACCCTATCTACATTCTTAAAGTGAATATGTTTATCTGCATCCAAATCCACCAGCACGGCACTGTCATTTTTGATATTCCCGCTCAGGATCTGCTTGGATAATTCGTTAAGCACCAAGCGCTGCATGGTGCGCTTCAAGGGCCTGGCTCCAAACTGGGGATCAAAACCAACTTCCCCCATATGATCCAGCACCTCTCGGGTCGCATCTATTTCTATTCCGGAGTCTGCCAGCCTTTTTTGTATTTCTCTCCATTGGATATCCACGATTTTTCGGATGATTTCCCTGGTGAGGGGCTCAAACATGATAATTTCATCTATACGGTTAAGAAACTCGGGTCGGACAGACTTCTTGAGCAAGTCAAATACCTCATTTTTCGCATCCTCCATTACCTGTGCTTTGTTCCCTTCTACCATATTGTCAAACCGCTCCTGGATCAGGGTAGACCCTATATTGGTAGTCATAATGATGATGGTATTTTTGAAATTGGCCAACCTCCCTTTGTTATCGGTCAGTCTACCATCATCCAGGACCTGCAGCAGGATATTAAACACATCCGGATGGGCTTTTTCAATTTCATCCAGCAAAACAACTGAATAGGGTCTTCTTCTTACTGCTTCGGTCAATTGCCCTCCCTCATCATATCCTACATAACCTGGAGGTGCTCCGACCAACCGGCTGACGGAATGCCTTTCCTGATACTCTGACATATCTATTCTGACCATGGCATTTTCGTCATTGAAAAGGTAGTCCGCAAGGGCTTTTGCCAGCTCAGTCTTGCCCACGCCTGTAGTACCCAGGAAAATGAAAGATCCGATGGGTCTTTTGGGATCCTGCAGACCTGCCCGGCTTCTCCTCACTGCATCGGACAATGCGGTTATGGCTTCCCGCTGTCCTGCTACCCGTTTTCCCAATTCCTCTTCCAGAAGGAGAAGCTTTTCCCGCTCACTTTGTATCATCTTTGAAAGAGGAACTCCCGTCCATTTGGATACCACTACGGCAATATCTTCCTGATCAACCTCCTCCTTAAGAAGCGGTGACCCTTCCTGCATCTCCTTCAGTTGTTCCTGAAATGAGCCCAGCTTCTTTTCACTCTCGACAATTTTTCCATACCGGATTTCAGCTACCTTTCCAAAGTCACCGGCACGTTCGGCCTGTTCGGCCTCAATTTTTAATTTATCAATGTTTTCTTTTTCCCGCTGAATACCTTGTATTACCGCCTTTTCACTCTCCCACTTGGCTTTGATTCCCTGTCTTTTTTCTGTCAATTCTGCCAGTTCCTTGGTCAATACCGATTCTTTGTCTTTATTTTTTTCCCTCCGTATCGCCTCTCTCTCTATTTCAAGCTGCATGATGCGTCTGTTCAGTTCGTCCAATTCCTGTGGCAAGGAGTCTATTTCCATGCGAAGTTTGGCAGCAGCCTCATCCATCAAATCAATGGCCTTATCAGGAAGATACCTGTCGGTAATGTATCGCTGGGACAACTCCACAGCAGCAATCACCGCATCATCTTTTACCCGCACTCCATGGTGAAGTTCATATTTGTCTTTGATACCCCTCAGGATGGAAATGGCATCGGCGGCATCCGGCTCATTCACGATCACTTGTTGGAACCTTCTTTCCAGGGCCTTGTCTTTTTCTATGTATTTCTGGTACTCCTTTAAGGTGGTGGCTCCTATGGCATGAAGCTCTCCTCTCGCCAAAGCCGGTTTGAGGAGGTTGGCCGCATCCATCGCACCTTCTCCTCCACCACCTGCGCCGATCAGGGTATGAATTTCATCAATAAACAGAATGATTTCTCCATCAGAGTCCGTCACTTCTTTGATTACGGCTTTCAGCCTCTCCTCAAATTCCCCCTTGTATTTGGCCCCTGCCACTAAGAGACCCATGTCCAGTGAAATGAGAATCTTACTCTTGAGATTTTCAGGAACATCTCCACTTATGATCCGCTGGGCAAGCCCTTCCACGATGGCCGTCTTTCCTACCCCGGGTTCTCCCAATAATATGGGATTGTTTTTGGTCCTCCTTGCCAGGATCTGAAGCACCCTACGGATTTCCTCATCCCTGCCGATAACGGGATCAATTTTGCCTCTTTTGGCCAGTTCATTCAGGTTTTTGGAATATTTTTCCAAAGCCCTGTATTTTGATTCTGCATTTTGATCAGTCACTTTATTTCCTTTTCTAAGTTCTTTAATGGCTTCAATCAGTTTTTTTTCTGTAATCCCCTGGTCTTTCAAAAATTGGCCCGCCTTATCATCGCCAGATAAAACCCCCAACACCAGATGTTCTACTGCAACAAATTCATCCCCAAATGTTTTTAGGTAATCTTTGGCTTTCTGCAAAACCTGATTGGTTCCATTGGATAAATAGGGTTGCTGACCGGTAACTTTGGGGAATTGCCTGATGATTTCATCCAGTTTTTGTTGTACCAGGCGGGAATTCACCCCTAGCTTGCTGAACAAAAATTCAGTAACATTGCTTTCTTCCTGCATTATTCCCTTTAGCAAATGTGCAGGCTCTATCAGTTGCTGCTGCTCTGCTGTACAAAGTTCCAGTGCTTTCTGAATGGCTTCTTGTGATTTTATGGTAAATTGTTTAAAATCCATGGCATTCCGTTATTGAAGACTATTTTTAAACTGTATTATCATTTTTTTCATTAAGGAACAAATATTCAACCAAATCCATTTGGTCGGAATTTCCTGTAAAAATGTCCGATTTCGAACAAAATAACCTCAATTTTCAGACTTTTTGACAGCAAAACCTAGCTTTCAACAGAACCAAATAGTATGGAAAAGCTGTTCTGATTTCATTCATTTAAATATTAACTTTGCGAAATGCAGCAGGAGGAAAAAAAGGATATCAGAAGATTGGGTTTACAGGATTTGGAAGAATTTTTCCATTCAGTAGGAGAAAAAAAATACCGTGCCAAGCAGGTTTATGAATGGCTCTGGAACAAAACCCTGAAAAATTTTGATGAAATGACCAACATTTCAAAAACGACCAGGGATATTTTAAAGCATCATTTTATTATCAATCATATCAAAGTGGACCATTTCCAGCGAAGTACAGACGGTACCATTAAAAATGCGGTCAAACTTTACGATAATCAAATTGTTGAATCTGTACTTATTCCTACCACCAAAAGAATTACCGCCTGCGTATCCTCCCAGGTAGGTTGCAGCCTTGACTGCAATTTTTGCGCTACTGCCAGGCTGAAAAGAATGCGCAATCTTAATCCGGACGAGATATTTGACCAGGTAGTGGCGATAATGGAAGAGGCAAAATTATATTATGACAGGCCATTGACCAATATTGTGTTTATGGGTATGGGAGAGCCCTTGTTAAATTATAATAACGTAATGGCCGCCATCCATAAAATAACCTCCTCAGAAGGTTTGAATATTTCTCCAAAAAGGATTACCTTATCCACCGTAGGTATAGCCAAAATGATTCGGAAGCTTGCTGATGACGACGTGAAATTCAATTTAGCGCTTTCACTTCATTCGGCCATCAATGAAACAAGGACCCAATTAATACCTATCAATGATGCCAATCCCGTAGAAGAACTTGCAGAAGCCCTTCGTTATTGGTATGCCAAAACAAAAAGAAAAGTAACTTACGAATATGTCATATGGGAAGGCATAAATGATGATAAGCGACATGCTATCGCTCTGGCAAAATTTTGTCGTCATATCCCATCAAAAGTTAACATTATTCAATATAACCCGATTGATGAAGGAGCATTCAGGCAAGCAACAATAGAAAGCGTGGATATGTATCTTCGCATTCTGGAACAACATGGGATTGTTGCTAAAGTCCGAAAATCCAGGGGGCAGGATATTGATGCCGCCTGTGGGCAGTTGGCCAATAAAAATGAATTGGAAATTTAAATAAAACCGCCTAGATTAGAATTATGAAAGACTTTTTTATATTTTTGAAATACATAAAAAAGTGTTGAAATGAAATTATCAGAAATCATTACGAAATCTCTTCCTATTTTTAATGTATATGGATATCATGGAACAGATTTGGAGTTACTTCTGGAGAAATTACAGATCAGGCCATCGGACTTTAACAGAGATTTTACTGATTTTGACGATTTGATTGTAAAAACATTTTACCAATTATGCTCGGAGTCGGATGAAGTATCAAAACAAATCGATAATGAAAGTACTTCCTTGGAAAAATTATATGTGGCCACTTTAAATTCTTATGAGGTTCAGCTGAAGTACAGGTTTATATTTTTAAACCTTGCCAGCATATTGGACCGGCATGAAAAAATAAAAGACAGGTATTTTGAGCTTATTTCATTGAGGAAAGCCCAATTGATACATATTTTTGTATTATTTCACCAAGAGGGTATTTTTAAAACGGAACCCATTCCAGGATGTTTTGAGAACCTTTCCAACCAAATGATCATGCTTTCTGATTACTGGCCTTCCCATAATCACATCATTTTTGGGGACGGTGCTTACCACTATCAATATTACAGTAAACTGATATTTTCCATGGTGCTTCCCTATCTTACAGATGAGGGTTTAACGCTTTATAAAAAAATATTGGGATACGAAAAGAAAACAGATTAAACATCTTTATTGCTGAAATCAAACAATTTCCTTTTTTCTTCTTTGGTCAGGTTATCATAACCTTTCTCTGCAATTTTATCCAGAATTTTATCAATCTCTTCCTGAGTACTTCCTCCCGAACTGGCACCGGCACCCGCTTTGGTTCCCGTATGTTTTGGCTCATCATATTTCCTTCGATAGGTAACTTTCACGTTGGGTTTTTGGGAAAATAATTTTTCAAAAAAAACACCTACTGCCTGCACTGGCGTACCTAGGTCCTTGCCTTTGTTGAGTTGCAGGACATAAAAATAACCCAGAGCAGCACCTCCTAAATGGGCGAGTTCACCGCCGGCATTGGCTCCTGCGGAATTGGCAAAAGCAATCAATACATAAAATATAGCAATGTATTTTATTTTGACGGTACCCAAAAGCAAAAGCCTGAATTCGGTATCCGGCCTTAAGGTAGCAGCGGCCACTACAATAGCATAAACACCAGCGCTCGCCCCCAACATCAAGGCCCCATCTACCCTATCACTGAAATAAGGGGCTATATTATAAAGTAACAAATAGAGCAAGCCACCGGTTATACCCCCCAATATATAAAGGTTAACCAGCTTTCTGCTGCCAAGAAATTCCTGCACCAATAAGCCAAACCAGTAAAGAAACAACATATTGAAAATAATATGGAGGAACCCTTCGTGCAAAAACATATAACTAAAAAGGGTCCAGGGTTGAACCATAAAGCGGGACAAAGAAGCTGGCATCATGAAAAATCCTACAATGGATTTATACAGATCTTCTGACCCCCCAATCGTTAAAAAAACCCTAAGTACCATTAATACAAGGAAGGCCAGGATATTGATGGCCAAAATCTTATAGAGACCATTGTCATGATGGTCAAAGGCATGCCTGATATGATACCAAAATCCTCCGTACATTTTTCTTTAATAAAAATTGCTTCTGTCTTTTTTCCAATAAATGACCAACACCGCACCGATCAACAATCCTGATAAATGCGCAAAATGTGCCACGTTATCTGCGGGATTGGATACAAAGATATTATAAACTGTGTATAGACCATAAAACAAAACAAGGTATTTTGCCTTCACCGGCATGGGAGGGAACAACAAAAACAATTGGGTATTGGGAAAAAGCATCCCAAAGGCAATCAAAACGCCAAATAAAGCGCCTGACGCACCCACCATGGGTCTATTGGCCTGAATGTCACGGATTTCAAGCATACTACGTTTTGCCCTTTCCTCAAGATTGGAATCCTGCGGGTTACGGTCATATTCATCAATAAAATCATAAATGCTGGAGTTGAATAAATGACGATTTTCAGAAACAAAACTGTTAAAGGCCACCGGATCTGGATTAGCGGCAAAGGACTCAATTTTATCATTGAGTTGATTCATTTTGTAGGCATTGTATCCTGAATAAAGTACCCCGGAACCGATTCCACAAACCATCCAAAGAATAAGTACCTTTTTGGGGCCCAAAAACTGCTCCAATAAGGGCCCAAAAATGAACAATCCAAACATATTGCTGAACAAATGCCAAAAATCAGCATGCATAAACATATAGGTAACAAACTGAAAGGGTATGAAAAACCTGCTGTCTATATAATACAAAGCAAACAGGTTTTTCAGTTGGGGCATAAAAAAGGAGGTGATGATATGCATACCCACAGTGATCAACAACAAATTCTTCACAATGGGGGTTAAAGCTCTAAACATAAGTTTCTGTTTGATTTCACAAATTGAAAAATTTTTCTATATTATTAATATCCAATTTTACAAAGGTTTTATTCCCTTCGGGACTGTAATTAGGGTTCTGGCAGGCAAATAACTGGCCTGCCAGATTATCCATTTCCTGAACTTTCAATCGGTCCCCTTTCTTAATGGAAGACTTTTTGGCCAGAGAACGGGCCAGATTTTCCTTTTTGTCCAACGACAATTCATTTTTAAAGTGTTTGAACTGTTCCAGCAACTCCTCAAACAGCGCTTTTTCGCTGGTCACCTGGATATCAGCCGGAATACCATTGATCAAAATGGTATTTTTTCCAAATGAAGAAAATTGAAAACCCAAACTTTTCAATTCCTCCTCCAAGTCAATGGCCAAAGCAAAATCTGCGGGACTTAAGGTAATATTTTGAGGAAATAGACATTGCTGTGATGCCCCTGAAGACTGTTTTACCTGTTTGATATACCGCTCATATAGCACCCTTTGATGCGCTGCCTGTTGATCAAAAACCAACAGACCAGAAGAAGTTTGGGTGACAATATAAGTGTTTTCAATTTGAAAGGAATTACCAGGCTCCTTCGAAGGTCTTAAAAAATCTTCATTATTAAATCCTTCCGGTACATTGGCTTTACTGGGAAAGGTCATCATGTCCTTTTGCTCCTCCTCTTCATGATGGGTCCACGCACTGAGGGTTTGGTCTTCAGAATTCTTATCAAACATCTGTTCCCAACCCCTGACATTTTTATTCATCAGGCTAGGGCCACGATAGGTTTTATAGTTGTTTTCCAGACTTACTTCCTCTTTTTTTTGGTGATCTTTATTCCAGGATTCGGAAAAGTTGACATCAAGACTAAAGTCTATGATGGGCAGTACATGATGAGCTCCCAGTGCCTGCTTGACAGCAGACCTTAACACGCCATATATGGTCCTTTCATCATCAAACTTGATTTCGGTTTTAGTAGGATGCACATTGATATCAATATGCCTGGGATCGATGTCCAGAAAAAGAACATAAAAAGGATGTTGATCTGGCTGAATTAAACCTTCAAAGGCATTCAAGACCGCATGATGAAGATAATTGGACCTGATGTACCGGTTATTCACAAAAAAATACTGCTCCCCCCTGGATTTTTTGGACTGTTCAGGTTTGCCAATATACCCTTTGATATTGATATGGGGAGAATTCTCCTGGCATACGATGAGCTGGCTTCTATATTGTTGCCCGAATATCCCTATAATTCTTTTGGCAAGTTTTCCTTCCTTCAGCTGGAAAAGTTCCATATCATTTTGATAGAGTGAAAATGCTGTTTCGGGATAGGCAAGCGCCACTCTTTGAAATTCCTCTATCAGATGCTTGGTTTCCACGGCATTGGATTTTAAGAAATTTCTCCGGGCAGGTACATTAAAGAAAAGATTTTTTACCGCTACTGATGTACCCCTTTGAAAAACCACCGGCTCTTGTTTTTTCAATTCGGAACCTTCAATACAAATATGGGTACCCAATTCCTCCCCTTCTCTTTTGGTCTTAAGTTCCACCTGGGCCACTGCAGCAATAGAAGCCATTGCTTCCCCTCTGAACCCATAGGTCCGGATATTAAACAGATCATCGGATTTTCTTATTTTGGAAGTAGCATGCCGTTCAAAACACATCCTGGCATCCGTTAACGACATTCCCAAACCATCATCAATAACCTGGATTAAAGTTTTACCGCCTTCTTTTACCACCACCTGTATGCTTTTGGCCTTGGCATCCATGGCATTTTCCATCAGTTCCTTAAGAGCAGATGCAGGCCGTTGGACCACTTCCCCCGCAGCAATCTGGTTGGCTATGGCATCAGGCAGAAGCTGGATCAAATCGTTCATTTTTTTCTATTGCGTTTTAACTTGAAGAGCCCGACCAATAGGGCCACCGCCGCTCCCAAATAAAGGACATAGTAAATCATGTCCGGCCCCAGATAAAGGTAACCACCAAAACCTCCTATCAAAAGGAAAAAAATCAATAACCTCATAAGGCCTGCACTTTCCAGAACCGATGAAGGTTGCTTTTTGATAGGGCTACCGCTGGTAAAGGCACCTCGAATGCTTGATCCATACCTTCGGTTCATCTCATCTTCTTCTTCCTGTTCTTCGCGTGTCAATGCACCTTTTGATTCCAGTTCTTTTTTGATTCTGGCTGTACGGCCTTCTATTTCTTCTTTTACCGGATCATAATGACGCGGATTAATTTGAAATCTTCTAGGCTGATTTACCCTAAAAATGGATGGGAATTTCATCTTATTTTCATATTTTCAATCTATCAATCTTTTCCTGCCTTTTCTCTGATAAGCATCCAATCCATGAATTTGAAGAATCAATATCAAATTTCATATAAATGGTTGAAACCTTATCATTTGAAGAAACCAAACCTGTACTACTAATGTGTTCTGAATAAAATTACATCAATTCATCACTATTTGATAGGCAGAAGCTTGATTTTTACGTATGTTTGAATTGAACCGTTTAGGTTACTGCAAAGTTATCTGTAATTAATTACCAATAAAATTTAAACGCCCACATGTGTCAAAAAGTTTGTGTTGTGATTTTTTGTCTTTTAGCCAACACCTTTCCTGTATTGGCTTCTGATACTTTTCCCAGGGACCCCTTGTTATCGGAGAATCCGCAAGCCCAAGCCCATTGGGTAGACAGTGTTTTCCAAAGTATGACTTTTGAAGAGCGGGTTGGACAATTATTTATGGTGGCGGCCTATTCCAATAAGGGTCATGAACACAATGAAGAAATCTCCCAATTAATCGAAGAACAACATTTAGGTGGATTGATTTTTTTTCAGGGAGGGCCTGTCAGGCAAGCCCATCTTACCAACCATTACCAAAGCATCAGCAAAACCCCTTTGTTCATTGCCATGGATGCAGAATGGGGTTTGGGAATGAGGTTGGACAGTGTATTGCAATTTCCTAAACAAATGACCCTCGGGGCTGCGGAAGATGATGGCCTGGTCTACATGATGGGCAAAGAAATCGCCAGACAGTTCCGGGAGATGGGAATGCATATCAATTTTGCTCCTGTAGTGGATGTCAATTCAAATCCAGACAATCCAGTGATCGGATACCGTGCATTTGGAGAAGAGAAAAACCTGGTGAGCAGAAAATCCATGGCCTATATGAGAGGCCTTCAGGATCATGGTATTTTGGCCAATGCCAAGCATTTTCCCGGCCATGGGGATACCGATTTGGATTCCCATTATACCACTCCAGTCATTAACAATTCCAAAGAAAGGATCATGGACATCGACCTCCACCCTTACCGGGAGCTTATCCAAGAGGGATTGATGAGCGTCATGGTGGCCCACCTTCATGTTCCTGGTCTAGGTAGCGAACCGAATATCCCCACGACCCTTTCACATGCTGTTGTAACCGATTTGCTAAAAGACAAAATGGGATTCAAGGGTCTGATTTTTACAGATGCTCTAAATATGAAAGGGGTAAGCAGCCTTTATAAACCTGGAGAAGTGGACTTGATGGCCCTTATGGCAGGAAATGATATTCTCTTGTATGCGGAAGACGTCCCCAAGTCAAAAAAACTGATTTTGGAAGCAGTTGGCTCAGGGAAAATCTCCAAAGAGGAAATTGATGGGCGGGTAATGAAAATTTTGAATGCCAAATACTGGGCCGGACTTCACCGTGAACAGAAAATTGACACGCACCGGTTAGTGGAAAGGATCAGTAATTTCTCCACCCAAGCCATGATAGAACAGTTATACGCCTCTTCTATTACTGTAATCAATAATCAAAATGAGTTCTTACCGATAAAGCACCTTGATCTTCAAAAAATGGCTTCCATTACCCTAGGAGGCAGGGGAATGGTTTTCAAAGAATATTTGGATAAATATGGAGAATTTACCCATTATACACTTAGATCCAATAGCGGTAATGAAAATTATCGGTTCATGGAAACCAACCTGGAGAATTTTAATACCATCGTGGTAGGGGTGATGGGGCTGACCAATAACCCGAAAAGGAATTTTGGGATTAGGGACGGAGATATAGCATTCCTCAACCGACTTAAAAAGAATCATAATGTAATCACTGTAGTGTTTGGAAATGCCTATGCTGCCAAAAATTTTGAACAACATAATCATTTGGTTTTGGCCTATGAAGAAAATGAGTTCACCGAAAAGCTGGTTCCCCAGGTTTTATTCGGGGGAAGGTCAGGTAGGGGAAAGCTGCCTATCAGTTTAAGTGCGAATCTAAAGCAGGGCTATGGACAGATTACCACTGCCATCGACAGGCTGGCCTATGCCACACCCGAATCCCAGGCAATGGACAGTCGGGAATTATTGAAAATTGACCGGGTAATGGAAAGGGCTATCGCTCAAAAAGCGGCTCCGGGAGGCATTGTCCTGGTTGCAAAAAACGGGCATGTTATCTTTGAAAAATCATATGGGTATTATGATTATTCCCAATCCGTGCCAGTAAAGACGAATACCATTTATGATTTAGCCTCTATTACCAAGGTGATGGCCACCACACAAGCTTTAATGTTCTTAGAGGGGCGCGATATAATTGATTTGGACCACCCCATCGGTGACTATCTGCCCGAGTTGAAAGGTTCCAATAAAGAAAAAATCATTATTCGGAATATCCTTACACATGAAGCTGGCCTGATACCTTACATCCCTCATTTCACCAACACCCTTGATGGATTGGAATGGAAAAAAGAATATTATCAGAAAACAGAGACAGGTGAATTTATAATTCCTATCGCAAAAGGCATGTATGGCCACCAAACCTTGCCAGATAGCGTGTGGAAATGGACCGTGGCTTCTGACCTAAGGTACCTCAGCAAAAGTGGAAGGTATAGCTATCGGTACTCGGATGTAGGAATGTATCTATTACACCGAATGATTGAAAAGCTGGTCAACCAACCTATGGAGGAATTCCTGGAACAAAATTTTTACGCTCCCTTGGGTCTATATCAATTTGGTTATTTGCCCTTAAGGAAGGTCGGGCCGGAAAGAATTGCACCTACTGAAGACGATAAAATTTTCAGGAAAACCTTGGTTCAAGGGTATGTACATGATCCCGGTGCAGCCATATATGGCGGGGTTGCTGGCCATGCCGGTCTTTTTGGCACGGCCCACGATCTGGCTATTATCATGCAAATGATGCTTCAGGAAGGAAAGTACGGGTCGGTTCAATTATTGGAAAAAGAAACCATAGAAAAGTTTATCAGTAAGCAATCCTTTCGAAGCAGAAGAGCCTTGGGATGGGACAAACCAGACCCTGAACCGGACAAGGGACCAGCAGGAAACCTGGCATCCCAAAGTACTTTTGGGCATACCGGGTTCACAGGAACCGCGGCTTGGGCGGACCCTGAGAACCAATTGGTATATATTTTTCTTTCCAACAGGGTTCATCCGGATGCCGGTAATAACCTGTTATTAAAGGAAAGTGTAAGAACTGAAATTCATGACATCATTTATCATGCGATGAATACCCGAATTCTTTTGGCTACAAAATGAACAAAGTGGAACGAAATATGTGTTTAAGATTTTAAATAATTAAACCAGAGACTAACTGAACGCAAGAAAATGAAAATCGGGATTGTTTGTTACCCAACATTTGGGGGAAGTGGTGTGGTGGCCACTGAGTTAGGAAAAGGACTTGCAGGAAAGGGTCATGAAATCCATTTTATCACCTACAGACAACCTACCCGCTTGGATTTTTTCAGTGAAAATCTATTCTACCATGAGGTGGACATTAAAAGTTACCCTTTGTTCGAACATGCCCCTTATGAGTTAGCACTGGCCAGTAAGATGGTCAATGTGGTAAAATATGAAAAACTGGATTTATTGCATGTCCATTATGCCATCCCCCATGCTTCTGCGGCCTACATGGCCAAACAGATTTTAAAGAGGCAGGGCATCAATATTCCTGTCGTCACTACCTTACACGGTACGGATATCACCTTAGTAGGAAAAGATCCCAGTTATGAGCCGGTAGTCACTTTCAGTATTAATGAATCTGATGGCGTTACGGCCGTATCAGAAGATTTGAAAAAAGACACCTTATTGCATTTTGATGTAAACGTCCATATTGAAGTCATTCCTAATTTCATCGACCTGAGCCGGTTTAAAAAACAAAAAAAAGAACATTTCAAACGGGCCATTTGCCCCAATGATGAGAAGCTTTTGGTGCACACGTCCAATTTCAGAAAAGTAAAGCGCGTAGAAGACGTGATCCGTGTATTTTATGAAGTCAGGAAAAAAATCCCCGTAAAATTGCTTTTGGTAGGCGATGGACCC
Source organism: Cyclobacteriaceae bacterium (assembly GCA_040905165.1). Taxonomy (GTDB): domain Bacteria; phylum Bacteroidota; class Bacteroidia; order Cytophagales; family Cyclobacteriaceae; genus Cyclobacterium. Next base: position 30,085 of record JBBDSA010000016.1, on the reverse strand, counting down.
GAAAGGGATAAAATGGAAAGGTTATGCCGACAATTGGGGACTTGTGAGGACGTACGTTTCTTAGGAAAGCTGGAAGCAGTTGAGGAGGTATTATCCGTGGCGGATCTTTTCCTCATGCCCTCAGAGAAAGAAAGTTTTGGGCTGGCGGCGTTGGAAGCGATGGCCTGTGAGGTCCCCCTTTTGACCAGTAATGCAGGGGGTATCCCCGAACTGAACATCAACGGGGAAACCGGTTTCCTTTGCGAGATCGGAAACATCAAGGAAATGACTGAAAAAGCCCTTTATATCCTGAATGATGAAAATCTTGCCGGGTTTAAAAAAAGAGCTTTGGAGAGGGCTAAGGTTTTCGATATAACGGTGATCCTGCCTTTGTATGAATCCTTTTATCTGAAAACGATAGAAAAATCCTTGTTGACCTCCATAAAATAATTTTTACCAGTAATTGCTTGTTAAAATTAAAACCGAAAAACCGAAATTAATTTAATTACTTTAAAGTGGTGACCATAGACCATTTAAATGGTTATTTTCTTAACTTTGATAATATACAAAAGGACAATCCATCGTTAATCGTTGAAATAAATGATACAATGAAAAAAATTGGAAGACTGGAAAGACCTAATAATAATGGCTCCGCCAAAATGTTTGCCAATCCTGTTTTGGAACGGTTGAGCAGAACGCACATTAGCATCCCAATAATTATGTTTTTATGCCTTAGTGTTTTTTCTCTCTATTATGGGATTTCCACTAAAAAAATTCCTTTTTGGGAATCCTTTTCTTTGATTATTGGTGGTTTTCTATCCTGGACTTTTTTGGAATACATGATGCACAGGTACGTATACCATATGATTCCTGATAGTAAATGGAAAGATAAAATTCAATATTCCATGCATGGCGTTCATCATGATTACCCCAAAGACAAAGACAGGTTAGCGATGCCTCCATTCGTAACCGGGTTTTATGCAGCTATTTTTTATTTTGTTTTTGATTATGCATTGGGAGACTATGCTTTGTTTTTCCTTCCCGGTTTCCTTTCGGGTTATGCCCTGTACCTTGGGGTTCACTTTATTGTACATGCCTACCAACCTCCAAAAAATCTCTTTAAAACACTTTGGATCAACCATTCCATACATCATTATAAAGATCCAGATGTCGCTTTTGGCGTCAGTACTCCGCTTTGGGATTATATTTTTAGAACTGTACCCAAAAAGCATTGAACTGAGGAAAAAACCGATGACTTTATTTCCCTTTACAAAATTTCCGTCAATGAATGAATAAAATTGTTTTTCCACTTTTTTTAAAAATTTTCCCTATTATCCTTGAAAGAAAAGGCAGGTCACTATTTTCAAACCTATTGGAAAATTATGATCACCATATGGAAACAAAACCATCATGACCATCAGCATCATAGGATTAGGTTGGCTGGGCCTTCCCTTGGCTCAAAGTTTCCAGAAAAAGGGTGTTAAGGTAGTAGGGAGTACTACTAGCTCCGAAAAATCCAGCCAACTGAAACAATTGGGTATTCAAAACACCCTTTTAAAATTGGTACCGCATCCTGAGGGAGATCACCTTGATATGCTGTTCCAAACAGACATATTATTGATCAATATTCCTCCTTCCAGGCGGACAAAACCGGATGATTTTCATCCCCGACAAATCCAACACCTTAAAATGATGGCTGAAAATGCCGGTATTCAAAAGATCATCTATGTCAGTTCCACCTCTGTCTATCCGAATGAAAATCAAATCGCAACAGAAAATGAAATTCTGAACCGTAAGAATACCGGCAACCCAGCGCTTTGGGAAGCTGAAAATTTACTGTGGGAAGCCAAGTCATATGATTTGACCGTAGTTCGGTTTGGAGGACTCCTGGGAGTGGACCGGGTGCCCGGCAGGTATTTTTCGGCCCGGGAAAATGTAGCGGGACATCCCCCTGTAAATTACATTCACAGAAATGATGCCGTAAAATCCATCGAATGGATCATCAAAAAGGACTTATGGAACCAGACTTACAATATAGTCTGTCTCCTTCACCCCTCTAAAAAAGAAGTGTTTGAAAAAAATGCCAAAGAAATGGGATTTCCTCCTCCAAAAAACTATCATTTGGCCCCCACTCAAAAATGGAAGCAAATCTCACCTGAAAAGTTTCTTCAAACTGGATTTAAATTCCAATTTCAAAGTCCCCTTGATTTCACTTACGAGGATAAAAAATGAATTTCCCATCTAATCGCGTTTTTTTTAAAAGAATTGACTCGGAACAGACCAAATCGAATTTCAAAAAATATTCGGTAGGTGAAAATAATATCAAAATATATAATTTTTTAAAATAAAATATTGTTTCTAAAATTTAAAATCATTGAAAATCAGGTAAATTTGCATAACCGTATAAGCGGTTTTTAAATATTGACTTAATGAATTAATTTTGGTCCGGAAAATACAAGACCCATGGATAAATATTCTTACATCTCCAATGCCCATGTAGCCTATATTGATGAGCTATATGAAGATTACAAAAAAGATGCTGAATCGGTAGATAGCAGTTGGAAAGCTTTTTTTGATGGATTTGAGTTTGCCATCAATAAGTACGGCGAAGATGAAAATGGAGGAGCTGAGGCAGTCGCCGGTTCCCGTCCCGCCGTAAACGGAAACCTGGCCACCAAAGGTACTATTATGGACATGGAGCAGCTGCCCAAAGAAATAAAAGTCAGGGCGCTTATCCATGCTTACCGCTCCAGGGCACATCTAAGGTCCAATACAAACCCCGTAAGGCAAAGGAGGGACAGAAAAGCACTATTGGATTTAGAGGATTTTGGCTTATCCAAAGATGACCTAAACACGGAATTTCAGGCAGGAAAAGAAATCGGGATCGGCCATGCAAAACTGTCCACAATCATTGAATCCCTTAAAAAGATATACGAGGGCGCCATGGGTTTTGAGTACCTGTACATCAGGGAACCCGAAATGCTGGATTGGTTTCGGCTTAAAATTGAGAAGGAAGCACTGGAATTTAACCCTCCCCTGGAGGACAAAAAGAGGGTGTTATCCAAATTGAATGAGGCAGTGGTGTTTGAAAATTTTCTACACACCAAATACCTGGGACAGAAAAGGTTTTCCTTGGAAGGGGGAGAAAGCACCATCCCCTTTTTGGATGCTCTGATCAACAAAGCTTCTGATCTAGGTGTGGAAGAAGTAATGATAGGCATGGCTCACCGGGGCAGGCTCAACGTTCTGGCAAACATCATGGGAAAAACTTACGAACAGATATTTTCAGAGTTCGAAGGTACAGCTAAACCTGATCTCACCATGGGTGATGGGGACGTAAAATACCATATGGGATTTTCCAGTGAGGTGCCGGCCAAAAATGGGAAATTGATGATCCTGAAACTAGCCCCCAACCCATCCCATCTGGAAGCAGTGAACCCGGTAGTGGAGGGCTTTGTGCGGGCAAAAATTGATCATCATTATAACAATGATGCCGATAAAATGATCCCTATCCTTATTCATGGTGATTCCGCAGTGGCAGGACAGGGGATCGTTTATGAGGTCACTCAAATGGCCAATCTAAAGGGTTTCTACACTGGTGGCACCATTCATTTTGTCATCAACAACCAAGTTGGCTTTACCACTGATTTTGATGATGCCAGAAGTTCTATTTATTGCACTGATGTAGCCAAAATCATCGATGCCCCGGTTATCCACGTTAATGGTGATGATCCCGAAGCCGTAGTTTTTGCGGCCAAACTGGCAGTAGAGTTCCGGCAAAAATTCAATAAAGACATTTTTGTAGACATGGTTTGTTACAGAAGACATGGCCATAATGAATCTGATGAACCTAAGTTCACCCAGCCAGAACTTTACAATATTATATCCAAACACCCCAATCCCAGGGAAATTTACAATAAAGCCCTGCTGGATCGTGGACATGTGGATGCAAAGCTGGCCAAACAAATGGACAAGGAATTCCGCCAACTATTGCAGGACAGGTTGAACATGGTAAAAGAAAAACCCCTTCCTTATACGATTTCACCTTTTGAAAAAGCCTGGAAAGCATTGGAAAGGGCTACTCCGGAAGACTTTGAGCAATCGCCGGATACCTTCATCTCCATTGAAAATGTGGAAAAAGTGGCTGAAGCACTTACGGTGGTACCAAAGGGATTCAAGCCCATCAAGCAAATTGAAACCCAGATGAAGCAAAGGAAGGAAATGTTTTTCCAGTCCAAAAAGCTGAATTGGGCAGCGGCAGAGCTGTTGGCTTATGGTTCCCTTTTGCTGGAAGGAAATACAGTTCGGGTCACAGGGCAGGACTGTCAAAGAGGAACTTTTTCACATAGACATGCCGTACTTCATGATGCCAACACCAATAAACCCTATAACTCCCTGAAGGAATTGAAGGATAGAAAGGGTAAATTTTATATTTACAATTCTTTACTTTCGGAATATGCCGTATTGGGATTTGAATATGGTTATGCCATGGCCAATCCCAATGCTTTGACGGTATGGGAGGCCCAGTTTGGGGATTTTGCAAATGGTGCTCAAACCATGATCGACCAATTCATTACCTCGGGGGAGTCCAAATGGCAAAAAATGAATGGGTTGGTGATGCTTTTGCCCCACGGTTATGAGGGACAGGGTCCTGAACATTCCAATGCCAGACCGGAACGGTTCCTGCAAATGGCCGCAGAATATAATATTGTGGTGGCCAATGTGACAGAACCATCCAATTTTTTCCACCTTTTAAGACGGCAATTGGCTTGGAATTTTAGAAAACCCTGTATCGTGATGTCGCCAAAATCATTGCTCAGAAATCCCAGAGTCATTTCTCCCATGAATGAATTTACCCAGGGAGGTTTCAGAGAAATCTTATTGGATGAACAAATCGATCCTAAAAAAGCAAAAAGAATCGTCCTTTGTTCCGGTAAAATTTTCTATGAACTTTTGGAATTAAGGGAAAAGGAAAAAATAGAGGACGTGGCCATCATTAGGGTGGAGCAACTTCATCCTTTACCCAAGACCCAACTCCTGAAGGCCCTAAACGGTTATGAGAAAAACATACAAACGGTTTGGGTGCAGGAAGAACCTGAAAACATGGGTTATTGGACTTATATAATCAGGAACCTTTACAAGGACATCGACATGGATGTTATCGCCAGGAAGCCCAGCGCCTCCCCCGCCACAGGTTACCATAAGGTGCATCTGGAAGAACAAAAATTCATTTTAGAGAAAGCATTGAAAATTAATTCCTAATTTTCCCATTCAAACATCCTTTATCAAAATAAAATCTAATTGACAGATAATGCCTGGAAAAATTGGCCAGGGTAAAATCAGACAACCGATGAGTAAAGCAATTAAAGTTCCAGCCGTAGGCGAATCCATCACCGAAGTAACCATTGGGCAGTGGTTCAAGGAAGAAGGTGAATATGTAGAAATGGACGAGGTCATTTGTGAATTGGAATCCGATAAAGCAACTTTTGAATTAACCGCCGAAACTTCAGGAATCCTTCATTTAAATGCTGAAGAAGGAGATACTCTGGAAATCGGAGCAGTGATTTGCGAAATTGATGAGAAAGGAGAGCAAAAAACCCCTCCTCCAAAAGAAACCAAGGATAAACCGGATAATTCCAAAAAAGAAAGTGCCAAGGCTACCGGAGAAGTCAAAGAAATGAAGGTTCCCACGGTTGGGGAATCCATTACAGAAGTGACATTGGCAACATGGCTGAAAGAAGATGGTGATTACGTGGCGCTGGATGAAATCATTGCCGAGGTAGATTCTGATAAGGCTACTTTTGAATTACCTGCGGAAGCTTCCGGAATATTGAAACATGTCGCAGCAGAAGGAGACACTTTGGAAATCGGTGGATTGATTTGCAAAATTGAAGTGTCAGAGGGCAAGCCGGACCAGCAAGCATCGGAAGCCTCAGAAAAACAGGAAGGCATAACAGCTAGCCCAACTTCTAGCGAGGGCAAGGAATCTTATGCTACCGGGCATGCTTCTCCTGCAGCAGCGAAAATACTTGCTGAAAAGGAAATTGATCCCAAAGAACTGAAGGGATCTGGCAAAAATGGCAGAATCACCAAAGAAGACGCTGAAAAGGCATCAAGCAGCAAAGATGTTGTAAAAGACCAAGCCCTGAAGCGGGAAGAAATTTCCTCCCAGACTAGCGGGGGGGACAGGAATACCAGGAAAGAAAAAATGAGCTCCCTAAGAAGGACCATTTCCAAGCGGCTTGTTTCCGTAAAAAATGAAACGGCCATGCTGACCACTTTCAATGAGGTCAACATGAAGCCCATTATGGATTTGAGAAAACAGTATAAGGACATGTTTAAGGAGAAATATGAGGTCAACCTGGGCTTCATGTCTTTCTTTACCAAAGCTGCCTGTGTAGCCTTGAGCGAATGGCCTGCGGTCAATGCCCAAATCGATCAAAATGAAATTGTATACCATGATTTTTGCGATATTTCCATAGCAGTTTCCTCTCCCAAAGGGCTGGTAGTACCCGTCATCAGAAATGCTGAAAAACGCTCTTTCTCCGAAATAGAAAAAGAAGTAGTCAGATTGGCCAATAAAGCGAGAGAAGGCAAATTGACGATTGAAGAAATGACCGGCGGTACTTTTACCTTGACCAATGGAGGAATTTTTGGATCCATGATGTCAACCCCCATCATTAATGCGCCACAGGCGGCCATATTGGGCATGCACAACATTGTGGAAAGACCAATGGCAGTAAATGGGGAAGTGAAAATCCTGCCCATGATGTATCTGGCACTTTCTTATGACCACAGGATCATTGATGGACGGGAATCCGTGAGCTTCCTCGTAAGGTTAAAACAACTCCTGGAAGATCCTTCCAGATTACTTTTGGGGATCTAATCAATATTCAAGAACAAAACCTTTCACCAAAGTTGGCGGTAAATTTTTAATCCGCCATCCAAAAGAAAAAAAAATGTACGACTTAATCGTAATCGGATCCGGGCCCGGTGGTTATGTGGCGGCGATAAGGGCCGCCCAACTGGGATTGAAAACCGCCATTATTGAAAAATATCCGACCCTTGGAGGTACCTGCCTCAATGTAGGTTGTATCCCATCCAAAGCCTTATTGGACTCCTCAGAGCATTTTCATAACGCTGGGCACAGCTTTAAAAGCCATGGTATTGACCTTAAAGACCTTAAGGTCAATCTCAAGCAAATGATTGCCCGGAAACAGGAGGTGGTCAAACAAAACGTGGACGGTATACAATACCTGATGAAAAAAAACAAGATCGATGTTTATCAGGGCACAGGCTCCTTTAAAGAGGCCCATACCCTTAACATCACCCAGGAAGGTGGAAACAGTCAGGAAATCCAAGGAAAAAACATCATCATTGCCACGGGCTCAAAACCGGCCAATCTACCATTTATTACACTGGATAAGGAACGGGTCATCACCTCTACGGAAATCTTAAATTTGAAGGAAGTTCCCAAGCATTTGGTAGTAATCGGCGGGGGCGTGATTGGTCTTGAACTAGGCTCTGTATATGCCCGACTAGGTGCCAAGGTTACCGTGGTGGAATACATGGATTCCCTTATCCCCACCATGGATAAAACTTTAGGAAAAGAACTTCAAAAATCCCTAAAAAAACTGGGTTTTGAATTTCACCTCAATCACAAGGTGACCGGGGTGGAAAGAAAGGGCAAAGAAGTCACTGTAAAGGCAAAAAATTCCAAAGAAGAAGAAATAACCCTTAAAGGGGATTATGTTTTGGTTGCCATTGGCCGAAAACCATATACTGAAGGGCTGAATCCGGAAGCCGCCGGCCTAATAATCAACGAAAAAGGGCAGGTGGAAGTGGATGAACACTTAAAAACCAATGTGGATCATATTTATGCCATTGGGGATGTGGTAAAAGGGGCCATGTTGGCACACAAAGCCGAAGAAGAAGGTGTTTTGGTAGCGGAACAAATTGCGGGACAAAAACCACATATCAACTACCTATTGATCCCCGGCGTCGTTTACACTTGGCCAGAAGTGGCGGCAGTAGGCTATACAGAAGAAGCATTAAAGGAAAAAGGGATCCAATTCAAAACAGGAAAATTTCCATTTATGGCCTCAGGAAGGGCACGGGCCAGTGGAGACATCGATGGCATGGTAAAAGTTTTGGCCGACTCAAAAACCGATGAAATCCTTGGCGTACACATGATCGGTCCAAGAGCAGCAGACCTGATCGCTGAGGCAGTGGTGGCCATGGAATACCGGGCTTCTGCCGAAGACATTGCCAGAATGTCCCACGCTCACCCCACCTATACGGAAGCGTTCAAAGAAGCATGTCTTGCCGCTACAGAAAACAGGGCCTTGCACATCTAAGCATGGGGTCAAAACTTAATCAGGTCTTTGGAAACGGGTTCCAAAGACCTGATTTTAAGGAGCATTTTTTAATTAAATAAAATCCATGAATCCTTCCAGCTTCATTCCCCGGCTACCTTTTATGAGGATTTGATGGTTTTCCAATTTGGAATCCTGAAGCCAGTTCCTAAGAGAAAATGGATCAGGAAAATAAAGCGCCTTTGGAACTTTTGGCAATGCATAATGGATCAGTTTGCCTGTCAGACAAATTTTATCAATTGCCATCGAATTCAAAATTTCTCCCAACTTTTCATGTTCCACCTTTGTGTCTTCTCCCAATTCAAGCATGTCTCCCAGAATTACCATTTTTTGCTTTTTCCTATTCATGGAATCAAAAGCTTTTAGCGCTGCTTCCATGCTGGATGGATTGGCATTATAAGCATCCAAAATAATCAGGTTACTCCTTTTTTCCACCAATTGAGACCGCATGTTTTCAGGGGTATACCGGCACACCGCATCAATTCCTTCCTGCATGGGCACCTTAAAAAATTTACCGAAGCAAAGAGCGGCAGCAAGGTTATCAAAGTTATAATCTCCGATCAATTGGCTGGTAAAAATCTCCTTTTCACTGTTCACTGAAAATTTAACATAAGGATCTGCACCCATGAATTTAACCGGACAAAAATCTTCTTCTCCCGGAAACAAAACCGCATCAGAAAACCATTTCCTCATGGGATTGAAAATAGGTTGAAGGGTATTGATGAAAACTTTACCCCCATTATCCAATAGGAATTGAAAAAGTTCGGTTTTCGTCTTAAGAACACCTTCAGCCCCCCCCATTCCCTCTAAATGAGCTTTACCAATATTGGTAATAAATCCATGAGTAGGCCCTGCGATCTGACAAAGCTCCATGATTTCCCCCTGCCTGTTCGCCCCCATTTCAATGATGGCCATTTGGGTTTTTTCTTTCAATTCCAAAAGCGTAAGCGGCACTCCGATATGGTTATTTAAGTTCCCTCTGGTAGCCAGGACTTGGTATTTTTTTGACAATACGGCATTGATCAGTTCTTTGGAAGTTGTTTTTCCATTGGAACCTGTCAGTCCAATGATGGGGATATTAAATTGATTCCTGTGGTGGGTGGCCAATTGTTGCAGCGCCTTTAAAACATCATTGACACAGAAAAAACGGGAATCCTTTACCCTGCTTTCATCATCCACGACGGCCAGGCCCGCACCGGCCTGCAAGGCTTTATCTGCATATTGGTTCCCGTCAAAATTGGGCCCTTTCAAGGCAAAAAAAAGGTTTCCCTTCTCAATTTTGCGGGTGTCTGTACTGATGCCACTACCCTGCCGGAAATGGTCATATAGTGCTTCAATTCGGTTTATCATTGCTCATTAAAAATTTTTGATTGGCCTCTTCAATTTTTTAATACGAACCAATATTGTCACATTCGATAAATATTCCTGCAATTTGACAAAAGTAATACATCCCCTTCCAATAAATACCGTTTAAAATTAAATTACTAAATGAATGGAGGGATCTATCCTGAACTTAAAAATGAAATATCTTATCATTCTTTTTTTTACCCTATTGACAACCGAATTATTATATGGTCAAAAAACCTATCAATTTGGAAATGATATTGAAGTATGGACAGGCGAAAAGTTAAGTATGCCCTTCGCCGGAGGCCTCAATGCTGCCCAAATCCAAAAAATGGATGTTACCGGCAATGGGTTGGAAGAGCTTGTTATTTGGGACATCAATGCAGGATCCCTTAAAATATTTCAACAGGGAGATGATGAATTTCTCCATTTGCCTGATGCCACTTTCCATTTCCCAAATGATATCAGCGGATTTTTGATCTTGGAAGATTATGATGGGGATGGGAAAAAAGACCTTTTTACCGGAAGTCCTTTTGGTATTAAAGCCTATAAAAATATATCCCCAACCGGTTCAAAATTTCCTGAATGGGAAACTGCTCAGGATTTCCTGCGCTTAGAAAATGGGGCTAACCTAACCGCCAATCCTTTGGATATTCCCTTAATCCAGGATTTGGATGGGGATGGGGATTTGGATATCCTGACCTTTAATTTTGCCACTGGGGATTATCTGGAGTTTTATAAAAATACCAGCCAGGAAAGAAAAGAGGAAAACGATATAGATGGATTTTCCCCTGCCATTGTCCGTTGGGGGGCTTTTGAATTTTGTGACTGCGGTCAGATTAATTTTGGATTTACCTGCGAAGGTTTTCCCATTAATCAGGCAAAGAAAATGGAAAACCATAAAGTACAGCATTCAGGAGGTCATTCCCTGCTCTATAGGGACTTTACGGGAGATGGCGTCAGGGACTTGCTTATCGGTCAGGATGAATGCACTACCCTTTATTTTTTGGAAAATAAAGGATCAGACCCTATTCCTCAATTTGATGGGTTTACTACGTCCATTCCCGGTGCTGGGCCTTTTCCGGAATTTCCGATTTTCCATGCAGCTTATCCCATAGGGGAAGATCTTATTGTGACCACCAATTCTTCAGAAAGCTCCTTTAATTTTGACATCGATTACAGCCAAAGCCTTTACCGGATGTCTTTAGTGGGCGGTCCTTTGATAAAAACCCGTTCCTTCCTCCAGGAAGAAATGTTGGATTTTGGCGAAAATGGCCGTCCATCTTTTGAGGGTACGCGTATGAATGGAAATCTGGTGATCACGGCCAATCGCCTGTCGGGAGGAGAAGTATTGGGCAAAGCCTTTCATTTTATCTTAACGGACAACGGTTTTCAGCTGGCAACCAATGATTACCTGAACTTATCCCAACTTCAATTAACCGAGCTCAGTCACCAGTTTTTTCAATCATCCCAAGGAAAGAAATTTCATATTGTGACCGGGGATGAATACCGGAACAATATCCCAACAAAAAAAATGTTCTATTCCTTTCGTGAAACTCCTGAGGAATTACAGCCATTTTCTCTTCCGGATTTCACTTTACGGGGATTGGACCAACTTCATTTTTTCCATGATGGTGAAAAGGATTACATGCTTTTGGCGCGGCAGACGGGCGAATTGGTATTATTTTCAGCCCAGTTGGAAGATGGAATAGTTTTGGAATTGATGGAAGAAAATTATTTGGAATTTTCTGACAACCCGGTTTCCAGGGGCTTATCAGTTGCCGTTGATTCCGGTCCCATACCTGAATTGATGGCGATAGACCAAAGGGGTGTTTTAATGAATGCCATTGATTTTATGTCTGACGGCGAAAAGCACCCCGTAGCCATGAAAATTGGTGAAGATATATTTTCAGAATCAAGGTTTGGAAGAAATTCCTGGATCACCTTTATTCCAGGAATTTTTGAAGACAGCCCTGGTTTATTAATCGGAACAAGGGCTGGTGGGGTGGAATATTTAAAGTCGGTAAATCAGGAAACTCCCGGGCAGGTAGATAATTTGAAGGTACTGATTTACCCCAATCCGGCTGAGGATGAGGTAAAAATTATTTCTAATAGAGACGTCAACTTAACAATCGTCGATTTATCCGGAAAAATAGTGCATGAGCACCTCAATATTCCGGGAGGCAGTGAAAAATCCATCTCCCTATTTGGCTTAAATCCCGGTTTGTATATTTTGGAAATCACCGATCATCAGCAGAACAGAATTTATAAAAAGCTATTGGTTAACCCATGAAATTTATTTTACTTCATAGTTGTCCGCATCCATCCAGGCAGGGAATTTTCGACGGTAATCCAATAGTTCATTTTTGTTTAGCGATACCGTGAGTACCATTTCTTGCACTCCTGCAAAGGCCAATTGATTACCTTTAAAATCATAGGCGGCTGAATGACCGCAATAGGCCACGCCATTACCGTCTGTTCCGATCCTATTGACCCCAATAGAATAACACAGGTTTTCTATTGCCCTGGCTTTTAATAATGCATCCCAGGCCATCACTCTTGAGGCGGGCCAGGAAGCCACGTAAAAGGAAAGGTCATATTCCAATTCTCCCTTGGGGCTGACCTGGTTTCTGGACCAAACAGGGAATCGAAGGTCATAGCAGATTTGGGGAAGAATTTTCCACCCTTTCCATTCAATAATTTCATTTTTTCTTCCCATATCAAAATGGTTGTCTTCCTTTGCCATTCTGAACAGATGCCTCTTGTCATAATATTTAACCTGTCCTTCCGGCATCACCCACAGCAATCTGTTGAAAAATTTTCCGCCATCACTAATAATCAGGCTCCCGGTGATGATGGATTTAGTCTGAGCTGCCATCTGTTGCATCCATTTGGTGGTATGGAAATGCATTGGTTCACTAAAGCCAGTAGTATTCATGGTAAAACCGGTGGTAAACATCTCCGGCAAGACAATAATGTCTACACTCTGATCCAATTCCCATATTTTTTCCTCAAACATGGCAAGGTTGGCCACTCGATCCTGCCAATAAAGATTGGACTGGAACAAAGCCAAGACAAGGTTATTCATGAAATCTACGATTTAGTTTATGTAAATAGGTAAAATCCGCAACTTCCCCAGGAATTAAGGATATACCATTCTGTAGTCTGTGGGGATCTTGCCCTTTTTGATGTCCAGAAGTTTACCTTTCACCAGTCTTTTTTTCAAGCCCTTTAAATAATCGATAAATAGAATCCCTTCAAGGTGGTCGTATTCATGCTGAATTACCCTGGCAGCCATTCCCGAAAATTCTTCCTCCCGAAGATTCCAGTTTTCATCAAAATATTCTATGGTGAGCTTTTCGGGCCTGGTGATTTCTGCTCTGACCTCAGGGATGCTCAAACAACCTTCTTCAAAATTATATTTATCACCATATTCATCCAGAATGATCGGATTGATAAATGCTTTTCTCACCCCCTTTTCCTCATCTTCTTCCTCTAACATCAAATGGCTGTCCATCACAAACAACCGGATGCCCTTATTGATTTGAGGGGCGGCCAAACCGACCCCATTAGCCCTTTCCATGGTCTCAAACATGTCGGCGATCAAACTGTTGACATCTTCTCCTTCACTGATATCTGATGCTTCTCTTTTTAAAATTGGATTACCGTAAGCCACGATAGGATAGATCATAATTTATCCAAATAAGTTTGTAATATGATGGCAGCACTGATTTTATCCAGGTTACCTGCTTTTTCTTTTCTGTCTTTTTTTTTGCTGCCCATGGTGATCATGGATTGCATGGCCATTTTGGAGGTAAACCTTTCATCCACCAATTCAATTTTCTTGTCCGGAAATTTCCTGGCCAAGATTTCTTTCATTTTCAGCACGGGTGCGGTCATGCCTGTAGGCTTCCCATCCAGGGACATCGGATAACCCAAAAGGATGGCGGCAACATTCTCCTTTTCAAGATAACCCTTGAGGTAAGGTAACAAGTTGTGGGTGGGTATGGTTTCCAGAGGATTGGCCAAAATAGCCAAAGGGTCTGTAACGGCCAGTCCGGTTCTTTTGGTTCCCAGATCTATGGCCAAAATCCTTCCCATTAATTCAATTTTATTAAGGATAAAAGTTTTCTTTTCACCTCTTTTTCCAATTCAACTGCCTTGGGAAACAACAGGTCGTTTTCAATTTTGGCATGTATTATCAATTCATTCTCCAGTTTTTGTAATTCGTAATATAGGATTTTCATGGCCATGGGTGCGGCTTCAATTAAATAATAATCAGAAGTCAATTTTCTGATTCCTTCCATTTCATCATCATGGTCTTCATGTTCCATTGCCATATTTTTAATGGCCGGCAGCTCAAATATTTGCACCGCATCTGCCAGTGGGATCCCATTTTTATCGATTTTCTGAAAATCGGCAATTCTTTTAAATAGGGTATCTTCCTCCTCGTGAATGTGATGGATAAAATCATCAACAAAAAGGGGGAACATCAACCTTAAATCAGCCAGCAAACCCTCATATTTTGGACCTGCCAGGATACCTTCCACCATGCTGGATAAGAATGGTAATTCCTGCCGGATAAAGTAGCGGTGTTTTTTCTTCAGGTAACCAACCAAAACTTCTACGGGATGAAGGTAAAGTTCCTCAGTGGTTGGTTCAATGTTTTTTGCCCAGTTTTCCAAAGCTGAAATGACCTGAGCTGGATTAACCTTATGATTGGAACATACCTCCTCCAGGGAATTTTGTTCATGTTGGAAAAAGCTGATGCCAAAATTATGCAAAATCCCCGCCAGCCCGAAATTGGCTCGGACCAATTCCCCGATTGATTTTTTATGTAGGTTTTCTGAAGGAAACATCGATACAAAATTAAAATAAATTAACTTAAAAAATGGTACCCTACGGCATCGATTTTTATTTTATTACGTTTATCTAAACGAAACGCCTCAAATTCATGTTAAATTGTATATTTGATAAAAATCAATTAAATTTAAGGGGCCCATTTCCTCGTATTATCATATTAAATTGGAAAAAACGTGAGTCTAGAGAAAAACACAAAATCACAAATAAGGCTTCCCATCTTTCTTGCCCTGGGCATTTCGGCCGGGATTTGGATAGGAGCGACATTTGCTGAACCGAAATCGGATAGGAATGATTTAAAATCTGCCATTTACAAATTGCAGGAAATCATTACCTATATCAACAGGGACTATGTGGACAGTGTCGACACCAATGAATTGGTGGAATTCGGCATTGAAAAAATGTTAGGGAAGTTGGATCCTCATTCAAGCTATATTCCAGCAGAGGACGCCGTCTTGGAAAAATCCAGGTTGGAAGGCGAATTTGATGGTATCGGCATAGAGTTCGGAATATTTAAGGATACGATATATGTGGTCTCCCCGATAACAGGGGGGCCCTCAGAGAAAATCGGTTTGTTATCAGGGGATCAGATCATAAAAGTGGATGGGGAGACCGTTGCAGGGACAGGAGTTACCAACGAAGATGTATTTGACTTGTTAAGGGGCCCAAAAGGAAGTAAAGTGGATGTTGAAATCAAAAGAAAACAACATCAGGATTTATTGGATTTTACCATTACCAGAGATAAAATCCCTCAATACAGCGTTAATGCCACCTATATGATCGATGATGAAACTGGTTATATAAAAATTACGAGGTTTGCTGCCACCACCCATGATGAGTTTAAAAGTTCTTTATCGGAGCTGAAGGAAAAAGGCATGACCAGATTGATATTGGACCTGCAAAACAATCCCGGGGGTTACATGACCCATGCCATCAATATTGCAGATGAATTTTTAAAAAATAATGCAATAATCGTTTCCCAGGAAGGAAAATTAAAAAGGTACAGCCAAAAAGCCTATGCCGTAAGGCCAGGTGACTTTGAAGAGGGTTCGTTGGTCGTACTGATGAACGAAGGAAGTGCCTCAGCATCAGAAATTGTGGCCGGGGCCATTCAGGATAATGACCGGGGATTAATAGTTGGTAGAAGGTCATTTGGCAAAGGTTTGGTACAGATGCCCATAGATCTTTCTGATGGGGCAGAATTAAGGCTGACAATTGCCAGGTATTACACGCCCTCGGGACGTTCGATCCAGAAACCTTATGGGGAAGGAGAAGAGGATTACAGCATGGATTTTATCAACCGTCTGGAACATGGGGAATTTTTCAGTGCCGATAGCATCAGTTTTGATGATAGCCTGAAATATGAAACCGTTAAAGGAAGAACAGTATACGGGGGAGGGGGTATCATGCCGGACTATTTTGTGCCTTTAGATACCAGCCTGACCAGTAGCTATGTTAATCGTTTGTTTTCATCAGAATCTCCCAGGGAATTCATTTTGGATTATCAGGATAAAAACAAAAAGAAATTTGAATCCATGACCTTCGAAGAATACTACAGCAACTTTGAAGTATCCAATGCCATGCTGGAAGATTTGGTCCAATTAGGTGAATCCAATGAGGTAAAATTTAATGATAAGGATTTTGAAAAATCCAAACCTTATCTGAAAACATTAATCAAGGCTTACCTGGCAAGGAACATTTATGATGAAAATGCTTTCTATAAAATTTTCAATCAAAACAATGAAATTTACCAACAGGCCATCAAATTACTACAAAAAGCAGAAAGTCTGGCCATTGTTGAAGAATGATGTTCAGTGAAGAGCTTAAAAGCCAAGAAGTAATTCTTGGCTTTTTTTATATTAACCTATTTTAAAAATCCATTTTTATTTTAATTTATTTCAAACCAAGAAAAACTACATTAATAATGCCCATAAAAAATATCTTTGTTCTAATTATAATATTATCCTTAACGATGAGCGCCAAAAGCCAAACTAAGATCAATCATGTTTCCGTCTATGTAAAAGACCTTAAGGAAAGCAGTCAGTTTTATGAAAAAACGGTTGGTATTAAAAAAATCGAAGAGCCTTTTAAAGATGGATTACATACCTGGTTTGAAATTGGTGAAGGATTATCTCTTCACTTGATTGAAAGGGAAACCCCATGGACCAATCCAAGCATCAATAAAACCAATCATTTGTGTTTCAGTGTGGCTGATCTGGACAAATTTATCGAAAGGTTAGCGGTAGAGGACATTCCATTTGAAGATGCTCCTGGTAACAAAGGTGAAATTAACATCCGTCCTGACGGCGTAAAACAGATTTATATTCAGGACCCGGATGGTTATTGGTTAGAAATCAATGATGAATTTTAAACTTTGGAATACTACCCACCTAGTGTAAAAGGCAATAAAACCCTTTTAAAAAAACCAAAATAGGCAGCTCACGGGCTGCCTATTTGATGGTTATTCATAAATATTTACCGGCCACTTATCATTCGCAATATTGATGTCCGGAAGTATTTTATCCGGATCTATCTGAAGGGACTTTATATTTTTACCACTTTGATGAAGGTAGTTCCATTGGTTGCCTCTTTGCCAGATCTCCACAGGTAAGGTCACCAATTCCACCGAACCATCTTCATAGGTCAATTCCAATTTTACCGGCATGGGAACCCCTCCGTTATTGGATAGGATCACGACTTGATTGTTTCCATAAGGCACCACATCTTCCACCGCAAGGTCAATATTGTCTGTACCATAGAACCAGGATTTCCAAAACCAGGACAGATTTTCCCCGGCTTCATTTTCAATTATATTGAAAAAATCAGTGGGTTGCGGGTGTTTGTAAGCCCAGCTTTTGATATAAGCTTTAAAAGCATTGTCAAACCGTTCTTCCCCTAAAATATATTCGCGCAACACCACCAAACCCATGGCCGGCTTCATGTAAGCGATCATTCCAAGATTAGAGGTGTTGGCCACATCAGGGTATGTGTCTATTCCCTCTCTGTCAGGGTTGGTAAGCCAATTGGTATACCTTCTGGTCTGATCCAAATTTGAGCCGTATTCACCCTCATTAAATTCCTCAGAACTGTAATGATTAATAAAAGTGTTGAAGCCTTCATCCATCCATGCATACTTTCTTTCATTCGTTCCTACAATCATGGGGAACCAGTTATGCCCAAACTCATGATCCGTCACCCCCCACAGTGAGCCCTCTTTACTTTTATAACTGCAGAAATTCAATCCCGGATACTCCATCCCGTTGATATCTGCTGCCACATTTACCGCCACTGGATAGGGATACTCATACCATTTTTCAGAATAATGCTCAATGGATGCTTTGCTGTATTCCGTGGATCTCCCCCAGGCATCTTGACCATCACTTTCTGGTGGATAGGCCGATTGGGCCATGGCTTTTTTGCCACTTGGAAGATTTATCCTGGAAGCATCCCAAATAAAAGCTTTGGAGGAAGCAAAAGCAACATCCCTGGCATTTTCAATTTTAAAATGCCAGGTCAGTGTACCTTCCTGCCTTGGGCGTGTTTTCTCTGGCTGATTCACCTCCTCAGGTGTTACAATATAAACGGTACTGTCACTTGCCGAAGCGCTTCCCATCCTTTCAATCTGGGTTTTGGTCAAAACTTCATTGGCATTGAGCAGCGCTCCTGAACCCACTACAATATGATCATATGGAACCGTCACCTTGTAATCAAAATCGCCATATTCCAGGTAAAATTCCCCTGCACCCAAATACGGCTCTGCATTCCATCCCTGAACATCATCGAAAACGGCTACCCTTGGGTACCACTGTGCAAGGGCATAGATGGTTCCGTCCTCCACTTTCAACCTACCCATTCTATCCATTCCTTTTTCAGGAATTTTATATTCGAAATTCATGGAAATAGTAGCTTCACCACCATTTTCAGGAAGGGGTTCATCAAAAAATAACTGCATCCGGGTATCTTCTATCAAGTACTTTCCCGAAACCTTACTCCCTCTTTTGGACAGCTTGGCATTTACATTACTGATGGTATATCCCCCGTCTATGTCGCCAGAATACCTGTTCCCCTGAATGGGCGTGGTGAGGGTCCCTCTTGAATCCTTCCTAAAACGGTTTTGCTCTAAATGTATCCAGACAAAATTCAAGGGTTCGGGACTATTGTTGGTGTAATGGATGTCCACCTTTCCTATGATTTTATGCCCGTCTTCGTCCAACGTCACTTCCAGGTTGTAATCAGCCCCGTTTTGCCAGTACCCAGGTCCTGGTTTCCCGGAGGCAGACCGGTAGAGCGAGCCCTGCCTATAGGTAAATTCGTTAAAAACATCCTGCTTATTTTCATTTACTTCCTGTGCGTGAAGCTGGTTAAAGTAGATCAGCAGGAATAATATCGCAAAATAATTTATGGTTTTGTGATTCATAAGTAATTAATAGGTATTTTTTTGCTAAAATACCTAAACCTCCTTACACCAAAAAAAATTAAATCATTTTTTGATAAGAGGGAATTCTAATTCAAGGGTTTTCCGGACCTAAACTAACAAAATGGGTAAAAATAAGGATCATGGACATTTTATTGATCCGAATCCAAAATTTTAAATTTTCCCAAATTTTATGATGCGGATTTGTTTTTTAATTAAATAGCCTGGTAATTTGGATCGCCTAACCTTTCTCCCCTATGAAAAAAAAAATTACCCCTGTCTTATTGCTATTTGTATGGTTTTCCACGCATGCCCAAATTGACAGTACGGAATATGACTTGGAAGAGGTGGTTATCAAAGAAAACCGATTAGAAATACCATTCAGTAAGAGTTCGAGAAACATCAGTATCATCCATAGAAAAGCCATAGAAACCACTCCTGCGCGAAGTCTTCAGGAAATTCTGGCTTTTACCCCTGGGATAGACGTACGACAAAGGGGTGTAAGTGGGGTTCAAGCGGATATAGGGATCAGAGGAGGTTCATTCGAGCAAACCCTCTTGCTGGTCAATGGGATAAAACTTTCGGATCCGCAGACAGGGCATCATATGATGAATGTACCCATACCCTTGGCAAGTATCCAAAGGATAGATGTACTAAAGGGACCCGCTTCAAGGATTTACGGGCAAAATGCTTATACAGGAGCCATCAATATCATTACCGAACTACCCGAAAATTTCGCTGTGAATTCCGCGCTGTTTGGAGGGGATTTTGGCATGAGGGGAGGATCCCTGGCAGTATCATTACCGATTTCCAGTTATAAGCAAACTTTTTCCATTTCCCATGATGCCAGTGAGGGCCATTGGCACAATTCAGATTATAAGGTAACCAACATATTTTATGAAGGGGGAATCGATCTCAACCAATTTAATTTAATAAAATTGATGATGGCCCACGCTACCAGGGATTTCGGAGCCAATGGATTTTATACCAGCGCCTTTCCGGATCAATGGGAAAGTGTCCAAACCTACCTTGCAGCTTTAAGCCATAGTTTTGAAAATGAAACTACTTTCATCAATACCCGGGCATATTGGCGAAGAAATATCGACGAATTCAGACTGGTGCGGGAAGATCCTTCCTTTTTCCAAAACAACCATACCACCGATGTGGTGGCTCTGGAGCTCAATGGAAGGCATGCTTTAGGATTGGGTGCCTTGGGGTTTGGGGCGGAAGGAAGACAGGAATCGATCAGCAGCAACAATTTGGGAGAAAGGGACAGGTTATTACTTGGCGCTTTCCTGGAACACCGGATGGAGTTTTTAAAAAAAGGAGATCTCAGGGCAGGTATTTACGCCAATTATTATGATGAATATGACTGGAAATATTTTCCCGGAGCAGAGATAGGTTACCAGGTCTCCTCAATGATCAGGACCTATGCCAATTTTGGCATCAGCTTTAGGATACCCACCTATACTGACCTATATTATGTGGGGCCCACCAACATCGGCAACGACCAACTGGAACCGGAAAAAGCCAAAAATTATGAAGGGGGGCTTAAACTGACCAAAAAAAGACTAAGGGCCGAACTGGTATATTTTAGCAGGAAAACCAATAACTTAATTGAATGGACCCGGCCTGATGAAACCAGTCCCTGGCAACCCCAAAATTTCAATAAAGTAAATTTTCAGGGATTGGAAACAGGATTTACCTACCAGTTTTCGTCTGGAAATCGATCCCTTAATATCAAAGAAATCTCCCTATCCTATAATTTTATAGATGCTGATTTGGTGGAACAGGAAGGCCAGGAATCCCGGTATTCCCTCAATGCCCTTCGCCATCAGCTAATTGGAGGCATTCAGTTGGATTTCAAAAAGAATTGGGAGTTGACCATCAAGAGCCGTTACCTTGAAAGGATGACTTTAGATCCTTATTTTTTACTGGATGCCCGGATGGATTTTAACCGGCTAAAAATACCTGGATTCTTTGCAGAAGTTTCCAATATCAGTAATACAGACTATATTGAAGCTGGCACGGTGCAAATGCCCGGAAGATGGTTCAGGGCAGGTATTTCTTTTACTCTTTAGAATTCATTTACTAACAAATAAACTTGAAATAAAAAAAAATTAAAAGAATAATGAAATGAAAAAATATTTCGGATGACGGTTAAGGGAAAATTTATTTCTGGAAAGTAAAATCGATTTCTCTGTTTTGATCGAGATCAATTCGTTCTTCAATGGAAGCTGATTTTAAGGTATAGGGAGAATAGATGGTCTTTTTACCTCTTACAACTGAGAATTCCTTTAATTCCACTTCATATACCTTCTTACCCTTTTCCGGTTTCAAAATAAACACTTCTTCCCCATTACGATCCAGGATAAGAATCTCCTTACCAGGACCCCCTTCCTCTTCCGGTTGGTTAATTTTAACTTTTAAAGTCCACCACAGGGAATATCCATGTAACTGGTCCGTGGCATTAATGCCAAACTCCATTCCTTTCAAAATATTGGATCTCAGATCAATGCCTTCCGCTATACTTCGGGAATTACCTGACCAACCCATCCTAATCGTAGGAAAAACTCCCAATGCATCATCCGCTTTCATAATTGTATTGCGGGATATTTGAGTGTCTTTAGCCGCTCCATAGGGTGAGGCTACCCAGGCAGCAGGGACATTTGTCGTAATCCGGTTTTCATAAAACAGGCCACCAATGGAACCCCCTCCTATGTAAAAAGCCGAGGTTTCATTTTTCAAGCCCAAATTTTTATCATCTACCCAAATTTCATTTCCGAAAATTTCATTTTGCCCTCCACTGGCACTGTAAAAAACAGCCCATGCCATAGGTACATAATCAGGAAACTCCGGAAAATCAAATCCTGATACCAAAATCTTATTATTGTAAACTTTGTTACCAAAACAGCCCTCTGCGGATCCAGGCAAGGCATTGTAGTCCGCTATACGAATGGCAGTGGTGCTGTAGGTTTCATGCCCATATTCAGATGTTGGAGGCGAAGCCTTTGTATGGATTTCATTGTTGAAAATTTCAATTCCACGGTGCTTGTAGATTTCAATTCCTGAACCGATTTCCGGTTGTATGATATTGTCAAAAATCAGGGAACTGTCCCCCATGGCCATAATGCTGTAATGGTTGGTAACCATTTGCCGGTTTACAAATAAATTATGATGAATTTTGCTGGAATTTCCTTTAAACACCAGGCAACCTTGCCCTCCAAAAAATGCTGAATAAGAAACCTCAGATGATTTTTCTCCTCTGAGATCAACGCCATAAAACTGTGAGCCATGCCTATTAATTATAAAGGGATTGTCCACATCAAAGGTACTATTGGTGATGGTGGCATGCAGCAGGTCAGCTGCGGTGGCATTGATACCCGAATTGATTATTTTAATATTATCCAAAATAACCTCAACATCACTAGCAGTAGATTGAATTCCGAAACTGATGGCGCCTGGCACCCCATTTTTAATGACACCATTTCTAATGGTTACCGTCCCTTTGCCTTTCACTTGGGGGATTCCGGGAAGGGGGCTGGAGAGCAATGGATCCAAGGAATAATCAAAGAATGCGGTATGTTTGTCCTCATACAAATGATCATTGTGACCTAAGGAATGCGTATCGCCAACTATCCCTATGCCTACATCCATAGAAGGCCTTATATCAATATGATCCAGCAAACAATCGGTTTCAGCCCTTACCCTGATTCGGTATTTCCTCGATTCCAAACCATTCAAATGAGCAAAGACAAAACCTCCTCCTAATCTGGGGGACCGTTTTTCAATGGGACTGCTCTGCCTCTTACCGTCTTGGTATTGGGTGTTGCAAATGACCGTTCTTCCTTTTTCATCTTCCACAAAAATGCTAACACTCATTTCCATTTTCCCCACCCCCACCATGGCCAGGTAAGAGCGGTTTTCAATGGGTAAATGGATGTATTCTGAAACGATTTCTTCACCTTTAGACAGGCTAAGAACGCTGTCACCAACCAAAACATGGACTTCCTTTCCTACAATTTTGGCATTTGGCGCCCTTGATATATCCCAGGATTCCAGGCCCTTTTCAAAACTGAAATTGGGAAGCTGCTGGTAGGTGGTATCTGCAAAAGTGATGGTGTAACCATTGAGGTCCAAGGTCACATCTTTCCCCAAAAAAATGGCAGACCGGGGACTTGAAATGTCATTTACCAACATGTAGGTAACGCCAGCCCGGTCATAATTCCCCTGTTTTTCCACGGGAATCATTCCTTCTGTAATATTTTGATGCTCCTTTTGTACATATTGGGCTAAAACCGAATAGGAATAAAATGCCATGAGAAAGAAACTCCCACAAAAAAAATTGTAACTTAAACTTATTTTCATTTTCCTATCTATTTAAAACTGTTGAATTACAGCGGAATGGTTAAATTTTGTCAAAACAACATGAATCCATAAGTCAATCAAAATTGGCATTTATTGAACAATAAAATTCCTGGACCATAGATACTATTTAGGGAACATTTTTTAAAATAAGCTTAAAATAATACTTTTTGAATTTAAAACATTAATTAATTTTATTGAAAGTTTTTGAAGTTTTTTATAGATTTATAAATATTAAATGAAAGTTTTTGCTTAAAATAGCCAAATATAGCCTTGTCAATTTGGGTACCATTCAAAGCCATTCCTAAAAAATTTCATATACAGGTAATAGAATAAAACCATTTGTTTCCGCTATTTTTCCTCAGGGGATTTTGATCATGTCTCTCAATAAAAAAATGAAATTAACATGAACTTAAAAATACACCGTTTGAAAAAACATTTTTGGAGGATCCTGTTGCTATGGATAATAATGATGGGTAGCTTCTCATTTAGCCTTATGGCTCAGGAAATTTCCATTATCGATCAATCCCATTATAGCCATGTGTTTGGAGAATTCCGGAATTACCGGATCTTTTTACCTGCCAGTTACCGCAGCTTTCCTGATAAAAAATACCCGGTAATTTATTTTTACCATGGATGGTCCCAAAGGTATTATGGTGATATGGAAGATTCGAAGGCAGATGAAGGGGATAGCAATGGAGGAGATAATATTGCCAATTTTGTGGCCAACAATGATGTCATTGTAGTAAAACCTGATGGTTACAACAGAACCCCTGAAGAGGAATATTATAAAAGGCCCTATAACATTAGCCCCGTGGAAACTTATCGGCAATTTCCACTTTATTTCCCGGAATTGGTGAGCCATATAGATGGCCAGTTCAGGACCCTTCCCAACCGGGAAAATCGTGCCATCTCGGGGTTATCCATGGGTGGGTTCATGGCCTTCTGGATTGGGGGCAAATACCCTGACCTTATCTCGGCCATCGGAAATTTTTGTGGTTCTACGGAATTTTTTGTCGGACCACGGGAATTTCCTGTAGAATACCGGCATGAAGAAATGTATAAAAATTACAGTGGGATTAACCTTCGCCTGCATTATGGAGATGAGGATTTTATCCGGGCTTATCATAAGGATATGAATAAGGTGTGGACACAGGTGCTGGATAATTATGAATACCGAATTTACGAAGGGGAGCATGCCACTGTGGGCTTAGGTGATATGTTTGGGTTTTTAAAAGATAGTTTTCAAAACCCACCCGAAAAGCCTACCCAGTGGGACCATATAGATGTATATCCCACTTTTTCGGTCTGGGATTACCAAGTTTTTACAGATAGGAATCTTCCTGGCTTTACGGTCCTGGAAAATGTCCAAACCGATGGTTTCCAAACTTCGATAAGGCCCCATTTACCGGATGGACAACCCATGGCCAATTTTAAGTTATCCCTGGAAACTGCTCCGAAATATGATCCCAATACGGAATATCAGGTTTTTTATTTTGATCATAAAAACAATAGTTTCTCTGAAAAATTGGTTAAAAGCAACCAGGAGGGACGGGTTAAGGTGGCACACAATGGAGGGCTAAAAGATGTTGGAATCCTTAAAAAGGGGGAATCCCAACCCATTTTAAGAACCCGCTTCCATTTGGAAGGAATAGATTGGTTGACCCATAATAAGGAGGCTGATTTCTCCACAATTTTGATTAATAACGGATCAGGTACTGCCAAAAATATTGTGATTGGGTTGGAGTCCACCCAAAAAGAGGTGGTGATATTGAATCAACCTTCCCGGTTTAATTCGATCAATCCTCAGGAATTTTTGGCTTCTACCGTTCCCTTTCGGTTTATTGTTAAGGATAAGAAAATTGAAATGGTACATTTTAAAGTTACCATTGAAGATGAGGTTGGCAATAAATGGTTGGATGACTTGACTATACCCGTAAAATCGGCTGGCCCAAGTTGGGAATTCACCATTGCAGACGGGAAATCTTTTACAGTGGCATCAGGTGGAACTGATACAGAAGAAGTTTATTTGGGTAATGGAAATGGGGACGGTATTGCGAATCCGGGTGAATCCATCGTCATTTTAGTAAAAGAAGATGGGGTATTCCACCGGACCCAATTGAAAACCAATGATCCCTACATTAATCCTGATGGAAACCCTATTAGGAAGTCCATCAATTGGTCCAATTACGATCATGTTGGAGCCTCAGAAAAATACAATGTCCTGGACATAAGCACACAAACCCCCCAGGATCACAAGGTCAAATTTTTTGCGGAATATTGGTTGCCGGATTATCCGGATCACCATATCATCCGGGGAGAAGTTACCATTAACATTTCGGGAATAGATACCACCCCACCCCAATTGGAATGGATGAAAATGGGCAGTGGCAATACCCTTGAAGCCAAATTTCTGGATGGGGGGAAAATCACCTCCGTAAAGGCGAGACTTGAGGCAACTGATGGGTCAGGAGAAATTTTGAAAGCCACCCTCCTTGACGATGGATTTGACGGAGACATTGAAAAAGAGGATGGGGTGTTTACCTTTCGTTTTCCAGTAACCGGTTTTGCCAGGTACCATATTTCCACTACTGCCCTCGATGCCAATGGAAATGAAAGTAAATTTCAATGGCCAAAAACCATGGTGTTGCATTAGACATCCATCATTGTTATTATTTGGCAATAATAACTTCCACGTTGTTTCTTTTAAGCATATTTAATGATTCCTGGTCCACCTGATCATCGGTAATTACCTTGTGGATTTTGTTGAATCCTGCTATGAAAGCAAATCCTATCTTTTTGAATTTTGAAGCATCGGCCACGATAATGACTTCATCTGCGATTTCAATCATCAATTGGTTTAGATAGGCTTCTTCCATTTGATAGGTATAAATTCCTATGTCAAACTTGAAGCCGTTCACACCCAGGAAAAGTTTATTGCAGTGCAACTGTTTGAAATTCCTTTCGGCCATAGGACCTACCAATGACATGGAAAACTCCCTCAAAAATCCTCCAGGCACCATCAGGTCCAGATTTTTATAATTAGAGAGGTTATTGATAATATTCAAGGAATTACTGATTACCGAAAGTTTTTTAAAACCGCCAAGGTTATTGGAAATTTCAAAGGTTGTGGTACCTGAATCCAGAATAATAGAATCATTTTCCTGTATCAATTGGGCGGCCACCTTTCCTATCGCATTTTTTGCCGACTGATTGATCTTCTTTTTTTCGGTTATAGGTATGGCCA
This sequence comes from Cyclobacteriaceae bacterium, assembly GCA_040905165.1. Lineage (GTDB taxonomy): Bacteria > Bacteroidota > Bacteroidia > Cytophagales > Cyclobacteriaceae > Cyclobacterium. Next base: position 3,501 of record JBBDSA010000016.1, on the reverse strand, counting down.
ACGAATTGGTTTTAAAAGCCCCACCGTGGGCCCTTATCAATAACTTGTTTTTTTCCAAATTACTCAAATCGTTTCTGATGGTCACTTCACTAACCCCGAATTCATGGCTTAAATCAGCCACATTCACCTGACCATCCCTATCCAAAAATTCTACTATTCTTGACCGCCTCTGCGCTGTTTTTTTCATTTTTTCGAATCTGAAACCTGAATTGTTAGTGATTAATTTCCCTTTTATTCAAATTTTCTCGAGAAATATACAACATCTTTCATAAAAACCACTTTTCAAATTCTTTCATTTCATAACTAAAATTTAAAATTTAAGATTGATTTGAAGCCTATTGAAAATATTCTATAAATATTTGAATTCAATTCCCTTACCGCGTGTATGGACTTCAAGGGGATTGATGATGGATAAGTTCCTTATGTTGTTTAGAGCGTGTCATCATATCATCTGTAGGGGAACCATCAATAACATTCCCCCTGACGTCCATCTGTATATAAAAATAGTAAGAAATTGAAACTTATTATATAGTTATATGAGTTTTTATAACTAAAAAATACTTTTCGCAAATATTTAATTTACGTTTAATTATTTTTATTTTCAATTAAAAAATAAAAATCATTTGCCTCATTAAAGAAAGAAAGTGAAATTGAATGCGCCGTTCAATTTAGCCCTCTATTCCCAATAAAAAAAAGGATTAAATTTTAAATAAAAACCAATTAATTGTTTGCCTCAAAAAAAATTAAGGCTACATTTGCATTCCAATTTGATTGGGAGTTTAGCTCAGTTGGTTCAGAGCATCCCGGCCCAAAAGCCGGGAGGGCCGGAGGCCGGAGTCAACGAAAAGATAATATGGGAGTTTAGCTCAGTTGGTTCAGAGCATCCCGGCCCAAAAGCCGGGAGGGCCG